>JABLXU010000001.1 GCA_013177805.1 Candidatus Omnitrophota bacterium
AATATATGTCTCCAAAGCGGTACCGTAGGCTTTGAAGTCCCCCATGACCCGTGCGATCTTGGCCCGGGTTTGGGCGTTCAGAAAATTGGGCACGGCGATCGCCGCCAAAATCCCGATAATGGCCACCACGATTAACAATTCAATCAATGTGAAAGAGGAAGATTGACCAATTCCCATGCGTAACGTCCTTTTTCCCGGATCGCAGGATCAAGTAGGAAGGATCATATTGTACTGCCCTTCAATCGAACAAAACATCTACGCGGGAGGCGCCCGCCACGGGGTGGCACCGCTCTATCCACGGTTCTCCAGGATGCCATGTGGCAATCAATTCCCGCAATGCCTCCATCACCGCGGCAGCCCGTTCCGGCCGCACCAGCACCAGCACCGCGCCTCCCAGGCCGGCTCCTGTCAGACCCGCCCCCACGACGCCTTCCAATTCTTTGCACCGGTCCACCATGCGGTCCAACTCGGGGACGCTGCAACGATACCCGCCGGGTTGATACGCCAACTCCAGCCGCTCCTCCCGCGGATGCCGCCGGGCCGCCTCCGCCAGCGCCTCGAGATAGTCATCGGTGAACGGACTCCGGTACGGTTTACACGTCTTTTCCCGCCCGTTCCAGACCGAAACCCGGTCACCATCATGCGAGATGTACATGAGTTCGCCGGCCGCCTCCAGGTTCCCTTCCCGGATCAACCGGGGAAACAGGCGGGCCCGAGCGCACTCCGCCGCGCCGAACAATAGCACTTCGCGCAACGGCCAAGGTTCCTGGGGTTCGCCATATGTCGTCACTACCCACTCCAGTTTCTCCCGCAATTGAGGATAATCCCGGCGCAACTCGTCCGGTGTGGCTTGCACGGGCACCGCCTTGAACGCGGTGTAGAGGGTGGCCATATCGGTCTCCAGCGCGCCAGGCGAAATATCCCGCACCAAAGCCAATTGGTCCTTCCAGGCCGGGTGCGCTTCCCGGAAAACCGCCAGGGCTGCTTCATAGGCCGCGATCCGGGAATTAAACGTCTCCCGCGCGTGCATGGCCTTTCCCGCCTCGATCCCGCTTTGCGCCACCAACACCTCCCATCCCGCCGGAAACGGACAATAGTCCACTGTCAACGGTTTGAATCCCGTGTGGGAGATCTGGTTCCGTTTCCCCAAAATCAAAGCCGAATGATCCCCCGCGCCGCCTCGGGTTCCCACATACCATTCGGCTTCCCCGCACCATTCCACGGCCATCCCATCGGATAACGGCAGATGGTTGATGTCACGCAGCGCCAGAACGGTTCCCACCACCAACGCCGAGGATGAGGAAAGGCCGGACCGGGGAGGGATGTCACCCTCCACGGCTACGTTCATCCCCCGGAGTGGACGGCCGGGAAACCCATCTTGCAATTTCAACGCCCCCGCTTTGAGATAATTCCCCCAATGTCCCGGTTCAAGCACAACCGATTCGATGAATTTCAACCAGTGGCCCCGGTGGGAAGGAGGCAATTCGTCTTGGATCGAAAACTCCAGATCCGGATACTGGGGCGATAGATTCTTGGCGGCTATCCGGTCATCCGGCCGGGGAGCAAAACAGAACAAGGTTTCCCGGGCTACCGGCATGTAGTTGCACCATCCTCCCCGGTGGTCCACATGCACCCCCATCAGGTTGATCCGGCCGGGAACCCGAAGAAGGCCAACTTCCCGCGTTTCAGGAAATCTTTCGCGGAACGCTTCCAACAAGGCCCAAAAGCGCTTTCTTTGCCGTTCGATCAACACCGGGTGGGATCCATAACAGGACCGCAAAACGGCCGCGGTCTGACTTTGGCTGAAAGCGTCGGATAAATAATCGATCGGTTTGAAATCCATCATGGGGTGACCGGTTTGGTTTCTTCAGGGTCCATGCAGTCCTTGGGTTATATACCTTAAATCTCCCGGCGCGCCTAGGCATTCATCCCGCACCCGGGCATAATACGTCCATCATTTCAATAAACTTGACGGCCGTTATCTGGATTTATTATAATTAGTAAGAGAAAGACCACAGGTATCCTTCACAGGGGTGGGAAATTGGAGCAGGCCATGAACGGAAAAACCATATTCATTGGTTGGTTGGCGTTATTTTTGTTAACCATGCCTCTGCCGCTATTCGCGCAGGACGCCGCGTCCCCCGGCGCTTCTCTCCCCGCGGAACCGGCATCGAGCGCTCCCGGTGATGAACCGGCCCCTCCGGTTGAACCCCTCGTGGATCCTACCCTTCCTGCCGGCAGCGCGGATACCACGACAGAATCTTTGCCAGCTCCCATTTTCCAAACTGGGGAAGAGACCGCTACTGGCCCAAGGGGTGAAACGACCAGCTCCGGTGGGTTTGATTCCACCCTTGCGCAAGCCAATCAAGCCTTTATGGCCCTGATGAGCCGCCAGTTTCCCATGGCTTTGCAGGGCTTCAAAGCCGCCGCGTCCGCCAATAACGAATATCAAAAAATGGTTGATTTTTGCCAGAACATCATAGACCGGCTGCAGGATCTCTATAAAGAACAAATCGACATCTATGGAAAAATGATGGCGCCCGATTTCCGGACCGAAACGCTATCTAAGGAAGAAATCGACCGCATGCTGAATTTCCAGATGCGCCAGCTTCAGGCCGGTCAAACCCTGGGAGAATTGGGACTGATCGCCGATATCCCCGTCTCCGACCTCGGCCTCGATTTTGAAGGCGCCGACCAAACCTCCCTGGCGGAATACCTCGGCTGGATCCGCCCGCGCTCCGCCAACGAGCGTATCTGGCAACGCGCCCGGAAACGCGCTTTGGAACGCGCCTTGGTTTATGCCAAACAAGAAATCCGGGTCCAGCAGCGCCAGGACCAATTCCAACGCGTGGAGGAATACCGTCGGCGCCGCTTGGACCGGCAAGCAGGGGCCATGGGCCTTAGCACGGGCATGGGCGGCGGTTTCGGCGGCGGCTTTGGTGGGATGGGCGGCGGCTTCGGTGGTGGTTTCGGGGGTGGCTTTGGTGGCGGTTTCGGCGGCGGCTTCGGCGGCGGCTTCGGGGGGTATTAAAGAAAAACTAGAAAATTCCTTGCTCCATTTGCGAATCAGGAAAGCGGCTCTCCAGCCGCTTT
This sequence comes from Candidatus Omnitrophota bacterium, assembly GCA_013177805.1. Taxonomy (GTDB): domain Bacteria; phylum Hinthialibacterota; class Hinthialibacteria; order Hinthialibacterales; family Hinthialibacteraceae; genus JABLXU01. The sequence continues at coordinate 3,094 of JABLXU010000001.1, forward strand.
TTTCGTTCTACCTGGAACTGGTCTGATGAAAATAAGAAAAATTGAATCAATCGGAGTTCATCCGGGAATTGTGTAACAAAGAGAGTAATATCGATTCCATGATCGCCGGGATGAGGAGGGAAACCAAGGTCAGTTCTTACCCAAACACCCGCACTCAGGCTATCCCAGAAGGAGAGGGAATTGGCATACGTACCGGATGAGCCTAAATTTGGTGTAATTATTTAGATGTATTTATTTACCAAAATACAAAACCTCCTCAGTGCTTATGACGTGGGATGAGTGCCGCGGGTAAGGGCTAAATCCTTCCCTTTCCCCGCTCTTTCTCCGCCGTATGGTTTTCCAGCACACTCTCGATATCCTGGCCATAAGAAAATTCAATCCCGTTCCCGTCCGGATCCCGGATGAGGCACAAATAATTGGCTACTGGCCCCATCGTCTCCGGGCCAAATTCCAATAGGCCATCTGCCTCAGCCATGGCGGCGTACTCGTCCACTGCCTCGCGGGTCGGCAGATCCAGGCCGAAATGATCATAACTGGGCTGGGGCGAGGCTTCATACGGCAGTTCCAATAGCACGATTACGAAATCCTCCTTCACGCGGGGATTGCCCAACCAGGCTACCCGGGTTTTGTGTTCCTGGCGCTGCGCGATAACCTCCAATCCCAGGTATTTCCTATAAAACGCCGCGGATTTCTCGATGTTTTTGACTCTCAGCGCCACATGGGTCAACCGCGGTGTCCGCCCCATAATCGCTCTCCAAACCAGCCGATTCGGAAAACTGTGCCCACCCTTACGGCCTCTTCGATCGATGGTCTTTGCCGCTTTCTATCCTACCCCATTCCCGGCGGGGGGAAAACCGGGAGAATCCGGTACGGCTTGCCAAATCGGCCTTGCGAGAGATAATGCGGTCATTCCGGCTGCCCCCCGGCAGACGGCGGGAAGTGATCCATCCACCAACCGTTTCATCACGGTCCTCGATCGGCTCCGGCGGCCGGAGGGAACTCGGTCCCTCACCCGGGGCGGCCGGAGGGCCGTATTCTCGAGGAGAAACTTATGAATACCTACAAGATTGCCGTAATCGGCGGGGACGGAACCGGACCGGAAGTCATCCGGGAAGGGATCAAGGTTCTGAAAGTTCTAGAACAGAAAACCGGTTTCCGGTGCGAGTATCACGAGTATGACTTTGGCGGGGAACGCTATCTCCGCACGGGCGAAATACTTCCCGATAGCGCTGTGGACGAACTGCGCCGGCACGACGCGATCTACCTGGGCGCCATCGGCCATCCTGACGTGAAACCCGGCATTCTCGAAAAAGGCATTCTGCTCCGCCTCCGTTTCGAATTGGATCAATACATCAACCTGCGCCCGGTGAAACTTTATCCGGGGGTGTGGACACCGATCAAGGATAAGGGGCCCGAAGACATCGATTTTGTGGTGATCCGTGAAAATAGCGGTGACGTCTACACCGGGGCCGGCGGCAACATCAAAAAAGGAACGCCGCACGAAGTGGCCGTCCAAGAAATGATTTACACCCGTTTCGAAGTGGACCGTTGCCTGAAATACGCGTTTGAATACACCCGCAAACGCAACAAACGCAAAACACTCACCCTTTGCGGCAAAACCAACGTTTTGACTTATGTTTTCGACCTCTGGGAACGCGCCTTCCATGAAATGGGCCAGAAAGACTACCCGGACATAAAGCGTGAATATGCCCACGTGGACGCTACCACCATGTGGATGGTCAAGAATCCTGAATGGTTCGATGTGCTGGTCACCGGCAACATGTTCGGCGACATCATTACCGACCTGGGCGCCATGGTGCAAGGCGGTATGGGGGTCGCCGCCGGCGGCAACATCAACCCGGAAGGGGTCTCCATGTTCGAACCCATCGGCGGCTCGGCGCCCAAGTACACCGGCCAAAACGTCATCAATCCCATAGCCTGCATCGCCGCGGGCCAGATGATGCTGGAACACCTCGGTGAAACCCAAGCCGCCGCCATGCTCGACCGGGCATTGGCTGAATTTTTAGGCAGCGGGATCTTGCCAGGCCTCTCCGTGAGCGACATCAAAAAGGCGGGAATGTCCACTTCCAAAATCGGTGACGCTATCGCGGAACGGATTCAAGCCATGGCTGGTTAAGAGATCCTCTCTAGGAGACTTGCCATTCGTGTTCCTTATCCAATCGGATATCCGCCAAGGTGAAACATAATTCTTCACGGGCTACGCACAACTTGAAGAAAGCTGTCTATGGTTTTTCTGCTGTATCCGTGGTGATGGAGTTCATCTCATTCCAGGGCCGCACTCCACGCCGGACAACCTAGCTCCAGGATAACCTGGCTCCAATCCAACAACCTCCCTTCTCCACCCCCTCTCCCCTGGAAGAGATCCGGAGCGAAGAAAAGCCCTATCACGCCCAGAGTTTTAACCCTGGGCACAATCTATACGTCCTAAAAGATTCGATAGATTTTTAGAAATATTTCGAATTATTTTTCACCCCAAAAATATCCTGGATTTTTTCTGGCGGTTGGCGTAGAATAATTTAGTAGTTAGATCATCAAATATATTTTATTTTTAATTTTTTTAATCCTTTTTCCTGAAACAACCTACCCGGGGGAGGCACACCCCATCATGCTGCAAGAATTTACCATCCAGTCTTCTCGTCTGGCCGATCCCCGCCGGATTTTCAGACCTTGGCTGATATTCGTACGAGAAAGCGGCCTCTGGATTTATACGAAAGCCCATGTGGAATGTGAATGCAGCCTCACCCGGTGTGTTCATAATCATTATCCCATTATCAAGCGGATCGAATGGGATGAAATCACGGGCGTACGGTCGGCTGAGGGAATTTTGTGGTCGGACATCCTTATCCATACCCTCGATGGTTCGGAGTACTGCGTCAAAGGATTATGGCGCTGGGATGCCGGCAAATTTATCCGGGATATAACCGAACACCTTTTCGAAATCACCCATAACCAACCCCGTCAACTCGACTCCTTGTTGCGTAACAACAACCACACCAGTGAACCTCTGGATTGTTGTGAACTTATGAACAAAAACCCTTCCAACGTCAAAATCATTTATCAAAAAACGAAATAATCCAACGCCCTTGTTCCCCCTCCCGTCCATACCTTATAAACTAACCCAGGGTTTTAATCCTTGGCATCCCCCCCTGGGCACAATCCCGGACGCTATTCAATCCGGGGCTCATGCCCCCCTTTCTCGACCGTAGCTCTGCCCGCGGCCAAATTCCCGAATCCCATTTTCTGTTCCTTGCTTTTTCCCCACCCGGCGAATACGATTTTCTCGAATATTTAGCAGTTGGGTTGATTTAGCAGCCAGAATTCGCCAGAACAAGATCCGTGGCGCTTCGTTCGCTCCCGAAACGTGCGGCCGCCGGATGGAATTTTTTTGTCCCCCGCGGCCGATTGTTCATATCAATACCCTCAGGCAGGAGAACCATGAAAATCCGGTTTGGCATCTTGGCCCTAATCATCATGTGGATGGGCAGCGGATGGGCATACGCTTTGGAAAATTCCCAACCGGCCCGGGACGCGGATATTCTGTCCGTTCCCTTGGAAAACGCGTCTCCCCTCACGGAAGAATCCTCCCCCGGCGGGACAGAGCCGGCGGAGGTTGCTCCCCTGGAAACCGGCTCCACTTCGGAAGGGCACACGGTGGAAGAGACCGATTTGGGGGAAATGCTGCCTCTCTGGTCTGGAATTCCCTTTGTGGGCATCCTGCTGTCCATTGCCTTGTGTCCACTCTTTGTCCCTCATTTCTGGCATCATCATTTCGGAAAAGTGTCCGCCTTTTGGGCCGCCGTATTGGCCATTCCTTTTTTATATGCCTATGGCGAATCGGCTTGGGAAGCCATTTTACATATTTACCTCCTGGATTACTTTCCCTTCATCATCCTGTTATGGGCGCTCTATACCGTCTCCGGGGGGATTTTATTGAAAGGACGGTTGCTCGGCACCCCTTTGGTGAACACCGGCCTCCTGGCCCTTGGAACCTTCCTGGCTTCTTGGATGGGAACGACAGGCGCCGCGATGCTGCTCATCCGGCCCTTCCTGCGCGCGAACAAACACCGGAAAAACCGGACCTTCATGGTATGCTTCTTCATTTTTTTGGTCGCCAATATCGGTGGATCGTTGACCCCGCTGGGCGACCCGCCTTTGTTTCTCGGCTTCTTGCATAGCGTTCCGTTCTTTTGGACGATGAACATCCTTCCGCATATGCTGGTCTGTGTGGCGGTCCTGTTGACCGTCTATTTCGTGATGGATTGGTTGATGTACCAAAAAGAGGACAGCGTTCCTTCTTCAGGGGAAAAAGAACCCCTCCGTCTGGTTGGCTCGTACAATTTCATATTCCTGTTGGGAGTGATCGGCGCGGTGCTGATGAGCGGATTGGCCGATTGGGGGCATGTGCCGGTTTTGGGCATCCCCGTGGAGGTGCAGGGACTCGTCCGGGACGCGCTGCTCATCGCGATGGGAGCCTTGTCCCTGATCTTCACCCCCTGGAGCGTCCGCCAGGACAACGAATTCACCTGGCATCCCATCCAGGAAGTGGCCTACTTGTTCGCTGGTATCTTCATGACCATGATCCCTTGCCTGGCAATTCTCAAGGCGGGCGAAGCGGGCGCGGCCGCTTTCCTGACCCGCGCCGTCCAGGAACCCATGCATTATTTCTGGATCACGGGATCGCTCTCCAGTTTTCTGGATAACGCGCCGACCTACCTGACCTTCTTTAGCAGCGCTCTAGGTAAATTCTACGCGGGTATGCCGGAACCCGAGGCGGTCGCCCTCCTGATCCGCGATAATCCCCTCTACCTGGAAGCCATCTCGGCGGGCGCGGTGTTCTTTGGCGCCTTCACCTACATCGGCAACGCCCCCAATTTCATGGTCCGCTCCATCGCGGAAGAAGCGGGAACCCCGATGCCCAGCTTCTTCGGTTACATGTTCCTCTATTCCTGCACCTTGCTGCTCCCCACCTTCGCCCTCGTGACCTGGATCTTCTTCTGGTGATCCGGCACGGTTGATCCACCCCGCGGCGCGCCTATTGACACTCCCCCGCCGCGTGGCCCATACTTCTTCTAAAATCCCTAAGGAGTATGGGCCATGACGCGAGTGGCGGTTGTTCTTTCCGGATGCGGTGTGTTCGACGGCTCCGAAATCCACGAGGCGGTGCTGACTCTGCTTTACCTTGATCAAGCGGGAGTGGAAGTCCGGTGTTTCGCGCCCGACAAGCCGCAATTGCACGTCGTCAATCACTTCACGAAAGAGGTTGTCCCCGGCGAGACGCGCAACGTCTTAGTGGAATCGGCGCGCATCGCCCGCGGAGAAATCCGGCCGCTTCCTGAACTGAAAATGGAGGCCTTCGACGCTGTTATTTTCCCAGGCGGCTTCGGCGCGGCCAAAAACCTGTGCACCTTTGCGGTGGACGAAGCCAATTGCGACATCGACCCGGATATCGCCCGGGTCATCCGGGACGCGGTGCAGAAAGGCAAAGTCGTGGGAACCATCTGCATCTCGCCGGTCCTGGCCGCCCGGGCCTTGCGCGACGATCCCACGCGCCATCCCCGCCTTACCATCGGCACCGACGCGGCCACGGCGGGAGCCTTGCGGGCCATGGGCGCGGAAAACGTGGCGGCCTCGGTCAACGAAATCGTGGTGGATGAACAAAACCGCCTGGTCTCCACCCCCGCCTACATGTTGGGACCGCGTATCTCGAATGTGGCCGCCGGCATCGAAAAACTGGTGAACAAAGTCCTCGAAATGGCCGCCCAACCGGCCTAAGGAATTATTCGCCGTCCTACCCCGGGTTGGCATGAAACCCCACGATTGTTTGGTTCTTTTCTCGATTTCGTGATCAATGACCTCCCAAAATGCTGGAAGGGCCGAGCCGGCGGCACGGTCTCGTAAGGTCACTTGGAAGGCTCATCCGGCAAAGGCAAACTTTACCCTCCCTCTCCCTGGAAGAGGATTGGCGCTAGGGTATGTTTATAAAGCGTGGCCTTGATTTCTGCCTTCATTCCGGAGTGAATGGACTCGATTTTTTTTCCTAAGGACGAAAAAGCCCATGAGCGATACCCTTTCGATCGCGAAAGCCTTCGTGAATTGCGCCTGCTCCAAACTGCTGGAGGAATACTTCCCCAAAATCCTCCAATGTCTGGACACTTTGTCGGATGACGATATTTGGTGGCGGCCGAACCGGGAAAGCAACAGCGTGGGCAATCTCCTGCTGCACCTGGCCGGCAACGTCCGGCAATGGATCGTCCACGGCCTCGGCGGAGAAACGGATATTCGCGACCGGCCCGCCGAGTTCCGGGAACCAGGCCCCATTCCCAAACCCCAATTGCTGGCCCAATTGGAAGACGCGCTGAACGACGCCGTCCGGGTGTTGAAACAATTCGATGTTTCTCAGATCGAGGCGCCCCGGAAAATCCAAGGTTTTGACGTGACCGGCTTGACGGCCCTTTTTCACGTGGTGGAACACTTTTCATACCACCTGGGCCAGATTGCTTACATCACGAAAACGCGCAAAGCGGTCGATCTGAAATTCTACGACCTGTAACGTCAGGAAGGCAGGAAGGGATGAAGGCCGTCATTCACCCGGGGAACGGATGATTTCGCGGATCACATAGGTCTTCTTCTGCTGGCTTTCGTGATATACCCGGGTCATCATTTCCGCCAACAGGCCGATCATGATGATCTGGGCTCCCACCAAGGCGAAAAAAACCGCCAAAAGCAAAAAAGGATTATTGGACGCCTTGTCCCCCTCGAAATATTTCTCATACAACACATCCAGCGCGCACAGGGCGGCCGCGAATTGAAAAAGCATCCCGATCCCCCCGAAAAAATGACTCGGGCGGGTGAGAAAATTGCCCAGCAGGATCAGCAGCGGCAAATCGAGCAGCACCTTGATGATCCGGCTCAACGTGTACTTGGATTTCCCCCGCACCCGCGGATGATGGGTGACCTCCACTTCAGCCGTTCGCGCGCCCATCCAATGGCCTAACACCGTCAAGAACCGGTGCATCTCCCCGTACAACGCGATCCCCCCCAAGACTTCCCGCCGGTACGCCTTCAGCGTGCACCCATGGTCATGGATCGGAACCCCCGTGATCCGCGCGATGATCCAGTTGGCGATCCGCGAGGGCAGGCGCTTGGTGAACAATGGATCCTGGCGGTGCTTCCGCCACCCGCTGACAATGTCATACCCCTCATCCAACTTGTCCAGGAGCCGGGGAATGTCGCGGGGATCGTTCTGCAGGTCGGCGTCCATCAGGATGACGGCGTTCCCCCGCGCCTGGTCGATCCCGGCGGCGATGGCCGCGGTTTGCCCAAAATTCCGCCGCAAAACCACCACCCGCACGCCGGGATGGCTTTGCGCGATGTTTTTCAACACGGAAAGTGAGCCGTCCTGGCTTCCGTCATCGCAATAAATGATCTCGTAGGAACGGCCCGTGGCCTCCATGGCTTGGCGCAACGCTTCCTGCAAGGGAAGGAGATTGCCCTCCTCATTGTAAACCGGTATAATCACCGACAGTTCCGGGGTGGATGGCATATCGCTCATGATCCTGGACGGATTACTCTACGGCGCGGCGATAAGCCGGTCAATCCTTCGCGGTAATCCAGGCGGCTATCCATCGCGGCTCCCCTCTTACGGGCTGTTCCAAGCGTTTCGTATCCCGGCGGGAGGAATCAGGCGGTGTCTTGTGTTTTCTCCGGCCGGCGGTACCATATCCACGGCTCGGAGATCGTGAAATCGGCATGGCCACGGGAAAGGTGCAAAACCGGCATGGAAAAAGACCTCAAGGACAATCTCTATGAATTTGAAATATCCCGGTTTCAAGAACTGTTGAAAGACAACCGGGAGTATGCGTTTCAGCGGTACGGGTGGACACTATTCTACAGTTTGCCCCCCGAACAGACCTTCCTCCTCAAAAACGAACTGGGCTGGAAGGGAAATGATCCCCTGGATTATTACAACCTGGGGGCCCTGGAATGTCAAAAAGGCAACCTGAAAGAAGCCTTGAAACACTTCGAAAAGGCTGAAAGCCTGGGCTGCGGGGCGCCGGAACTATTCTTTAACCTCGCCGCCATCCACGAAGAACAACAAGACCGGGCCAAAGCCAAGGCCTATTACCAAAAATACATCGACGCGGCCGAATCCTGGGATGAAATCCCCAAAAGTCTCCAACGCGAACTCGACGAAATTCGCGAATATATCAAAAAATTATAAAATACATATTTTAATTTCAAATTTGTTATTTTCCCATTATCCAACACAGGCTCCATGCTTGCTCCGGGATTGGAGACGGGAATTGAGCATGGCGTCTCCCGGGGAAAGAGGGGAAGGGGGCGAACGAGAGGCGAGTACAGACTTTCGTGGCCTCCCCGTTATTGTACCCGTTTGATTTGCTCTCGTGTGCCAGTCGATCTGAGTACCCAGCGCGGAACCTGCATCCTTTCCCTCACGGATACACCTCCCACCCCGCCGCGTTCGAAGGAAGATGGCTGTCGAAGACATAGATTTTCCGGTCGATCCCCGCGATGTACAGTTTTTGATCATCCGGCGAAAAGCAGGCGGCGGTCATGATGTTTTTCTCGCCGATATCGTACCGCTGGAGATCGGCCCCCGTCTCGGCGTCCACCAGGGTGGGCATCCCGTCCCGTTCGGTCACCAGCCAGCGCTCGTCCGAGGCGAAGGCCACGTCCCGCTCGGCTTGATATTTCTGAGGCGGATTCATTCTCATTTTGTACATCAGAACTGCTGGTCCTAAAGTATGGGGTTCATTGAATGATATGTAAGTCATATATCTTAAGATAGAATAATCATCATTTCGCGAAAATTTCCCTTCAATCAGAGGATAGCAAAAAACACCTTCTACCAAAGGAGTCAAAACAATATTCTTCCCCGTGGCGGTTTCCCAAATTCCTGCCCATCTCGAATAGCTTCGGGCAGAAGAAATGTCATCAAAATAGGAACGCTTGATTGTTCCGCCGATATAAGAACCTTGATGGGAAAGAAATATCAATTCCATATCGCTATTCTCATACGAATGATAGCCGCCTTCCGAAGTATAGATTTCGCGAAGATAGGCATTCTCCAAAATAATGCGCTGATCATTGAGGAGCACATAGGAAGCATCAAAGATCAGTGGATTCGCCGCATAGGAATAGTTATAATAATATCCATGCTGAGGATCAGTCTGCCTTTTCGTTTGAACATGGTATCGGATAATCGCGTATTGATCCACAAAAATATCATTGCCTTCTGGACCGAAGACTCCACTGAAATACAAAAAAGTTAAAATCAATTCGTCATCCAAGCATCGCATTTGATACACAGCTGGCTGACCTGGGCCATGAGTGATCCCCCGTTCCTCAAATTCCGGTATCACCAATTCTATTATCGATTGGCAAGAGATCGTATTTCCATAAACAAAATTAACTATGGATAATAGTAAAGCAACATATATGCATATGTTCGATTTTGCCATTTTATTAAACCTCTATCCATTAAAATATTTTCGTATTACAGGCAGGGTATTTATTGCAATTGAAAACGAACTGTGCGGCGATATAAATCCTGATCGCTTATGGCGCCTGATGGGAGATGTGTCTGACGTTGGTAATACAATTTGTTATATTCGCAAGTTTGACCACTGTATCCGCCATAATCGTGTGGAGTCGGATTTGTATCCCAACCAATCAAAGTGGGATGAGATTCTGCCCCCCGGGCCGCCGCCTCGGGATCGTAAATCGGGCGCATTTGCAGGAGATTCCGGTCCGTATCCGGCCCCTCCAACCCCACCGGCCGCCCATACGCGTCCACCCATTCCACCCTGCCGCGTTCCTGGATCAAGTCCACGAACTCCTTGATCAATTGTTCCGCCGCGTCCGAGATCTGAAACCCCGTCACCATAAATAATGCCATTCCAGTCAAAGCCCTTCCGATGAACTGGCTCATGGCGCGTCATCCCTGGATCTTCCCGATGTGATGATTTACCCCTTTCAGTTGATTACTATATCATGGTCCACAAAATCGTCAACAAAAATTTTTATATTCTAAATAATGGTGACTGAATTGATCGAATTACTGAATAAGTCAAGAATATAAAATTATATTCATAGGACCAACTGAATCCAATAGGCGGAATTTCTCCTGAATCATCCACGCATTCTTCCCGCGGCGGAAAGAAAAAAACTTGCCCGAAATCCCCGGATGGTAGTAGGATTATCCCGAAACAGAGTATAAACGGATCAAGTCCATCAGCATCGTTCCAGTCCAATACGGAGCTGGATGGAATTAACCGGAAATAACCAACAACCGCGTGAGGATCGAATCCCTTATGAATCAGCACGGCTTTACCTTGATTGAATTGCTCATCGTGGTGGCCATCATCGGCGTGCTGGCCGCCATCGCTGTTCCCAACTTTCTCAACGCGCAGACGCGGGCCAAGGTGGCGCGGGTCATGGGCGATCACCAAGCGCTGGGATCGGCCATGGAAATGTACATGATCGACCATAACGATTACCCCTGGCCGATCGGCAACGGCCAGGGCCATTCCTCCTATTCGGTTTATGTCGAATATCTGCATGAGCTGACCACGCCGGTGCCCTACATCGCCTCCGTGGCCTATACCGACATCTTCAAGCCCCAGCGCGAAAAGACCAACTGGTATCCGGACAAGACGATCTTCAGTTACCAATATGTCAGTTACAACGGCAGCTGGGCGCGGCTTTCCAACGTCTCCGCCGCGATGAACGGGCAATATTACAAGGGATATTGCGTATCCAGTTACGGTCCCGACCATGGCGCCAACGGGGTGGAGTGGTATCCGATCGTCCACGATCCCGGTTCCATTTACGATCCCAGCAACGGCCTGGTCAGCAACGGGGATATCGGCCGTTTCGGGGGAGCGGTGAAGACCGCTACCATCCACGGCGGGTGAGGGGGCGAATGAGATTGTGATCCGGGTTTTGAGGAAAAATGATCCTGCGCGTTTTAGCCGGATGGTTTGTCTTTCTCCTCACAAAAATTGTTTTTTAAAAAGTGAAGGAAGAGGCTGTTCAACCCGGCGGCCGAATCGAGGGGGATCCCTCCGGCCTGGATGATATAGGATTCATTACTGGGATGAATTCTAAAAAACGGCCCATGGGATGAAATTTATCCCATGGGCCTTTTGTTTGACGAATTGGGAGAAGAAACCCGTATCGGTTTACCTCCCGGACTTTACGAGGTTCAAGTTATTGATGCAAGGCCGCGTTTTGGACCGCCGCCTCGCCACCGCTCACTTCGCCGAAAATCAGGTTGCCGAACGGACGGGACACGAATCCGCCGGTGTTCCCCACCCAGTCCACATACTGCGGTTCGGCGCTGGCCGAATGGCGGGCGAACTGGACCTTCCACACTGTGCCCGGAACCGGCATGCCCGTCACCTTGCCGCCTTCGACGCGTTCCAATCCCCAAACGGTCTCGGCCTCGGAGTTCAAGTCGGTGTCAATGCCGTTCAGTTCGGCAATGTTGCCACCCAGCCGGCCGGCATAGTATTCGTAGTAGGGGCAATACAAGTCGGTCCAGGGAATTTTAAACTCCATCACGTATCCATTCGCGGTGGGGCCGTCCTTGATGACGGTTTTATCAAGTTCCCAGGATCCGCCCCCGAACCACATAACCGGTACGTTGTTGATGGTGGGGAACAACGTATTGCGCACGAATCCTCCACCCCAACGTCCAAACTCGGTGTAGTTGTACGAGTTGCCTTTGTCATCCATTTCGTTCTTGGCGGTGATGGAGGGTTCGGCTTGCAGGCTGTAGCTGTAGAAACTGGGATCGACATCCGTGCGGTCATCCGCGACGTTGGCCGGATCGATATAGATCGCCAGGTAATCGGTGTTGGCGAAAGTCCAACCCACGCTGCCGCTGGTTTGCTGACCGGGGGTTCCTTCCGGAGCGCCGTTGAACCGCTCGCTGCCGGTCACGATGGAAACGACATCCGAGTCGGTGCATTCATACAGGATATAAAGGGCATCCACACTGTATAGCACCCGGACTTTGGTGGGCTCGGTGGGATCTTCATTCACGGCGGCGTCATGCTGGGTGAAACCCGTGATCGCGGGCGCGGCCGCGTCCCATTCTCCCGCTGAGACCACTCCGTCGATTGTAGGGGGTTTCGCGGTGAAATTCACGGTATAATTCTGTGCCCCCGCCATTCCCACCACGCATGACACCATGGCCAGAAGAGCGAAAATCGTTCGAACCTTCATAGCAAATCTCCTTTACTGGTTGAGTTGAAATTGGCCCTATTATATAGATTTAATATATCTTGGCAAGAATACCGGACCGAAATGCCTTTTTCAATCGGTACTCTGCTTGGATTCCACGATGATCTTCAAGCGGGCCGTGGCTGAGGTTCCGTTATCAGAGTCCCGCGTGACGGTGGCGATATACAAGCCCGGCTTGTCGTAATGATGCGAGATCGACGCGTAATCATTCATGGAACAGGTCACACCGGTGCTTCCGTCGCCGAAATCCCAATGCTCCTTGCCGCCCTGGACCCGGAAGGTGCGCGCTTTCATGAAGACTTCATCCCCCGGTTTGATCCCTTCCGTGGGGTAATACGTGGCGTGGATGGAGGGGTGGAGATAATCCCGGGTGTTCTCGCCGGCCAAGACGTGTACGACGGCGAAATCCACGTCTTCGTTCCCCTGGCTGTCTTTCACTCGCAGGATTTCCGAGTAAGCCCCGGGTTTGGAATAACTCCGCTTGACTTTGGGACCCGAGGCGGTGGTTCCATCCTGGAATTGCCACTCGTACGACACGATGGTGTGGCCATCGGAAATCGAGTTCGAGCCGTCCAGTTCCACTTCATCCCCGGCCCTGACTAACTTGTGCGGCCGGGCCACGGCCAACAGCGCGCCCGGATGCTCGCGCAGATAGGCTTCCACCAGGAACGGATACCCATTGATCAGGCCGCGCTCGCTGCCCTCAGTCCCCTGGATGTCGAAATGCAGGTGCGACCAGCCGCCCGACGCGCCCTCCTTGCCCAGGATGCCGATCCACTCCCCCATCTTGACCTTTTGCCCCACCTGGACGTGCGGCAGGATCGCCGAGAAATGCGAGTACCGGTACACCCACCCGCGCGCGTCCTTGAGGTACACCACGTCGTACCGGGGGCTGACCGCCGCTTTTTCGTTCTCCGTTAACCGCTCGCTGACTTCCCCGGCGGCCGAGATCACCTCCCCGTCCGTGGCTGCCAGCACCGGAACCCAATGATCGTAGCCGCCAATATCAAGTCCGTAGTGATAATAGATGCTTTTACGGTCTGGATCTTCCCCGCCATCGACGAAACAAGGATCATTGGCCATCTGCGTGTCCGAGGCGAACCAACGTTGCTTGACCGGATAGCCGAACGTCCCCGGCTCCAGCAGCGGCTGGTCCGGATCCCAGAAACGCAGCCGTGCGTCCGCCTTGGGTTGCAAAGCCCAGATCTCCGGATCGCTGGAATTGCCCAGGTAGCCGCGGGTGACGGCGGCGTCGATTTTCACCCCATTGACCACGCGGGGCAGATTATAGAGCGCCACGGGGATGGCCGCCTGCGTCCCATCCACATCCACCTGGACTTCAGCGTAGCGAACGGCGTGGCGGAACACGTCTCGGGTTTCGTGTACCGCTAGCAGGGTGATCTTCTTCTCCGCGCCGTCCTTGAGTTTATACACGACCGACTCGCCTACGGCCAAATCCACGATGACCGGTTTGGCCTCGGATAGAGTAGCCATCCAGCCGATTAGGCACGCCACCCCGCACCATAAAGCGCTGCGATTCGACAGCATGGGCATTCTCCCCTTTCGAAAAGGAATCGATTAGAAGATTTAGTATTTCCCAATCGCGAACCTGGGGCTAGTCAGGTCTAGCATCAAGAAGATCAGGAATTGCCATAAACGACTCCCACCGGGAATACCTGCACATCCTCCTGTGCCAGACTTCGACCTGGGGAACCAGAAAAGGCCGCTTTGTATCCTCCCTTTGGGCATCTTTCCAAAATGAAATCCCCCCACCGTTTTTTTGGAGAAGGTAACTATTATTCACACGCCTATGTGCCGCGCATCCATCCAATCTATTTCGCTCGCGGTATTCCTTTTCGAGCTTTACTGGCCAATCTACATTCCCGCGGTTTTCGCCAGTTTCACCTCCTACATCGTCAGTTCCACGATATCCCCGTCTTGGAGGACATGGTCGCGTTGCACGACTTGGCCGTCGAACTTGGCGCTGCCCCAAACCCGCGCCGATTTGAGGCCTTCCGCGAAATCCTTGTGAATGATCCCCGCCAAGTCCAGCACTGTGGCGCCGATCGGTACCGTGAACGGAGCTTCCAGATCCGGCGGCTTCCCCGGTTGCTTTGTGTAAACGCGGATAATGCGCAGCATGCCGAACAGGGTGGCGGTCAATTCGTCCAGCGTGGCACGGTTGTGAATGGAGACCGGACGGATGGGCAAATTGGTGTCGATCAGTTCCCGTGTCAGGGCGGTCAGTTCGCCCTCGGGATCCAGGTCGTTCTTGCTGAACAGCAGGAGCGCGGGCACCGCCACGCTGCCCTCATTCGCGTCCGGAAATTCTTCGCCCGGGGGTATCAGAAGGATTTTTTTTTCTTGGAGAATTTCGACCGTCATCTGGTAGTCATCCACGGGATCGGTGGAGCCGGGATCGATCACCAGCAGCGCGCCATCCGCGCCGCGGATGTTGTCGAAAACAAACGATTCGCAATGCTCGCGGGAGATGGGGGGAAGATCCACCAGCTGAATTTGGATGTCCTTATAGGGAGCCATGCCGGGCATCGGTTCGCGGGTGGTGAAGGGATAATCGCCGATTTCCGGTTCGGCATGAGTCAGGGCGGCCAGGAGGGAGGATTTACCGCTGTTGGGGGGGCCGATGAGGACGATCTGGCCCGCGCCTTCCGGTTTCACCCGGTAGGAGATGCCTTTTTTCTTGGCGTGGCGCTCCAGGCGGTCCTTGAGCATGGCGATGCGCCGTTTGAGGTCGGCCTGCAGTTTTTCGGTACCCTTGTGTTTGGGAATCACCGCGAGCATATGCTGGAGGCAGGCCAGTTTTTCGTCCTCGGTCTGGGCCGCCTTGTAGGCCTTTTCGGCGTTGAAGTACTCGGGCGTCAGGTTCGCGGGCACAGCGCTTATCCTTGCAGCCAGGATTGCCTGGGAAGGCGCATCGTCAGGGATGGAGTCCTTACTCTTACCCATGGCCCTTATCATACCACAAACAGGCGGGGGGATTGAGTTGCCCGGTGTTGCCAGAAGAACAGATCGGATGGTAGGGTAGTGATCAGAGTGGGGATCCCGGCGCTTCGCGCTCGCACTCAGGATAAGTGGTTCATAAATGTGAATCTCCCAGCAAAAAAGGAGAAGAATACTCATGAAATCTTGGGATGATCAAAATAGATTCCTATCCCGCCGCGTGGTGATGCAAAGCCTGTTCGCCTCGGGCGCGCTGGCCGCGATGTGTCCCCGGGCGCTTTCCCAGGATACCGAAGCACCGCCGGTGTCTTCCAAGGAAACGATCAAGGTGACGAAACTGGAAACCTTTTTGGTCAAGCCCCGCTGGCTGTTCCTTAAGATCCACACGGACGCGGGCATCACGGGCCTGGGCGAACCGGTCCTTGAAGGCCGCGCCCGCACCTGCGCCGAGGCGGTGGAGGAAATCGCTTCGTATCTGGTGGGGAAGGATCCCCGTCGGGTGGCGCATCACTGGCAGGCAATTTACCGCCACGCCTTCTACCGGGGCGGCCCCATTTTGACCAGCGCCCTCAGCGGGATCGACCAAGCCCTGTGGGACATCAAGGGCAAAGCTTTGGGAGTACCTGTGTATGAACTGCTGGGCGGCCCGACCCGGGACCGGATTAAGGTATACGCCCACGGCGGCTCGCCCGAAGCCATCCGCCGGGCCAAAGAGCGCGGATTCCGGGCTTTTAAAACGGGAGTTCCCAAGAAACGGCCCGCACGGATCGTCGAGACCCCGGGCTTTGTCGAATACGCCGCCGGGCAATTCGCCGCGTTACGCGAGGCCGCCGGGCCGGACTGCGACATCGGGATCGACTTCCACGGCGCGGTTCCCCCGCAGACCGCCAAAGTGCTGATCAAGGCCCTCGAACCGTATCAGCCCATGTTCATCGAGGAACCGGTGCAGTGCCAAAACGTGGACATCATGGCGGATATCGCGCGATCCACCCATCTGCCCATCGCTACCGGCGAGCGGATCTTCACCAAGTGGGGATTCCGGGAAATCCTGGAGAAACGCGCGGCCAGCATTCTGCAGCCCGATCTCTGCCACGCGGGGGGGATCACCGAATGCCGCCTGATCGCCGGCATGGCGGAGGCCTATTACGCCGCCATCGCGCCGCACAATCCCCTGGGGCCGGTCTCCCTGGCCGCGGGATTGCACCTGGCCGCCTCCATCCCCAATTTCTTGTGCCAGGAGCAGGTTTCGCTGGGAGAAGGGTATCTGAAAAATCCTTTCCTCATTCAGGACGGATACATCCCCCTGCCGCAAGGGCCGGGTTTGGGCATCGAACTCGACGAGGAAAAACTGGCGGACAAGATCGATCATGACTGGAAAAATCCGGAAACCTACGATCCGGACGACGGCTCGGTGGTGGATTGGTAGGAGGATTGGGCATTCGGCAATTGAGCGATCCGTTGCATGATTTCTTCACAGAGACTTTTGAAGAGACGGGTGGCTTGGTATTGATATTTGGATTGGAAATGAGGGAATTCACTTTGCGAATCCAAGGCATCGGCAATGGCAGCCATGTTGGGGATATAGGTTTCGAATGGCCGGGGCAAGTTTTTGTATTCCGCCGCGGAATTTTTCACCAGATTCATAATGTCAAGATGGTTGCGGATTTGAACCCGGACCATGGACCATAACGTGCCCAGGCAACGAATGCGGGTGAATCCCCTCATGCGGATTCGCTCCAAGAGAAACAAGGATCCCCGGACGGACAACCGGTCGGGAATGGAAGGCACAATGAAATAGTCCGCGCTTCCTAAAAGAAACAGAATTTGGATCGCGAAGCTGGGCGGACAATCGATCAGGGTATAATCATAATGGTTGTTACACCACCGGTTAAAAACACGGCGCAGGCGATTCAGCCGGCTCAAAAACTCTTCATTCGTTTGATGCCCCCGGCGGGCCCGGGCCATGTTCGTGGAAAATTCATCGATTCGATGCGAGCAGGGAATGCAATCCAGGTTTTCCCGCGCGTCCTTTATATTCGATACCTGATGGGTGATGTAGGTATCGATCGCTTCAGCATTAAATCCGTCATTGAGCATAAAGGCCAGGAGATCGTGCAGTGTCTTACAACGGGATTCCGCGCGGAGGAGGCCATTCTCCCCCAACAGCAATTCACCGGCCAGAGATTGGTGATCGGCATCGACGGCCAGCACCTTTTTCCCTAGAGAGGCCAGGTATTCCGCAATCGCGATGGTATTGGTTGTTTTAGCGACTCCGCCTTTCAGATTCAACATCATGATCATCGGCATGGTGAATACCCCCGCGGTGATGATGAATTGGGACCGGTGAAGGGATAAACTAAAACTTGATCTTAATTACCTTATGACAAAGCAACGCAATATTCCACCCGTTGAGCATATCGGACGGGGTACGCGACGCACGCGCATTCAGGCTGCCAGGTTCCCTTACCCCGGCCCTTTTCCAAGGGGGTAAGGGCAGTGAAGAATGATGAAATGGGCTCGATTGGACCAGAGGTTGCGTCTCGCGGCAACCGTACGCATTGCCTGATGAATCCATAATTGAATCCAGTTCATTTCAGTTTATTTCGTTCTGGGTGGCGGGCCAACTATACATCTTCCCTCGAATTGCTTACTTTGTTGAAAACATATCCGCGCTTGCTAGAGGATCCTTTTCATGAAACGTCCCCCGGTTGGCCTCCTTGCGTTCTTCGTCCTTGCCGTGTCCCCGGCCATGCTCCTGGCCGGGGAAGAGAACCTCGTTCCGCTGGCCACCTCCGGCGGGCGGCTGATATTCGATATCCAAGAGGGAATTGCCCTATTGAAGCAGGCGGAAGCCGCCGGGGGGGAACCAACCCGCGCGTGGATCGACGGCCTGCCGCCGGTTCCCTTGTGGACCCTTACGATCCTTGATTCCAATAAAAATCCCCATACGGTCACCGCGTTGGATGGCCAGCCTGCAGTTCACGCATCCTCCGGGATGCAACTGGTTCTGGAATGGGTGGGAATACAACCCGGCAATCTGCGGGTTCTATCCACGGTAGTGGTCCGGGAAAACCAATATGACTGGCATATCGAGTTTGAATTGCGGGACCCTGGTTATACGCTGTGGGATTTCATCTATCCTGAAATCGGGCCGCTGGCGCTAACAGAAAACGATCACGCCATCGTTCCGTACGGGTGGGGGGTCCTGCACGGGAATCCGCGCGGCCGGCGAAGCGGAGGCGTGTACCCCTCGGCGTCCTGGGCGATGCCGTTTGCCGCGGTATCGGACGGCGCCACCGGTATGTACCTGGGTGTGCACGAAAGCGCCGGGTATTTCTTCACTTTTTTTGTGGGAAAGCGCCAGGGCCATGAAGATGCCAGCCTCGGCGTCCGCCACGCGGTGGAAAACATGGGCCACGCCACACGATGGCGCATGCCGTACGCCGTGACCACCGTACTTTTCCCAGGCGATTGGTACGAAAGCGCGCGCATCTACCACGCCGCGGCGAAGAAAACCCCTTGGGGAAACATTCCTCCCCTGGCCGAACGGGCGGATATCCCCCGGTGGCTGCTGGATACCGATTTGTGGTTCGTTGGATCATGCCACGATGAAGCCACGTCAAACCAGGTGATCGAATTCGCCGATTATTTCCAGGTCCCCGTTTCCGCGCATATCTACCAGTGGCATGAGATTCCCTTCGACGACCATTATCCCGAATATTTTCCTGCCAAGCCCGGTTTTCAACAGGCCGTCGAGAAAGTGCAGCAAGCCGGAATTGCCGTGATGCCCTACATCAACGGCCGCCTGTGGGATCCCGCCACGGAGAGCTGGAAGCACCAGAATGCCGAGACCGCCTGCGCGATCGGCGAAAATGGGGAGAAATACATCGAAGTATACGGCTCCAAAGTGCCTCTCTCCCCCATGTGCCCCTTTACTGAGTTGTGGAAAACCACAGTGACAAACTTGGTGGACCGGCTTTTGAACGAGGTAGGTGTCAAGGCAGTGTATATCGACCAGATTTCCGCGGCCGCTGCCAAGCCTTGCTTCGCCGAGGGGCACGGGCATCCCCTGGGCGGCGGGACGTATTGGATCCAAGGCTACCGGGATCTGCTCCAGCGCTGCCGCCGGATTCAGCCCCCGGGCACGGCGCTGACCACGGAAGAAAACGCGGATCCATGGAACGACCAGCTCCACGCCTGGCTGATGGTTAACACCCGTGAGGAGGGTGGGGAAATCGTGCCCTTGTATCCGGCAGTCTATGGCGGACGGGCGATATCCTTCGGATTTCAATACATCCAAGGAGACGATTTCACGTACCGCTTCCCCTTCCGCCTGAAAATGGCGCGGGCATTCGTTTTTGGATCGCAATTAGGATGGGTGGGAACGCAAGTCTTGCAAGAATCCAATCAAGCGGAAGCGCGATATCTGAAAGCCTTATGCCAGGCGCGGCACGCGTCCCGCGACGCCTTGCAGTTCGGCGAGTTGCTCCCTCCCCTGGCGTTGGAAGGCGGCGGGACGGTTTCTTGGACCGATGCCAACTATACATCCCATACCCAGCCGGCCGTTTGGGGCACTGCGTGGCGGACACCGGCAGGAAAATTGAAAATCGCTTTCACGAATGTCGCGGATGAGGAACGGACCGTGACGTTTTCGTTGGATTCAAGGCATATACGGGAATTTCCCGATAAATCTATGCATCTGCTTGCAGAGGATAAAACCATCGTGGTGACCTGCAAATCCCATCAGCCCGGACTATGGCAAGGAGCGGTGACGTTGCCTCCCCGGAGCGCGCGGGTGCTGGCGGCGCAAAACTAAAACTCCTCAAACCGGTTCGAACCAGCGGAGAGGATCGACAGCGATTTTTTGCCGGTAAGCAGATAGTTCCTGCACTAATGTAAAAAAGCCGGAATCGGCAGTGACAAAAGTGGCATTGTTCGGGCCGCCGAAGATCCGTTCATACAGGCGTTGAAAACTGGCGATATCGTCTGAGGCGTAAAACAGATCCTTGAAGACTTTTTTCTCCGCCGACATGCCCGTTTGCTTCAAAATACTCGAAACTTCGCGCGCGGCCTCCTCCGCCGAACTCACGAGGGTTACATCCCTCCCCATCACTTCTTGAATCACCCGCGAAATCAAAGGATAGTGCGTGCATCC
Source organism: Candidatus Omnitrophota bacterium (assembly GCA_013177805.1). Classification (GTDB taxonomy): domain Bacteria; phylum Hinthialibacterota; class Hinthialibacteria; order Hinthialibacterales; family Hinthialibacteraceae; genus JABLXU01. The sequence goes on from JABLXU010000001.1 coordinate 23,501, forward strand.
CAGGATTAACACATCCAGGTTGTCTTGCTTCAAGGCGGCCAGATAGCGTTCGGCGGCCAAGCGGGTGAGCGGATCGTCCTCCCAGCCTTCCTCGACCAAGGGGACAAACAAGGGACAGGCCTGGGCGGCCACATGAAGCGAAGGATTCTCTTCCAGCAAGCGGCGCTGATAGGTCCCGCTCAGGACCGTGCTGCGCGTGCCGATCAATCCAATGCGGCCGGTTTTCGTGGCCTGGAGGGCGGCCCGCACACCCGGCTCCACCACCCCAATCACCGGTCCCGCGAAAAGCTCCCGGATCGGTTCTAAGGCCACGGAAGAAACGGTGTTGCAGGCTACCACGATCATTTTGACATCATGGCTCTTCAGAAACCGCGTGATTTCAACGCTGTACCGCTTGATCGTATCCGCCGATTTAGTGCCATAGGGAACCCGCGCCGTATCGCCGAAATAGCATAGGGTTTCTTGAGGAAGCCATTTCCGAATGGCTTGTACGACCGTCAATCCCCCCACACCGGAATCGAAAATCCCGATGGGTGCGCCAGAATGGCTAGAGACCATCGATTCCCCTCCCGTTCCTCGTAAAACCGGCCGTGGATGGCCCCACCGGATCCTGTCGTGGATTGATGCTCGGATAACCGTTTCGGAAAATATAAAACAGGTCTCCACAGCCGTACACAACTTATTCACAGTATCCTTAATAAATAGAAAACAAAAGGGTTACAGAAGGGGAGATTCTCTAGTGAATAACGTTGTGAGATATGAAAACCATATATAATTGCAAATATAATTAAATCAATGAGTTATAATTCATTTGTTATCCACGGCCCCCTGTGGATAACTTGTGAGTGCGGTCGAGTAACTCGGGCAAAGCGCTCCCAACTTTTTGATTTTCATAGAGTAAGGCCGCCTGTGGATAATCGAAAATATTGTGCATAATAAGGAGGCAGAAAAACATAAGGAGAGGGTATTGGTAACAGTCCATTTATCTCGCGTATCTTGTGGATAAAAGCAAATGGAGTTGATTACATCATCTATAATTTCAGGGAGTTATGTTGCGATTGGACACGCAATATATTGTTGAAATATTGTTGAAAACCACTATATGTTGATCGATCGCATTCGAACCGGCGGAATGCTGGATTTGTTACCAAGGGAGAAGATAATCCGTGGGTGGGGGGCAGAGGCATACCGTCCGGGAAGGCGGGAGACCGAAGAGGAAATCGCATGATATGGGGTAATACGGGGAAAAAGACTCCGAAAAAAATGAATTGCTGCTTACTCTCTCCGCATGGAGAAGAACATTTTCCTTTCTGGATCGTATGAATCTAAGAATCAGAGTTTGCCGTGAGGCGTATTTCTTGGGAACAATAGCCCATTGGAATTCGACTAAACGAAGGACAGGGTAATTAGGTTGGAGCATCAGGATTCCCAACGCCGTGAGGAGACGCAGCTGATCGCGCTTTGCCAAAAAGGCGACCGGGGTGCGTTTGAACGTCTCTATCATCGCTATGCCAAGGATGTGTACACCATGGCGTTGCGGATGGTGAATTCACCGGATCTGGCGGAAGAGATCACCCAAGAGGTCTTCATATCGGTCTTCAAGAACATCGAGAAGTTTCAATTTCAATCGGCGTTTACGACTTGGTTGTACCGGATCGTGTACCGGAGGGCTGCCGATCAGTTCCGGAAATTGAAGCGGTTTCGCGAAAAATCGGGTGTTTTGACCGTTGAAGATGAGAACGGAGCAATCCTGGAGGTGCGGGATCCAGGGGACAATCCCAGCGAAAACGCCTTGAAACAAGAACGTACCCGGTTGATCGAACAAGCCATGGCCGAACTCAGCCCCAAACAACGGGCGATCATGGTTTTACGGTATGTCCATCAGCTCAGTTATGAGGAGATCGCCGGAATCTTGGGTTGCCGCATCGGCACGGTCAAATCCCGGCTCAACCGGGCACACAAAACGATGGAGATAAAATTGAATCAACTGGATATCTTTTAATGATGTTATACAATGGTCACAGGGCCGAAAGGTAAGGGACGGGGTATTAATCATGAACCATTTATTCACCTTATTCACCCACCGTTTTGGCGGCGCCAATTCCACCCCCCGTGAATGGATCCGGCAGTATTTGGAAGGTGAATTATCAGCGGAGGCGGCGGAGTATGTCCGGCGGCAGTTAGAAACCTCGGAAGTCTGGCGGGGTGAACTGGCCCGGATGAAGAACTATCTCGATACCCTCCACACCTTGCCCAAGTTCCCGCCGCCCGCGCAGGTATGGGAACGGATCGCTGCCGGATTACCCGCCCCTCTAATCCAACCGTCCCGGCGCGCCGCGGCTTGGCAGAAATGGTTGCCCCGGTTCGATTTCCCCCCGGCCTGGAACCTGGCCTTCCGCCTGGTTCCCATTCTAGCCGTGATGGCTGTCACGACCTGCTGGATGGAAACTTCGTTTTACGAACCCCAGTATGAAGTCGTCACTGTGGACGCGGCCAATGGCTTCGGCGCGGAAGCGGAAATCTATATCGCGCATCACGACCTGACCGGTGAGCCGGTGTTTATGAAAGAAAGTCTCATCGCCATCTACGCGCACGGCTTGTCTAAATGAAACATGCCCTTTCCGCCCTCATTCTAACTTTCATTTCCGTAGGGTGGTCCATGCCCCTCGCGGGGGAAGACACCGCCCATCCCTTGGATCTTCCCGCCAACCTGAATCGATCCATCGAGGCGGCGCTCACTCTCCCGTACGAGGGGACTCTATCCTTCCGCCGGTGCGTGGAAGACAGCGATCTCTCGGTCATCCTCCGGGTGTGCCACATGTCACCCGGTGAAAAGAAAATGGAAATTCTCGAGCCGGAAACGCTCCACGGGATGCTGGTCGTTCAATCCCAAAAAGCCCTGTGGATGACGCCTTTCGAGGATAATAATCTCAGCGAGGAAGAAAAAAAGAACCGGGAAAACGACGCCCGGTCGCTGCGTTGGTTCCGGGTGTTGCGGGATGATACCGCCACCATCGGGTTGGAGGATATTCCCCTGGTGGTTCAAAACTATATTTTGTCCTCGACTCAGACGGCCACCGTGGCGAAGCGCAAAGCCAGGGAAATCCACATCACCCCCGCCGCCGACAGCCGGGTGGTGAACTTCCGGCCTTCCTTGCGGATCTGGATCGATGAGGAAACGAAGCTTCCATTAAAATACGAACGTTTCGATTACAACGGCCGGTTGGAGGAGCGGCTGGAGTTCATGGAAATTTCCACTGGCTCCCCAAGCGTCTCCTGTGACATATCCACCGAGGGGCTGCAGAAAATCTTTTCTATGACCGACGCCGAGGTGGAACAGCAAGAATTGGAACTTGATTTTGTCCCCTTCAAACCATCCCGCCTCCCCCAGGGATTTCAGGAAAAATTCTCTTCCCGCTGGAAAGGCCGCGAGGGGATTACCCTTCATACGTTGTACACCGATGGCCTGGCCCGCATTTCCACATTCCAACGCAAACAGACGGAAGAGGAAAAAGCCAAGCAAGCGCAGGAACCGCCCGAATCGCGGGACAAGGTCAAAAAACCGAATTGGACCCGGCGGGAAGCCTTTATCCGGGAGCTGAACGGCGTGCATGTGTTCGCCGTGGGGGATATTCCGGAGCGGGGAATCCTGCGCATGCTGTATAACCTCGAACCCGTTTCTTCTCCAGCCGAAGATCCAACCAAAAAGAATCCGGGCAAATAAGGACCATTCAACCTTTGGGCCATAGCCGCCGGCCCGGGTGATGCCTCATCTTCCCTATCTGGAATTCCCGCCCAACTCACGATGGCCCGGGATTTCACCCGGTTGATGCGTTCTAGGCCCTCCAGAGGATGACATAGACAAGCATGGCCGGGCCAATCCATAACATGGCGTCCATCATATCCAGGAATCCGCCATGGCCGGTAAAGGACGAACCGGAATCCTTGACCCCCGCGTCGCGCTTCATGGCCGATTCACAGAGATCACCGGTCTGACCGACAGCGGACATTACCACGGTGAGGAACAAAACCGGCAGATATTGATGGGGCCGGGAATACCATAAGGTGTACCCCAAAAAAACGCTCTGATACACCGCGGTCAGCAAGACCATAACCACTGACAATCCGGCGCCGGCCACCGCCCCTTCCCAGGTTTTGTTGGGGCTGATTTGAGGCGCCAGTTTGGTACGGCCCATCCACTTGCCTCCGTAAAATCCCCCGATATCGGTGAAGCAAGCCACCGCCAGCATGAAAAAAAGATAGGATGGACCATTCTCCAGGCTCCGCAGATACACGAAGCACGCGAGCGGATAAAGAAGGTAGATCAGCGCAAGACCATGCGTGGCGATCTCATACCGGCTTCCCGCCACGGTGCGCCGGATCGTGATCAAGCAACTTCCCCAAAAGAAAAGAAACGAAATACTTAATAAATAAACATAATGATGCAAAACCGTGCAGACAAAAAATAATAGAGCAAGGCAATTCTGCCACAACATCAAAGTCCGCCGGTGGGGAATCCCGTAAATACTGTACATTTCGGCCCAAGCCAGAAAAAAACTGACGGTCACCACGGCGGCGGCGAGCCAATCACCCTGCTCCCAAAAGATTCCCAACAAAAAGATGGGTAACGCACAGAGGCCTGTTATCCAGCGGCGAGTATGCATTTCCTCTTACTTTCTGGTGTCCATCCTACGATGAATGAATGAGCGGAAAGCTACCCGGGTTAAATGGCGCCGTCAATATCCACCCCCCCAAAACGGCGCTGCCGGCCTTGGAAATCCCGGAGAGCGGCGAAGAAATTCTCTCTCCGGAAATCGGGCCACAGAATGGGCGTCACCCAGATTTCCGAATAGGCGATCTGCCACAGCAGGAAATTGGAGACGCGCATCTCGCCACTGGTGCGGATCAGAAGGTCCGGATCGGGTGTGCCGGCGGTGTGGAGATATGCCGCGAACAAATCGGGATCGATCGCGGCGGGCAGGAGGCGGCCGGCTTGAATTTCGGTAGCGATTTTCCGGACGGCGTCGGTGATTTCCAACCGCCCGCCATACGACAGCGCCAGCGTGAGCTGCATTTGGCCGCCGGCGGCGGTTTCCCGCCGGGCGTGATCCAAGGCCCGCTGGACGGGATCGGGCAGTTCGAAGAGACGGCCGATTGCCTCCAGCCGGATACCGTTTTCCTTCATTTCACGCAGCTCGCGTTTAAGGAAATTGCAGAGAAGGATCATCAAGGCGTTGATTTCCGAGCTGGGGCGTTTCCAATTCTCCGCCGAAAACGCGTAGAGGGTCAAATAACGGATTTCCAGCTGGCGGCAGATCCGGACGATTTCCCGGACGGATTTGATCCCAGCCCGGTGCCCCTCGATCCGCGGGCGTTTCATGGCCCGGGCCCAGCGTCCATTGCCGTCCATGATGATGGCCACATGGCGGGGAAGGCGATGGAGATCGACGCCGGCGGCCTCGGCCTGGCGCAGGATTTCTGCCTCCGGTGAGGAAGAGGATTCTATTTCGATAACCTTGGCCACCCAGTTCGTCTCCCCTTGGTTATCTGCAAGATTACGTTTCGTGTTCATCCATCGTGATTATATCAGCCGCCCGAAATCCCCAGGACGGGTTTGCTGCCGAGGCTTCTCCTGCCGGCGTTGCCGTACACAAAAGGAGATTTATTCAATAAATAAAATAAGGTATAATATTGGCCGGCATCCCAGGTTCATGGCCGGGATGGGGGATTGGACCCAACCGGTAGGGATTCCGTTTTTCATGTCCCCTCCACCATTTTCCCGGAAGAGGCCGCGGTCAATGGGTTTTTATTCGGGGACGGGATCCCGTGTTACCCGAACGCTCCATGAAGTGCGCTTTCGCATGCAGAATACCAGCACTCTGCGCTTCAATCAACATTCAGCAGGGCCTCCTCCCCTTTTCTGCGCCATTGTGGGACCGACAGGTGTGGGGAAAACGGCCTTGTCCCTGGCGTTGGCGGAAGCGAAGCAATGTGAAATTCTTTGTGTGGACGCCATGCAAGTGTACCGGGGACTGAATACCGGCACCGCCAAGCCCACCTGGGAAGAACGGCGCAAGGTGATCCATCATGGACTCGATCTCGCTTCCCCCCTGGAATACTTCAGCGCGTCCCGTTTTGCCGCCTATGGGGACCCGATCTTGGCGGCGGCGTTGCAACAGCAGCGGCCCCTGGTTCTATGTGGGGGGACCGGGCTGTACTACCGCGCGCTGCTGGAGGGCCTGTTTGAAGCGCCGGATGTGGATCCGGCCCTCCGGGAAGAATTGATGGCTCAAGTCCGGGGCGGAAACCTGCCAGCCCTTTACGCGGAGTTGCGGGAAAACGATCCCGCGGCCGCCGATCGGATCCATCCCAATGACGCCCGGCGGATCACCCGGGCTTTGGAGATTATCCGGCAGACTGGACGCTCCGTCACGGAATTGCGGCAGGAGCAAACGCGCAAACCCTGGATCCATCAGACCGTGTTCATCGGGCTGGACCGGGACCGCCGCGATTTGTATCACCGGATCGCCCAACGCAGCCGGTGGATGTATGCTCAGGGATTGATCGATGAAACCCGTTGGTTGGTGGATCTGGGCTGTGGTCCGCGGCATACCGCCTTCCAGGCTTTGGGGTACAAAGAATGCCGCGCTTATGTTCTAGGGATGAAATCCCGCGAAGAAGCGATAGAATGGACTATTCAGGAAACCCGCCGGTATGCCAAACGGCAGCTCGGGTGGTTCCGGCGGCAATGTCCCACGGTGTGGCTGGACTTGAGTTTCACTAATAATCTTTACGAAACCGTAAATGAATCCTTGCAACTTTGGGAGAAGAGTGGTAACAATATAGTTTCGAGAATATAAATTGGTATCCTATTGGATTGCCCCAGAATTGGAGGGACATGTTGAATGGTTGTGAAAAGTGTAATGAATATCCAGGATAGTTTTCTCAATCAGGCCCGGCGTGAGAAAGTGGCCCTCAACATCCACCTGCTGGATGGTTCTGATCTGCATGGGAAGATTTCCGCCTTTGACAATTTCACTGTGATCCTTATCAACGACGAGCGGGAAGAGCAATACCTGATTTACAAGCACGCCATCGCCACCGTCACGCCGGCGGCCAAAACACGCGTCCGATGGAACCAGATGGGAGAACGGGAAACTCCACGAGAGCACCGGTGAGAAAACAGCGCCTACCCTCGCGGGATAGGGATGTACGGGCGGGTCTATCGCCCGGGGATTCCCAAAACCCGGCCGCGCGAATTCGAGGAAAATGGACTATACTTTTGTATAGGCCATTTTGTTTTTTAGCGGGATAATAGGATTTGAAGCGAATTCAAACCGGTCAATTCGAAAAAGCCCTGCTCCTAGCCGCCTTTCCACCATCCGTGGACCGGATCAGTGCGCAATACGAGGCCGAGGAGCTGAAAAACCTGGCCGCCACGGCCGGCGCCCACGTGGTGGAAGTGTGCGAACAACACCTGAAATCGATCCATCCCGCCACCTTCATCGGCAAGGGGAAACTGCAAGAAATCAAAGACCGCCTCGCCGCCAACGACCTGGATATCATCCTCTTCAGCCAGGACCTTTCTCCCATCCAGCAACGCAATCTGGAACGGGAACTCAACCGCCGCATCGTGGACCGGACCGAACTGATTCTCGATATTTTCGCGCAGCACGCCCAAAGCAAAGACGGGATGATTCAGGTGGAGCTGGCCCAGTTGCGCTACTTACGCCCACGCCTGACCGGCCGCGGCGTGATGCTCTCCCGGCTGGGAGGGGGAATCGGCACCCGGGGGCCGGGTGAAACCAAGTTAGAAGTGGACCGGCGGCGAATCGATCACCGGATCGCCCGGTTACGCAAAGAATGGGAAAAGATCCGGGACGCGCGGCGGCTGCAACGCAAGTCACGCCTGCGGCGGAACATCGCCTCCGCCGTGCTCGTGGGGTATACCAACGCCGGGAAATCCACTCTGCTCAACCGGTTGACCGCGGCCTCCGTGGTGGCGCGGGACCAGTTGTTTTCCACCCTCGATACCACCACCCGGCGGTTGTTTCTCCATGGCAATCAGCCGGTATTGTTGTCGGACACGGTGGGATTCATTTCCCACTTGCCCGAATCCTTGCTGGCGGCTTTCCGGGCTACCCTGGAGGTCGTGGAAGAGGCAACCGTGCTGATTCATGTGGCGGATGCCTCGTCACCCTTCCTGGAAGAGCAATTCCACGCCGTGCATGATGTGTTGCTATCCTTGAACTGTGCGCAAAAACCTATTTTGACCGTTTTCAACAAGATCGACCGCCTGGCCGATGATTTGACGCTCCGGGAATTCGAACGCCGGGTCAGTCCCAGCGTGCGGTGTTCGGCCTTGCGCGATGACGATCTTTCCCCCCTCAAAGATGCGTTGGCGGTGCTGATCCACAAGGCGCTGGATAATCCGCCCCGGCCGGTGGAAAGCCGGGAAGAAGAAGATTTCCATTGGTATCCGGAGCCATTGTTTTAGCGTCTCTTAGGTTGGCAGAATACCGGCTGCCGCGTTAGGGTTCGCTTTTCGCGATCCGGAATCCCGTATCCGCGTGAAAGACGGAACCCGTTTCCGGCCGCGCGCCGCCCCGGTAAAACACGCTGAGATGCCGGGGATAGGCCATGCGGTAACTGCCCCCCCGGAGAATCCGGTATTTTGTCCCGCTGGCCTCTTCCATCCAACTCGCGCACCATTCCCATACATTGCCCGCCATGTCGTAACATCCGAACGCGCTTTTCCCTTCCGGGAACGATCCTACCGGCGCGTAAAAAATAAAGTGATCGATTTTCCCGTCGGGGGCCCGGTCGCCGTCCGCATCGTCTCCCCAATTGCATAAGCGGGAATTCCATTCATTCCCCCAAGGGAAAACGCGGCCGTCCGTCCCCCGCGCGGCTTTTTCCCATTCGATTTCCGTGGGGAGGCGGAACGGCAGGCCGGTTTTACGGGCCAGCCAGGCGCAATAGGCTTCGGCCTCGTAATAGTTCAGCCCGGTGCAAGGCGTGTCGTCTTCAGGATAGGGATCCTCGGCTTCCTTACGAAAATCGGGCAAGAATGGAATAATTTTTGGATCCCAAAGGGTGCGATCATCATATCCGCCGTCCTGGATGAAGCGGGCGAACTCGGCGGTGGTGGTTTCGTAGACCGCGATGGAGAAGGTGGAGCAGGCGATGGTTTGCCGGGGAACGGCCCAGGGACGGACAGGGAGGTCTTCTCCCGGCAGATTTTCTCCCCCGAAAATGAATTCTCCCGCGGGGATGGTCACCATTTCCGGAAGAAGCGGTTCGGCCGCGCGGGCGGAGGCGGCCGGCATCGTCAAAATCCCCATGACAGCGATTAGGCGCAGCCCATGAGAGAATCCAGCAGCATGCCGGAAGACAGGAAGCATTCGGCCGGTTGGCATGAGATCTTCTTCTATGGGGCCGCGGCCGCGATTCTCATTCTGCGTGCCGCGTATTGCTTCTTGGTTCCCTTGTATAGCACCGATGTCTTGCGGAACCTAGGGTATGGGATGGAGTTTCCGCGGTACGGATTCCGGGTGTATGAGCTGACTCCCTACGACTTTTCTCCCCGGGATTACCAATATTTCTGGCCGAATCACCATTACACCTATCCGGTGGTTACGCTCCTCTTCTACGCGTTGCTGGCCGCCCTCTGGCCATCCATCGTTTCCGCCAAGCTCGCGTTGACGGCCATCGATGGCCTGAATGCCGTTTTGATCCACCGGATCACGCGGGACCGGTGGTGCGCGCTGCTCTATTGGGCCTACCCTGCCTGCGTCTGGTTCGCCTCGCGGGAAGGGCAGTTCGAACCGTTAGTGAACATGTTCTCCCTGCTGGCCATATTCTTTCTGCAACGGCGGCAGCCCATGGCCTGGCTGTTCCTGGCTCTGGCGGTGCAAACGAAATTCTTTCCCGTGTTCTTGGTACCCTACGCGTTGTCCCGGTTGTGGGGAAAACCACGGCGGGATTGGATTCATGCCCTGCTGTGGGGATTGGCGGGGATGGGGCCCAGTTTTCACGCCATCGCCACCAGCAGGTATTTAGATCACCTTTTCCAGCCAGGGTATGTGCCGATTAACAATCCCATTTCTTGGGCGTTGTTTCATCCCGGATTGCACGCCTTCACACCCTTTTGGCTGGTGTTATCCCACTGGCTGGCGGGATTGGCCTTCGTTTTGGCTTGCCTTTGGTTCATGAAAATGGAAAACCGGTGGGTACCGTACTTCGCTCCGCTGGTATTCGTGGTGTTCGTCAAGGCCAACCGGATCGGGCAGTTCTGGTACATGATGATCACGCCCGCGTTTTGCCTGACCGTGGAGAATCCCCGGCACCGGCGGGTGTTGCTGCTGCTCGCCCTGCTCTTTGGCATCCGTTCGCTGTATAGCATCTTCGTTGGCCCGGTGGGATACGTGAATCCAGACGATGTGACTTTGGTGTTGGAGAGATGCATGTTTGGGATTTGAGGAGATCCTGGCGGGGAAGGTCAACCTCCCGGGGAACCCTGCCCCGGCCGAAATCCCCATGTCAAAGGAACGGCTCGGCGGGAACTCCGCCCTCCCTTCGTAGCCCAGGTCAATTGATCCGCCATTCAATCTATTTTATGATTCAGAATCAAAAACGAGTGATGAACTCAATCTTCACAAAAGAAATGGGGACCCAAAATGATGAATCCGGATCGTCGCTATTTTTTGAAAACCACGGCGGGCGCCGTGCTGGCTTCCAATCTGGTCATTCGGCGATCGGCCGTCAGCGCCAATGATGTAATCCGCGCGGCGGTCGTTGGAGTGCGGGGACGGGGCGGCAACCACATCTCCAGCCTGGAACGGTTGGACGGCGTGGAAGTCGTGGCCTTGTGCGATGTCGATGAGAACGTGCTCAACGAGCAGGCCGGCCGGTTCAAGGAAAAATACGGACGCGACGTTAAAAAGTATGTCGACTACCGGGAACTGTTGAAAGATCCCGGCATCGATGTCGTTTCCATCGCTACGCCCAACCACTGGCATTCGATCATGGGGATTTGGGCCTGCCAGGCAGGCAAAGACGCGTACATCGAGAAGCCTCTTTCCCACAACCTGCTTGAGGGCCGCAAGCTGGTCGAGGCCGCCCGCAAGTACAACCGCGTCGTCCAGCATGGAACGCAAATCCGTAGCAGCAAAGCAGTGCGCGAAGCCATCCAGATGCTGCGCGAAGGCGTGATCGGCGAGGTCTATTACGCCAAGGGGACCTGCTACAAGTGGCGCGACACCATCGGCGTCAAGCCGCCCAGCGATGTGCCCCAGGGCGTACACTACGATCTGTGGCTGGGACCCGCGCCGGAACGGCCCTTTACCGAAAACCGCTTCCATTACAACTGGCACTGGCACTGGGATTACGGCAACGGCGACATCGGCAACCAAGGGGTGCACCAGCTGGACGTCGCCCGCTGGGGTCTCGGCGTGGGCTTGCCATCGGTGGCTCAATCCCTGGGCGGCCATTTCATGTTCCAGGATGACCAAGAAACCCCCAACACCCTGGTTTCCACCTTCAAGTATCCCGAAGAAAACAAAATGATGGTCTTCGAGGTGCGCCACTGGATCACCAACCCCGAACTGGGGGGTGAACCGGGCGGCGTGGTCGGCAACCTCTTCTTGGGTTCGAAGGGCATTATGATCATGCCCAGCTACACCTCCTACCAAGTGTTTCTCGGCCGGAAACTGGAACCGGGGCCGTCTGGATCGGAAGGCGGGGATCACTTCCAGAACTTCATCGACTGTGTCCGCAGCCGCAAGGTGGATCAATTGAACGCGGACGTGGAAGAAGGACATCTTTCGTCTGCCCTGGCTCACCTGGCTAACACCGCGTACCGGGTCGAACGGACGTTGAAATTCGATCCGGTCAATGAAAAGATCATCGGCGATCCCGAAGCCGAACAGATCCTCAACGACCAGGACCGCAAATACCGCGCGCCGTTCTCCTTGCCGGAAACGGTGTGAGTACTGAAATTGGTTTAAGTAACAACCGGTTCGGTTGATGAAGAAACAGGGGCACGTGGTGGCGTGCCCCTGCCGTTTGAAGAGAAGCAGCGGTTGGATTTTCACCCGGTCAGTACGCCCTTTTGTTTGAAGACAAAATCCGGAATCCAATCGAGCCGCCTGAAGCGAATCACCCACAACGCCCTTTCCCCAGGGTATAGCTCAAATACATAAGGAACCAGGTGTCCGGAAACAATGGCCACACTTTTTATAAATTGCATATTCGGTAGATTCGGCTCAAAAACAATCAATAACACGGAGGATCTGAATATGCCCTGGAACGAGGTTGACCTCATGGCCTTGCGGCGCACTGGATTCCACCCGTACCCCGCGCCACAATAATGTTTCCCCGGGAAACGGACACGGTCTTGTTGGGAGCGTTTTTCCATTCTTTCTCTCTCTGAATGAGGTTTGGGGTAAAGAAAACCGGGGTGATGCGGGATAGGGGGTCTTACGAAAGGCTGAATCAGGCGATTGGTCAATCCTGAAACCATAGAACAGAGTCGAAAGGTATTATGCCAACCACCTTAACGCCGGATATCCGGATCACTTTGCCAGGCGGGAAGAATTACGGTGACGTGTTGCGCGTCGTCGACACGCGGGGACTGCACACGGTCTGCCAAAGCGCCCGCTGCCCCAATATGGCGCAATGCTGGAACGAGCGCACCGCCACCTTTATGCTGCTCGGAAACATCTGTACCCGCGCGTGCCGTTTCTGCGCCGTGCAGCACGGCAAACCCCGCGAACTGGACCTCGCCGAGCCGGACCGGGTGGCTGAGGCGGTGCATGACCTGCGGCTGGATTACGCGGTCATCACATCCGTCAACCGCGACGACCTGCCCGACGGCGGCGCGTTCCTCTTCGCCGAGACGGTGCGCTGCATCCGCGCGCTGCGGCCCGAGTGTTTGATCGAGCTGCTGGTGCCCGATTTTTGCGGTGACCTAAACGCGCTGGACATTGTGCTGCGCGCCCAACCCGACGTGCTGAACCACAACGTGGAGACCGTTCCCCGCTTGTACCGGACCATCCAGCCCTGGTCGAAGTGGGACGATTCGCTGGCGGTGCTGCGTCACGCGGCCGGACGGGGATTCGTGGCCAAGAGCGGGATCATCGCGGGGCTGGGGGAAACACGGGAGGAAATGTTCGAGGCCATCCGGGCCGTGCGGGAGACCGGATGTTCCATCCTCACCGTCGGGCAATATCTCGCGCCGACGCCCCGCCACGCCCCGGTGCAGCGGGTAGTTTCGCCTGAAGAATTCAAGGAGTACGAGACGTTCGCCCTGGAGCTGGGATTCGCCGCCGTGCTGTCCGGCCCCCTGGTGCGCAGTTCGTACCGCGCGAAATGGGCGTATGAACACGCCCGCCGCCGGATTCCGGTTTCCTCTCCCACTGGACAATCCCCACGGGTATCGCTATGAGCCGGTTCCTTCGTTATTGGTTGCCTGTCCTAGTTTGGATGTCCATGATCTTTTACTTGTCGTCGCAGTCCCGCCTGCCGGTGGAGATGCCGTATTGGGTTCCCTACGTGGATAAGCTGGCCCATGCCGCCGTGTTCGGTATCCTGGGATTTTTATTCATCCGCGCCTGGCTGGAGGGAAAATTGGAAGCGGTCAACACGCGGGTGGTGGCATTCGCCGTGCTGTTTACGGCCTTGTATGGGATCACCGATGAAATCCACCAGATGTTTGTGCCCGGGCGGTCGCCCGCGGTGGGGGATGTGATCGCCGACGCGCTGGGCGCGGCGGTCTTCGGCGCCGTGTTGTACAAATGGAAGAAACGGACGCGGGAAGCGCCCGCGGTGTGAAGACGCAGAGCGCCGGGAAGATTATTTCACGCGATAGAAGACGATTTTCTCCTCGCGGTTGTTTAGCTCGAGTTGCGGTTCGAGGGGTTCGCAGAAATCCCGGAGGGCTTGGTGCAGGGGATGGATGGCATAGTAGAGGTGCTTCGTGTTCTTCAGAATAAGTCCCACCCGCCGGTTCATGATATCCTCGCGGACCTTCAAAAATTGATAGATGACTGGATATTCTGTTTGTAACGCCGGTTCGTTTTGGAACAGGGCAGCAAGGTCGTAGATGGCCTGAGTATTGTAATCCACTTCATACGTAAAATCGGCGGGGTCGCCTACGACCCGGACCTGATTGCGTGTGGGGAGAGAGAAGGACAGATCGCGGGACCGGCTGAGTTTCTCCCACTCGTTGAAATAGGCGTGCGCGAGAATGAATAGGCAGGTGGCGTTTTGAGCGATTTTGCGCTTAGCCATGAAGGCGTAATAGGGAGGAGAGATGATTTGTTTCTCCGGAGGGCAGTGGCGTTGAATATATAACGTCACCTTGTCCATTTCGGCGCTGGACAACTCGAAGACGCTGCCTTCATAGAAGGTGGAGAAACTGATTGGGCCGCCGGAAAACGTGCGGTAAAGCAGGGAGGCCGGTTTCATCAGCAGGGCGGGAAGGAACAAGCAAAGGAGAAGCACGGCCTTGCCCAGGTGCAGAGGATCCTTCAGGGACGCGCCTTGGAAGGTCACCCCGGCCGCCTGGAAGAGGTGCACGAGAAAATACGCGGAAAAAACCGCCACCGCCGGTTCACCGATGGTGAAGATGTATTCCACCGTGCCGCCCTTGGTCACGAAAATGATGGAACCGGCCGAGAAGACCGCCCACCAGATCATGTAACTCTTGTGCCGCGCCCGGCTCTCGTCCCCGGCATAAAGCAGAATCCCGGCCAGGGCGGCGAAGACGAATCCCCCCTCCCAGAACAGAATGTCCCCTCCCTCCTGGTATAATTTGCCGATGAAGTAACTGAGGGCCATCCCGAGCGAATCGGCGGGGTAGGTCCCGACTTGGCGGAAAAAGATATCATCCACGTACTGCCCATGGCTGTAGATCATCATTCCCACGAAGCCCAAAAAACCCGGCACGAGAAATGCTAGGGAGTATGCAAGGAAAAGCCGCCGGAAATGGAGCCAGACGAAAAACCATTGCAGAGCGGCATAGGGCAGGGCGGTCATATTGGTAAAGCAGGTCAGGACCGAAAACAGGGCGGCGCCATAAAGGGCCGTGCTGGGTTTTTCGCGTTCCAGGGCGCCGAGCAGCAGCAGGACGTTGAAACTTTGTAGCAAAATCAGCAAAGGTTCGGATTGAAATCCGGCGGACCACCATACGCCCTCGGGCAAAAAGAGGAATAGGATTCCCGCCCAGGCCGAGATCCGAGGCCGGTTAAACAGCCGGGCGGCAATGCCGTAGACGCAGCAGGCAGTGAGCGCGTGTTGAAGTATCTGCCACAACCGGACTAGGATCGGATCGCCGTTGGTGAAAAACAACAGCCACGATCCAAGAAACAATAGCAACGGAGGCTGGGGGCTGGGCATGTCCTTATAGAGAACCTCCCCCTCAGCCAACCGCCAGGAAATGTAGAGATAATTGCCGTCGCCGTAATCCACGTACTTGTGGTCGATGGCGAGAGCCGCCAGGAGCAAATAAGCCAGGAGGGCGGATAGGAACAACGCCACGGGCCGCGCCTTTCCGGAAAACGGCCGGCGGCCGGAAAGGGTGCCGGACGATGGCTCGTGATACCCGGTAAGCCCGGTATCCGGGACGAAGGGCGGCTTGGTTTCGTTGGTTCCAACCCGAATATCGATCATATCCACGTCCTTTACGGATTGAATATACGCAAAATGGGTAGATAATGCCATTATACGCGTGGTTCAGACGATGAGGGGTATAGTAAGAGGATCCCTCGCTTCATCCAAGGTATTTTCGTTTCTAGATGATGGATTTTTTGAGACTCAGGGGGCGGCTTGTGATATCGTAAAGGAGACCTGGTGAATTCAAAAAAATTATTGCCTAAGAAATGCCAATATTGAGTATTTTTAGTAATGTCTTGTTGCATGTTTGAATGAGAATGAGACATAGCGGCAGAATCCGAACCGATCAACCGTTGGTGTCAGGATATAGGCCGTGGAGGGTATAGCGTCCTGAAAAAATCGCCGAAAAAAGAGAAGGGCAGCCGCCCGGGAGTTCCCGGGGATGTCCTCGGTTCCAAAAGAAAGGGAGTACGAAGCAGCCAAAGGAATTGGCCCGATGACGAATCGGTTTAGAATTGTCGAAAAATGAGAGGGCTATTGAAGGGGGGAAGCCGGAAAAATCAACATAAAACCCTTTTTTTTCTTGACATTGTAGCGAATTTCTTTAATCTAGTTTAAACTATGTCTCACTTGCGTGTGTGCAGCCCTTATGTCATGATGGTTTGTTTTTGGATAAACCCGTGAAGGATAGGGAGGAAATATCGTTGTTTCTTCCCAGGGTGTGGACATCAACTCCAGACGAAACCACTTGTTCGGGAGAGGAGCAAGATACCCCATGAAATCAGCAAGCTATTTAGCCCTCGGTGTTTTTGCAATGTTGGCGGCAGCAGCAGTGCCCTCATTCGCGCAAGATTCAATGTGGGATTTTGTTTACAACGGGGACAAACTCCCGCAGCAAATCATTGAGGAGGGTGGGACCGACTGGCAGCCTCGATCGGGGGAAATCAACGGGCGTCCCAAATACGAATCCATTATCGCCAGCCCGGAAGCGCAAGTGGGCGGAGTCTGGTCTCGGCTGGATGACAATTCAGAAGATCCCAATGCCCCGGGTTCAAGCGCGTGGGCCCGGGGGTATTTATTTGGGACGGATATTTACGATCAATGGACCGGGAAAATGACCCTGGTCCTCCGGATCAAAGACCTAGGAACCGACTCGCAGAAATCCGTCGTCGATATCACGAATAAAAATGGGAATTATTGGACGCTGGGGCATGTGGCGGAAAGCGCCGAAGGTCCTGCGGGCTGGGAATTCGGCCAGACCAACGACGGCCGCAACGCCAACGGCCTGAGTGACATCCGCACAGGCGGTTTCGGATCGTTTGTGATCATCCGCATCGTGATCATCGACAATATTCCC
Organism: Candidatus Omnitrophota bacterium; assembly: GCA_013177805.1. Classification (GTDB taxonomy): domain Bacteria; phylum Hinthialibacterota; class Hinthialibacteria; order Hinthialibacterales; family Hinthialibacteraceae; genus JABLXU01. The sequence continues at coordinate 40,473 of JABLXU010000001.1, forward strand.
GGCGACAATCACTCCCTCATCAAGGCCTGGCAAGACGGCCGGTTGGTTTATGAATCCGTGCGGACTGATGATATCTCAATCGGAGAATTCGGTGAAATCGCCTTCCGGAGGACCTCGGGCGGCAGTCCTCAGTTAATGGAAATCGACTGGGTGCGCATGAGTTTCCAAGCCGCGTGGGAACCGGGCACGGGTCCAGCGACACCGAATGGCGCCAATGACTTTCCCGCCTGGGATTTCGCCTATTACGGAGACCGCCTGCCTCAGCAAATCATCGAGGAAGGCGGAACGGATTGGCAGCCGCGTTCGGGTGAAACCAACGGCCGCCCCAAGTACGAATCGATCCAATTCAGTTCCGAGGCCCAAGTGGGCGGTGTCTGGTCCCGCCGGGATGACAATTCGGAAGATCCCGATGCGCCGGGCGCGAGCGCGTGGGCACGGGGATATTTGTTTGGAACGGACATCTACGGCCAATGGACGGGCCGCATGACGCTGGTGATGCGGATCAAGGATCTAGGGACCGATTCCCAAAAGTCGGTTTTGGATATCACAAATTCGAGTGGAAATTATTGGACGCTCGGGCATGTGGCGGAAAGCGCCGAAGGTCCGGCGGGTTGGGAATTCGGCCAGACCAACGACGGCCGCAACGCCAACGGACTCAGTGATATCCGGACGGGCGGTTTCGGACAGTTTGTGGTCATCCGGATTGTGGTGATCGATGACATCCCGGGCGATGGCCATTCCCTGATCAAGGCGTGGCAGGACGGCAAATTGGTGTACGAGTCAACGCGGACCGATGACATCTCCGCTGGGGAGTTCGGCGAAATCGCGTTCCGGCGCACGTCGGGCGGCAACCAGCAACACATGGAAATCGACTGGGTGCTGATGAAATTCGGCGAGGCGTGGGAACCGGGCAGCGGCGGGAACACCCCGGCCGGCCTGTTGGATGGCGCGGGCGCGAACGTGGTCCATTTCCCCGATCCCAGCCTGGTCAACGGAGCGGTTTCGTTGGACGCGTTTGGGTGGATGCGCACGGTGCACGATTCCTCCACGGGCGTGGGGATCAATCCGCTGTTTGCCGTGGATCGGAACAACATTCCCACCGAATTGAGCATATTCTATCTAGGATTCAATGCCTACCGCGATTTGGAAGTGGTGGCCAACGACCGGGATGTGCTGACTGGGATCATGGCGATGGACAAATACGCGGCGGTGCATACCTATTCGGTGCAAGACCCGGGGATTAACGTTTCCGGGCCGGGGGTGCCTTCCAATCCGCCGCGGATTGATTATTTCGCGGATATTTCCAATTACAACGCCAACCATCCGGCATCGCCGGTGGCATTGCCGTATTTCGGCGGTTTTGACGCCAACGGCAATTTCCAGGGCCTCGACTTGGACATCCTGGGGGCCACTCAGTTCCGGGGTGGCGACAACGCCATCGCGCGGGATATCGAAGTGGCCGTGGATTGGCATTCCGCCACCAACGCGTTTCAAGGATATTACATGTTGGACGCCTTTGCCGGCATCCATTACGTGAACAACGCGGAAGTCTTGGCCTTCTTGTACCGGCCGGAAAACCGCGATGTCTTGGTCCCCCGCCTGACCAATTCTTTAGGGCAGCCCATCGTGCAGGAACCCGTGGGGCATTTGAAATTCCACGAAATTTTTGGCTTCAAACCGAAATACGTCCAGGATTATGTGGGCACCAATCCCACCATTCAGGATTTGGAAGCCCGGGCTCAGGCACCGTATTTCTATGGATTGCCCATTGCCCGGGATCTCGAAGTGATGGTGACTTTCCGGGGGATCACCGCGCCCTCGGGTGAAGATTTGATCACCGATTCGCTGCGGCGGAATCAGAAAGCGATCGATGAAGGCATCGACGTGAACACGCTCTTCCAACCCATTGCCATGAATCCAGACCGGGCCAATCCCAGTTCGCCGAATTTCGCTCCGGCCGTGGCGCAGACGTGCGGGTACGCGATTCTGGATGGCTTTGGGGGAGTCCACACCTTGCTGGAAGACGCCGATCAAAATCCGATTCCCGCCCCGTGGGAAACCATCGAAACGGGGATGATCGATCCGAGTGTCAACGCGCCGTATTTCTTCCCGGTGGATTTGGCGGTGGATATCGAGATTTTCCCGAACGGGGCCGGATTCGCGTTGCTAACCCGGGTGGGCCAGGTCTTCGTCGTGAACGCGCCGGGCACGACCGCCGCGGATAATTTTGTGGTGCCGGGGATGGAAAAGCGGCTGCCCTTCTTCGGATTTGACGCGGCGCGCGACCTGACGCTGGTGTCCAACAAGGAAGGAAAAATCGCGGGGATGTATGTCGTGGACCGCTTCGGCACGGTGCATGCCGCCGGCCAGGCGCCGTCCTTGCCGAGTGAGATCCTCTATTTCGTGAACGGGTATTCACAGGACCTCGAGATCTCGCCTTATGGGCGTCCGGTCACGGCGGCCAGTTCCGTCACGGCACCGCAGTAAGCCTGCCCGCGGATAAAGAAAGGCCGCGGCGGCTTAATGTCTTGCATTTTTGAGTCCAGACAAGTAACTTCAGACCGACAGAGAAATCTGCCGGTCTTTTCTTTTGTGGCCCCAGGCGGCGGTTCCCAACTCTTCCCAGGCAGGTGCAAAAATCCATCATGATGAAATACGAAGACAAATTCATTGCCAACGCCCTCACGTTCGACGATGTATTATTGATGCCCGGTTATTCGGAAGTGTTGCCGGCCGAGGTGGATGTCTCGTCCCGTTTCGCGCGCGGAGTGAATCTCTCCATCCCTCTCGCCTCGGCGGCGATGGACACGGTGACGGAGGCGCGGCTGGCGATCGCCATCGCCCAGGAGGGGGGAATTGGGGTGATTCACCGGAACATGCCGCTCGAAGAACAGGTGGCGCATGTGGACCAAGTGAAACGTTCAGAGAGCGGAATGATCGTCAATCCCATCACCCTCGGGCCGGAAGAGAGCATCGAGCGGGCGCTGGAGATCATGTCGCGCTATCACATTTCGGGCATCCCCATCACCGAAAACGGAAAATTGGTGGGGATTCTCACCAACCGGGACACACGGTTTGTCGAACACTCGCGGGAAATCACAAGCGACTTGCAGATCAAAGACTATATGACCAAGGACAATCTGGTCACCGCGCCGGAAGGAACCACCCTGGAAGAAGCGCAGAGCGTCCTCCACAAGAACCGCATTGAAAAATTGCCGGTGGTGGATGAAGAAGGGTATCTCAAGGGGCTGATCACGGTAAAGGACATTGAGAAAAAGCGGCGGTATCCGTACGCGGCCAAGGACGAACTGGGACGTTTGCGGGTGGCGGCGGCGATCGGCGTGAGTGACGAGGACACATCGGAACGGGCGGGAGCGTTGCTCGGCGCGGGAGTGGATGTGCTGGTGATCGATACGGCGCACGGTTTCACTTCGCGCGTGGGCAAGGCCGTCAAACGGGTCAAAAATTTATATCCCCAGGCCATCGTGGTAGCGGGCAATGTGGCCTCCGCGGATGGCGCGCGCTTTTTGTGCGACCTGGGCGTGGACGGCGTGAAGGTGGGCATGGGGCCGGGTTCGATTTGCACCACGCGGGTGATCAGCGGTGTGGGCGTCCCCCAAATCTCGGCGGTGTACGACTGCGCCCGCGCCCTGGAAGAATACGGCGTGCCCTTGATTGCCGATGGCGGCGTCAAATATTCGGGGGACATCGTGAAAGCGTTGGCCGCCGGAGCGGATACGGTGATGATCGGCGGGCTGTTCGCGGGAACCGAAGAAGCGCCGGGGGAAACCATCATCTACGAGGGGCGGACCTTTAAAGTGTACCGGGGCATGGGGTCGTTGGGGGCGATGCAAATGGGCAGCAAGGACCGGTATGCGCAAGCCGAGGTGAACGATCCCCGCAAGCTGGTGCCCGAGGGCGTGGAAGGGCGGGTGCCTTACAAGGGAAACCTGTCGGGCTATGTCTTTCAGCTCATGGGAGGGGTGCGGGCCGGGATGGGGTATTGCGGCACCCGGACCATCCAGGAACTGCACGAGAAAGGCCGCTTCATCCAAGTGACGCAGGCCAGCCTGCAGGAAAGCCATCCGCACGACGTGGTGATCACCAAGGAAGCCCCCAACTACCGGCTGGGCTGAGAGAGAACCGGCCGGGAAACCGCAAGCTTGATCCATCCTCCGATTCCAAATATTGATAAATAAATCACCCCACCGAAAATTTCCGGGCGAGGATCACCAGCGACAGACCAAGGGGCAGGCCCCGGCCGGCCACCAGCGGCGCTTCGCTGGAGAAGATCGCGGTGAGCAGCCGATTGATCCAGCGGTGATGGTGCATATTATCGGCGCGGGCCAGGTCGGGATTTTTGGCGAACCAACTCACGAACCGCCGCCGCCAGCGCCACACCAGGGCCGCCGGCAACAGCCAGGTGTTCATGAAGGACTGGTGGACGATCAGCAGGCCGCTTTCGGACACCAACTCCCGGATGCGCGCGGGCTCGTAGCGCCGGACATGGTGGTTGATCTCGTCGTGCTCGCACCAGAGGGTGGGGAACACAGGCACGGTGATCAACACGTGGCCGCTCATCCGGCACACCCGGACGATTTCGCTCAAAGCGCGCACGTCGTCGGAGATGTGTTCCAGCACATCCAGTGCGGTGACGAGGCTGAACGTGTTGTCAGCGAAAGGCAGGCGTTCGATCTCCGCCTGGAGCACGTTGTCCGCGCCCCGCAGGCGGCAAAAGCGGATGGCCTCCTCCGAGCGGTCCACGCCCAGCACTTCTCCAAATTCCGCCAGCAAGGCCAGGTTGATGCCCGTGCCGCAGCCGGCATCGAGGATGGTGCGGGGATTCCCGGCCGGGGGCAGATGCCGCCGCAGAACTTCCCGCAGGATCTTCCGCCGGCTGACGAACCACCAGCTGTGGTTTTCAAATTCGTAATATTTGGCGTAATAGTCTTCGCGCACGGGGCCCTTTTCTATCACAAGAATGGCATTCGGCATCCCACCCGGTGGACGGTTTATTCTCCTTCAAATCTCATTTCAAAAAAGGCATGGAGCCTTTATGCGGTTTAAGTTGATTTTTTAATAGCCGATTGTTGAATAGAATCCAAGAAGAGTGTTGGGTTGTTATCGCGATTGCGCCTTCCTAAAAGGATCGGTGTCATGATCCACAAGCCAAAATCAAAAGCGTCCGGTAAAACGATATCGTCTGGTCACTCAGGATGGATTCCCGTCTTCCGCCCCTCGATCACCCAGGCGGAAATTGACGCCGTGGCCGAGGTCATGCGCTCCGGCTGGCTGGGATTGGGAGCGGTCACCGAACGGTTCGAAAAGGCCCTGGCGGAGTATTTCGGCGCCGCGCACGTGGTCTGCCTCAACTCGGGAACCGCCGCGCTGCACCTGGCCCTGCGGCTGCTCGATCTCCAACCGGACGACGAAGTCATCGTGCCCGCCATCACCTTCGTCTCCACCGCCCATGCCGTGGGTTACTCCGGGGCACGGCCCGTTTTCGCTGATGTGGAGAAGGACACCCTCTGCCTCAGCGTGGACGATGTCCGGCGCAAGATCACCCCCCGCACCCGCGCCATCATTCCCGTGCATTACGGCGGCCATCCCTGCGATCTTGACGGCCTGCGCGAAGCCATCGCCGGGCGGAACATCACGATGATCGAGGACGCCGCCCACGCCTGCGGAGCCGTCTACCACGGCCGGATGATCGGCGGGCTATCCCCCCTGACGAGTTTCTCGTTCCACGCCGTCAAGAACCTCACCTGCGGCGAGGGCGGGGCCATCCTCACAAACGAGCCCGCTTGGGACAAACAATTGCGCGAACTCCGCTGGCTGGGGATCTCAAAGGATACCTATACCCGTTCCGTCCACGCCCGCGTGTACGCCTGGCAATACCAGGTAAACAAGCTGGGCTACAAGTGCCACATGCACGACATTTCCGCCGCCATCGGCCTGGTCCAGCTGCGGCGCCTCGAGGAAAACAACCGCAAGCGCCGGACGGTGGTGGAACGCTACAACGCGGCGTTCCGGCCCCACGGCTGGATCGAAACCCCGCCGGAATTGGAAGGCATGCGTTCGTCGTGGCACATTTACCATATCAAAGTTCCCAGGCGCGACCGCCTGATCGCTCACCTCAAGCGCCGGGGCATCGCGCCGGGCGTGCATTACTACCCATTGCATCTGCATCCCTATTACGCCAAGCAGCGCGCGGAATGCCCCGTCGCGGAGGAGATCTGGAAGCGCGTCCTCAGCCTGCCCCTCTTCCCCGATTTAACCGGGGAGGAAATCACCCGCGTGATCGAGGCCGTGCTCTCCTTCGGCGAAACGTTATAAAATAAAAGATTATCAAGCAAATGCGTACTTTTTTCGGGAGCGTGACTGGACATCGATTCGACGGGTAGGAGAGAGCTACCCTAAATCCCCTCTCCCTTCCCCTCTCTCTCTGGGAGAGGGGTAGGGTGAGGGAATATTTGAATGAATTGGCAATCCTGTGTTTGTCAGAAAACCTGGTTTTCTAACGGGAGGGCGAGGTTACCGCCAAGCCGGACGGATTCAATACACCCCATGATTCTCCCGGCTCACCCGGAGGTTCGCCCTCCCGGATCCGAACGTTAAAATCAGCCCCTTTTGGTGGAACCAGTGTAAGATCCGTCCCGAAAGGGTGGACTAAATTCTGCAGACGGCTCTATCGCTACACGGATTGCCGGCGAAAGGAACTCTCCCATGATCCTTGGCAAGAAAATCACCCTGCGGGCTTTGGAAGACCGGGACGTGGAACTCCTTCGTGGTTGGCGTAACCACCCCGAGCTGCGGGCGCTGCATTTCTCCACCCTGCCTCTTTCACAGGCCGGCCAGCGGCGCTGGTACGAGCAATACAGCGATCAGGCGTCCACGCTGGTGTTCATCATCGAGAACGAAGCCGGCAACCCCATCGGCTACACCCTGCTCAAAAACCTGGACCACAAGAACCGGCAGGCGGAAATCGGCCTGCACCTTGACCCTGCCTTCCAGGGCCAGGGTTATGGTACGGACGCGTTCCAAGCCCTGATCCGTTTCGGCTTCGAGGAACTGAACCTGCACCGCCTGGCCTTGCAAGTCTTCGATTTCAACGAACGGGCGGTCCGGATGTACGAAAAACTGGGCTTCCGGACCGAAGGCCGCCTCCGCGAGGCCTTCTTCACCCGGGGAAAATACTGCGACATCGTGCTGATGTCCCTATTGGAGGGGGAATGGAGAAACCAATAAAATAGCTCATCGGGCAAGAACATACTCTCAGCTTGATGGACAGCGGACATTGTTTGAGATGGAGAATGGAAAACCTTTTCAACAGTTCCCCCTCCTTCGGAAAAAAGAGCCTAGGTAAGGGAAGCGGCCAGGCGTGTTTTTTAAGGGAAAGAGGGGAGAGTAGGAGAGTGGTTTTTACTTCAGATCGGTGATCTGTTACGCGGAAATAATCGTTTTGTTTCCCCCTCACGCCTTGGGCAATCCGGCGAGAATCTCTCTCGCCATCTCATTGATCTTGCGTAAATCCAACTTGCCGGAACCGAGCGTGGGGAGGTGATCCACGGCCAGCAGGTTCTCCCGCTTGGGCAGCCAGAGGGCAGGCAAATTGCCGCGGGTCAGCCGGGCCCAAACCTCATCCAGGGGGATCGGGGGATTGACCACCAAGGCCACCAAGCGCTCGCCCTTGCGGTCATCGGGAATTCCGGTCACCGCGCAGCCGGCGTAGCCCAAAATATCGTTGATGGCGTTCTCTACCCGCACGTGCGGCACCATTTCCCCGCCGATTTTACTGAAGCGCGACAACCGGCCGGTGATGAAGAGGAATCCATCATCATCCACCCGGGCGATGTCGCCGGTAACGTACCAGCCGTCCTGAAAGACCTGTTCGCTCAGGTCCGGACGGCCGTAATAGCCCCGCATGCAATTCGGCCCTTTCACCAGCAGCAATCCCTCCTGATTGGCAGCCAGTGGTTCCCCCGTGTCCGGGTCGATGACCTTGACCGAAATCCCGGGCAGCGGATGGCCCACCGAACCGGGCTTGTGTCCTATTTGGCAAATGGTCCCCTGTTGTATGTTCGGCCGGTTGACCGCGATCACCGGTGAGGTTTCCGTGCAACCGTAGCCTTCGAGCAGTTCGATGCCGAATTTTTCCCGGAAGGCGGCCGCCACGGGTTCGGGCAGTTTCTCCGCCCCCGTGAGGCCGTAGCGGAGCGTGGCAAAGGTTTCTGGCGGGCAACCACGGATAAACGATTGGCAGAAAGTCGGCGTGGCGACCAGGATCGTGGCGTGTTCTTCAAGTGCCAGCTGGCCGATCCGTTTGGTGTCGAGCGGATTCGGGTGGTACAATGCCCCGAATCCCCGCAGCAATGGCAGCCACAACGTGACCGAATATCCGAACGTGTGGAAAAACGGCAAAATCCCCAATATCCGGTCAGCCGGGGTGATATCGTAAATTTGGGACACCGCCTCCACGTTCGAAATGAGGTTGTAATGCGAAATCATGGCGCCCTTGGGATCCCCTGTGCTTCCACTGGTGAAGACGATCGCGGCGGTGTCGTCCGACGACCGGAATTCCGGGCCGAGCCGCCGGGCCAGCATCGGGGACGGCCACGTTAGCGCCTCCACGGCCGCCGCCAGGAAACGCCGGCGGGGGACGGTGGCCATCCACTCCTCCAGAAAGACGATTCCCACGCCATCCGGCAGGGGAAATTTTTCAAGCATTTTGCGGGACGTCAGGACCGTCTGGATTTCGCATTGCCGAAGGGCGGATTCCATCCACTCCGCCCCGGCAGTGTAATTCAGGTTCACCGCGGTTTTTCCCGCCAGCGTCACTGCCAGGTTGGCCAAGGCACCGCCCACCGAAGCCGGCAGCAGCAGGCCGATCCGTTCTTCCCCCGTGTGGCGCCGGCGGAGCCACCGGGCCAGAGTGATGGCGGCGGCGGCGGCCCGGCCGTAACTCATTCGCCGGCCCAAGGTATCCAACATGCAAAACGCAAACCAACGGCGTTTGGCGGTCCGCAAAAACCGGGTGGAAAGCCGATCATTCCGGGAAGGCCGCAAGTCCATCGCTTCGGTGGCGAGTGCCAGGACCGCGCGCCGGACCTCTTGAATATCCGTTGACGGGGGAAGGGGCGGGCCGAACAAAATGGTGACCGGATGAGGAAACCGGTTCGGCCATTTCCAAAACAACCGCCCCCCTTTGTAACTGAAAATGCTGTCCCAAACTCCATCGAGGTACATGGGAACAATCGGCGCGTTCAATCCTTCCCCGATCTTCTCCAGCCCGCGCTGGAAAGGCAGCAGGTTGCCGGTCCGGGTCAAGGTCCCCTCGGCGAACAAGCCCACCAGTTTGCCTTCCCGCAGTTTTTCCCGCGCCAAGGCGATGGTATGCAACACGCCCCGCCGGCCTTGCCGCCGCACGGGAATCGAGTCTCCCAGTTCAAAGAACCATTTCAACGCCCGTTTTTCATAGATGCTTTCATCAACCAGAAAATGCACCGGCCGGGGCACGCAGGAGCTAATCAGGAGGCCGTCCATGTACGATACATGGTTGCCGGCCAGCAAGGCCGGACCTTCCTGGGGAATATTCTCCAGCCCCACGCGGCGGATTTTGTAGAGGGTGTGCGTCAGCAGCCACATTACGAAACGCACGAAGGTCTCCGGCATAAGCCGCAGGCTGCACGCCGTCGCCGCGATTGTGAAGCCGCCGAAAAACAGAATGATCCAGCTAGGACGGAAAAACAAAACATCGTGCAGCAGCCACAAGGTTCCCGACGCAAGCAATACACCCCCCGTGTTCAAGACATTGTTGGCCGCGATCATGCGCCCCTTTTCTTCTTTCCCGCTGGCTTTCTGCAAGTAAGCGTAAAGGGGCACAATGAACAGGCCGCCGCTGAATCCCACCAGCATCATGGCGCCTATCGTCAGGGCATACGAGCCTGCGCCCATGGCCAGGACAATGGAAAAGAGGCCCATGCCGAAAGCGCCCATCGGCGCCAGACCCAGTTCCACCTTGTCACCCGAAAGGCGGCCGGCGGCCAGACTGCCCGATCCCACGCCCACGGCCAGGGCAGTTCCCAGAAGGCCGATCTGAAATTCCCCGGCCCCTAATTCTTCTTTGCCCAGCAGGATCAGCAACATCTGAAACAACACGCCCAAAAACCAGAAATACGTGATGCCCAGCACCGTCAGCCATAAAACCGGCTGCTGGAACAAACGCCGCAACCCGTAGCCGGTCTCTTTCCAAGGATTTTTGGTGAACCGGTCAGACGCACCCGAAGGGGGAACGGAAGTCACGAAGAAACCGGCGGCCAAACCCGCCCCGGCGAGCAGGAATTGGATCACCGCGATCCGGGCCAGATGGTCTTTCCACAATTCATACATCGCGCCCCCAAGCGCGGTGCCCAGGATGATGGCTAAAAACGTGGCCATCTCCAACAGCCCGTTCGCTCGGGACAAATCCCGCTCGGGCAGCATCTCGGGAAGGATGCCGTACTTGGCCGGGCTGGAAAACGTGGACTGCAGAGCCTGGAGGAACAAGATCCCCAGAAGCAGGGGAACGTTGCCCACCGCCAACGCCCCGGCGGCCAATCCCATGGCGAGGAGTTCAAGCGACTTGGCCGCGAGCAAAACCGACCGCTTGCTGCAGCGGTCCGCCAGCAGCCCCGCGTAACCCGAAAACAGCAGGAAAGGAAGAATGAACACCACACCCACCAACGGCAGGCTGCCGCTTCCCCCGCCGGCCTGGATCGCCACGTTGACGGCCAGCAGCGAGACGAGGACCTTGAAGAGATTGTCGTTCAGCGCGCCTAAAAACTGCATCCCCAGGTACGGCAAGAATCCTTGACGCAGCAGCAACGCTTTCATACGGTTCATCGGCGGCACCTCGCTCTTCCCATCGCGCTATTATGGACTGAATCAGGCCAGGGGAAAAAGGCTGGATGGCTGCCCCTCCGGATCCGCCGGCTGTCCCGGCCACGATACCCAAGATCATTTGTGGGTGTATTATGTATGGATATATACTGTTTATGTTCTAACACAAATTCCCGCGCTATCCAGGACGTTTTTCCCCAGGGACTTGAGCGGGAGGAAGGTGGGATCAGGCGGTTTGCCGGAGAGCCTGGCGTACGGTTTCCAGGAGGGAACAGATCAAGGTCTGATTTTTCACGGAAAGGACGCCGATCACCTCCGCGATGCGGGCGAAATATTTCTCCTCGGCCTTGTCCAACACGGCAAGGCCGGCGCGGGTGATTTTGATCCGGTTGACGCGCCGGTCCGACGGGTCGGCAAACCGCTGCACCCAGCCCGCCTGTTCCAGGCGGTCGATGAGGCCGGTGACGTTAGACCGGTTGACCAGCAAGCGCTCCCCGAGAACGGTTTGATTAATCCCTTCCCCGCCGTTTTGATATTTCAGCAGCATCAAAACATTGAATTGCGAGTCGGTCAGGCCGAACGGCCGCAGGAACCGCTGCCCTTCCTTGGCCAGCATTTCGCCGGTCAACACGATGTTCATGACCGCTTCATGGGCCCGGTTGGTGATCGGCCGGGGAAGTCCGAGTTCCTGTTGCAAACCCATGGCTCATTCCTTTCCGGGGTGTGAGGAAAGAGAGTATTTTTTGATTCATATTGTAATACTGCAGGTTCGAATTGTGAATACATAAACAGTACAAGAACAGTATAAGCCGCGAAGATTTGAAAAAGCCGGATCGAAAAACCTGACGAGGCACGGTTCCCGCCAATGAACCCAGTCGCCGATGATCTTCGGTGCCGGGGCCGCCGCCGGTTTGGCCTCTTCCCTCTACGAACCATGAGCCGCCAGGTTTTTCTCTTGCCTGGACCACCCTTTTTACCATTTATCTCACCGATCCTCCGCTTCCGTTTCCATCCCGACCGCCCGCTTCTTTCTCCCGCCAAGAGTGGATAGAAGGGTTGCCCCGGCCGGCCTTCCCCCCCTACAATGCAGGGAATCATTATGCTGATGGAAACGGGAGGTTAGCACCGTGAGTTTGTTGGGCATCGATGTCGGAACGACGGGTTGCAAGGCGGTGGCGTTCAACGAAAAGGGGCTGATCCTGGCGTCGGCTTACCGGGAATACCCCCTGCATTCTCCCCAGCCCGGCTGGGCGGAGCTGGACGGCAACCGCGTGTGGGCAGACGTGAAGGCCTGCATCCAAAAGGTGGCCTCCGAAACGAAGGCGGATCCCATAACCGCCCTGGCGGTTTCCTGCCAAGGGGAAGCGGTTTCGTATGTCGACGAGCGGGGGGAAATCATCCACAACGCCCTGGTGAGCTTCGACAACCGCACCGAGCCATACGTCCCCCAATGGGAGGAGCGGTTCGGGCGCACCCATATCTTCGAGGTCACCGGGCAGCCGCTGGCGGCTTTGTACACGGCTCTCAAGCTGCAATGGATGCACGAAAACCGTCCGGAGGTGATGAAACGCACCAAGCACTTGCTGGGTTTTGAGGATCTGGTGATGTACCGCCTTGGCATGGAACCCACCACCGACTACACCCTGGCGGCCCGCACGTTGCTCTTCGACGTGCCCAACAAAGCATGGCGGGAGGAATTTCTGGAGTTCGCGGGCATCGACCCCGCGCTCATGCCCACCTTAAAGCCATCCGGCACCTGGCTAGGCACGGTGCCGGACGCCATCGCCGCCGAACTGGGCTTGCCCAAAGGCGTGAAAGTGGTGACCGGCGGCCATGACCAGCCCTGCCAAATGCTGGGCTCGGGGGTGACCGAACCGAACGTCGCCGCCTACGGCATCGGCACGGTGGAGTGCATCGGTCCGGCCTTCGCGGAGTTCATCATCAACGACGTAATGCTGAACAATAACATTTGCGTGTATCACCATACCTGTCCCGGCCTCTTCATCTCGCTGGTATATAACTTCACGGGCGGTTGCCTGTTCCGGTGGTACCGCGACACCTTTGGGCAGGACGAACTGCGGCGGGCCAAGGAGAGCGGGCGGGATGTGTACGACATCCTCACCGAAGAAGCCTCGGACCAGCCTTCCAAACTCCTGGTGCTGCCCCATTTCACCACCACCGGGGTTCCCCACTTCGATACCCGCAGCAAGGGCGTGATACTAGGCCTGCGGCTGGACACCACCAAAGGCGAAATTACCCGCGCGATCCTGGAAGGCATCACCATGGAAATGCGGATGTGCGTCGAGTTGTTGAAGCAAGCCGGAGGCGAAGTCACCGTCCTGCGGGCCACCGGCGGAGGCGCGAAATCCCCCTACTGGTTGCAGATCAAAGCGGACATCATGGGAATTCCCATTGCCGTGCCGGCCGTGTCCGAAGCAGGTTGCCTGGGCTGCGCCATCCTGGCGGGCTCGGCCACCGGAGTGTATACCTCCATCCGCGAAGCAGCGCAACAATTGGCCCGGATCGAGAAAACGTTCGTGCCCCAACCGGAATTCCACCGCCTCTATACGGAGCGGTTTGAAAACTATAAGGAAATGTATCCCCGTTTGAAAGATCTCTTCCACAAAATGCCTGAATAATCCCCTCCTGCGAATCGAGAAAATCCATGACGAACGACACGCCCGTTACTCCCCTGCCCGGCCAGCGATTGACCTCGCTGGACACCTACCGTGGATTCGTGATGTTCCTGATGGTCGCTGAGGTGCTGCATCTTGCGCGGGTGTATAAGTTTTTCCCGGACAGCGCGTTTTGGCGGTTTCTGGCCTATCACCAAACGCATGTGGAGTGGGTGGGCTGCTCGTTGCACGACCTGATCCAGCCCTCATTCACCTTCATGGTGGGGGTGGCCTTGCCTTTTTCCATCGCCAGCCGCGCCGCCAAAGGGCAGAGCCAGGCGTTCATGACCCTCCACGCCCTATGGCGCGCGCTGGTGTTGGTCTTGTTAGGCATCTTCCTGCGCTCGCTCCATGCTGAGCAGACCTATTTCACCTTTGAGGATACCCTGACCCAAATCGGCCTGGGGTATTGGTTCTTGTTCCTGCTCGGATTCCGCCCGGTCCGGGATCAATACCTCGCGCTGGGGGTGCTGCTGTTCGGCTACTGGCTGGCCTTCGCGCTCTATCCCGTCCCCGGGCCGGATTTCAACTACGAGGCAGTGGGCGTGCCGAAGGATTGGCCGCATCTGGCTTCGGGCTTCGCCGCGCACTGGAACAAAAACAGCAACCTCGCCGCGGCCTTCGATCAGTGGTTTTTAAACTTGTTCCCGCGGGAAAAGCCGTTTGTGTACAACGGCGGCGGGTACCTGACCCTCAGTTTCATACCCACCCTGGGCACGATGATTCTGGGGCTGCTCGCCGGACAAGTCTTGCGGAGCGGGCGTTCCGGTATGGCCAAAGTCCAATGGCTGGCGGCGGCGGGGGCGTTGGGTTTGCTCAGCGGGTTGATTTTCCATTGGCTGGGCCTCTGCCCGGTCGTGAAACGGATCTGGACGCCTTCCTGGACGCTGTTCAGCGGCGGCTGGTGCTTTTTGATCTTGGGCGGCCTCTATCTGGTGATCGACGTGTGGGGTTACAAGCGTTGGACGTTCCCCCTGGTGGTGATCGGCATGAACTCCATCGCCATTTACTGCATGAGCTGGCTGATGGAGGATTTCATCCTCGATTCGTTCCGGATTCACATGGGCCCCAATGCGTTCAAGATCTTCGGCGAGGCGTATGAGACCCTCCTCAGCGGCACGGCCGTCATTGCGGTCTTCTGGCTGATCCTCTTCTGGATGTACAAGCGGAAGTTGTTCTTGAAGATTTGAGCAAATCCGCAACGGGCCTACCCTTCCGTTCCCCATAAGCGTCCTACTGAAAAAATGTTCACTTTTCTCTTTACAAACCAATTTTTTGTGATATTATTGAGAATGGAGGTAATAAAATAATAAGGAGTTAAGGTAAGGGGGGGTCTAAAAATGAAAGGGTGTCAACAATTTGGAGGTGTTTGGACCGAAAAAAAGTTGAAGTGTTTGAAGAAATATTTGTGCGCATATACTACGGCATTAAAAAACAAACCATTCGAATTAGTCTATATTGACGCCTTTGCGGGTACGGGATACAGAACTCAGAATCCAGATCCCAATGAATTCAATGATCTTCTACCTGGATTTTCAGATGTAGAGGTTCAAGAATTTTTAAAAGGATCCGCCCGCATAGCTTTAGAAATAGAACCTCAATTTGATCATTATTATTTTATCGAACAAAATAAAAAACATTTCGAAGAATTAACGAAACTCAGAAATAGTTTCCCGAGATTGAGTAATCGAATCAACTTGATTAATGAAGATTCAAATAATTATCTGATTGAAATATGTACAAATTGGAATTGGAAAAAAAGACGAGCTATACTCTTCTTAGATCCTTATGGTATGAATGTTAATTGGACTACAGTTGAATCGATTGCAAAAACTGAAGCGATTGATATGTGGTACTTGTTCCCACTTGGAGTTGCAGTAAACCGATTGTTAAAGAAAGATGGGGAAATCTGCGATGCTTGGAAAACGAAGTTAGATACTATTTTTGGCACATCTAACTGGTATACGGCTTTTTATAAGAATGAAGAACAAGAGTCTTTATTCGAAGATGATCCACATGTGCAAAAAACAGCCACTTATATAAAAATCAAAAATTTCTTTCTTAAAAGATTACAGGAAGAATTTGCTGATGTTTCTTCAAATCCTTTGGTATTATTGAATTCAAGGGGATGTCCTCTATACTTGTTTTGCTTTGCTGCGAGTAATAAAAAAGGCGCACCAATTGCTATACGAATTGCTAAAAATATATTAGATCACATGGGGAAAGATGGCCCTCAACTCCAAAATTGAATGGACCGAATCCACCTGGAACCCGGTGACCGGGTGTTCCAAGATCAGCCCGGGGTGCAAGAATTGCTACGCGGAGCGTCTGGCCCTGCGCCTCCAGGCCATGGGGCAACCCAACTACGTAAACGGATTCGATGTCACCCTGCATGATTACGCCGTCCCTCTTCCCTTGCAATGGAAAAAACCGCAAATCATCTTCGTGAACTCCATGAGCGATCTCTTTCATGAAGCGGTTCCCTTCGAATTCATCGAGAAGGTGTTCCAAACCATGGCCCGGGCGCGTTGGCATTGCTTCCAGGTATTGACCAAGCGCTCCGAGCGTTTGGTGGATTTGAGCCCCCGCCTGCCTTGGAAAACAAACATCTGGATGGGTGTTAGTGTTGAAAACCAAGGCCAGGTCAATCGGATCGATCATCTCCGGAAAATTCCCGCCGCGGTGAAATTCCTTTCCTTGGAACCGTTATTAGGCCCACTACCCAACCTGGACTTGAGAGAAATTGATTGGGTGATCGTAGGTGGCGAGTCCGGGCCGGGCGCGCGGCCCATGAAAGCGGAGTGGGTGAAGGAAATCCGAAATCGATGCCTCGCCGCCCGCATTCCTTTTTTCTTTAAACAATGGGGTGGCGTCCGGAAAAAGAAAAACGGAAGGGAACTGGAAGGCCGGACCTGGGATGAAATGCCTCCTTTACCGCATTCATTCCAGGCTTCCATGACGGCCATGAATTTTTCGTACGCGCGGTAAAAAAATCCCACGGATCCGATCGTTCACTTCCCCCCTCACAAATACTGGATCAACCGGATCGGATTCCCCTCCACATCCTGAATTTCGGCCAGGAGGGAGTTGAAATCGCCGCGGGGCTCGAAGGTAAATTCCACCCCTTTTTCCTTAATCGACTGGCTGAAGGCGCGCAGGTCATCCACCTCCAGGCTGAAGCGGACAGTATTCTTGGCGGGATTGTGGCCTTCGATCACGCGCGGATCCCCTTGGTGCAAAGCCAAGTGCGCGCCGGGCAGTTCATACTCGACCCACAAATCGGTGACGATGACCGGATCATGGAATCCCAGCACTTCCTCATAAAAACGGCGCATGCGGGCCATATCCTTCACATAGAGAAACACCATGTTGATGCGTTTGATCTTCGCCATCCATCCTTCTCCTTCCTGCATTTTCGCGTCTCGCGCGAATCCGCCGTATTATATGAAAACCGCTCGCGGGAAAACAGGCTGGGCCGGGATGGCCAGGTCTATGTTGACGCCGCTTTTCGGGATGGTTTATAGTCTTAGATCAGATTCAGATCGGAGATCGTACTTTTGGAGAATGAGGAGAACGGCATGGGTGTCCAACCTGAAAGCGGAACGCTGTCCCGCCGGACTTTCACCACGGGATTGGCGGCCGTGGCGGCGGCCGGAATCATCCCCCGCTCCACGCGGGGTGCTAACGACCGCATCGGCATCGGGATCATCGGCTGCGGTGGACGGGGCCGCGATCATCTCCACACCTTGAACCAGGTCAAGGCAGCCGGCGAGGCCGTGGAGGTCACGGCGGTATGCGAAGTGTACCGTCCCCGGTTACAGGATGCCGCCGGGAAAACCGGGGCAAAGACCTATATGCATTACCAGGAACTGCTGCAAGATCCGGCGGTGGACGCGGTCTTGATCGCCACACCGGACCATTGGCACGGGTACCAGTTGATCGACGCCTGCGAAGCGGGGAAGGATGTTTATTGCGAAAAACCGCTGACCCATTGGCGGCAAGTGGAACTGACGCGCCGGGTGGTCCAGGCCGTCAACGTCTCCCAGCGCGTGGTTCAAACCGGTACCCAAACCTTGAGCAGCAGCGCCTGGACCCAGGCCGCCCGGACGATCCAGGAAGGAGCCATCGGCCGGCCGGTCCACGCGCAAGCCGGCTATTTCCGGAACGGCGACTGGGGCGAACGCATGCCCATCGATGATCCCAACGCGAAACCGGGAAACGATCTGCTGTGGGATACGTTCCTGGGCGACGCGCCCAAACGCGAGTTCAACGTCAGCCGGTTTTTCCAATGGCGGATGTATTGGGATTACGCGGGCGGCCCTTCCACCGATCTGTTCCCCCACACCTACGCCCCGCTCCTGCGGATGCTCAATATCTCGTTTCCGGCCACGGTCAGCGCCTCGGGCGGCAAGTTCCGGTACAACGGCGAGCGCGAAGTCCCCGACACGTTCAACATGCTCCTCGATTTCCCCGAGGGAATCTCGGTGGTGCTGCTCTGCACGCTGGCCAACGATCATCCTCTGCCCACAGTTGTCCGGGGAGAAGAAGGAACCCTGCTGTTCGAAGGGGAGAATATCATTGTGAAACCACAACCCGGTGTGGACCGGCCGCTCAAAGTGGATCCCATTCACCGTCCGGAATCAATGGTCGAATTCTGGCGCAATTTTTTGGCCTGCTGCCGCACCCGGGAGACCCCCTGGAGTCCGCTGGATCTGGCCTATCAAGCCCAGACGGCCCTGCAAATGGGGGTGTTCGCGCTCCATGAAAAAAAAGTGGTCCGTTTTAGTCGAGAAAAGGAAGCCCTTTTGCTATAATGGGCGAGTTCAAACGAACCTCTCGTGAGGAAGGAAACAGCGGCGTGCCGTTCCCCGCTTTCTTTCATCAGAGTTGGTCTCTTCCAAGAAAAAAGAAAGGTGTGCCATCATGAACATCCCTCCCGCGAATTCGTTTTCCAACCCGTGCCGTTGTTGTATGTCGCGCTCCTGTCCCAGCCGTCCCCAAGGAATCACCCGGCGGGGCTTCATGGCCGGCATGGGAACCGCCGCGGCCGGCACAATGGCGCTGACCACGATCGGCGCCGCCGTTTCGGCGCAGGAAGTGCAACGAATCGAACCCATCCGTTTGCCCCTGAAAGTCCAACCGGTCTTCACGTACCACATCCCCACCCGGCGCGAAGGCACCAGCTGGCGCGGCTGGGGGGGCATCCATACGGAACAAGACGCCGCCGGGGAACGCGACCGCATCACCCGGGAACTGGATGAAATGAAACAAAGCGCCGAGTTCCCCCTGGAAATCCGTCCCGTGGCCATGGTCCGGAACAACGCCGAGGCGGCCCAACTGGTGAAGGGCGATCATGATGTGATGCTTATGTACGCCGGCACTTCTGGCGGGGACGTGCTGGAAACCCTGACCGATCCCAAGAAGTGGACAATCATTTTCCTGCGCCACAAGTCGGGCCCGGTGTATGTCTGGTATGAAATCATCCACAACCGCTTTTTGCGCAAAACAGTGGACGAATACGGCCAGCCGGGTGTCAGCAACCAGGACGTCGTGGTGGACCGCCATGACGAAGTGCTGTGGCGGCTGCGGGCGCTTTCCGGTTTGAAAAATACCATTGGCAAAAAGATTCTCTGCATCGGCGGCGCCAGCGGCTGGGGCGAGGGCGGCCAGAAAGCGCCGCAATTGACCCAGGATGTCTTCAAGATGAACCTGGTGGATGTGTCCTACGACGAATTAGGTAAACGCATCGCCCGGTTCAACCAGAATGCTTCGCTGGTGAAAAAAAGCCAGGCGGACGCCAAGAAATTCCTGAGCCAGGACGGCATCACCCTCGAAACCGATGAGGATTTCGTTGCCAAGTGCTACCTGCTCACCGAAGTCTTCCACGAACTGATGGCCGAGCACCAAACCGATGCCCTCACCATCAACGCTTGCATGGGCACCATCATGCAGGTCTCGAAAACCACGGCCTGCATGCCCCTCAACTTCCTGAACGACGACGGTTACCTGGCTTTCTGCGAGTCGGACTTCGTGGTGATCCCCTCGGGCGTGCTTCTGCATTACATTTCCGGAAAACCCCAGTTCTTAAACGACCCCACGTATCCTCACGATGGCGTGGTCACCCTGGCCCATTGCACCGCCCCGCGCAAAATGGACGGGGAAAATTACGAACCCGCCCGCATCCTGACCCACTTCGAGTCCGACTTCGGCGCGGCGCCCAAGGTGGAAATGAAACTGGGGCAGACGATCACGGTCATCGATCCGGACTTCAACTTCAAACGGTGGCTGGGATTCGAAGGTGAAATCATCGACAACCCGTTCTTGGACATCTGCCGTTCTCAAATCGATGTGCAAATCAACGGGAGCACGGAAAAACTGAACGAGGAAACCCGTGGCTTCCACTGGATGGTCTGCTACGACAATTATCTCAAGGAAACCGGCTACGCGTTGAGCAAACTGGGCATCGAGTGGATGAACTTGAGCGTATAATCCGGCGGGCGCGATATGGTGCCCGTCTAGGCTGAACCAGTCATTCCGATTTTCCAATCCCCTGGATGATTCCAGGGGATTTTTTTCTCACCAACGAAATGGAATTCCGTTCCGCGGCTCTCTCCTGGCTGGTCGTTCTTCCTTGCGGCTGAGGTATGAATCCGCGATTACCGCGGATCCGCGTCGCGGGCAAAGCGGAAGCCGAAGGAGCGGCCGATTTCCGCACCCGAGCGGGCGAAACGGTGCGTGGTACGGGCGTAATAGGCGTTGAAGTTCCAGGATCCGCCACGCAGGACGCGCAGATGCCTATCGAATTCCTTCAGATGGATTTTCGCGCCGGGGTATGCCCGAAAGAACGAGTTTACCCATTCAAAGACATTGCCCGCCATATCCTCCACTCCGAAGGGGCTTTCTCCCTGGGGATAACTGCCCACCGGGGCGGTGTCGTGCCGGTTGGATTCCCACGTGTTGGCGCGGTTGGAATCGAAGGTATCGCCCCACGGGTACAAGCGGGGTTTCGGACCATGGGCCGCGTATTCCCATTCTTCTTCCGTAGGCAGCCGGCCGCCTTTCCAAAGACAATAAGCCTCCGCGTCCACAAACGAAACCCAGTTGACCGGATGGGTTTCCAATCCTGGGGGGATCGCGCCATCAGTCCAGTGGCGCGGCGGGGCGTGACCGGTGGCGTGGACAAACTCGGCGTATTCCTGGTTGGTCACCTCGTAGCGGCTGATGTAAAAGGCCGCGACATGCACTTTGTGCGGGGGCATTTCGCCGGGATCGCCACTGTTGGAGCCGATCACCGTCCAGCCTT
Organism: Candidatus Omnitrophota bacterium; assembly: GCA_013177805.1. Classification (GTDB taxonomy): domain Bacteria; phylum Hinthialibacterota; class Hinthialibacteria; order Hinthialibacterales; family Hinthialibacteraceae; genus JABLXU01. The sequence continues at coordinate 61,329 of JABLXU010000001.1, forward strand.
CAGGGATGTAGATCATCCCCGGGTATTTATTTTTCACGGCGTCCGGAACGGCGTCCGGCTGCGTGGCCGGGGAAGTCGTACCGGCGCCGGATTCCTCTCCCAGCAGCGCCTTTTCGATTTGGAAGGCTTCGCTGATCAGTTGACGTCCCCATTCGCCCATCAGTTCCGAACTGGTCAGGTTCGAACCGTAGCGGTGCACGGTTTTGATAAACAGGGCGCCCGGGACATCGATCACGCGCAAGGTGACTTCGATCTGAGCGCCTTGCCGCTTGAAATAGCCGGCCATGACCTGATCGGCCCCCAACAACCGTCCCATGGCCGCGAAGCAGGGCAGCTCATGGCAGGGATAGGGAAACGAGTTGGCTTTGAGAATCGAGAGCATGGACGCGCGGCTTAGGACGCGGTAGAGGCCGGTGCGGTCCACCTCGCGCCGGATGAACTCGCTGAACGCCTGGGCTTCGGTGACCGAAGTCTGTTCGTCCATGGGGCGCAGGTCGGTAATGACCAGCAAGGGAGAGAGTTGAATTTCACCGGCCGGCGTCCCGGGGACAAGCCACCCCAAGGAGGCGATGAAACCCAATAAGGCCCAACCAGGGCGAATCCAGGACATGACGTCAGCTGCTGCGGAAACCACGGCTTTGCATCCGCTCGATCAACTCGTTGAGATGATCGCGGGCGGACGCATGGTTCGGATCGATTTCCAGGGCGCGTTCAAATTCCAGGCGGGCTTGATCGAATTTCCGGTCGCTCTCGTGGATGCGGCCAAGGATGTAATAAATTTCGGCGCTGTTGGGATTGAGTTCTTCGGCTTTGGCCAGTTCGAGGATGGCGACTTCGTCATGACCATGATTGTAGTACAGATAGGCAATGCGGGCGTGCGTGTCGCTCATCTTGCGGATGACTTGGCGGGCCAGTGATTCCTCCGGCTCCATTTCCAACACGCGCTGAAATTCACTGAGCGCTTTCTTATACTCTTGCTCGGCCAGCAATTGCTCCCCTTTTTCGATGCCCGCGTTCCATTGCCGTTTCTTCTGGTTGTATTGGATGGTCTGGATTTGCTTTTTGGCGTTGTCGTGGCTGGGATTGCGGTTCAATACTTCCAGATAATCCAGAATGGCGCGGTTCTCATCGCCTTTGGTTTCGAAAAACCGGCCGCGCCGGAAATAGAATTCTGGTTCCGGTTCCTTCTGGAAAGAATGGATTTGGTCTTTTTGCAAGACCACATATTCACCCGCCACGGTTTCCAAAACGATCACTTGGGCGGAATTCTCCAAAATGCGTCCTTCCAGCGGGCCTTTGGCCATGCTGATCAAATCGCTGTATCCCGGGAGGCATACGCTAAGGAAGCCACCAGCCAAAACCAGAATCCGCAACAAGTGAAGCGATAGGATTTTTCCATATTTCATGGCCAATAACCCCCTCCATGGAGGATCACGTCCTTTTTCACTCGTCCATGCCCCGGTGTCCAGGCTCCTTATTTTATCATAAAAGAGACGGGAAGGGGGAGTCCATTTTTTAAAGCGGGAGGGATTCGAATCCGGCCGGGAGCTTCTCTGCCTTGCCGCGGAGTATCACCAGGGTCGAAATCCGGGGCGGCTTACAGGGGATGCATCCCTTTTTGCGATACCCTTATGGGGGGAAAGCATGATTCCGCCGGGTGATAGGCGTGACCGGCTTGGCATAACAGTATAGGCACTGGTGAGGACACGGCATTGTGTAGCTGCCGATATCGGAGCTTTTTGTGCAGCCGCAATCGGGCCGCTGGCTGACGTCCCGGGCCTGAGAACAAGGCTCTCCCGCCAGGCGGCTCAGCAGCGGGCCATGGATACAGCGGCCTTGGATGACTCCCTCCGCTGCCAACAACTCGTTATGACAACAGGACTCCAACGTGATGCCCCGCGGCCGGGCATACGCGCTCCATTCGGACAGGATATCCAATTTTTGAGACAAGGGCGGATCGTAATAATCCAGGGATTGGCATGCGTCCCGGCGTTTGACCTTGTTGTACCAAGTCACGAACGAAAACGTGCAGCGGGTCACACCCAATCCGGCCATGAAATCACAAAGGAAAGGAAACGCGCCGAGGTTGTTCCGGCGGCCGCCGTCCCAGAAGACGATCGGATCAAAGCGCCAGTTGATATGACCGGCTGACCACCGGGCAACGAGTTCCCGTGCCTGCTGAAGCCGTTCCTCCAAGGGAGGAACGCCCCGTTCCCATTCGGGGCAATCCACCAGGCTGAAATTGAAGTACCAGTTATAAGCCGGATCGCGGGAGACAGGCGAGTCCAAAAAAGGGCGGAAATTCTTCGACCAGAGGACGATGGTGTGCGTGTCCTCCGGCCGCAGGCTGACGCGGTAGGTTTTATCCTTTACCACCGGATTGCGCACATCCACATATCCCTGGCGGAGATGATACTCCAGCCAGCGCATGTAGAAGCCGGGAATATCGGTGCGCCGCGAGGCGGAAACCACAGTGCGCATGAGGAAAACCGTCCCAGGACCGGTTTGAGTTCAGAATCGCCGATCCATCCTGGTAGTTTGATGCCGCGAAATGAGGAATCAAGATTTCAGAATCCCTCCCCCCTTCCTTCTTTCCGAGGCAGAAAAGAGGAATTGAAAGGCCCTCCCATTTTTCATATCATCCTTTGAGATTTTCAGGATTGAGTCCCCGCAGTTCAGGAAGAACAAAAAGGCCGTCCTGGCGGATCAGGACGTCGTCGAAATAGATTTCGCCGCCGCCGTATTCGGGTCGCTGGATGAGCACCAGATCCCAATGCAAAGTGGAGTGGTTGCCGTTGGGGGCGTCGTCGTAGCAGGCGCCCAGGGCGAAATGCAGCGAGCCGGCGATTTTCTCGTCGAAAAGGGTGTCCTTCATGGGGGTGAGGATATAAGGATTGTACCCAAGGGCGAATTCGCCGACGTACGACGCGCCTTCGTCGGCGGTCAGGGCCTTGCGCAACGGTTCGGTGTTCGGGCCGGCGTCCATTTCCACAACCCGGCCGTTTTCGAACCGCAGGCGGATATTCTCGTAGAGCAGGCCTTCGTGCAGCGAGGGCGTGTTGAACTGGATCATCCCATTCACCGAATCCCGCACCGGCGCGGTGAAGCATTCGCCGTCGGGAATGTTCATTGTGCCCGAGCAGGGGACGGCGGGGATGTTCTGGATCGAAAAACGCAGGTCGGTCCCGGGGGAGACGATCCGCACGCGGTCCGTGGCTTCCATGAGCCGCTTCAAGGGGGCGGCCGCCTCGTCCATGCGGGCGTAATTCAGGCAGCAAACATCGTAGAAGAATTTCTGGAAGCCCTCGCTGGACATTTGCGCCAGCTGGCACATGGCGGGGTTGGGATACCGCATCACGCACCAGCGGGTGTGCTTGACGCGCTGCTCGATATGTACCGGGCCGGTGATGTACTTGTCGTACAGGTCCAGCTTTTCGCGGGGGACATCGGACAGTTCAAAGACGTTGGCGCTGCCCCGGATGCCGATGTACACCTGGGCCTGCTTCATTTCCAGCAGCAAAAACTCGCCCAGTTTCTTGAAGGTGTTTTCATCGCCCTCGAGCAACAACCGCCGCGTGGCTGGGTCGTTTTCGAAATAGAGATACGGCACGCCGCCGGCCTGCAGGGTCTCGGACAGCACCGCCTCGGCCAGGTCCCACGTGTCGAATCCTTTGCCGTGGATGAACACCAGATCGCCCGGCTGCACCCGGGTGGAATAACGCACGATCGTGTTCGCGAGAGTATGTATCCGGTCGAAGAACATGAAATTCGCCTCGGGATAAGGGTGATAGGAAAACAGGTAAAAAATAGTGCCATATGCCCCGGGGGAAAAGGGTGAGGAGAGAAGGATGGGGTGGAGAGGTATAGAAAACAATGTAGGGGCGGACCTAGGTGTCCGCCCTGACAGACCGGTAAGTCCACCTGGACAATGTAGGGGCGGACCTAGGTGTCCGCCCTGACAGACCGGTAAGTCCACCTGGACAATGTAGGGGCGGACCTAGGTGTCCGCCCTGACAGACCGGTAAGTCCACCTGGGCAATGTAGGGGCGGACCTAGGTGTCCGCCTTTTGCTTTTCTTTTACCATGTTCTCTGGATTTTCATCATCGAAATTCCACCGCGCTGGATTATTGGCAATATAATCACGGATCTCCACGAATTCTGTGTGATTGCGGATGATATGTTCATAATAATTACGCTGCCACAGCCGTTTGTCATATGGTTGCCAATTTGCGGTTCTGATTTTTTGGATGTATTCATAGGTTGTGACGGTTTTAAACCAGTGAATTATTCGGGGTAATGAAACCATGTCCCGTGGGAGTGGACTGGGGTGTCCGCCGGTAGAATTAACGGAGCGGACACCTAGGTCCGCCCCTACAAGGACATCGGATTTTGCGTTTTCGTATTGGATTGTGATTATCCCATGAACATGGTTGGGCATGATTACATAAGGCTGGTTGTCAATGGTTGGGAATTTATGTGTCAATTCCAACCACCGTTTTAGAATCATTCTACCGGCATCATTTATATGCATAATTCCATCTATAATTTCGCCAAAAAGGCATTGCCGGTTTTGTACGCAAATGGTCACAAAGTAGGATCCATTCCGTGAATAATCGTACCCTTTCAGGCGAATAGACCGCCGATGATGCTTCTCCGGATCATATCGGTTTACGTTCTGTAGGGGCGGACCTTTGTGTCCGCCCTGGAAAAAAGGTACCCTATCAACCACGCGCCGCGCGGATAAATGGATCTCTCTGATGAATTTCATGAGGTTGTATTATTCTTCCATGATATTGAAAATTTTTGGTTCATCCGGCAAGTGTGTACTTTTTTTCAGATCGCCTTTTCAGATCGCCGCTTCCTTTTTCTTCGAAATGACCCATGTAAACCGCCCCCAAAATTCCCTCTCTCTCTGGAAGAGGGATAGGGTGAAGGAATTTTTGTAGGGGCGGACCTTTGTGTCCGCCCTCATCCCAGAGTGAATGGAATCGATTTAACTCTTGATGTATGCACTTCCTGAATGCACCAATTTTTTGATAACGGAATTTATTATATTATATATTATTTTTTTAAAATATATAACAAGCCTTATCCAAAGATGTGCCAATATTAATTCAATCGTATAAGCAGATCTTCCAGCCAGTAATGTATGGATGGACCGGGGTGCCCGCCCCTACAAATTTCCCTCACCTTGACCCTCTGGGAGCGGAGATTGGAGTCCTTCGGTCCCCCGGTATGCTCCTTTCCTATCCCTCGCCCTTTGCGGAAGGCGCTTGTATAGTTTCCTAGGAGAATCGGGGGGGAAAGGCGGGTTCGCGTTTCGCATCATCACAACGAAGAGGGAGAGCGCCATCGTGCATAAAGTACTCAAGACCATCGCTCAACAAGCCAATCTGGACCGGGTGTTGTTCACGCCCGCGCTGAAAAAGATCTATGTCGAAATGGCCCTGGCGGCCGGTGGGGCCACGCAGTTCAAGCACGTGGAAGACGTGCGCAAGGGCCTGTCGTTCGCGGCCGACAAGGCGGACGACGAGAAGCACATCCTGCTCTTCTGCACCTCGCACGAGCTCTTTTTGGGCTACGACATGCTGGTGCGCTCGGCGGCCGAAATGCTGCCCTTCGTGGTGCTGGCCACCCGCAGCGAGGTGGAAGACAAGTTCAACGACAACTGGTCGTTCCTGCAGTTCCGCGACACGGGCTGCATCCAGTTCCACACCCACACGCTGCAGGAGGTCTACAACCACCTGGCCATCGCCTACCACATGTTCGAGACCAAAAACGTGCGGTTGCCGGTGCTGGTGCTGCATTCCAGCATCATGCAGAAAAACCAGACCTTCGCGCCGCGCGAGGGGCTGGAAATGGGCAACCCGCTGGTAGGCCTGGAGAGTTCGCGCGTGCGGCGCAAACTGGGCTTTGAGGACGCCCTGGCCCTCGCCCGGGAAGAGAAAGCCCGCCCGACCCTGCGCAGCATCCACGAGACCTTGGTGGAAAACCTGCGGGAGATTTACAGCAACCTGGGGTACGTGCTGCCCGAAGAGGGCTTGCCGTACCGGGGCGAGTTCGCCAAGGGGGACATCGCGGTCATTTCCATGGTCCCCGCCGATGTGGAAGATGAACGCTCCGACCACATCACCCGGCTCCTGTGCTACCGGCCTATCGCCATGGGCTCGTTGATGAAACAGATGGCGGAGAAGAAGATCGTCGTGGTGATCGAACCCCGGCCCACGCCTGGCTCGTTGCCCGCGTTCTTCACAGAGATCCGCACTACCCTGCCGCCGGAATTCAAGGGGCAGGTGATCTCGATCACATGCCCGGCCAGCACGACGATCCTGTATAGTAAGCATCTGGACCGTATCGACGAAATCGTGGCGAAGATCAAGAAGTCGCCCAAGAAAGCACTGCCGGTATACGATTTGGCCAAGGATGGCGCCGACGAGTGAATCCACGCCCGGCGGCTTACTCGTTTTCCGCGCCGAGACTGCGCAATTCGCCGCCGAAAACGGTCTGGTTGTAAGGCATGGCGCTTTCCCAATGCTGGTAGATGTCGCGCAACCAGTACACGATGTCGATGTTGCGTTCGTTGCGGTTCACCTGCTCGCCGGGATCTTCCTCCAGGTTGAAGAGATATTCTTCGTCCTTGATTTTGAGCCATTTCCAATGGCCCCAGCGCAACGCTTTCTGATCATGCCAGTTGTCACGCCAGACGAAGGTCTGCTCCACGGGCGGTTTCCAGCCGCTGAGGAAAGCCAGCAGGCTCATGCCGTCCAGCCGGCGCGTGGGTTTCACCCGGGCGGCGGAGAGCAGGGTGGCGGTAAGATCCATGGTGATGGCCGCCTGGGAAGAGACGGATCCGGCAGGCAGCAGGTTCGGCCAGCGGCAAATGCAGGGAACACGGATGCCCCCTTCCCAAAGGGTTCCCTTTTGCCCCCGCAAGGGAAGATTGCGCCCCAGGCGGTCGCCGCCGTTGTCACTGGCGAAGATCACCAGCGTGTTGTCCACCAGCCCTTGTTCCTCGAGCGCTTGCAGAATTTGCCCGATGCCCTCGTCCATGCGCTCGACCATACGGGCGTAGGCCGCCCGGTCACCGTGCTGGGACCAGGCGGGGCCTTCGAGGACGAGATCACGATCCTCCGGTCCTTGGATAGGCCAGTGGGGAGCGTTGTAGGCCGCGTATAAGAAGAAGGAATGGCCCGCGTGACGGCGGATGAAATCGGTGGAACGCTCGGTGATCAGATCGGTCATATAGCCGTCGCGCTGGACGGGCTCGGTGTTCTCGAAGAGGTCCGGCTCGCCGGTGTTTTCAATATGGCGGAAATAATCGATGTTGCCGCTGAGAAAGCCGAAGAATTCCTCGAAACCGTGGCGGTTGGGCCCCCATTCGGGCCGCGCGCCAAGATGCCACTTGCCGAACATCCCGGTGGCGTAGCCGGCGTCTTTGAGCATGGAGGCAATGGTGATTTCCTCCGGTGGCAGGCCCACGGTCTTGATGCCGGGATGGATGGCCCATTCCAGGTTCTGCTGCCGTTGCTGGTAGCAACCGGTCATCAAGGCGCAGCGGGTGGGGGTGCAGACTGGGGCGGCGGCGTAATAATCGGTCAGACGCACACCCCCGGCGGCCAGGCGGTCGAGGTTCGGCGTGCGGATGTCGGGACAGCCATAACAGCCGAGATCACCATAGCCCAAATCGTCCGCCAGGATCATCACCAGATTGGGGCGGCCCGGATCGGGTTTCTCAAGGGCGGCCAACGGGCCCGCGGCGGCAGCGAGCGCGGCGGTGGAGAAGGTTGATAATAAAGAACGGCGGGTCAGGGGAGTATGAATCATCAGGGAATCCGGACAATATTTATTTTATTTATTGTAATGGTGGGCTACGTTTATTATGGCGGGCTACGCTCCGCTTGGAGTCCACCCTGCAACCTATGCCCTTCTCCCTGGCCTCTTTCCCAGAAAGGGAGAGGAGAGAAGCCGCGTTGGGAGGCTGCGTCGCGTTACGCCTGCCCTGCCCTATTTTCGTTTTGATGGGTTACGCGCCATGGGCGCTTAGAAAATGCGGGTTGTGTACTGGCACAATCCCACGGGTTTTAAATAATCTAGCCGGGGTGGGATTCGAACCCACAAGCCGTTTCCGGCAAGGGATTTTAAGTCCCTCGTGTATACCGTTCCACCACCCGGCCACGGTGCGTTTTTTGGAATACCCCTGATTCCATGGCATTGCATCAAATCATGATAGCCAAAAACCCTTTCTTGCTGAATGGCCTCAATGCAAGGAGTCCCACACCGGTTTGATCCCGTCCGAAGGTTTGTATTCGTGGATCTTTTGCATCAGGCTGGAACGGGAGATGTTGTAAAGCACCTTGGAATTGACGAGATCCGCCCGGTTGCGGGCCAGTTCCACCTGGAGGTCTTGTACATCCCGGAACGTGATCTGGCCGAAGTTTTCGAAATCATAGAGACCGTTCTCGAGGTTGATGGTGGCCAGGTCCACGTTGCGCTGCAGAATTTCCATGCGTTGCCGCTGCAATTGGAGATCGCGCAAATCGCTATACGTTTGCTGGATCAAATTGCGCTCGGTGTCCCAAAGGTTGGTTTTGAGTTGCTGGATGCTTTCCTCGGCGGCCCGGACGCGGGCCTTGGTGGCTCCCCCGTCACTGAAAGGCCAGGAGAAAATCAGCCCCACGCCCAGATTGCGTTGGCCTTCGTCGGTTTGCGAAGCGAAAGAGGATAGAACCAGGTCGGGTTGTTGTCCCAGCATGGCGACGCGCAGGTTGTTTTCGGCCTGGCGGATGGCCAGACGGAGGGATTCGAGTTCCAGGTTGGTAGAAGTCACAAGTTCCACGTACGCCCGGCCGCTGAGAGGCAACGGTTCGACAGTCAATTCGTCGGTCAATTCCAACTGGGTGTCGATGGGAATGCCGAGCACCAAATTGAAATTTTCCACCGCGTTGCGCAAACTGCCTTCCAATTCGATCAGGCTGGTTTCGTCTTGGAGGACGTTCACCTGAGCCTCGCCCACCTGCTGGCGGGAGGCGCTTTCGAATTCGTATTGGGTCTGGCGGATAAATTCGATCCGGCGGGACTGCAACAGCCGTTCTTGCTGGATGAGCAGTTGTTCCTGCAACCGTTTGATGTTCCAATAATTGGTGATCACTTGGTTGGTGATCTGTTTCGAGCGGATATACAGGGTATAATCGGACCGGACAGCATTCAAGCGCGAGTTTTCGAGGCGCGTTCTAATCTCCTCCCGGGGACGGGAGTTAATCGGAAAATTGTAACTGGCGGAGAGGCTGTAGCGGTCTTCGTAATTGTTCCCCTCGAGATTGCCGGGGCCGCGGTCGAAAGCCCCTTCGGAATCGTGTTCATATTGAAACTCGGGTGAGATTTCAAGGAAGGAGCCGTTTTTGAAGGTCTGCGTGTACCGGGGACCGACCTGGAACAGCGTGTTGTTTTCATAACTTTTGATGTCATCGGAAATCAGCCCCAGGTTGGGATCAAGACGGAAGGTCCCCGTGGAACGGCGGCGGATGGTCTCATTCAGCGAGGAGTCGAGATTGAACTTGGAGCGGTAGTTGCTTTCCGTCAAATCCAGGTTGGCCAGACTCTCCTCGACCGAGCTTTCGGCGATTCGCATCTGGGGATTTTCCTCGAGAGCGACGGCGATCGCTTCCTGAAGGGTAAGCACCCGGGTCAGCCCGGGTATCCGGAAATCTTCTTCCTTCAACAAACTGCCTCCCACGGTGATATCCTCGATGGTGCGCGCCACGGCAGGCGTGGGATTCAAAATCTGGGGAAGATGAGGCAGCGCCGGTTCGCCACACAGTCCCTGCCCCGCGCCACAACTCAGCCAAGCCATGCCCAACCAAATCCAGTTCTGCCATTTCACGAGTTGAACTCCCTCTCTTGTCATATCAGGTCATTGATCGATAAATGGTTATCCTTACCCATACCGCGCTTTCGGATTACCCTGCAATCCGCCCGGCCGTCTGGAGGCGGGCATCATCCCCGGACCCGCCCCCGGTGCCCTGGTCCTCTCCCCCCGGGGAGATACTCCCAAGGCCGGTTGCCTGGATGGCGGCCGGCTCCGCTCTCCCTCGCCTATCCGATTCAGTGGGTGTCGGGAGCCATCTGGATTCGCGTATGATACAGATACGCGTCTTCCAGGGAAGGTTCGACCGTTTCAGCCTCCGGGCAGGGGGGGGAATCGGCGATTACCCGCATGCGGATGCCGTTGGCCGTATAGGATTGGCTCGCGACTTTGTACCGGCGGCGGAGTTCGCGCCAGGCGGAATCGCCGGCCAGATCGAATTCCCACACTTTTCCGCGAACCGATTGCACCAGTTCTTCCGGCCGTCCGGTGAACAGGATTCTCCCTTCATCCATCAGCGCCATCGTGCGGCAGCTGTGGGCCACGTCTTCCACAATGTGGGTGGAGAGAATCACCACCCGGTCTTGGCTGAGGCGGACCAGCATGTTGCGGAAACGGACACGTTCCAGGGGATCGAGGCCCACCGTCGGCTCATCGACGATCAGGACTTTGGGAGGCCGCACCAGGATCTGGGCCAGGCCGATGCGCCGCATCATGCCACCCGAGAACTGGCCGACAGGGACATTCACCTGATCCGACAGATTGACCATGTCCAGCGCGCGGTAAATCGCCTCCCGCCGTTCCGGCGCCCGGCGGATACCTTTGAGCAAGGCAAAATAATCCAAATAGTGATAGGCCGTCATATCGGAGTACACGCCGAAATATTGCGGCAGATAGCCGATCAGTTTGCGGGCGTGCTTGGCCTCGGTTCGCATGTCGTATCCGCAGATGGAGAGATACCCGCGGGTGGCCTGGTCGATTCCCGCGATCAGGCGCAACAGGGTGGTTTTCCCCGCGCCGTTTGGCCCCAGCAGTCCAAAAAGTCCCGCTTCCACAGTCAAGGAGACCATGTCGAGCGCCTTGGTCCGCTCCCGGGTGGAAGAAGACGGCGCCGGGGAAGGAAGAGAGACCGGGAGAAATCCCGGCGCGGGAGACAACACGGGGAGCGACTGGATCAGGGATTTGCTCCGGGCCGAGATTTTCTCCAAGCGGCTGGGCGGGTAGATCCGGGTCAGATGATCGATCTGGACCACCAACGGCTCCTCGCGGGGAACCGCGCGGCGGTAGGCGGTCATGCGTTCCCAGGCCTGCTCGCGGCGGCGCCGGCTCCAGAATACCAGGATCCATCGCCAGCTGGCCACGTAACGAACCATTCGGATCACCAAGACGGCGATATCTTCCACGATAAACGAGAATCCCGGGACGATCAGCAGGGTGAGGATGGTCGAGCTGGCCAAGCCGCCGATCACACAAAGCGCGAAGGGGGACCATTGTTCATCTCCGGTGGCCATGGGAATCAATCCCAGGATGGCGGTGATGACGGTCATGAAGATGGGACGCAGGCGGTGATAGCCCGACACCATGATGGCGCGCTGACGGGGATAATGTTTCTCCTTGCGGAGGTAGCCCGAGTAATGGATCATCAGAATGGCGCTGTTGGGCAGCATACCCAATAGGAAGATCCCGCCCAGGGCCGCCATTTCGGTGAAGGCGGTGTTGGTGAGGAGAAAGATCCAGACAATCCCTACCAAGGCCAAAGGAATGGCCAGCATGATGACCAAGGGCTGGCTGAAAGATTCGAACAACGCGGCAATGCACATGTACAGCAGGATGACGGCTAAAAAGAGAATGTTCCAAAGCGCCTTCTGCATTTCGTCCATTTGCCGCGACTGCCCGCCCAGCGACATGCGGTAGCCGGCAGGAACCGGATACGTTTTGAGCAGTTCCTTGATCACGGTTTCCACTTCGGAATACTTCACGTTGGGCGCGGTTTCGAAACGAATGCGGCCGATACGCTCGCGGTTCTCGCGCTGGATGTTGCTCTGCCCGCGGCGGACCTGAATGGTGCCGATGTCCTCCAAGGGGACAGTGGTGCCCAGGGCCGGCGAGAAAATGGGGATTTGTTTGAGTTCCTCGAACCGGATGCCTTCCAACTCCTTGGTTTCTTTTTTGTACAGATCGCGGGGATCCTCGATTTGGGCGAAGATGATGTCAATCTCCTCGTCACCCTTTTTCATCTGGATGGTGGAGTATTCCCCCCGCCGCTGGGCCACCTGGATGGATTGGGCCACCAATTGAGGCGTGATTTGCAGAACGGCCGCCGTGTCCCGGTCCAAATGGAATTGAATTTCCAGGGGGCCGGGTTCGCTTTGGTTATAGACATCGCGCACGCCGTTGATCTGCATGAGGATTTCGGCGAAATTTTCGGCGAGGGTGTTGATCTGGTTGTATTCCGGCCCTCGGATTTCAATTTCCCCGCCGCTGCCCGTTTCCACAGGCGGGGTTTCGTTTTCCCCCCGGGTGCGGGTGGGATTGAAGGTTACCTCGGCGGTGGCAAAGTTTTCCAGGAAGGGCCGCAGTTCTTCTTGAATGGTCGTCGATTCCCGGGTTCGTTTCGCCTTATCCACCAACAGCACCCGCAGCGAAGCGGAATCATCCCGGATCCAGGAATGGAGATTCTTGATTTCGGGGACTTGTTTGAGAATCAAGTCCTCCACGCTGCTGACCACCTGCAGGGTGTAATCCTGTTTGGTGCCGTTGGGAAGATAAACGAAGACTTCGAACGAATCCTCGTTCCGGGGAGCTTCCAGGACATCCTGTTGGATGCCGCTCATGGTGTAGTAATACGTATAGAGCACCACCAGGACGACGGCGATCAAGAAACGGACGCGGTGGCGGAGGCAACTTTTGAGGATGGTTCCGTATCTCCGCCGGCAAAAGGCCATGGTGGGATGGGGGATCCGGCGCAGGGCGGCCATGGTCTGCTGTTTCCAGGCGGACATGCGGGTCCGCCAACGCCCGGCGGCCAATCGGCCGCCCGAAGCGGCCAGCAGGGCCTTCTTGGCGTCGAGCACCATCAATACTCTGGAAGTCAGCATCGGGACCAGGGTCAACGCGACGAGCATGGAAATCACGGTGGGAAAGATGATCGCCAGCGCCCCTTCGAGGAAAGTCAGCCGGATTTGGCCTTCCACAAAGACAATAGGGAGAAAGACGACGACATTGGTCAAGGTCAGGGCGAAAATGGCCTTGCCCACTTCATGGCTGCCCACTACCGCGGAAGTCACCGGATCCCGGCCGCGCTCGTAATGGCGGAACACGTTTTCCAGCACAACGATGGCGCTGTCGATCAAGGTGCCGATGCCCACCGCCAGGCCGATCAGGGAGATGATGTTGATCGACATCCCCTTGAAATACATCGCGTTGAAGGCGGCGATGATGCTGATGGGAATCACCAGGCAGATGATCAGGGAGATGCGGACGTTGCGGATAAAGAGATACAGGACACTGATTGAGAGGATAATCCCGAGCAAGGCCAGTTTGGATAGTTCCTTGAGCAAGTCGAGAATTTCGTCTGCCACTTCCCAGGTGACGGTCAGTTCATAACCCTCGGGCAATTCTTCGTTGATTTGCTCGATGACCCGGTGGGCGCGGCGGGAAAGTTCAATGGGATTGACCAAGGCTTCCTTTTCCAAATCCACGCCCAAAGCCGGTTTGCCATCCACGCGGCGCAGCCAGCGCCGGGAGTGAGACGTGTTTTCCACCAATCCCAGATGGCGGACGGCAATGTTCCCTTCCCCCTTCACGATCACGTCTTCGATTTCGGACGTGTCACCGAATTGCCCGTCCAACCGGACAAAGTATTTCCGGTCGCCTTCCTCGATATCGCCCAGGAACACCGGTTCGTTGGCGTAGGCCTGAACCCGGTTGATCACCCGCCAAAGGGGCACGCCGAATTCGCGCAGGCGGTCTTGCAGGATGGTGACATCCACGGTCCGCCTTTTGCCTCCCCAGATTTCAGCCTGGGCAACGCCGTCGATATCCTGCAGCCGTTGCCGGTAGCGCTCGCTGTCGATCCGCTCCAAATAGGGGTCCTCCCGGGGCCCCTTGAGAACCAGATCCATGAACTCCTTGTTGAACCAGGAGGTCTCGAAGGGGAAGGCATCGATAAAGAGGGAGCGTTTGGGGAAGGTGCGGCGGAACCGGTCCAGCCGGTCCTGCAGATCCACGATGCGGTACTTGACGTTGGTCCCGAATTCGAATTCGATCGGGAAAAAGCATCCCCATCGGCTGCTGAATACCCGGATGTTCTTGACATTGGGCAGCTGGGCGATTTCACCCTCGATGGGCATGATGATCCGCCGTTCCATCTCTTCGACGCTCATGTTGTCCCGCACCCGGCAGAATGCCGCCCCGTACGGGGGGGAGATGTCGGGCAAAATCTGCATGGGGATCTTCGGCAGCGACACGATGCCGAGCATCACGATGGCCGCGAAGAACATGATGGTGGTTATAGGGCGCCGTACGGCGATTCGCGAAAGTTTCATGATTTAATGCCAGTGCCATCCCCCACGCCGCCGCCCTTGATCACGCCGGCGGCGGTATCCCATGGTGTTTTCATCCCCTTCCACGAGAATCCGTTGCTCCGAATGGGCGCGGCTTTTCTTGACCGGATCGAGGAAGGGGACCTGCAAGATTTTGTTTTCCGGATCCACTACCGTGAAGATCGGCCGGTGGGGTACCGTCAGGGTCAGGATTTGCTCATCGTGGGAGTCCAGCCATAGATCGCGGAAGACATAATCCATTTCGGTTTCCACGAAAATGGGGACCGCCATCCGGCCGGTGCCGTGATTCTTGACGCGGATGAAGATCTGATATTCCACGTTGCTTTTTTGCGGTTGGGGGATAATCTTCGCGTCGGCCTGGACGATTTCGTATTCCGGCAAGGCGTTTCCCCGAATCCATTGCTCCACAAACCACTGCAGATCCTGGCCGTAGGCGGCCTGAACCCGCGCCAGGAAATCATCTACCGGCATTTCCCGGTTTCCGTAGTCGTGAAAAATACCTTTCAATAGTTCCCACCACCGGTCGTCACCCAGCAGGTGGTGAATCATGCGGAACAGGCCTTCCCCGCGCACCTGTTCGAGTTGGGGATATTCGCCGTTCTGGCGCAGTTCGAGCAGGGAATAGCGGGACGCGACGGAAAGGGGCAATTCGGCCTGCGTCCCCACATCGTACTTGAGTTCCGCGCGCCGCCGCCAGGGATTTTGTTCCAGCAGCTTGGACACATACCGGGAGAGGCCGTTCTGAAGCCAGAACGCCAGTTCCCCGCTGGGATGCAAGGCATAATCGAAATAGGCGGCGATCAATTTTTTGTAAAATTGATCGTGCAGATTCCGCAAAATATGGGGCAATTGTTGGAAAAACGGAATGGTGCGGGGATCGCGGTCGAGCCGTTCGAGCAGCCACATCCGCTCATGCAAATAGCAGAGGAGATTCTCGGGAATGAGCAAGGCGCCGGGCATCCGCCCGGCCGCCGCGGTGAGGGCGGCAGCGGGCGGATTCACGATCCAGGAGGGGGCCAGACGGTCCCGCGCGCCGGGCGGGGGGGAATGGGAACCCTCCTCCGCCGCGGCTTCATAGGGAATTTCAATTAAGGTCAAGTGGGGCAGAGGAATCCGTCCTAATTTGTCATAGACAATCTCCTGCTGATCCTTCATTTCTTCCAGATACACCTGCGCCTGGTATTCATGCGCGGGGAGATGATAAAACCGGATCAGATAGCCGAATTTCTGACTGTCCAGGAAATTATACGCTCCCCAGTAGACTTCCAGTTCGTTAACCCGGTAGCGGGTTTTCCACTCTTCGACACGCCGGCCGTTTGCTTCGGTCTCGTGGCTGAGTTCGCCCGCGAACGCCCCCCGCTGGCCGGGCTGCAGATCCAGAACCACTTCCGCTTCGAACAGGTCATCCTCCAGAGCAATCCAGCGATCCGGCTGCCCGGTTGGTACTTTCCGCCACGGCCGCGGATACCAGGATCCCTGCAGGGCGGAAAAACGCGGATGGAAATAGGCGGGCAACCCGTGATAGTGGATTTCCACGGCCGATTCGGTCCCGGCTTCCAAAGGCTCCGGGAAATCGCACTGGTACCGGTTACCCTGCCGGGTAAGCCCGCAAGGCTGATCCTTGAAACGCACCTGGTCCACGGAAAAACGGGGGTCGAGTTCGAAACCCAAATAGGGTAAGGCTTCCCGCGCCACAAAGGTCACCCGCGCTTCCAAGGACAGGCGGTCATAAGCGCGGGAAGGCGCCACGGTCAGGCGGTAGTGTGTGACATCCACCGGCATGGGAGGATGCGTCAACCGGGAACCTTGTTCCAATTCCTGCTTGTTTTGACGGGCGGCTTGCATTAAATCCTGGTAGCGGAACGAAGCCCAAAGCACCCCCGCGGCGGAGACGGTCAGCACCGCCGCCAGGAAGAGCCGGTAGGTCCAGCCGAGATGGCGGTCCGGGCGCAGATTGGTGAGAACCCGCATGAAGGTGGACACCGAAAACATGGACTGGCGCCGCCCGCGGGGAACGATCCAACGTTGCGGCTCTTGCCGGCGGAGGTAGAGGGGAGCGAGGGTTAGAAAAACCAGGCCGGCCAGATAATGGATTGTCACCGGGAAGAAATATTCTCCATAGGCGATCCGCGCGCCCAGGGTGGGAGAAGAATCCATCAGCCGGCGCAGCAAACCGGAGACATTGAGCAACACGCCCGCCTCGATTCCCGCCAGCACGACGAGCGTTCCCAGCACCATCCCCATCAGCAGGGCGGCGAAATCATGCTTGAAGAACGTGCGCATGGCGATGGCAAAGGCCGCGACCGGGACGATGACCGGCAGGTAAAGAAGCACGAACGCGGCCGCGAACGGCTGCCATACCACCGGCGCGTGCCCATACAAATATTGCCATAGCCCCAGGGAGAAAAGCCCCAAGGCACTTAAGGGCACCATGATGACCAAAACCCCCAGCAAGCGCCCCACCATGATTTCCATGGAACCGACTGGGAGGGGAAACAGGATCTTGTCCATGCCGGTCCGTTGTAAGCGGCCGCAGAGGTCCAAGGCCAGCGCGATGGCGCCCAACGAAAGAATGGCCAGCATCAGCCCGAAACTGGGATGCTGGAAACTGAAGGCGGAATGCAAGTAATACCCATCGGCGGCCCGGGCGAGATAGTCGGTCCGGGCGAACAAGGAGATGGCGCCGATCAGCCCCAGCAGCAGCCAAAAGCGCCATCCCCGGCTGCTCATGCGGGCTTCGTACCATGCGATTAACAGGCTTTTCCGGATCATGATTGCCTTTGCCTGCGGTTTCTCAGCCTGGATGTCCCCCGGCCTTCCCGGCGGCCGGGGCCTCTTTAGATTTCCTGCTGTTCCGGAACCCATTTCCGCCAACCCAGAAAAGCGAAGAATCGCTTGACGGCGGCCAGGGCGTCCTCGAACGTCGCGTACACAATGGGGATGATCACCAGGGTCAATATGGTGGAGGTCACCATGCCCCCGATGACCGCCACCGCCATGGGGGCGCGGATTTCGGCGCCTTCGCCGAATCCCAGGGCCAACGGCAAGAGGCCCATGACCGTGGTCAGGGTGGTCATAAAGATCGGACGCAGCCGGCGGCAACCGGCATGCACGATGGCTTCGGTCATATCCTGACCCATGTCGCGGCGCAAATAGTTGATGTAATCCACCAGGACTATGGCGTTGTTGACCACAATGCCGGCCAGCATGATGATGCCGATGTAGCCCATCAGGTTGAGTGTCTGGCCGGTCAGATAAAAAGCCCAGATCACCCCGATGGCTCCCAACGGCATGGTGAACATGATGACGAAGGGATGCATCAGCGATTCGAACAGCGAGGCCATGACCATGTACACCAGGATCAAGGCCAGGATCAAGGCGAACTGCAGGCGCTCGAAGGAATCCTGGCGCCGTTCTTCTTCTCCCCCGAAGCGGATGTAGTACCCGGGGGGCAGTTGCATCGCGCCGATTTGCCGCTGAACCGAAGCCACCGCGTCGCTGAGTTTCTGATTCTCGGCGACATCGGCCAGGACCCGGGCGATGCGCTCCTGCCCGCGGTGGATGATTTCGCGGGGGCCGGGCTTGATCTCCGCCTGGACGAGCGTGCCCAGGGTGACCGCCCGGCCGGTACCCGTGGGGATCAGGGTATCCAGCAATTCGGGAAGATTCATCTTCCCGTCGCCCAGCTGCACGCGGACGTCCTTGGTCTGATCCACGTCCTGCAGGCTGGTCGCCACCAGGCCGCGCAGCTGGCTCTGCACCAGGGTGATGAGCTGCTGTTGATCCAGGCCATATTCATTCATGAGAATCCGGTCGGGGATGAGGTGGACTTCCGGATTGCCTTCCAGGATGGTGGTGCGGACGTTAGTGACTTCGTCAATCAGGTCCATGCGGTTCTTGACCTGCAACGCCACATCGGTCAGGGTTTCCAGGCTGCGTCCCCGGATTTCCACGATGATGGCGGCCTTCTCGGAGCCGATGAGCGTGGCCAAAGAGGTTTGAGAAAGCAGGAACGTCATTTCCAGGCCGCTGATATTCACGGCCCGGGGTTCCAGGTATTCGATGATCTGGGGAACGGTCAAGGCCGCCCCCTTGCGCAGGGAAACCATCATTTCGGCGGTGTGGGAGCCTTCCGGTTCTTCATCCACCGCCCCGGTGTCTTCCGGCTTGGGTCCGATGCGGGTAAAAATATGTTCGATGTTTTCCCCCAAATCCTGAGACAACCACCCTTCGATGATTTTGGCGGCCCGCTCGGTGCTTTCCAGGCGGGTTCCCGCCGGCATGCGCAATTTGATGATGAATTGGGATTCGGCCGCTTGGGGAATAAATTCTTGTTTCAAATCATCCACCAGGGGATAGCAGGAAAGGCAGAGCAACACGACGACGCCAGCGACAAGGGCCCGGCGCCGCAAGGTCCACCGCAGAAATCTTGGATAAAAGCCCGTATATTCTTCCTCGGTGTTCCGGACTTGCCGCAAGAAGCGGGAACAAAGCGCGGGAATCATCATGAGGGCGACTACCAGCGAGGCCATCAGGGAAAAGACCACGGTCAGCGCCTGCTCCTTGAACAGCTGCGCCGTCACGCCGCCCATGTAAGCGATGGGCAAAAAGACCACCACGGTGGTGAGGGTCGAGGAAGCGATCGCCGAAGCCACTTCGCCGGCGCCGGTGCGGGCGGCCTGGTGCGGCGAATCGCCGAGCTGCCGGCGGCGGAAGATGTTCTCGACCACCACGATGGCGTTGTCCACCAACATCCCGCATCCCAACGCCAGGCCGCCCAGGGTCATGATGTTGAGAGACAGGCCCATGAAATACATCAGATTGAAGGTCGCCAGAACGGAAACAGGGATGGACAACGCGACAATCAACGTGGAGCGGATGTTCCGCAAAAACAACAGAAGAACCAGGGCGGCCAGCCCGCTCCCTTGGATGGCGTTGCTTTTCACTTCCGAAATAGCCTGGTTGATGAAGAGCGACTGATCATAAGCGATCACCGCCGTGACATCCTGGGGAATCAGGCTGGGTTCGGAGGTGGGAGAAACCCAGCCTCCTGGACCGCCCGAGGACGGCTCCGCCCCCGAGGCACCCGCGCTCCGGGCGGCCAGGGTTTTGTCCTGACCAAGAAATTCGCGGACCGTCCGCACCACTTCCACCGTGTTGCTGCCCGCTTCCTTGTAGAGGGAAATCCCCACACCGGGATGGCCGTCCATGTGGACCGCGTCCACCGGTTCCTGGAACCCCCAAGTCACCTCGCCGAGGTCGGTCAGGTAGATAGGCACACCGGAAGAATAGCCGACTACGGTACGGACCACTTGGTCGAGGTTCTTGATCTCGCCCACCGCCCGGATCATGTAGCGTTGATTGCCTTCTTCCACCCACCCGCCGGAAGCGCTGACATTGGCTTGATCGATGGCTTGCGCGACATTGGACAGGGTCAATCCGTAAAAATGAAGAAGTTCCGGATCCAATTGGCATTTCATTTCAGGAATCAACCCGCCGGTCACTTCGGCGCGGGCGACTCCGGGAAGGCGTTCCAGGGCGGGTCCGATGGTGCGGTAGGCCAGATAACGAACCTCCTCCAGCCCCCGGTTGCTGTAAAGTCCGAGGGTCATGATGGGCAAAGCGTTGGGATCATAGCGCAGGGTCTGGATTTCCTCGACTTCCTCGATGTTGGTGCCCTGGACGTTTTTCTTCACTTCCAGCAGGGCGAAGTCCATGTCGGTGCCCCAGGCGAAGTCGATGATGATCGCGCCGGAATCCGCCCGCGAGACACTGGACACTTGGTCCACCCCTTTAATAGTGGTCAGCCGCCCTTCGAGCGGTTCGACAACGATGCGCTCGATTTCCTGGGGCGCCAGTCCCGGGGCATCGGCCTTCACGGTGATGCGGGGGGCGCGCAGGTCGGGGAAGAGGTTGGTAGGCAATTTATTGAGCGAGATCCATCCCAGCATGATTATGCCGAGAAAAAACATGCTGATGGTGACCGGATACCGCACGGCGAAGGCGGCGGCGCCCATGCCCCGCTTGGACACGCCATCCGGGGAGGCATCTTCGGGGGGGATGACGTCGCCGGGAGAGGGCATCCAGGATGCGTCTTTATTTTCACGTGTCATGATCGTAGTCCATATTCAGTTTCAAAGTGGCCGTATACTCCGTTCCGGGCATCGGCGTTCCGGGCATCGGCGGTTGAAAACCTCTCACGTGAACCATTCCGCCGTGCGCCGGAGCCGGCGGAACAAATAATCGAGAACAAAACCCACCAAGGCCAAAACAAAAAACCGGTTCAGGATCAAGGGCATGCAAGGCGATATCTTGCCGAATACATACGAGAGTGCGGACGATACAGTGGAAAAAATCAGGGTATGGATCGATAAAAGCGAAACCGCGGTTTCCGGGCGCGGCGGTCCGCCCCGGAGCGCCGGGGGAGCGGCCGGCAAGGTATGGTAGAAAATTTGAACCGGCCCCAGTTGTTGAAGCCAATAGAAATGGATACCGAAAATCAACAGCGCCACCAGCCCGGCCGCCATGCTGTGGCGGGTAAAGGTGGAAATCAGCACCGTCACGGCCCCAATGGCGAACGATGAAGTAACCACGAGTGGAACAATCCACCACCGGCCTTCGGTATAGGCGGCGTATTGGCTGAAAAAGAACACCACAGCCGTGCACAGCACCCATTGCCAGAACGTGATGGTGAGCAGTTGGATCACGATCAAAGAGCTGCGCCGGATGGGTTGGCTCCAGAGAATCTCCAAGGTGTCTTCATCCCGCTCCCGGGGCAGTAAGCTCATGGTAAGTAAAATGGTCACGACGCTGAAATATAAATAACAGTAGTAGAGCAAATCCCGGGGATTGTCCGCCAGGTTGCGCGAAACCACCCAGCCGAAAAAAACGAACGCGCCGGCCAGCGAAAGCGCCACTTCAACATGCAGAATCCGCCGCGTGGTATAGAGAAACAACTTGATCCAATATCCGGCCTCCCACCACGCGGCTTGGACGCCGTTTTGGATGAGGCGGGAGGTGTTGTTCCATCTTCGCCGGAACCGCCGGAATCTGCCCTCGCGGGCCGCGGGCGCGTACGGCTTTTCGGCTGCATGTTGGATCCCATCCATCATGATTTCCATGACCGTCTGGTTCTGAATTCTTCTCTCCGGTGGTTCTAATCCCATCCAACTTCCCCAATAGAACTACCAAACAAATCGTATCAGGTTGTCCATCAGGCCGCCTGCCGGACGGTTTCCAGGAAATGGACGTAGGCGTCTTCCAGGTTGGGCATCACCGGCCGGGCGTTGTCCCGGGGGGGAGTGGGGGAAACCACCCGGAAGCATATTCCGTTCATTTTTTCGCAAATGGACACGAGATTCGGCCGGGAGGCAAAGTGCTCCACCTCGTCGTGCGAACCGAAAAATTCCCAGGTTTTTCCCTGGACGGCGCGGATGAACGCCGTGGGGGAACCTTGAAACCGCAGGCGGCCCTCATGCAGCAAAGCCAGCTGATTGCATGTCTCCTCGACATCCTTCACGATATGGGTGGAGAGGATCACTACGCGGCCCTGTCCCAGTTCGAAGAGCAGATTGCGGAAATGTACCCGCTCTTCGGGATCGAGCCCCGCCGTGGGTTCATCCACAATGATCAGTTTCGGATGGCCGAGCAGCGCCTGCGCGATCCCCACCCGCCGCAGCATGCCTCCCGAGAAAGTCTTGAGGCGTTTGTGGGCCACGCCGCCGAGCCGCACTTGGGCGAGCAATTCGTTCACGTGGCGCTTCAATTCCCTGCCCCGCAAGCCGCGCAAGCCGCCCAGGTATTCCAAAAATTCCACGGCCTTCAGTTCGGGGAAAAAGCCGAAAAACTGCGGCAGGTAGCCCACCTGAGAGCGGATTTGGTCCGGATGTTTGCGGATGTCGCATCCATCAATCCACACTTGGCCGCGGGTGGGCTCCAGCAAGAGAGTGAGAATCTCCATCAGGGTGGTCTTCCCTGCGCCGTTGGGGCCCAGCAGGCCGAAAAGCCCTTCCTGGATGTGGAGATCCAGATCAAGAAGAGCTTCCTTTCCGTCGGGGTAGATTTTGGTCAATCCTTGGCAAATCACATCCATGCCGAAATGCTCCCCGAAAGGGTTGCTTGGCGCCCGCCGCGTTCGGATTCCCGCCAGACGGGGAGACGGACCGGTTCGCCAGCGTCAAGAAAAACGGGTTTTCAAGGAACCGGTGTTTCCGGAACGCCGATGAAAACCCGCCGTTCGTATGCCTGATAGAGCCGGATGTTCATAGAATCCGGCTGTATTCGGTATGCCTTTATTCCACCGGTTCGGTCAGGCGTTCCACATCCATTTCTTCCCGGAGGGTGACATTGACATCCACGCCATTCGTCAGGGTTTCGTATCCCAACACCACCAGGAGGTCGCCCGCCTGCAATCCATCGACGATTTCAACCTGTTCCCGGTTCTCGATCCCCAACGTGATCACCCGCTCTTCCGCGATGAACGGGATATCCTGCCAGGTCGCGGATTCTCGCGGAGAAAGGGATGGACGTCCCGCCTCTGTGGCTTCCGGCAGCAGATCCGATGCCATGGCGAGTCTCTCCATCCCGCCTGCCATCACCAACTGCTTGGCCCGGTTGTCCGGTTCCGGAGCGATGGGCAGTTCATTGGTGGCGCCCGGAGTCTCCTCCAGCGTTTTTTCTTTCACGACATACACCACCTGGCGGTTGTTTCGAAGCAGGACCAGTTCGCGGGGGATGCTGATGGCGTCGAGCCGCTCATCGGTGATGATGCGGGCTTTGGCGAACATGCCCGGCCGCAATTCGTGGTTGGGATTATCCAACAACACGTTCACCGTATACGTGCGGGTGTTGGCATTTAACGCGGTGGAAATTTCCGCCACGGTCCCCTTGTAGAGGGTACCCACCCGGGAGTAGATTTCCACTTCCACATTCTGTCCGATCTTAACCTCTTCCAAATCTTTGGCGGGAACATCAAGCGCCGCGTGCACTTGATCGATGTTGGCGAGGCGGAAGAGAACAGTCCCACTGCCCACCGTCTGGCCGTTGAGCAAAGTCAAGTCGGTTTCGCCTCCCTGTTTTTGCGAAGTGGAAACACTTTGCTTGGCCGGCAGCAACACCCCGTCGAAAGGCGCCAGAATGGGCACTTTTTCCAGTTCCTGCTTCATTTTTTGCAGGGTCATGCGGCGGGACTCGATGTTGCGCAAGGTGTTTTGGTATTGGTTTTCCTGTTGGATGCGCCTCAAGATGGCCTGGTCATATTCGTATTTGGAAATCGCGCCCCGTGCGTACATGGCCTTTCTGAATTCCTCATCCTTGTAAGCCTGCATCAAACTGGCGCTGGCGGGACGGACGCTCTCCTCGGCGAGCCGCAATTGCAGTTCCGCCTCGTTGATGTTCAAAGTCAGTTCCCGGTCGTCCATGCGGGCCAAGACATTGCCTTTCTTGACTTCATCCCCTTCCAGCCATCGTTGGGTGAAATAAATCCGGCCGGTCATTTCGGGTTTGATCTCGATTTCCTTGATTGGCACGATGGTCCCGACAGCCTGCAGATAAGCATACATCCGCCCCCGGTGAACGGGCTGGACGGTCACAGGAATCTTGAATTTGGGTTTTTCCGGTTTGCCGAAAGCACCGGGATTGTCCGCTTTCCCGGCCGTCCCCGCGCTTTGAACAGGTTCCCGATTCGAGCCACAGCCGCATATCAGAGAGATCCCCACAATCAGCAACAGGCAAGACTGAGTCAATTTCACCATGGCATCTCAAATCCTAAAGTGATTCTTCTCTTTCATCCTTGGAATCGCTTTTCCCCAGGCAAGCCGGTACGCCCGCCACTTGAATTCTACCCGTTTTTCTTCGGTTCACACATCCAGACAGATGTATCCATTTTATAATAATACGTTTCATTCTCTCCACCGGTTTATTGCACTCAAAGAAAAACAAGCGCTTTCACGATGAATTTTGATTTTTCCTCAATCTATTGCATTGCCTCTATTTTTCCCGCATCTATCTTTCCCGCCCTCCGGCCGTTTCCATGAAAAAATTCTCATAAAGGCGATCCGCCGTCCGGCTCATGGCCTCCGGCCAGGGGCGCTCCGTCTCCGCCAGGATTTGAAAGGCGGCGGATTTTTCCCCGCTTTCAAGAGCCGGCGCGTACGCTTCCACCCACTTCCGGGCCGTGGAAGACGTTACTTCGATATGGAACTGCAACCCGAAAAACCGGTTTTTATAACTGAACGCCTGGTTCCGGCATCTCGGCGACCAAGCCAAATGAGAGGCGTTTGCAGGAATATCAAAGGTATCTCCATGCCATTGAAAAACAGGGATGAACGGCTCGATCCCGGCAAACAGTGGACTCCTTCGGCCCGCAGGCGTCAATTCCACCGTCATCCGTCCGATCTCACTCCACGCGTTTTTCCATACCCGCGCTCCTAACACCGTAGCCAACAGTTGACTGCCCAGGCAGATCCCCAGAATCGGGATATCCTCTTCCACGCATTTCGCCAAAAAACGTTTTTCATCCCTTAGGAAGGGATACCGTTCCTCTTCCTCCACGTTCATCGGCCCTCCGAGCGGCACCACCGCGCTGAATTCCCGAGGATCCCGGGGGACCGGAACTTCAGCATATATGTCACGGATTTCATAAGGAATGTTCCTTTTTTGGAGGAACAATTCCATCGTTTCCGGACCTTCCAACGAGATATTCTTCAAGAATAGAACCGGTTTCATAGCCATAACCCATTCCGTTTGTTCAACCTCCAATTGAAGACGGAATGAAACCTGTATACAAGGCATCACTTCATCCGGCCCCTCCCGGGAAAAAATCCTTCCCCTGAAACACAACTGGAAATTCTTTCCCCCGGTCCGGGCAATCCACCCAGGAGGAATTATGCATTTCTCGAACTGCTTATAAGTTTGTACGCAAATAACGGAAATGAGGCATCATGATGGGCTGAACCGTATGGATTTAGTGAGGAAAAGCACCTGGAAGAGGATAACCAAAGGAATGGAAGAGACGAAATAAAGCCCCGGCACATTCCCCGATGTAGAAAAAAACCGTCGGTTTATTGCAGTCCCGAGGCGGCAGGAACATCCAGCCAAAGTGTCACATTCGGCGACGTTCGTAAGATCGAGGCCGGACAAGCGGTGCTGACCGGGCCTTGCACGGCGTTTTTTACAGCCTCCGCTTTGCGTTCATCGGGGACCACGCAACTGATGATCCGGCTCCGCAGGATGGCGGGAACCGTCAGGGTAATTGCTTGGCGGGGGACAGCGTCCAGGGTGGGAAACCAACCTTCGCCGAGTTGTTGCCGGCGGCAGGCTTCGTCCAAATCCACCACCTTCACCCAGAGAGGATCGTGAAAATCCGCCACGGGAGGATCGTTGAAAGCGATATGCCCGTTTTCGCCAATGCCAATGCAGGCCAAGTCAATATCTTTCTCCAACAAAAGACGGGTGTACCGCTGGCATTCCTGCTCCAAATCGGCGGCTGTGCCATCCAGCAGATGCACTGCTCCGGGTTGGACCGGATCGAAAAGACGTTCCCGAAGATAGCGGCGGAAACTGGCGGGATGCGTATCGGGAATGCCCACGTACTCATCCAGATGAAACGCTTCCACGTGAGCCCAGGCGATGGCCTTCTTCACCAAAGTATCCAAAAACTCGAATTGGGATGCCCCGGTGGCGAAAAGAACCCGCGCCCGGCCCCGCGCGCCGATTGCGTCGTGGATCACGCCGGCCACGTATTCCGCGGCCGCCTCGCCGAGTTGATTTTTGTCAGAATATATCCGGACCCGCATCTGGTCCACTTGAAACGCACGGATTTCATGGTTCATAGGATTGGCCAACCTTGTTTTCTATTCCTGATACTGTTTTTTTTCACACCGTTTTTTAACACCGGCCCGCCCGGAAACCGGCCCCTGCCTTGTTTGATTCATCCTACCCGATTTCAATCGGTTTCCAAATGGAGAGGAACACGCCCGGGAGCGGATGGCACAGGCAGCCACGGGATTAATCATGCTTGGGATCCGGCCGAAGAGCGATCGTTTCCTGGCTCTTCCCCGCCAGACGGCAATCCACGTCGTAGTTCCTCCCAAAAGGCTTGGGGTTCACCCGGCGCCGGAGATCGGAGAGCCGCTTGCAGCCGCGCGGCCAGGGCTCGGCGGAGGCGGGAAGGGTTCCAAATCCGGTCCACGGCCTGGACATGCAGATTATGGGACCGAAACAAGGCTCGGCGCAATTCTCCCAGTTCATGGAAACGCGCCGCCAGGGACTCATCCGGGAAATGATTCACCCATTTCAGCAGATCCTGGCAGATACGGCCGTGAGAAATTTCCGAAGCGTGACATGACGCAAGATCCCGCAGACGATCTACCAACTGGGCGTCCGCCAGGCTTTTGTCATACAATGCCAAATCGAGCAACGCCCGGATTCTGAGCAATTGCATCCGGAATTCTGCCAGGCCCCGCATTCGCGGCGGAACGCGGGATTCAGCCTGATCCAGGCGCGCCAGGGCTTCTTCGGCTTTTTCCCGGTTTTGAGGCTGAGGAGGGCTCCAGGCCGCTTCCAGTGCCGCCAGCGCGTCCCGGATGCAGGGGGCCGCTTCCGCTCCAAAGTACCAATGGCCGTATTGTTCCATGATCTCGTCCAGTTCCGGTTGGGGCAACCAGGATAAGGCAGCCCAAAGGAAACGGACGAACTCATCGTGGCTGCCGGAGGAAATCCCAAGGGCGCCGTAGGTCAATGGAGCGGAAGAGAAAAACCGTTCCGCCCAGGCCCTCGGCAGAATCACCGGGACATCGCCGGAGAAGACGTACTCCCCCTCCGGATCGAAGGAAACCAAGGATTGAATCCGCTTGACGGCGCTTGAAAGCGGCATGGCGGTGAGCAGTTGGATGGGGAGAGGCATCTCGCGCCGGATTTGGACGAAGGACGGATCTTCCGGATCGCAAATCAAAGCCCGGATGGCGGACGATGTTAAATGGGCCAAGCGGGTGAAAAGCGCGTCGAGTGGCTCTTCGCCATATCCCGAGGTTCCCAGCCAAATCTCGAGCGGGCGGCCGTGTTGCTCGAATGATTCTCGCAGGCGCAACGCCATGTCCAATACGATATTGGGAGAAGGGGACGCTGTAGGAGAAGTACTCACCGGATCCAGCACAGGTGACAGCCAGATTCGCTCCACCTGGGGCAAGTTCAGCAGTAGGGCTTCGTGCAATTGGGCAGCCAGGGATCGCGCCTCAGTTTGCGCAAGATCAAGTATTCCCGCGCGGGGATCACCCAATTCCGGCGGAATCATGGCGGGGAACGCGGTATGGAGAGGCATCCAGGCGGCGGGGGAAAGTCCCAGCGCGGCGGCGTGCTTGCAGAAGGCCTGTTGCGTCCGCCAGTGGGCTTCCCACATGATCCGCGATTCCGCCGACGCGAACTCTCCCGGCTCCGGCCAGGGTGCGGTGCCAGGCCAATCGGGGAAATGCACCGGGATGCATCCCGCCAAATTGTTTCCCCACAAGGCATGGTCGGTCAGCAGCGCCTCCCACTGGGCATCCGTGAAATTGAAATAAGAATGGCTATCCGCCCGGTTGGCAAAAAAAACTCCCCGCAGCGGAGTGAGCGGACGGCAATCCACTTGGAGTCTGGAAAATTCCATCCGGTCCGCGTAAAACCGGAAATGCCGAAGTAAAGCCCCGGCCCCGCCAATCAACGCTTTTTCCGAGCCCGTCACGACAAACACAACTGGTGTGGTTTCAGCCTCCACCGTCCGCACCGCGATGTGCTCCGCGTAATCGGGATAGGGCAACAGGGAGAGGGGGGGATCGAAGCGGCTTTGCCATTCCGGCGCAAGAGTATCCAAGGTATTCAGGTGAATCGATAAACCGAACCGGTTTGCCACCCATTCGGCCTGGGAGACCGTAAAGCAAGAAAGGTCCAACCGCTGATGGAACGCCTGCTGCAACAGGACGGCGGCTTTCTTGAACCATCGGGATGAGAAAGCCGGTAAGACCAGGGCCATAACCGAACCGGCAGGGACAACGTAACGCATACTCCCTCATTTGAACTGGGTCAAAATTTTAGCCGGCGTCGTAAAAAGCGGCTGCAAAGAGACCTTTTGATCAACGCGCCGGTACCGTACTATACTCTTACCCCGATTCGACACGAAGGAAAATTTCATGACTTCGCGAAACCCATTCCGTTTCCTGGCCGGATGCATCTTACCGGTATGGCTATGCGTCTGCTGCGGACAGGGGGAGCGGATTCCCCGCATCACGTTCAGCCACATTCTCACGGAACAATCCGAATGGCACGCGGGCGCGGCGCGTTGGAAAGAATTGGTGGAACAAAAACTGGGGGATCAAATCGCCATCCGGCTGATCACCACCTCGTCTCTTTCCAACAACAATCAGCGGACCGAGTTGGAAATGGTGCAGGCCGGAACCCTGGGAGGCTCGTGGGAATCGTCCATCCTGCTCACCCTGGTGGATCCCCGCTGGACAGTGTGGTCCATGCCCTGGTTGTTCAGCTCCTACGAGGAAGCGGAAAAAGTCTGCGCCAGCGAGGTGGGGCGCGCCATGTTGGATTCGTTGACCGACAAAGGCATTGTCGGCCTGGCCTATGGATTCAACGGTTTCCGCCATCTGACCAATTCCAAACGCCCGGTAACCACCCTGGAGGATCTAAATGGGTTGAAAATCCGCGTACCCTCCATCCAGATGTTCATTTCCCTGTACCGCCTGTGGGGCGCGGATCCCAGCCAGATGAACTTCGGCGACTTATTCGTGGCGCTGCGGGAGGGAACCATGGACGGGCAGGAAAATCCGTTGCATGTCATCGAATCCCGCGCGTTGTATGAACTGCAGAAATATCTGACAGTGTGGGAATACTCGTTCGATCCGTTGATTTTCTGCATCAGCCAACGGGTGTGGGACACGCTCAGCCCCGCGCACCAGGCGGCCGTCCGCGAGGCCGCGCGCGAAGCGGCGGCCTACCAGCGCCGGCTGGTGGTGGAAAACGAAAAAATCCACCTCGAGAATCTGAAACAATACGGTATGGTAGTCAGCCGGCTCACGCCGGACGTTCAGGAGGTATTCCGAAAGAGCGCGGAGCCGGTATACCGGGAGTATGGCAACGTGATCGGGCAAGATCTCCTCGGCCGGTTCCTGGAGTTAACCCAATGACCCGCCGGCTCGTTGAGGAAAGGATCCTCGCCGGGATCCTGGTCATCCAGGTGACGCTGGTGGGCGCGGGCATATTATCCCGCTATTTCTTCAATTGGTCGCTTTCGTTTACGGAGGAATTGACGCGATACTTGCTAATCTGGCTGGCCTGCCTGGGTCTGCCCGCCTGTTGGGCGCGCGGCGAGATGATCCGTTTCCAGTGGCCGGGGCGGCAACCGGGACGGACGGCGCGGATTCTCGCCGGAATCCGTTGTGGAGCCGGTTTAATCTTTTTCGCGATGCTGTTTTATTCTTCGCTGCTGATGATCCGGCTGCAATGGCAATACAATCAACGCACCAGCGTGATGGGCTGGCCGGTCTATTGGGTCAGCTTTGCCCTTCCGGTTTCCTCGATTCTTTTTTTGTTCCGGGCCGTTCAGCTCATTCGCTACCGGAACACGGGCGATGATGAAAATGGCCGTTAGTCCCACGGCCCACCACCAGACTCCCGGTTTTTTGTTCTATTCCCCGCAGTGGCCCTGATGGAAGAGAAAACGTTTTGGTAGAATGGATCGCCCCGCCCAGACACAAGGAACCGGAGTGGATCCCGCCTTGGGGAAAGGAAGGGGCTGGAGAAGTCATCGAAACTTCCCGAATATGCTGGATACGATTCTGGAAATCGGAGGTATAGCTAATCGTGAACAAAAGACGATCCGCACTGTGGACCTTGGTTTTCACCCTGGGACTGACCTCCGCCGCGTGGAGCGGGGAAGCCGAACCAGCCGCTCCAACCACGGAAACGCCCGCGGCCGAAATGACGCAACCGGAGGTTCCCCCCGAAGCCCCTCCCGCCCCGCCGGAAACGGGATTGACATCGCCGGAGGGCAAGCCGGTATTGTTGCTGTGGCCGGAAGGGGCTCCCGGCGCGAAAGGGACTGAAGAGAAGGACAAACCCGCGTTGACGGTCTATCTGCCGGAAGGGAACGCGACCGGCGCGGCGGTGGTGATCTGTCCGGGCGGGGGATACGGCGGCTTGGCCATGGATCATGAAGGCCGCCAGGTGGCGCAATGGCTCAACCAGGCGGGAATCGCCGGCCTTATCTTGAAATACCGTATCGCGCCGGATTATCAACATCCTGCGCCCATGCAAGACGCCTTGCGGGCTATGCGCTTGGCGCGCGCGCACGCGGAAGAGTGGCACATCGATCCCGGGAAAATCGGCATCATGGGATTCTCGGCGGGCGGCCATCTGGCCTCGACTGTAGGCACACATTTCGACTATGGCCAACCGGCCGCGGCCGATCCGGTCGAACGGCTCAGTTCCAAACCGAACTTCATGATCCTGGTCTATCCCGTCATCACCATGATCAATGATTACACACACCGCGGGTCGCGGAAAAACTTGTTGGGCGAAAACCCCGATCCGGCCTTGATCAAGAATCTCTCGAATCACCTCCAGGTTCTCGCCTACTCGCCTCCCACCTTTCTGGTCCATACCATGAACGACGCGGCCGTGCCGGTCGAAAACAGCCTGTTGTTCTATCAAGCGCTGCGATATCAAGGGGTCCCCGCGGAAATGCACCTGTTCGAGCAAGGCCCGCACGGATTCGGGCTGGCGCCCAACGATCCCGTCTTGTCCCATTGGCCCGCCTTGTGCCTGAACTGGTTAAAGGTCCGGCAGATAATCCCGTAACGACATTCATTGTCTAAGCGGCGGCAGCAACGGATAAAAACACGCCCGGTCGGAAAAATTCAGTGGCCAAACATTTTTTTCCGGCCGGGCGTGGTGCTGAGAAAACGGCCACGGTCCGTAGGTCATAAGCCCGTTGATTCTCCCTTGTGTTTCCCCGGTGTCTTTGGGATGATTCCCCCAGAGGCACATCCATCCGCAACAAACCCGGGACGTAACCGGTCCGGGTAAGGGTAGTCAAAAAGGGAGAACGGCGATGTCTGAGTCACTCAATCGCAGAAATTTCATCCAGTTGTCGGCAGCGGGCGGCGCTCTGTTTCTCGGAGCCTCCACCATCCTGGCCCACCGGGCGCATGGCGGATCACCGCTTTTGGTAAGTCCAGGGTGCCGGTCTTCAAAGGTCAAGATCGCCAAGATTTATTTGGGTAAGGCCAAACCACATTGGCCGACTCCCACGTTGGACTTGAACGAGGAAATCGCGAAATACGAAGCGGAATTCACCCGCCTGCGGGACGATTTCGCGGACGTGGACTTCGTGGCCAGCCAACTCGTGGATTCGGTGGACCGCGTGAAGGAAATCGCGCCCAAAATCCAAGAGGCGGACGGCATCCTGCTGATCCATCTTACCATCGGCATCTCCGCTGAACTGCAGGCGGTGATGGATTTCAAGAAACCCACGGTTCTCTTTGCCGCGCCGTATTCCGGCCATGAATGGGTAGGCTTCGGCCAATGGGAGAAAAAAGCCCCGGTGACTTGCCTGCTCACCTCCGACCTCAGCCAGTTGGCCGCGGCCGTGCGTCCCCTGCGCGCCATCCATCACCTGCGCGAGGCCCGGTTGCTCAATATCACCGCCCGCGAAATGCCCGCGGATTACTTGGCGGCCATCAAGGAAAAATTCGGGACAGACATGATTCAAATCACCCGGGAACGCGCTCTGCAGGCCTACGAATCGATTTCCGATGCCGACGCGAAAGCGGAAGCCCAAAAATTGATCGCGGAAGCCGACCGGGTGGTCGAGCCCGGCGAAGACGAAATCTTCCGCTCCTGCAAACTGGCCCTGGCGTTCGAAAAATTGATGAACGAGGAAAACGCCACGGTCATCACCGCCGACTGCTATGGCACCATGTACCGCAACCTCCCCGCTTTCCCCTGCATCGGCTTCACCCGCCTCAACGACATGGGGCTGGCCGGCATTTGCGAATCCGACCTCGCCAGCGCGATGACTTTTATGATCATGCAAGCCCTTTCCGGCAAGCCCGGCTTTATCAGCGATCCCACCATGGATTTGTCCCTCGATGCCGCCATCCTGGCCCATTGCCTGGGCAGCACCAAAATGGACGGCCCCCGCGGAGCCCGCGCTCCCTACCGCATCCGCACCATTATGGAGCGGCAGGAAGGGGCGGTCATGCAGGTCTTCATGCGCAAGGGGGAAAAAGTCACCCAGGCCATCCTCACCAACCCGAACCGGCTGCTGTACTTCACCGGCGAAATCATCGACACGCCCGATACCGGCCGGGGCTGCCGGACGAAGATCACCGTCAAGGTCGACGGGGACGCCGAGAAATTATGGAAAAACTGGTCCCACGGTCTCCATCGCGTCACCTGCTATGGCAACATCACCAAGGATTTGCAACGTTTCTGCCATCTGAAAAACATTGAGATGATCGACGAAGCGTAAACCCGGGAATCGAGAGGGAAAAAATAGACAACCGCTCGGCGTCCCTTCCAGCGGAAAGCGGAAGGGACGCCTATTTTTTACGCAAGGTTCATCCAGCCGCGGGGGAGGAATGGGGAGGGAGATGAGATGGAATCCTGCGAGAGGGGGGACTCGAACCCCCACGGATTGCTCCACTAGATCCTAAGTCTAGCGCGTCTGCCAGTTCCGCCACTCTCGCGAAGGAGGGATAATCCGGGGATCATTGTAGTCTCACGGCCGCATTCCATCAACCGAAACTCCAGCTCATTCCGGAAGCAGGGCGATGGCCTCGATCTCCACATCCACGTCCTTCGGCAAGCGCGCCGCCTGGACCGTGGACCGGGCGGGGCGGCTCTCGGAAAAATACTCCGCGTAAATCCGGTTCAATGCGTCGAAATACGTGAGATCCGAGAGAAAAATGGTGACTTTCACCACCTGTTCCAAGGAAGAGCCGGCCGCTTCCACCACGCGTTTCAGATTTTCCAGCGTCTGGCGCGCCTGATGCTCGAAAGAATCCTGCACCAGTTCACCGGTCTGGGGATTCAAAGGGATTTGGCCGGAGACGAACAGAAATCCATTCGCCGCCACGCCGGGAGAATAAGGACCCACGGGGGCCGGCCCGCCCGCGGGAGCGATATGCCGTTGGGTCATCGGTCACCTCGATCGGATCGGATTGAGATCAGGACGATCCTGACCGGGTGTATATCATGATGAAAAAGACATTCTGTCAACTCCACCCGTTCCAGGGGGGATAGCGGGCCACCCTGAATAATCCGTGGAAGAAGGACCGGCAACAGCCCCTGCGGTCCTCAGGCCGGCGGCGCGGAATGCTTTCCTGAATGTAGGAGACACGCTTATAATAGCAATACCAGGACAAGCAGAACCGGTAAGGTGGGAGAAAGCATGAGCCACGAAATCAATCTGAAACACTTCTCGGGCAAACTTCCCCTGTTTCCTTTGCCCAATGTGGTGCAGTTTCCCCATACGATCCTTCCCCTGCACATTTTCGAGAAGCGATACCGCAAAATGATCAAAGATGTGTTGGAGGGAGAACGCCTCATCGGCATGGCGGTGCTGCAGCCGGGATGGGAAGAGAACTATCAAGGGAATCCGGATATTTATCCCGTGGCTTGCCTGGGGCGCGTGGTGAAAAGCGAACCCTTGCCCAACGGGCGGAGCAACATTCTGCTCCTGGGTCTCAAGCGCGTGCGTATTCAAACAATCATCACCCCGTTTCCCTACCGGACCGCCAAGGTGGAAATCGTGGAAGATTCATTGGCCGGATTGGACAAAGAATCGCTCCGGATGCTCAAGCGGCGGCTGTTGGAACTCTACAGCGAACTGGTCGTGGAATACGCGGGATCGGGCAAACCGTATCCCGCCTTATCGCATTTGAACCTCGAAGCAGGAGTATTGGCCGACGCGCTGGCCGCGACCATCGGCCTGCCTACGCCGGATCTGGTCTATTTGCTGATGGAACACCGGATCAGCGCACGCTTCCAGTTTCTGGAACAACGATTGCTGGAAAAACTCCAGCAGGGGGGACCGGCCATCTTCCAGCAACCGGAAACCGGCCGGAATCCAGGTCCGATCCATCTCAACTAAGCCTGCCGGCCATCGTCCCCCTTTCGCGGGAGGGCCGGACCTGGCCGTGGGAATGTTCATGGAAACTATCATCGAAGCGGTCCAGCTGGGGAAATGTTACCGGTTGTACGCGCATCCGATTCACCGGGTCCGCGAATTCCTGGGATGGGGCCGGAATCTCCACCGGGAATTCTGGGCCTTGCGCGACGTCTATCTGAATATCGGCCGGGGATCCTCGTTTGGGATCATTGGACCAAACGGGGCCGGCAAATCCACCTTGCTCAAACTGCTGTCCGGCATCTCACAACCCACCGTGGGATCGCTGCGGGTTCTTGGCTCGGTGGCTTCCATCCTGGAGTTGGGAACCGGATTTCATCCCGAGTTTTCGGGACGCAATAACATCTACCTGAACTGCGCGCTGCAAGGCCGCACACGGGAAGAGGCCACAGCGCTGATCCCAGGTATCGCGGCGTTTTCCGAGCTGGAAGAATTCATCGATCAGCCGGTCCGCACCTATTCGACGGGCATGTATCTGCGCCTGGCCTTCGCGGTAGCCACCGCCGTGAATCCCGACGTGCTGATTGTGGACGAGGCGCTGGCCGTGGGGGATGAACGGTTCCGGAACAAATGCCTGGACCGGATGAACGACTTTCACCGTCAGGGGAAAACCATCCTGTTCGTCTCGCACGATCTGGCCACCGTCCGCCACTTTTGCACCCATGTGGCGTTGATGGATCAGGGATCCCTGGTGGCGGTGGGCCGCCCGGACGAGGTGCTCGACCGCTACCTGGAAATGTGCCACCGGGACAAGGTTCCCGCTCAGCCGGGCCCGGGAGAAAGCCCGCGTTGGGGTTCCGGAGAAATCCACGTGGAACGGATCGAAATCAAGAACGCCGGCGGCCGCCCTCAGGCGGTGTTCGACACGAATGAAACGGTGATCATCGATGCCCTGTTCCGGGTGGTCTCGCCGGTCCGGGGTGTGGTGTTCGGCTACCAGTTTTTCCGTTCGGATGGAACGTATGTGAATGGAACCAATCATTTCTGGCACCCCCGGCGGATGGCCCTGGATTTCGGCCGCCCGGGCATGGAGGGTTGCGTGCGCTGCGAAATCCCCCGCCTGCCGCTCCTGCGGGGACACTATTATCTGACGCTTTGTTGTTACAACCGGTTCGATGGTTTCCCGCAGCCTGTGGACCATTGGGAACGCGCGGCATCGTTCACCATCAGCGGCCGGATGACCGATCAGCATGGTATTTTTTACATGGACAGCGACTGGTCGGTACAGGGCCTGGATCCCGCATCCGAAGGGAGGCTTTCCTGACACCATGACCGATCCCCGGCACGGCAGCGGCCCGGCGGCCCTCGACCGGATTTACAATGAAGGATACTTTCACGGCCGCGGCAGCGGATACCGCGCGGAAGGTTACGAGCACGATCACGCCGATTGGGCCCCCTGGATCGACTGGATCCAGCCCCGGGTTGGACCCGCGCCCCGATGGCTGGACCTGGGATGCGCGTACGGATACGTGATCAGCCAGGCCGTAGAGCGGGGAGTCGAGGCCTATGGCGTGGATATCAGCTCGTATGCTTTGCGCCAACATCCTCCCGCGCGGGGACGGCTCGCGCGAAGCCTGGCGGCCCCCTTGCCCTTTCTCGACTCCCGGTTCGATGTCGTGTCGGCGTTTGACCTGTTCGAACACTTGGAAAATCCGGCAGCGGTGTTGGGGGAGATCGGCCGGATTCTGAAACCCGCCGGATGGCTGCTTCTGACCACCCCCGATCCGTTGTATTTTCACCGGGCTGAGCCAACCCATATCCACGAACGCCCGCCCTCCTACTGGGTGGACCTTCTTCAAAAAAACGGCTGGCGCGTGACGTTGCGTTTCGGCCATCACCCGTATGAACTCGAAATCCTGGCCTGCCGGGAACCCGGATCCGGCTGGGATGGCCTCTCCCGGGAATTTCAGCGGCGCCGGTCTGGAATCCATGATCAAATCCAAACCCGAGGGGAGGGCATCTTCTGCGCGGTCCGGACACCGTGGGAGGGTCCCGCGCTATCCGGAGAAGCGGTGGTGTATCTGCTCAACGCGTCCGGCCGCCCCGCGCGTCTCAACCTGACGCTCCGTTCCCGGCAATCCTCCCATCCCGATCTCTTCCTGGGGGATTTGAAACTCCGCTACCTGGGGATGGAAGACTCGGGGGGAGAAATCATCCACCGCTGGAATCCCCTCACGATTCCACCCGCGGGCCAGGATCTGCGGATTCTCGCGCGAACCGATCCCCTGGAGGCGCCCCGGTTCGAAATCGCCGCCGAACCAGTTGATAACGAAACCTTTCTGCTGGAATTGCCTTTTGATCATTACCAGCGCTACCAGGCGGTGGCGTCGATCTTGAACCAGAATTTCTCTCCGGGACAGTCCGTGCTGGATGTGGGTGGCGCGCTCGGATATTTGGACCGGTTCACCCCTGGATTCTCGGTTACTGTCCTGGACCGGATTTGGGAAGACCGCCCCAACTCGCTCCGGTATGACGGCGCGCGGCTTCCCTTCGCGGACGGCTCGTTCGATATCGTCACCGCGGTTGACACGCTGGAACACGTGCCGCCGGACCAGCGGCCGGGATTCTTGTCCGAATTGGGCCGCGCCGCCCGCCAGGCCATCATTCTCTGCGGTCCCTACGAGGAACCGCACGTGGCCGAGGCGGAATCGCTCTTGCGCGATTACCTGCGCGTGCAGTGGCAACGCCAGGACCGGTTTTTGGAGGAACACGCGCGCTTCACGTTGCCCCGGCGCGCGGACGCGGCGGAGATTCTTCAAGCCCAAGGTTTCCATCTCACGGAAATTCCCAACGGGTACCTGCCGCGCTGGTTGTTCATGCAATTCGTCACCTTGGCTTTGGGATTGGCTCCCGAACTGGAAGAAGGCAAACGCCGGTTGAACGCGGTTTATAACCGCTATTTCTTCGAACAAGACCACCAATATCCCGCCTACCGGATCATCACCGCCGCGATCCGGGGCCGGACGCCCGAAACGGCCAGGACGGCCGCCCCCTCCATCCGCCTGGGACATGCCTCCGTCAATCCATGGAACCTGGCCGGCTTGCTCGCCTCGCTTTCGTCGCTAAGCATTCTCCGCGATCAGCAAAGTGATCTGGTGGAGTATGGCCGCCGCGTGGAACGCCTGCTCGATCACTTGCATAATTTGGAAAATCAATTGGGGCAGGAGGCCGAAAAACGGAACGCCTTGCTAACCCACGCCCAGAACCTGGAGGCATTGACCAGAATGCAGGCAGAGCAAATCCGGTCCTTGCAGGCCCATGGCGACAACCTCGCCCAGATCATTGCAGAACAAAAAAAAGAGCGGTTTGGGCTGGATGACCGGTTTCAACGTCTGCTCAATCACAATGAAGGATTGCTGGAACATGTCGCCAACCTGGAACGGCTGATTGAAGAAAGCAAGAAACATGCCCGGAATCTCGAGCAGATTCTGCACGAAAAAGAGGAAATCCTCCGGGAAAAGGAAACCCAACTGCTGGGGAAAGCGGCCGCCCTGGCTGTAACCGAAGAAACGTTGCAACAAAAAACCCGCCGCCTCGAGGAAATGGAAGAACATTCCAGAAATCTAGAACAACATATCGGAAATCTGGAACAACATATCCAGAATTTGGAAAACCTAAATCAAACCCAAACTCAAGCGTTGGACGATTTGAACGGCCGCGTGGACCGGTTGCGCCGGATGTTTCTCTATCGCGTTCTCCAAAAATTGCGTGGGCTGCCTCCCCTTTAGGAACCTCCACCGCCATGAAGATTCTTCAGGTGATTCACGATTTTCTGCCCCGCCATCAGGCCGGGTCGGAACTGTATTGTTACCATCTCTGCCGGGCCCTGCAAAATCTGGGACACGAAGTCCGCCTGTGCTTCACCGAAATCGATCCGCAACGGGCCGATTACGCCACCCGCGAAGGGACCTACGAGGGCCTTCCCTTCTTGGAAATCGTCAACAACCACGCGTACCGGACTTTCAGGGAGACGTACCGGAATCCCCGGGTGGACGCGGTCTTTGAGCGGCTCCTGCGGGAGTACCGGCCGGAGGTGGTGCATTTCCACCATCTGTTAAGCCTGTCATTTAATTGTGTGCGGCTCTGCAAGAGCCGGGGGATTCCCGTGGTCTTCACCTTGCACGATTACTGGCTGACCTGCCCGCGCGGCGGGGGACAGCGTTTCCGGGGCGAGGGGAAAATCTGCCATGAAGTCGATACCCGCCTGTGTGCCGAGTGCGTGGCCCGTTACGCGGTCCCGTCTCCGTGGGGTGTGCGGGCGGTCAAGCGGTTGTTTTCTTTCTCGGAAACAGTGAACGATCCCACCCTGTTGCCCCTCCTGGCGCGGGGCCGCGTGGAAACACCGGATCCCCGGTTTGTCACGCGCGGACGGTGTGACATCGGGGGCGACTCGCGCGAGGTCCTCTTCGCGCATCCCCCTTCGGCGGTAACGGTCCGCTGTCCGGTCGAATCCAACTCCACGCTGGTCTTCGCGGTGGCCATGGATCCCAGCACCTACGAAGCCCCAGGCGACGGAGTGCGGTTCACGATCCATTGCGATGGCGGGTTGCTCTTCGAGAAATTTTTGCATCCCAAGCAGAATCCGGCTGACCGGGGCTGGCATGAAGCCACGGTGGACCTGAACCCCTATCAAGGCCCAAAACGGACATTCCGTTTTGCCACCGAGGCGCGTCCTACCGGCCGCATCGATTTTTGCGCGGCTTGCTGGGCCGAACCGAAACTGGTCCGGTCTCAGGGAAACGCGTATCAGCCCAGTGCCTCGTCCCGCTTTCGGTCCTGGGCCGAGTCGGTGATCGGCAACCTGCAGCGCAACACACTCCGCGCCCAGGTGGAACACCGGAGCGCCGCCGTCCGCGCGCTGTTCGAGGATGTGGATTTGTTCATCGCCCCGTCTCCCTTCCTGCGGGAGCAATTCATCGCGTACGGCCTTCCGCGTGAAAAGATCGTCTTTTCCGATTACGGGATCGCCGCCCGGGATTTCGGGGCGGTTCCCCGAAGAGCCGAACATCCGGTGCGTTTCACTTTCATCGGCACAATCGTCGAACACAAGGGCTTGCATGTGCTGATCGAGGCCTTCAACCGGCTCCCCCCCGGCGCCGCCCGGCTGCATGTGTATGGCGATCTCTCGGAATTCACCGGCTATGCCCGGCGGATTCAAGAAATGATCACGCATCCCGGCATCACGTTGCGCGGCCGGGCGGAAAACCGCGACATCCCCCGCATCCTCGCGGATACCCACGCGCTCGTGGTGCCTTCCATCTGGTTCGAAAACTCGCCGATCACCATCCACGAGGCGTTCCTGGCGCGCGTCCCGGTGATCGCCTCCCGGTTCGGCGGCATGGCCGGCCTGGTGCGCGACGGAGAAAACGGCCTGCTGTTCGAAATGGGCAATCCCGATTCGCTCTACCATTGCTTAGCGCGATGCGTGGCCGATCCCGCGATTTTGGAAACGCTCCGCCCCGATCCCGAATCCGTGAAACCGATCCAGGCTGACGCGGAATGGATGGTTTCGATCTACCGCTCCTTGAAGGGTGGCCACCGGCAGTGATGATTTTCACTCCACCCCGGCCGCCACGCCTTGGATTCGCGTTGCATGGTCCTCCTGGATGGTTTACAATCGGACTACTCAAACCTCAAACCAGGCAGGGAATACTATGACTTTACCCACTCGCCGTTCGTTTTTAGCCGGCAGCGCCGCGGGTTGGCTCCTTCTTTCCCAAGGCCCTCATGCCTCTCCCAATGAACGCGCCCGCCACGCGGTGATCGGATGCGGAGGTCAAGGCCGCGCGCATGGCCACGCGTTCGCGAATCAGCCTCGTTGCGCGGTCGTGGCGGTCTGCGACGTCGATCCCGCGCGCCGCGCCGAAGCCCTCAAGGACCTTCCCAGTCCGGAGTCCGTGGCGCAGCACGAAGACTACCGCCGGATCATCGAGGATCCCTCCATCGATACGGTCAGCATTGCCACGCCGGATCACTGGCATACCCCCATCGCGCTGGCCGCCCTGCAGGCCGGAAAGCACGTGTATGTCGAAAAACCCTGTTGCCACACCCTGCGCGAGGGCGCGTTGCTGGTGGAGGCCGCGCGCCAATCCAAAGGCTGCGTCCAGCACGGCACCCAAAGCCGCGGCGGACAGGGCATCCGCGATGCCATCCAATTCTTGCGCGAAGGCCGCTTGGGACGGGTGCGCATGGCCAAGGCCATCAATCACCAATACCGGGCGCCCATCGGCCGCGCGCCGGACGAATCCCCGCCCCCGGGCGTGAATTACGATCTGTGGCTGGGACCCGCCCCCCAGCGGCCGTTCAGCCGCAACCGCTGGCATTACAATTGGCATTGGCATTGGGATTACGGCACCGGCGACCTGGGCAACGACGGCATCCACCAAGTGGATGTCGCCCGGTGGGGACTGGGGGTGGAATGGCCCCGGGTGGTCACGGCATCCGGCGGGCAACTCTTTTACAACGATGATCATGAGACGCCCGACACCCAGGTGGTGACGTTTGAATATTCCGATTGCTTCCTGATGTATGAAATGCGGCTATGGACCAACTATCCCCTGGAAGGGCATGACAACGGCGTGATTTTCTATGGGGATAAGGGGATTCTGGAGATCGGCCGCCACGGCTGCGAGGTCACCTGGATCGGCCAGGAAAAGAAAAAAATCGGGGGCGGCGCCGACCTGGGTGAGCATGTGCGGAATTTTTTGGAATGCGCCCGGACGGGAGACACCGAACGATTGTACGCGCCCATTCACGAGGGCTATCTCTCCGCGGCTTTGTGCCACTTGGGCAATATCGCCACCCGCGTGGCCGCCCGCTTGGAATACGATCCCCTCACCCAAACATTTAAAAACCATCCCGGCGCGGATCGTTTGGTCAGCAAAGCCTACCGCCAAGGCTACGAACTCCCCCTCTAACCGGTCGCACGGCGAGCCGTTATTCCGCCTTGGCCGGATGGCCCTCACTCCGGCTCTCTCCCCGCGGGAGAGGAAAAAGATGAGCTGATTCCCTGGAAATCCAAGACCATTCCCTTGGATCAATAAAAAACGGGGCAAGATGCTGCATCCTGCCCCGCCGGAGCATCACTCCCAGGGATCTCACGCCCTCACCGGAAGGCTCAATAAAGCGCCCAGTCGCTTACCGGTGTGGATTCGGTTAAATCAACCAGCAGGTGAACCGTCACGCCATTTTGATAGGTAGCCGCGGGTTCCTTGGTCACTTCGTCCCCGCCATTCGAGATGGTGTTATAAAAGAAATCGGGTACGGTTTCGCCGTTGGTTCCTCCGCTGCCGCCGTCGTATGTAATATATTCCCCGTTCAACCAGGCGATCCCGGTGTCATCCGCTTCGAGCTTCAAGGTCAGCCATTGGATCGAATCGTATTCCACGGCGTTGAAAACCGACCGGGTGTACACCGTTTCATTTGTACTGGCCAATTGGGTTTCCCCGTTTTCGTCGGTACTGGTGCCATGCCCGATCGTGAATCCGGCGTTGGTTTGTTCGATCCAACTGGAATCGTCAAATCCCCGCTCTTGCCAGCCCGGCTCTTCCGCGCCGGTTCCATCATCGTAATACACCACTTTCCAGCGGAAGACCGTACCCGCCGGCCAGCCGCCCGGCGCGCCGGAATCGCGCACGTAATAGTATCCATTGCTATCGGAAAGTTCGGCTGTCGCCACTAAATCGCTGCTGTCAAATCCGGCGTTCCAGAGGCCCACCGCCAACACATTCCCTTGCCGGTACAATTTCACCGGCCCTTGGAACGGAACCATCGTGGCTTGGCCTTCCGTCTGAATATTGAACGTGCCATCGGTGCCGGAGCCGGCCCAATCGCCCCGGACGGCGCCAGCCGGTGGAGTGACATCATACGACAAAACCGGCTGGCCGCCGGCGTTGGGAATGTTCCACACAATGCTGCCATTCTCGATCGTGAACTGGCCTTGACTGGCACTGACATTCGATAGAGCCCAGCCGGCCGGAGGAGTCTCCGTGACACGCAAATCGGGCCTTTCCCCTTCCGGCACGGTGACGGCAATCCGGATGCCGGCAACCGGGCTTCCCGGGACAAAAGCGGGCGCGGGCATTATTCGAGCGATCGTAGAAGGCTGAGGTTTGATTTGAATGATGAATATCGAACCGGGAACGTAATCCGTGGCGGCTTCGCCCGACACATCATCCGCCCCGCCCACGGTCGTGTTATAACGGTATTCCCAGGGTTTTTCCCCATTATCCCCGGCACTGGATCCGGCGACGCCGATATACATGCCGTTTAACCACGCGACGCCGGAATCATCCGCTTCCATTTTCAGCGTCATCCGGAAAATGGAATCCAGATTGGGGAGATCGAAAATCGATCGGGTATACACGGTTTCATCGGCATCACTCAGCGGAGTTTCTCCGTTTTCGTAGGTTCCCGTTCCCATGCCGATGGTGAACCCCACATCGGTTTGTTCGATCCAATGACTATCGTCATAATCTCTTTGCTGCCAGCCGGGCTCTTCCTCGCCCTGCATGCCATCCCATACGGTTATCCAGCGGAAAATCGTGCCTTGCGGCCAGCCGCCCGGCGCGCCGGAATCCCGCACATACACATTGCCATCATTGTCGCTCAATTCCGCCGTCAGAACGAGATCGCTG
This sequence comes from Candidatus Omnitrophota bacterium, assembly GCA_013177805.1. Lineage (GTDB taxonomy): Bacteria > Hinthialibacterota > Hinthialibacteria > Hinthialibacterales > Hinthialibacteraceae > JABLXU01. The sequence goes on from JABLXU010000001.1 coordinate 104,566, forward strand.
CTCGAACTGCTATCATTCCACACTCCGATGGCCAACACGTTGCCGGTCCGGTACAGCGGGACGTACACTTGCACCACGGAATCCCCGCCGATCGTAAAGAATTCGTTGATCGTCCCCTCGAACACGGAATTCACACTCGTATGGCTCGTGGCTTCGGCTTTATAGGTCAGCGTTTTCGTCCCGCTGAACTGGTTGAGGGTCCAGGTAATGACGCCGTTATCGAGCACGCCGCCGTCGCTGATCTCCGAAGCGTTCCATCCTCTTGCCACGGTTTCCCGCACGGTCACGTTTTCCGTGCCGCTTGCCAGGGATAACTGAATGCCCACATCGATCACATCACCCACATGAACGGCTTCTTTCGAGATCGACCGCCGGCCTTGCGTGGTCGGTGCGCCTTCAATGATGACCCGCAACTTTGGGACATTGTCACTCGCCCAGGTGGAATTGAAATCCACCCCGCCCGATCCGTTGGGAATAAAAAGCCAACCGTGATTGACTCCCCCATTCACAATTCTCTGGACGGAGGAAGTGACATCGATATCGAGATACACACCGGTCACCGATGGAGTGGGGGTTATCGAGATCCGGTTCGGATCGTAATCCACCCCCGGCCGGGGAACGACTCCCCCATTGAACATATCCAGATCGCCTTGATCATCGAACGGCACCAGCAAATCAAAAACCGACGCCGTGTCGCCGGGATCGGTGATATAGAGCGACAGCACGGCGCTGATCACCGTGCTATTTGGAGGAATCTGCCCGGAAGTATTCCCAACGATATTCTCGAAGCGGATGACAAAGTAGTTGACCCCTCCCGCGTCTTCGCCATCCCATCCCCATTCCGCATCCCACCCATGAACCGCAAACGGGTCCGCGGTCGTAAAGACCGTGCCGTACGTTCCGTCGTAATCGTTCACGTACTGCTCGAAGAGGACTACCTGCTGAGCGTGCGAGATAGGCACAATTAAAACCAAAGCAAAGACCTCAACGAGAAAGATATGTCTTTTTTTTCGGGAATTCATCAGCGTGCTCCTTTGTCCTTTTTGTGTATTGATAAACTCCACCATTTCCACATCAAACAATAAAGCACCACCTCCCATGCCGTCCATAATCCATCCTTCTTTCCATTGCCGGGGGCGGCGTGCCGCTAGTTCCATGCCATGATCCAAGGGGATAGGCTATCTTCTGGGATTCGGCCACACCGGAACGCCGCTGGTTCTCCTTCTAACATTTACATCTCCCAGTCGGACGGCCCTGCTAGGATGTTTTCAACCATAATGAATGCAATTATCATTGTCAAGAAAAAAATTAGGAGAAAAATCGGTTTGGGTATGTTCAATGATAGGTTTTCAATGATAGGTTGTTTATGCGTATTCACCGGCAAGGGGGAACTTCTTTCCGGTTTGCAGTGCTGCCTTTGAGCGCCAACGGCGCGGCATGAGTATAGCCCGGAATGTAAGCCCTGGGAGGAAAAAAAGGACAAAAGGATTGATTCCCTCTCCCTCTGGGAGAGGGTTAGGGGGAGGGATGCCCTGAAAGAGCGAAATTCATACCTTCTCGCAATGGAGTTATCTGCAATGGACTAAACAGTTACGGCAAGGGCATATAAAAAATAAAAACATAACACGCGTTGATAAGATTGTATTGAAGGTCAATCGGATTGATTCCTGCATATACAAATTGGTGTAAAAAAATTATCAAATTCATGCAGTCATTCGCATGATAAATCCGGATCCTTCGGCCACTGCGGGTGTTTTCACGATTGGCAATCAATTGTCCAATCAAACCAACGGAATCGAACAATCCCCTCCTCTCTTCCCCAGAGAAAAAAATGTGAGAAAGGTTAGAGGATAACAAGTTCCATCCACAAGCGTGACGAAGCGGCCTGTTTATCGTTCCATAAGAAAGGTGGTACAATACCACTCCAGTCGTTCAAGACCGAAAGAATCAGGCAGGGAAGCATGTTTCAACGGATTTCGATTCTCACATTATGGCTGCTTATGAGCGGGCCGGCCTGGAGCGGAGGATTGCTCATCCCCATGGACGCCGCCCAGACCGATCATCTGCGGGCCTACGGCGTCACGTACTGGGCCTTGGAGATCCCCCGCCGGTATAAAGCCGAATGGCTGCTGAACTACCGGGGCGGCTCGTTTTTAATCCATGAAGAAACGCAAACCCGGAATTTCGCGGCCTTGCAGGGCGTATTGACCCAGCCGGTCTCGGATGGCGACATCGCCGCCATCTACCAGGAAATCGAGCAGGAAAACATGGAAATCATCCCCCTCGAGAAAGCGCCCAAGGTGGCCGTGTACACGCCGCCCAACAGCAATCCGTGGGATGATGCCGTAACCTTGGCGCTGACCTATGCCCAAATTCCCTTCGATCCTCTATGGGATCCGGATGTGCTGCGGGGCAAGTTATATCAGTACGACTGGCTGCATCTGCACCACGAGGATTTCACGGGGCAATACGGCAAGTTCTATGGCAGTTTCCGGAGCGCGGCCTGGTACCAGGAGCAGGTCCGGACCTTTCTGGCGGCCGCCCGGGAAGCCGGATTCTCCAAGGTGCAGGAACACAAGGGCGCCGTGGCCGCGGAGATTCGCAACTACGTGAAAAACGGCGGCTTCCTGTTCGCCATGTGCGCCGCCACCGATACCCTCGACATCGCCCTGGCCGCGTTGGGCGTGGATATCGTCGAAGCCCCCATCGACGGGGATGGCTTGACTCCCGGGTATATTGAAAAACTGAACTTCGAAAATACTTTGGCTTTTACGAATTTCACCATTATCCCCAATCCGTTGATTTACGAATTCTCCGACATCGATACCAACCCCAGCCCCTTGACCGTGGGCGAACGGTACCAGGGCGATACCTTCGCACTGTTCGACTTTTCCGCCAAGTTCGATCCAGTCCCCACCATGCTAACCCAGGATCATGTGCGGAAAGTCAAGGATTTCTGGGGACAAACCACCGCGTTCCGGAAAAGCAAACTGAAGCCCAACGTCATCGTCTTGGCCGAGTTCCCGGGATTCGGCGTGGCCAAATACATCCACGGCGTATTGGAAAAAGGGACATTTACGTTTCTGGGCGGTCACGATCCGGAAGATCCGCAACACTTGGTGGGCGAAGGGGACACGGATCTGTCCCAATATCCCAACTCGCCGGGATACCGCCTGATCCTGAACAACGTGCTCTTCCCCGCCGCCAAGAAAAAACCGCAAAAGACCTGAGGCGGTTAGGAATGCCGCAAGGAATGCCGAAAAAGAGCCGACTCCGTTTCTGCCTTCTTGCCGCCTGTAAACCCCTCTTGTAGGATACCCAGGGATTGTTTTTGATTCTTTCAACCACTCTTGCCGACGGAGTACGCTATGCCACGGACCTTGATCACGGGAGGCGCGGGATTTTTGGGTTCTCACTTGGCGGATGCCTTATTGGAACGCGGCCATGAAGTGATTTGCATGGACAATCTGATCACCGGCAGTCTCAGCAACATCGAACACCTCATCGGCCGCAAGGATTGCCTGTTTATTTACCAGGATGTCACCAATTATGTCCACGTGCCGGGGAAGATCGATAACATCCTGCATTTCGCCTCGCCCGCCAGTCCGGTGGATTACCTCAAACTGCCGATCCAAACGTTGAAAGTGGGTTCCTTGGGCACCCACAAAGCCCTGGGACTGGCCAAGGAAAAAAAAGCGCGGTTCCTTCTGGCCTCCACCTCCGAGGTGTACGGCGATCCGTTGATCCATCCCCAACATGAATCCTACTGGGGCAATGTCAATCCCATCGGCCCCCGGGGGGTGTATGACGAGGCCAAGCGGTTCGCTGAAGCCATGACCATGGCCTATCACCGCTACCATGGCATCGACACGCGCATCGTCCGCATTTTCAATACCTACGGCCCCCGGATGCGGGTGCATGACGGGCGGGTGGTCTCGACATTCATCACCCAGGCCCTGAAAAACGAACCGCTCACCATTTTCGGCGACGGCAACCAAACCCGCTCGTTCTGCTATGTCTCCGACGAAGTGGAAGGAATCATCCGCCTCCTGGAATCAGACGAATGCATGCCGGTCAACATCGGCAATCCGGCCGAAATGACGGTGAATGAACTCAGCCAAGCCGTGCTGGAATTAACGGGATCCTCCAGTCCCATCGTATACCGGGAACTGCCGGAAGACGACCCCAAAGTCCGCCAGCCCGACATCACCCAAGCCCGCCAAAAATTGGGATGGGAACCCAAGGTTTCGCTCCAGGAGGGACTCCGGAAAACTATCGAATACTTCAAACAGAAGTTGGAACTTTCATGAGGAGAAGGCGGATGCCATCGTTCCGTTTCCGCACTCCGGTGTGAATCTCTTCTTTGATGATCTCGAAATCCTGTTCCCGCGCCCGGGTGTACACTTCACGCGCGCGGGTGGCGGGATACACGACTGCCAGCAGGCCGCCGCCTTTCACGAGGCCCCGGGCGGCTTCCATCAATTGCTCCGGGGGGAGCTCCCGGTCTTGCCGGGATAGATGGCGGAAAACTACGGGCGAAGGCCGGGAGGCTTTCGCGGAGAAAAACGGGGGATTGCTCAACAACACATCGAATTGCGGCTCCGTGTCCACCATTTCGCGCACATCGGCTTTTCGAAACCGGATCGGAGGCAGATACCCGCTCCAGATTGCTATCAAGGTCCGGTAGTTTTGCTCCGCCGCCCGCACCGCCGCGGGATCGATGTCCACGCCCACGATCTCCCGGCAATAGGGATGCTTCCATCCCAAGACCAGGGAAATATAACCGGTGCCGCACCCCGCTTCCAAGACCCGGTCCCCCGCGCGCAAGGGGACAAACGCGGTCAACAATTGACTCTCCAAAGACGGGCGGAGAGAGTCAAAAAAATGTTGAATGTCCACCATCGTCATGTCAGGTCAATCCGTGTTTTGCCAGCTCGAAGGCGGCTTGTTCAAACCGGTCCTCCGGCTGAATCGTGCGGGACCATTCCACCACTTCCGCCAATCCTTCCCGAAGAGCGACGCGAGGCTGGAATCCCAAGGTTTCCCGGATCTTCGTGATATCCGCCGTGCAGTGGCGGGTGTCGTTTTTCCGGAATTGACGGGTGATGTGCGGAGCGATGCCCACACCGTAAATTTCCGCCAACATTTCCGCGATTTGGCGGATGGAGGTGGCGGTCCCCGTCCCCACGTTGAAAACCTGATAATCGGCCGCGTCCTGCTCCATGGCCAGGCAATTCGCCCGCACGATATCGTGGACCGAAATGAAGTCGCGGGTTTGCCAGCCGTCTTCGTAAAGCACCGGCGGCCGGCCATGCGCCAGCCGGGCCATAAAAATAGCGATCACCCCCGTGTAAGGATTGGTTTGCGATTGCCGGGGGCCATACACATTGAAATACCGGAGGGCCACCGTGGGGATGCCATAGGTGGCGCCAATCCCCAGCGCCATTTCTTCCTGATCGCGTTTGGTCAAGGCGTAGATCACCCGGCAGGTCAGCGGGGTGGTTTCCACTGTGGGGACCGGTTTCATCACCGCGCCGCACTGCGGGCATTCATGCTCCCACCGCTCGGCCCGGAGTTGTTCTTCCCGGCGGTATTCCGGTTTGACCAGCCCATGCGTGGGGCATTCGCAATTCCCCTCGCCATAACAGGTCTGGGAAGATGCGATGATCAACTTGCGCACCGAATGCTTGGTGTTGACCAGCAGATCCAACAGATTGGCCGTCCCGCCGGTATTCACATCCACGTAATGTTTAATCCGGTATTGGGACTGCCCCACGCCCACCGCCGCCGCTTTGTGAAAGATGATTTCCTGGCCTTGAATGGCTTTCCGCAACGCCTCGATATCCCGCACGTCTCCCTGGATGAATTCCGCCTCCGGATTCAGATACGCGGGCTTCTCCCCGCCGGGATGAACCTGGGGATCCAACACGTCAAAAATCCGCACCGTGTGGCCCCGGCGGAGCATTTCATCCACAATGTAGGAACCGATAAATCCCGCGCCCCCGGTGACTAAAATCTTCATCTAATTCTCCGTTGAGAATGATCAAACCAACCAATTTTACTATCCATGAATAATTACATATCAGTTAATAATATTTAACCCTACCAATTTTGTGGATTCCGTTCAAGACAGACAGAACCAGGATTAATTAAAAAAGTTTTCCAGAGTTATCCGGTAAGGCGCTGAATTCCACCTTACCAGGGACCGGCCATCAACGGCAATCCAATGGAATCCCATCGCAATCAACCCCGGATTCTCGATTCCACTGGGTATGGGACAAGGGAAAACGAACGGCGTTCCATTATGATTTCAAACCAAAAATTGGAAACACTATCTTTTTTTGCATTCCAAAGGAACGCCCTTTTTCAGGAACAGCACGATAACCAGCCCGGATCGCTGCCCAGGTTCCCGCATCTCCGGCAAGCACCTTCCCGGATGATCCGGTTTTCTTTCCTTCCTCACCGGGATTTCAGGGGTATCATCTACCCATCTCGCTTGGTGACCAACACGATAGAAACCAGAATTGTCCTATGGCCTATTTGGAAGGAAAATTTATCGACCGGGTGAAGATCCGTCTCAAAGCCGGAGACGGAGGTGATGGCATCGTTTCGTTCCGTCATGAAAAATACGTCCCCTTCGGAGGGCCGGACGGAGGAGACGGGGGAGACGGGGGATCCATCGTGCTGCGGGTAAACCCCGGCCTGAATACCCTGGAAAAATTGCATACCCAGCCTTTTTACCGGGCCGAAAATGGTTCGCCGGGAGGGAAAAACAACCGCACCGGCGCCAACGGCAGAGACATTGTGCTGGAAGTGCCCCCCGGAACCATAGTGAAAAACCTGGACACCGGCGAAATTCTGATGGACCTGGATCAACCCGGAGCCGAAGCGGTGGTGGTCCGCGGCGGCCGTGGAGGAAAAGGAAACACGCGGTTCGCCACCGCGACCAACCAAGCGCCCCGCAAATGCACGCCCGGCAAGCCGGGGGAAGAAATCACGGCCTTGCTGGAACTGAAAATGGTGGCGCACGTGGGACTGATCGGCCTGCCTAACGCGGGCAAATCCACCCTGATCTCCGCGATCACGGGCGCGCGGCCCCGCATCGCGGATTATCCTTTCACCACCTTGTACCCGGTTTTGGGAACCCTCACCCTTCCGGAGGGCGGGGGCATTGTCATCGCCGATATTCCCGGCATCATCCAGGGCGCGCATGAAGGTCTGGGCCTGGGCCTGGATTTCCTCCGGCATATCGAACGGACCCGGCTGCTGGTGTACGTCATTGAAATATCTCCGCTCGATCCTTCCGCTCCTCCCGCCACCTTACGGGATTTGCAGCACGAGATCCGCCAATACGATCCCGCGATCCTGGAACGTCCCTTCCTCGTGGCGCTCAACAAGGCTGATCTGCTGACCGGCGAGGAAGAGAAAAACCTGGTCCGGGATCTTTTCTGCCAGGAACATCCAGATATTCCGCCGGAAACCGTATGGGTCATTTCCGCGTTGACCCGGGAAGGAACCGGCGAGCTGCGCGAACGGATCGTTTCGCTCTACCAGGAAGAATTCGGACAGGCAGCCCCCCGCTGAGGATTTAAGGTCCAGCCAATTCCGGTTACACTTTTATTGATCTAGTCAACGACACGCTACAGAGAAAGTCCGCCCGCATTGAACAGCCATGAACGAACTGGTCCGCCATCAACTGGATATTCTCCTGAAAGACGTCAAACGGGTGGTGATCAAAATCGGCACCCGCATCATCGACGATGAAAAAACCCGCTTTAACCGGCCGGTGATGGAATCCATCGCCGCGGAAATCGCTGGCCTGCGGCAGAAGGGCATCGAAGTCCTGCTGGTCTCCTCGGGTGCGGTAGGCGCGGGCATCCGGGCGCTGAAGGTCAAGGGGCGTCCCACATCCATCCACCTGCGCCAAGCCTATGCCGCCGTGGGGCAAGGGCAACTAATGAACCTGTACGCGGAATTGTTCGGCCGGCATGGGATCATCCCCGCGCAGGTACTGCTCACCCGCTCGGATCTCGACCGCCGGCAATCCTATTTGAACGCCAACGAAACCTTGCAACATCTGCTGACGATCGGGGTACTCCCTATCATCAACGAAAACGACACCGTCTCCACCGACGAGCTGAAATTCGGCGACAACGACCAGTTGGCCGCTTTAGTCGCCGGCAAGATGAATGCCGGCTTGTTGCTGTTACTGACCACCGAGGACGGCGTGTACCGGGAGTTCCAGGCCGGCGGGCAATGCCACGGGTTGATCGAGGTGATTGACAACGATATCGATGCCATTCTGGCCCACGTCAAGGACAGCCAGAATCCCTTATCCATGGGAGGAATGCGTTCCAAACTGACCGCGGGGAAAATCGCTTCCGCCAAGGGCATCCCCGTGGTGATCGCCAACGGCCTCCGGACCGGGATCATCGGCGAACTCTTCTCCGGCAAAGCCCACGCGACCTGGATCATGCCCGCCAAAAAGCGCATGGCCGCCTGGAAATATTACCTGGCGTTTGCCAAAAGCCCGTCCGGGGCCAAAGTGGTGGTGGACGACGGCGCGGCCGTGGCCATCCGCGAAAACGGAAAAAGCCTGCTGGCTTCCGGCATTCGCGATACCATCGGCCATTTTCAAGTCAAAGACCTCGTGCAGATCACCAGCCTGAGCGGCCAGGAAATCGCGCGGGGATTGGTCAATTTTTCGTCTTCGGACCTGCGCCGGATCCAAGGCCGCTCCAGCGAGGAAATCCGCGAAATCCTCAACACCGGCAAATCGGCGGTCGTCGTGCACCGCAACAATCTGGTGTTGCTGTGAGTGGCGCTCGGATTCTCCGGATAGCAATCCACTCCGCTTCATGAATCCAACAAAAAAACAGGGACACATTTTCTGTGCCCCTGCGTTTCGTTTTATCCCGCTCCACACTCACTCCGTCTTTTCGGCTTCCTCGGAGCGTTCCGCTGGTTGCGCTTCCGGGTCCACCTCGACAGAGGGCCGGTATTCAGAAGGTTCTTCGCTCAAAGATTCGAGTTTTCCGGATTCCTCTGCCTCCGGCGCGGGTGGCTCCCCGGCTGGTTCTTCCACCACAGGAGGTTCCGCAATGGCCTCCACGGGCGGAATGACTTCCCCGGAAGGCGCTTCCACCGATTCCGGTTCCGGCGCACTGCCCTCTTCCTCCAGGTACACGGGAGAAACGGCTTCCACCGGCCTTTCGGACTCAGCTGCGGGTTCCGGGGTGACTTCCACCGTTGGCATTTCTTCTGGAAGCGCGGAGGGCGACTCCACGGCGGCTTCCGCCTCCGCTTCCTCAGCCGTGCCGGCCACGGTTTCCACAGAGGATTCATCAACTGTTTCCTCAGCCGGTCCGGCCATGGATTCCACGGCGGTTTCCTCAACTGGCCCGGCCATGGATTCCCCAACGGCTTCCGGCGCGGCCGGGGGCTCAGCGGGGGCCTCCACCGGGGCTTCGGCTGGAGACGTTTCCCCTGCAACCGGCTCGGGCTGAATCCCGGCCGCAGATTCCACCTCCGGTACGGATTCCACCTCCGGTTCCGGCGCGCCTCCAGCCCTTTCGGTCACCATTTCGGTTTCGGTTGCCGATCCACTCTCCGGCGCGGCCGGCGCGGATGTTTCGGCTTCCGGCCCCGTTTCTTGCTCCGAAGCGGCGCGTTGCTGCATGAGGGCTTGCATCTGCGCGCCGAGCAGTTCGCCCAAGGTGGCATTGCCGCCCGCGGAGGAAGAGATGTATTTCTTAACTTCCTTCTCCTCCTGTTCCTTGATGTAATCCTTGAGCGAAAGGCTGATTTTGCGGTTTTCGAGATCGAACTTGAGGATCTTCATGGTCACGATGTCACCCACCTTGACCACATCCTCGGCCTTCTGGCCCTTCTGCTTCACGAGAGTCGAAACATGGGCCAGCCCCTCGATGCCCTGCTCCAATTCCACGAAGGCCCCAAATTCGGTCAGGCGCGTCACCTTCACCTCAACGGCCGAACCCACGGGATATTTCTCGCGGGCGGCGGCCCAGGGATCCGGCTCCATGTGTTTGAGGCCCAGGGAAATCCGCTGATGGCGGGGATCGATCTCCAGCACCTTGCAGCGGATTTTGTCTCCTTTTTTAAGAACCTGCTTGGGGTGATTGATCTTCTCGCCCCATGACAGGTCGGAGACGTGGATCATGCCGTCCACGCCCTCAGGCAGCTGAACGAACGCGCCGAAATCGGTCATGCCGGTCACTTCCCCCTCGATGATGGTTCCCGGCGGATAATTGGCTTTCGCCAGCGTCCAGGGATCCACCGACGTCTGGCGCAGGCTGAGTGAAATGCGCTGCCGCTCCTCGTCGATACTCAGCACCTTGACCTGAACCTCATCCCCTTCCTTCATCAATTCCGAGGGATGGTGAATCCGCTTGGTCCACGACATTTCGGAGATATGAATAAGGCCTTCCACCCCGTCCTCAAGGCAGACGAAGGCACCGTACTTGGTCAAGCTGGTCACCTTCCCGGTGAGGATCATGCCGGGGGGATATTTCTCATGGATATTCAGCCACGGATCGGGGGATTTCTGCTTCAGGCCGAGAGAAATCCGTTCGCCCTCCATAGCCAGGACCATGACATCCAGCTCCATCCCCACGTGCACCATTTCCCGCGGGTGGGCGACATGGCCCCAGGACATATCCTTGACGTGCAACAAACCGTCAATGCCTCCCAGGTCCACGAAAGCGCCGAAATCGGTCAGGTTCTTGACAATCCCCTTGACCCAGTACCCCACCTTGAGGTTGGCCAGCGTTTCGTTGCGCAGCTTCTCCCGCCGCTCTTCCAACCACTGGCGTTGCGACAGAATCAGGTCCCGCCGGTTGCGCATTTCGAGGATTTTCGCCTCGATGGTCTGCCCGATCAGGGCTTTTTGTTCCTCGGGAGAACGCGCGCCCGGACCCATCTGGGAAAAGGGAATAAATCCCCGGACCCCGTCCACGTCCACCTGGAAGCCGCCCCGGAGAATATCTTTGATCACGCACCGCACCGGCTCGCCGTTCTTGAATGCCTTGCGGAGCATGCGTTTGGCCATGCGTTCCTTGGCGCGCTTGCGGGAAAGGATGGGCAACCCATCCCGCCCTTCCCGGCTCACCACCATCACTTCCACGTCCATCCCGACAAAGACATTGGGATCTTTGCCGTCGTCGAGAAATTCGTGCAGGTTGATCACGCCTTCGGATTTCGAACCGATATCGACCACGACATCATCGGACGTGACTTTCAACACCTTCCCGGTGATGATCTGCCCGTTCTCGATTTCCGACATGCTCTGGTCGATCAGAGTCTCCATATCGATGTCGTCCTGGTCGAGATCCTCCATATCGGTCTCGCGCCGGGCGGCTTTCTTCTTCGGGCCCTCGGAGTCATCCTGGGTCAACCGAACCGGCCCCTCCGTCAAGGCTGGTTCCTCTGGGGTTTGAGTTACCGCCAGCTCTCGTTCCTGGTCAATCATCTGGCTTACGGCCTCCGGTTTTTATTAAGGGGGGATATTGGGATTCCCTTATTGATTCGCGGTCCGGACGGACACGGAATTTGCGCGCGCCCCGAACCGGATGGATTTTACAATAATTTTACCGTCCCGGAAGGTTCTCCGAAACACATCAGGGCAATTTATTGTCGCCCTCCGCCGAATGATTCATCATCGCCCGCAACGCCCGCAGGGACTTTTCGATCTCGCCGGTCAGCGCCCGCACCTGCGCCGGGGTGGCTTGGCGGCCCCCCAACGGCTCCGGCGGCAAAGGCGGCCCGACCCGCATCCGCACGCGGCACGGCCGGGGAAAGCGGGCCTGGGGGGACAGGGCTTGATGAGTCCCCTCCACATACACCGGAACCACCGGAGCGCCGGTCTTCAAAGCCAGCCACGCCAAGCCGTTCTCCAAGGGCTGCAGGTTCCCATCCAGGCTGCGCGTCCCTTCGGGGAAGATCAGCAGCGCCTTGTGGTTCTCCATCAGGCGCATCACGGTCCGGATGGCTTTCAAATCCCCTTCTCCCCGCGACACAGGGTAGGTCCCCATCCATCGAATCCACCAACTCAGGATTGGTACGGAAAACAATTCCTCTTTCGCGAGGAACGTGATTTGCCGCGGGATGGCGAGGGCAATCAGCGGCGGATCGAGAAAACTGCAATGATTAGCCGCCAGAAGGACAGGACCCGTCGGGGGAATATGTTCAAGACCCTGAGCCGTCAGCCGAAAGTAACTCCTTACGAGCGGTCGCAACACGTACCAGTGAATACGGTAGTGCCATTGCATTCCAGGCCGGTGATCCATCTCTGTAACCATATCATTCGATATCGTCTCTGACAAGGTATTCCAGTCACTTTTCGTCTTGATTTTCCAGCGTTTCAATGGTCTTCCGGATCAAAAGAAATGTCACCGCGGCGAAAAAGAGGCACTGCACCAGCGTGAAATGATACGATACCTCGATCCGGGCGTGATTTTCGATCATCGATCGGCCCAAATATTTTATACTGCCTTCCGGAAACAAAGTCGAGATCCCGGCCAGGGGGCTGACGAACATGAATCCGTACGTGAGCAGATAAGAAGACGCGGAAAACATGGACAAATTCAGCCGGGGTATCAGAAAGGGCGCAATCAGGGTGCCCAAAATCACCACCCCCGACACCACCAAAGCCCGGTTCGTATAGCGGAAATAGGCCGAACAGAACAATCCCCACGCGGTATACATCACGAGCGAGACGAACAACAAAAACGGGTAGGAAACCATGGCCAGAGTGTCGGCCCGGTTGGTCACCAGATCGACCTCGTAGCCCAGGTAACCGCAAATCAACTGGATCGTCATGCCGGGCAGGTAAAGCGCCAGGGCGATGACGAAACTGTACTGCAGGCTGGTGATGAACTTGGCGCGCACAATCTGTCCCGCGCTCAACAGGGTGGTCCGCAACAGGCCCAGCGTCTCGCGCTCGTGATCGGAACTGATGCTGGTGGCGGCCAGCGGCAACGTGAAAAAGGCCGCCGAGATGAACGGCAGGGACAAAAAGAGCCACGACCCGTTGTACGAGGCCAAGGGCAGGGTCATTACGGAAATCATCAGGGCGATGTAAAACAACCGCACCAGCACCGGCAGCCGGGCAAACCACTGCACCCGCCGTTCCAGCACCAAACCGGGATTCCCTTCCTCGGAAGTCGCGTGAAAGGTGATGGCGTAATCCCGCTCCCGGGGGATAGGCCTCATACCCTCCTTTTCTTCCGTCTTCTCACCGCGGGCGCCGAATCCCGCCCCGGCCGAAATCTGCCGCACCATCCGGGTGGTCAGTGCCACCAGCAGCACACTAAAGCCCACGGCCTGCAGCAAAAATATCCCCAGCGTCAATTCCCGGCTCCATAACGTTCCCCGGCCGGTCAGGAGCTGATCCAGAGCAAAAAAAGGGCTGAGATATTGGAAAGAATGGTTTATCGACAGGTCGTCTTTCCAGGAAACCTGGGAAATGAAATACCACACGCTGCCGTGAAAGGGCAGCAACAACGCCCAGAACACGGTCAAGGCCACGGCGATCAAGTACACTTCATACACCCGCGGGCGCAACGTGGAACAAAACAGGCCCAGACAGGCATACAAGCCGGCGGTGGCCAAAAACAAGACATAGACGTGGAACACTTCCCCGAATCCCAATCCGCCGCCCAAAAAACAGAGAGCCAGCACCGGGATGGAGGACGTCAACAACAGGATGACAAACACCAGCGGGGAGATCAACTTGGCCAGCACCAGGTGCAGCACCGAAATGGGGGACGAAAGCAGCATGTCCAGGGTCTTTTTTTCCCGCTCTTCCACGATCGACGGTGCGATCAGGATGGGCATCAGAAAGGTGATCAGGAACAAATGCCCCCGGGCGAGGTAATAAAAGAACAGCCGCGCGCCCGCCGCGATGTCCCGGCCGGGACGCCAAAAATCCGCAAACGCCCGCCAGTTTTGACCGGTCACCACCACCAGAACCGCCAGAAAAAAGAACAGATAGAGAAACGCCTTGCGGCTGCGCAGGAAAACCCGCATCTCCCGGATCATCAAGGGAGATAGCCACGCCGGGGATTCGTGTCTCGGTTCCGTCATCGCCGTTCGATAAGGCACTGGATTATGGGGAAACGCCGCACAGGCTGATGGCATTGTACATTGTTTAATGTTTAATGGAATTTCCTCCCCTCCCCCTCAGCCCTCATCCTGACGCATCATGGCATTGACGGTAAGGCGCGTAAACACCCCCGACAAGAAGAGCAACAATGCGCCCTGCAACAACACGAAACCGTACGCTTCCCATGGCAGTTGCCCCTTAAGAATCGGGACGAATGGATAGCCCGCCGCCTCCGGATAGGCGAATCCTGCCATCCTCAGCTGGTTGCGGGGCATCAGGGCCAGGAATCCCACCACAGGCGCGAAAAAGAAAGCGGCTTTGGTCAAGCACCGCCCGGCTGCCTGAATAAAGCTATCCAGATCCACGGGAAAAAGGAGGGGGTCCGGCATACTCACGCTCCGCGGCGGGAGCGGGGGGGGAGGAGAAATGCCCAGGGACAATCCCAAAAAAGGCAGCACCACAGTCAGCAAGACCGCCGCCCCGGTAAACATCAACGCCCGGCTGGAGCGGCGGAAACAGGCCGATCCATACAAGGCCAGCGCCGTGTAAAAACGGATCACCGCGTAGAGAAACATCGGATACAACAGCAGCACCACCGTATCATGAACCTTGAACGGCGTGACCACCTTGGGACCGGCGGCCCAGCCATACAGCAAGCGCGTGATCATCCCCGGCAGATAGAGAGCCAACGCGCCTACCAGGCTGTAACTGAGACAGGTCTGGAATTTCGCCCGGACCAAGCTTGGCATGGGCAGCAGGGTGGTGCGCAGGAGATCCAGGGTTCCCTGCTCGCGCTCCACGCCGATGCGGGTGGCGGTGACGGGCAGCGTGAAAAGCAGCGTGAAGAGAAACGGAAAGGCGTAAAACACCAGCGTGCTCTCGTACGCGGCGATGGGGAGAATCATAATGGAAACGATCACGCCCGTGTACCCGGTGCGGATGAGGCCGGGCGAGCGGGCGAACCATTGCAGCCGTTCTTCCAGGAGCGAACCGGCGCGATCTTCCCCGGAGGCGAACCGGGTGGAAAAATCCCGGCTTAGGTCCCGGAAAAACAAACTCCGGCGGCGCGTTTCTTCTTTGGTCCGGGAGCGCGCCCGCCAGGAATGGACGGGAGGCAGCACGGTGGCATGGTGGATCCGTCTCAGGGCAAGAGAAATGGACAACAGGGCCAGCACCGCCAAGTAGAGAAAACACGAGAGGGCGCTTACCGGCTTGGGCCCGGGATTGATCGGGTACAAATCCCGGAAAGCCTCGAAAGGATTCAAATAATGGAAGCCGTGATTGATTTCGATCAGATCTTTGCGGTTTTCCGAGAAAAATCCGGCCCAATGGTACCGGTCTGTGCTCCAAAAAAACAAAGGACGGATCAGCTGCCAGAGCGACCCATGATACGGCAACACCACCAATAGGAACAACGCCAGGAACGCCGCGGCCAACATCACCTGCCAGGTCTTGGCAAAAAGGGTGGAACAGTACAGCCCCACGGAACCGTACGCCAAGGTGATGAACAGAAAATAGAGATAAACCGAGGCGATTTCTTGGAGCGACAAACCGCCCCCGATCAGGCACAACGCCAGCACCGGCGTGCCCGCCAGCAGAAGCAGGAAAACGAAAACCAGCGGCGCCAGCAATTTGGCCACAACCACTTGAAACGGAGAAAGAGGTGACGACAACAGCAGTTCCAGCGTGCCGTTTTCCCGCTCGCTGACCAGAGAAGGCGCGGTCAAGAACGGTATAAAAAAAACAAGAAAATAAAGATGCCCCTGCGCCAGGGTGAAAAACATCCCGCGCATGGCCCCGGTGAGGTTCATCGCCGGGGACCAGGCTTTTAGGAACTCTCCCCAGCTCACCCCCATGATCGCCATGAGCAGCGCCAGAAAGAAAAATAAGATCCAAAACGGGCGGGCCGATCGTAAAAAACTGCGCAATTCCCGCCGCAAAAGCGGCACGGACAGGCCGCCGGGTGAGCCTCTGCGCATCCCGCTGCTCCCCTCTGACAAAATGTTTCTTTTTGTCTATTCTTATTTTATGAAGAAGGGTATCGTAAGGGGAGAGAGTTGTCTCCGGGTTGCGCAAGAGGGGGATAAACGCCTTGACAGCCGCCAGCCATTTCAGCCGGTTCCTCGCGTCATTCTCAGGGAGGGATTTCAGGATACCGGAGCCCGGAATCCCTGAGCGAATCCGGCTGTTCCGTAACCGGAGAACCACCGGGTGGCGATGGTTGCTCATCCTGGGATGGATCGCCCTCAACGCCGCCGGGGCATACCCGGCAGAACGGGCGTTGCCCTTCAGCGGCCAGGACCCCATCACCGCCAAGGTCAGCGTCGGCATGGATCCCGACTGGCCCTACCGGCGGGAATACACCTGGCTTCCCTTGACGATCGAGCTGACCAATCACAAAGAAGATTTCACCGGGAACCTGCTGGTCCGCCTGAAACAAGGCACCGTCACCTATTCCACACCGGTCGAGTTGCCCGCGAAGTCCAAAAAATCGTACAGCTTGCTGGCGTATGTTCCGGAACTGTTGGACGAGTTGGAATTTTACGTGGCCACTCCGCGGCGGGAAACACCGGTGCAAATCATCACCGTCTCCACCGCGTACCAGCCCACCAACCGCTTCCTGGCCGTCATCAGTCCGGAACGGGGATCGCACGACCACTTCGCCCACCGCACGGAAGAAGAAAACGTGGAACTGTTCCGGCGGGTCCTCTACACCGCGCCGCCGTACTTTCCGCAAAACAGCTTCGGCTACCAGAACGTGGATGTCGTGATCTGGGACGGCGGACCGGTTACCGCCCTTTCGCCGCGGCAGGAAGAAGCCCTGGAAAATTGGATCCAGGCTGGCGGCACGCTGGTTTTAGCCGGGGGACAATACTGGCAGGAACTCAATGCTTCCCCCTTCCGGTTGTACATCCCCATGACCCTCACCGGGTCGCTGGCGGTAGAGGAAGGAACGGCGCTGACCGCTCCCGGCGAAAACACCACGCCCGTGCTTTCGGCGGGGACCGTGATCGCCACGGGGGAATTGTTGCCCGATCCCCGCATCCGCGTGCGGTTGCGGGCGGGAGACCATCCTTTCCTGGTGGAACGCCCTTGGGGGGCGGGGCGCGTGGTCTTCTGCGCCGCCCGGATCAACACCCCCCTCTTCCAGGATCCGGCGCACGAGTACATCTTCAAGGAATATCTTTGCGACGGCCCCCTGGCGTTCAATTCCAAAGTGCCCAGCCTGTTGGATCAGGACATCATGGGCTTCCTGCGATGGATCATCCAGGCCGAACTGCCCAGCACTTCGTTCATCGCCATGTACCTGGGTTTGTACATTCTGCTGGTCGTCCCCGTGAATTACTGGATATTCCGGTTGATCGGCCGTTTGGAATGGGCTTGGTTCACGGTGCCGGTCTGGGCGGTGGCGTTTGCGTATGGAGCCTATTACATCGGCGCGTTGCGTCAACAGGGCCACGTGGCGGTCAATGAAATCAGCGTGGTGGAAACACGCCCCTCCAGCGGCGTCGGTGTCGCCACGACGTATTGCTCCATCTATTCGCCGGTCCGCAAGTGGTACACCATCCAGTTCGGCAATCCGCCGGCCTTCCCCCTGCTTCCCGACGTGGACCGCTTGCGTCCCGGGGGAACCACCGCGGAAGAAACTTTGGACATCCACTATACGGACCAGGGCACCCTCGTGGAAAATTACCTGATCTACCATTGGTCCCAGCGGCTCCTCAAGGCTCAGCATCCGGTCTCCCTCGGGCAAGGCGTGGAGATCGATTTGCGCTGGCAAAGCAACCACCGGCTGACCGGCTCGATCACCAACCGCACGGGACGCACGTTGATCAATCCCACCTTGCACACCCTGGATGCCGAGTTCCAGCTGATACCCCGTATGGCCGACGGCGAAACCTTCACCTTGGATGAAACCTGGACTTCCATCCCCGTACCCGGGAATCCCGGCCTGCGCATGATGCGGATGCCCCGCGCGCCTTTTTCCAACTATCAACAATACGAACGGGATCCGGCGCGTTTCATTCAAGAAAACCTAAAATACCAGTACGGTCGCCGGTATTTCGAGGAAAATCCCACGGTGGGGATGGCCTTGCTGACGGCGCGGATCGATCTGCCCCCCCTGCGATTTTCCATGAACGGCAATCCAATCTCCCCCCGGGGCGAAAGCCTGCTCTGTATCGCCTTCCCCCTCCGCAAACCGCTCCAAGGCCGCCTGATTTTGGATCCCAACGCCTGGCGGTATACATCTCCTCTCGCAGCGGGGGGGTACGGCATGATGATGGGTGGCGGGATGGGCGGCCCCCTGCGGGCCATGCCGTATGGAGGCGGCCCGGGTGGAATCATGGGAGTGAATCGCTTGCAACTGACCAACCTCCAGGAATCGGCCTGGGACCTCACCACGGACATCCCGCTCACCGGCGGCAAAATCGAATCCGTGCGGATCGCGGCGCATTACCCCGAGATGGGCTATCCCCAGGCGTCTTCCCCTGCCTCATCCGCCGCGCCCTACGAACTGGTGGAGGGCAAGCCCGCCGCCCCCGAGTATGAATTGCATCTTCAAAACCTGTACGATGTGACGTACGATCCGCTCTCGAAAATCACGGACGAAAACGGGTATCTTCTCAACCCCGGCCGCTACGTGGACAAAATCACCAGTGTCATGGCCATGAAATTGAAGGCGCCTCCCAACCGGACCATCCAAATCACCCCGGATAACCTGCAGGTGGAAATGATCATCAACTTCGGCACGGCGTCGGGCGGCGTGTTGCTGGGGCGGTACGTGGACGCGGTGGAAGAGAAGCCGAAGCCGTTTTCCTCCGGCGCCGGGTAACGAAAGCGGAGCGGCCCGTTTTCCGGAAATCAAGTCCACGGGACTGGGAGTCAAGCATGATCCGTATCGAGGGATTTACAAAAAAATTCGGGGACAAAACCGCCGTTGCCAATTTCAACCTCCATGTGGAGAAAGGCGACATCTTCGGTTTCATCGGTCCCAACGGCGCGGGCAAAACCACAACCATCCGCTTTCTCGCCACGCTGCTCAAACCCACGGCGGGCGAGGCGTGGATCAACAACTACAGCGTCACCAAGCAGCCCATGGAGGTGCGCCGCTCCATGGGCTACATGCCCGACTCGTTCGGCGTCTACGAGGGCATGCGGGTGTGGGAATACCTCGACTTCTTCGCCGCCGCCTACAACATCAAAAAGGAAAAACGCAAGCAGATCATCCGTGACGTCATCGAACTGCTCGACCTCAACAACAAGCGCGATGATTTCGTCGAAGGCCTCTCCCGCGGCATGAAACAGCGCCTCTGCCTGGCCAAGACGCTGGTGCACGATCCCGACGTGCTGATCCTCGACGAGCCCGCTTCCGGCCTCGATCCCCGCGCCCGCCATTACATCAAGGAACTGCTCAAGGAACTGCAGCGGATGGGCAAGACCATCTTCATCTCCTCGCACATCCTGGCTGAACTGGCCGATTGCTGCAACAAGATCGGCATCATCGAGCGGGGCGTCCTTCTGGCTTCAGGCGACATCAAGACCATCATGAGCCAGGTGCGCGAGAACATCATCCTCGAAATCGAATTGCTGCAGCCCGATCCGCGCCTGGAAAAAATCCTCTGGGGCTTTCCCGGAGTTCAAAACGTGGAAGCGATGGGCCAGGTGACCCGCGTGGAATACCAGGGCGACCTGCGCGAAATCCCCAAACTCCATAAAAAACTGATCGAAGAGGGCGTGGAACTCCTCTACTTCCGCGACCTGCCCGCCGACCTGGAAGAGGTCTTCATGAAAGTCACCAAGGGCGAAGTGGCCTGACCCGGAATCCCCACTAGGTTTGAATGAGGCCCCCGGGGGGGCCGCAATCCCGGGGTCCAAATCTTGTGGTACAATAAAACAAACACGACCCCGGGATACACATGTCGGAGAACCCCTTGATTCCCACCGTGCCTGATGACGAAGCGGTCCAGCGCCAGCGGCTGATCTGGCTGGCCGGCCTGCGCCGCTACGCCGCCGTGGGAATGGCCGCCGCGGCGGTCGCCGGCCGCTATGTTTTGGGAATCCACATCCCCGTGGCAATTCTGTTGCTGCTGGCGGCCGGCGTGGAGCTGTACAACTGGTATTTCGCCCGGCGGCTGGAGAAACGGCCGTACAATCCCCGGATCGCGTTTCACCAAATCATCCTCGATGTCATCTTTCTGTCCTTGGCTTTGTTTTTCACCGGCGGATTTTTGAATCCTTTCTTCACGGTCTATTTCTTCGTCGTCATCACCGCCTGGATCACCCTCAGCCGCTGGCAGAGCCTGGTCATCACGCTGATGGTCTTATGCGCCTTTGGATTGCAGGGCCTCTCGCCCCGGGTGATCCCCATCGACATGCGCCTCAGCGGCGAAGGGCTGCTGCACATGGGCGAACTGCCCTTCCACGTGGTCGGCGCGCCGTTCAGCTTCGTCCTTACCACCCTGCTCACCGCCTATTCCGTTTCGGTGATCATGCGCGACCTGCGCCGCCAGGAACTCGAAGTCCGGGCGGCCCGCCAACAGGCCGAACTGGAACTGAACAAACTCGACAACATCCTGCGCCACGTCGAAGCGGGCATGTTGGTCCTGGACGGCCACAACCGGGTGGAATGGGCCAACGACCGGGTGTCCGCCTGGTTCGGATCCGAAGGCATGGACGAAACGCGGGCCTGCTACCGGGTCAGCCAGGCCGCCCGCCGGCTCCAGGCGCGCGCGGGGGGGAAAGGATCCGGAAGCGAGACCGCGCATTATTTCGAAACTCGGCTGCCCACACTCGCGCAAGGCGTCCGCGATTTCGAAATCGTCGTCAATCCCATTAGCGACGCGCGGGGCGAACAGGTGCGGATGGTAGTCCTGATTCTGGATGTCACCGAACAGAAAAAAAACCAGGAACAATGGGCGCAGGCCCAGAAACTCGCGGCGATCGGCCAGCTGGCCGCCGGCATCGCGCACGAAATCAACACCCCGCTGGGCACCATCAACATCTTGGCGCACGAAGCCCAGGATATCCTGCGCGGGGCCAAGGATCTCCGCGATTGCCCCTGCCGCGCCGAGCTGGAAGAATTCCTCGCCACCATCCACGGCCAGACCCGCCGCTGCAAGGACATCATCCAAAACCTGCTGAACTTCTCCCGCAAACCCGTCCCGGCGCGCGCACTGTGCAATCTCAACGAGCCGGTCCGCCAGGCGGCGGAGCTGATCCACGCCAAAACTTCCCGCGTCACGTTGGTGGCAGAGTTGGACGAATCCCTCCCCCTCACGGTCACCGACGCCCAGGGAATCGAACGGGTGGTCTTCAACCTCCTGCTCAACGCCGCCGACGCCCTGGAAGAGGTCCACGACAATCCGCGCATTCACGTGCGGACGGCACATAGCAACGGCGTCCTCACCATCCAGGTGAGCGACAACGGCGCGGGCATCCACCCGGACGACCTGCCCCATATTTTCGAGCCGTTCTACACCACCAAGACGGTCGGCAAGGGTACCGGCTTGGGCTTGTACGTTTCGTACGGCACCATCCGGGACCTGGGGGGGACCTTGGAAATCGCCAGCGAACCGGGCCGGGGAACCACCGCCACAATCTGCTTACCGGTGAACCATGAATTCAATCACGGGAACGATTTTGCTGGTTGACGACGATGCCGTGTTCCGGCAAACCATGGGCCGTGCCCTCGAACGCCGCGGCCACACCATCGTCTACGCGGAAAACGGGGAAGATGCCCTGCGCGCCGCCCCGTTTCCCGAACTCGACGCGGCGGTGATCGATTTGCGCATGCCGGGAATAGACGGCTTGGAACTGCTGCGCCGCCTGCGCGAGACCGATCCCGCCCTGCCCGTCATTGTCCTCACCGGCCACGGCTCCATCGGCACCGCCATCGAGGCCATCCAGCAGGGGGCCTTCCATTACCTGACCAAGCCTTGCGACATCCCCGAACTGGAAGTCTATCTCCTCAAGGCCATCGAGCAGCGGAACGTGCGGCGCGAAAACGAGCAGCTGCGCGGCCTCATCCAGCGCGCGCGGGAAACCCACGGCATCGTCGGCAACAGTCCCGCCATCCGCCACCTGCTCACCCTCATCGAACGCCTGAAGGACGCGGACGCCCCCGTGCTGATCACGGGCGAAAGCGGCACCGGCAAAGAATTGGCCGCCCAGGCCCTCCATTACCAAGGCAAACGGCGCGAGCATCCCTTCATCGCCATCAACTGCGCCACGCTCAAGCCCGAACTGCTCGAAAACGAACTCTTCGGCCATGTCTCCGGCGCGTTCACCGGAGCCGTGAACCGCAAGGAAGGCCTGCTGGCGGTGGCCGGCCAGGGCACCTTGTTCATCGACGAAATCGCCGACATGAATCCCAACGTCCAGGCCAGCTTGCTGCGTGTCATCGAAACCGGCGAATACCGCCCCCTCGGCTCCACCAAACTCTACAAAACCACCGTGCGCATCGTCGCCGCCGCCAACCGGGATCTGGCCAAGGAAGTCGCCGCCCAGCGCTTCCGCCAGGACCTCTACTACCGCCTCTCCGTGCTGGTGATCCACACCCCGCCGCTGCGCGAAAACCTGGATGACATCCCCCTGCTGGTCGAGGCCTTCCTGGACCGCTCCCACGCCCGGCAAAAGGGATTTCAATTCTCCCCCGGCGCGATCGATGCTTTGCGAAGGTATCCCTGGCCGGGCAACGTGCGCGAACTCTTCAACATCTGCGAACGCGCCGTGCTCCTGTCCAACGACAAGATCATCACCAGAGAAACCATTCACGCCTTGCTGTCGACCGGAACCGCCTTCACCCCGGTGGAACCGGTTGTCCCGCCGGTGGGGGCCACGGAACACCGCCTCCGCTCGCTTGAGGAGATGGAAAAAGAACACATCGAGAAGATTTTGTCTCAGGTGGGCGGCAACGTTTCGCAGGCGGCCGACGTTTTACGGATCGACCGCCGCACCCTGCAACGCAAAATGATCAAGTACGGTTTGCGGGGGATATGAGAAACGCGGAACCGGTTTTCCCTCACCTTCCCGCTGTGAGGTTCGAGGGATTTTCCCGCAAGTTCCCAATCGGATCCAGGCGAAAAGAACCTGTCGGCCGCCCTTAGCGAACCAGCACCAACGCGTGTTCCCCCGCCGGAACGGCCCTCCCCTGCTTTTTCAATTCCTCCATGAATTCCATCCCATACTTCATTAAGTAGGGAAAAATGTTGAAAATCCGCTCTTGCAATCCGGATTCGGGAACCAACGCGTTCCGCAACGATTCGATATGTTCCCGGATTTTGGTCTCGTTATCCGCCAGGCGGCGGACCAGAAGCGATTCGCTGTTCTCGATTTCCTTGCGGATTCTGCCGAGATTCTTCTCCAACACCGCGACGATCGTGGGATCGGCCTCCCGCGCTTGATGCATCCAGTTCTCGAATAACGCCGCCAGGGCCGCCTCCAAAGAGGCCTTCGCTCCAGACCAATCGGCTGCGGAGGCGGCGCGCGTAATCCGCTTCACCAGGGCGGCGGGATGCTCGAGCCAATCTCCCGGAGCCAGGCCATACCGTTCCAGGAGGTTCATCTCACGCCCTTCGATCAACGTGCAACCGAACCGGGGAACCAGAACCGGCCGGGGCACGCCGTGATGTTCATACACGTCCCGGAGCAAGAGATGATACCCCGCTTCGCTGGGCCCCAAAACAAAGCCCGCCGTGGGGAACACCGCGTCCTGAATCACCGGCCGCAGGATGGCGGAGCTCGAAAACGCGCCGGGTTGCCGTTCCAGCCGCCGCCGAAGTGCATCCCGCGTGTACGTTTTGCTCTCCCCCGCGAACCGGCCGTCTTCCATGATCCGCAAGGGGATTCGCTGGTCCTCCTCGATTAAAAAGAACGAAGCCCGGTCGGCGCGCTTGTGCAATTGGACGGGATATCCCCGGCGGCCCCATTGCCCGCCCAAGGCTTCCACGCTGGCGGCGGCCTTGGCGGGCCAGAGGATTTCCCGCTCCATCACCGGCCGCGCGGCTTCCCGGACGAAGGGATCATCCGGACGGAGAATCAACAAGCCCTCGTTCGGAAACATGGTCCAAATCAACCGGTCAATGAAGTCCGGATACCACTCGGCCTGCCGGGCACACGCACGGATGGCCTCCAGGATGGATGCCACAAACTCGGTGGGATGAAGGCTGGATTGAAGTTGCTGAAGAAGTGCCTCCCACGGGCATTCCGTTTGCGGGATGCGAAAATACGGCCGCCGGCTTCGCGCGTCCCCCGGCCAGGTGAACGTGGCGAGAGTTTTGTCCTTGGTCAGCCATTTGAACACCGCAATTTCGGGAAAATCATGATCCTCCGCCGCGTTCCAATACGCGGGGAGGTATGTTTCCGGCCGTTCCCGCGTCATCTGCTCCGCCAAGACAATAGCGTGCAGAATCTTATACACTGCCAGCAGGGGTCCGCCCAACAGCCCCGGCTGCTGCCCCGCCACGATCAGATACACATCGGGATGGTTTAATTGTTCGATCGCCGCCATTGTGGAGGCCGGCGCGCCCCGGCGTTCGTGCGATTCTTTCAGCGAACGCGCCAACTGTCCCCGGTCGATCTGTTTCGCGATAAAGTTCCTCCGCTCACGCAACATTGCCTCCCATCGCGGCATGAGGGGTGGCAACCAGTTCTCCAGAGACGGATCCGGATTCAGCAAGAGTTGATAAAAAGGCCGCGGCCCCACCAAGGGAGACACATCCCACTGCGTTACCAATTTCATGCCCGCCTCTCAGAACACGGATCATTCGCCGGATCACGCGCCGATTCACCTTAGTATGCCACTGATTCCATTTATACTAAGGGACGATACTCAAAGTCCAAATCCTGACGCGATCGGAAACCAAACCGCATATGCGTTCTCCGGCGGAACCGAAATTCCCATTCTTGACCATCCATTTGAAACCTCGCGGGGGCAAACGGGCCAAAGCCGGCCACCCCTGGATTTTCAGCAACGAAGTCGCGCATCCCGCGCCATTGCCGGAACCGGGCACGCTGGTCCATGTCATTGATGACGGAGGCAACTTTGTCGGCTATGCCACGTACAATCCGCACAGCCTCATCGCCTTGCGCCTCCTGTCCCGCGATCCGGAGGACATCCCGGGATCGGTGGACTGGTTCGCCTCCCGGATCGAACGCGCCGTCTCCTTGCGCCGGCGGCTTTATCCTGACCGCCGCTCCTGCCGCTTGATTTACGCGGATTCCGATTTTCTGCCGGGCGTGATCGTGGACCGGTATGAAGAGATCTTGGCCGTCCAGGTGCTCAGCGCGGGGATGGAACGCCTCACTTTACCCTTTTTGGAGGCCTTGAAACAGATTGTTGCTCCCAAAGCCATTGTGTTGCGCAACACCAACGAAAAACGGAAATTGGAAGGCCTTGCCTTATACGAAAAAGTGGCGCATGGCGCTTTGTCCGGACTTCAGGAAATCGAGGAAAACGGCATAAAGTTGCTGGTGGATGTCCAATCCGGACAAAAAACCGGCCACTTTTTTGACCAAGTGGAAAACCGCCGGGCCCTGGCGGCTTACGCCCATGACGCGGAAGTCTTGGATTTGTTTTGCCATACCGGCGCCTGGGCGTTGACGCTGCTGCGGGCGGGTGCGAAAAACGCCATCGCCGTCGATTCCTCCGCCGCCGCCTTGGATCTCGCCCAAAAGAACGTGGAAGTAAACGGACTGGCCAACCGGATGAAGTGCGTCCTGGCCGACGCCTTTGCCTGGCTCTCTCAGGCGCGGAAATCCGGATGGCGGTTTGATATCGTGGTAGTGGATCCTCCCGCGTTCGCGAAAACCGCCAAGGATACCCACAAGGCGCTGCGGGGGTATGAAGACCTCAACCGCCAAGCCCTTCACGTGGTTCGGGACGGCGGCGTTTTCTGTTCCTGCTCTTGTTCGTCCTACATCACCGGGGACCAATTCCTCCAAACGCTGCAACGGGCGGCGGTCCGCGAGCGCCGGCGGATCAACGTCCTCGAAATCCGGGGACAAGCCCGCGATCATCCGGTCCTGCTGGCCATGCCTGAATCACGCTACCTGAAATGCGTGATCGGGATTGTGGAGCCGTTGTAATCTATCCCTTACCACCTCCCGCTGGCCCCTCCACCGCCGGAGAGGCCCCCCCCGAACCCACCGAAATGGCTCCCGCCCCCGAATCCCCCGCCGAAATGCGAGCCGCCACGCCAATGCCCATCCCGCCGGCTGCCGCCTCCCATCAGCAGGTAGAGCAAGAACAAATTCGGATGCCGGAGAAAAAAGTAGAATACCAGCAGCGTAAAAAACAGACTTAAAAGCGATTGAAAAACCCCCCCCTCCCCCTGGGAGGACGAAGTCCGGCCCGGTTCCCGCGCGGAGGAGGGATTCACATTGAATTCACTCAGGGGGATGTTGTATTCCCGGGCGATTTCCGCGATCAGCGCGGTGCACAGATTCAGCAAGCCCTCTCCGTATTGCCCCTGCCGGAACGCGTTGGGCAGCAACGTCCGCCCCAGGCGTGACGCCACGGCATCCGGTACCGCCCCTTCCAGGCCATAACCCACCTCCACCCGCCATTCCCGTTCCTTCAGGGCCACCAGAATGAGGAGGCCGTTGTTTTTTTCTTTTTGACCGATCCCCCACTGCTCGAACAGGCTGACCGCCGCTTCCTCGATGCTTCCAAATCCCCGCTCCCGCAGGCTAGGAACTGTCACTACCGCCAGCTGGGCCGTAGTTTTCTCGTACAGGCGCCGGGCCAGCGCGTTGAGGCTTTCCTCTTGCGGAGCGGGGATCACCTCCGCGAAATCCGAAACATAGTTCACCGGCCGTGGCCACGGAACCACCGCCGCCCCCGCAGAGAAGGTGGCCGCATACAAACAAACAATCACCCAGCCGGCCCCTATGCCAGACCGGCGCGCACATCTGAATGCCAATTGCTTCATGGCTGCCTTTCTGCGGTCCGATCCGCTATGCCACGCCATTCTGCTCCCACCGGTCGATCCAGCGCGCCAACTGCGCCAGAACCTCCACATATTCTCCATACACCGTCACCACCTCCCCGGCGGGAATGGCGGCATGTCCCGCGGCGTGTTCCCGTATCCGGCGGAGCGGGATCATCGAAAAACGCAACCGGGTTTCCAGCGTTTGCATGATCATGTCCTTATTCAAGGGAGGCGTTTCGACACCCACAAACCGCAGCAGATTGCGCAGCACGGGAAACAGATTTTTCTGCGCGTCCACCAGAAAATCCGTCAATTCCCGGTCCGGACCGCGATGCTCCATGTAGATCTGCCTCAGGCGGATCAATTTTCCCCGGATTTGTTCCTCGATCTTGACCCGCAAATGTTCCTTGGGAATGGTCAGCGAGGCCATCCGGTCCATTGCCCCATGGATGCAGACGTGCTTGTCCCGGATCTCGATAAACTCCAAGGGAAACGTGTCTGTGGAACGCTCCAAGGCATCCACCGGCAGGCACAACGGAGCCACGATCCGCTTCTTCAATCCTCCCTGGACCACGGGCTGCATCCGCTGGGCATCCTCAAAATGGAAGGAGTCGAAAAGCACCAGGGAGTTGATGTCGGATTGCCCCGGCAAATAATCATCCGTCACCACACTGCCGTGCAGGTAGATTGAATCCACCCGCTTATCAAACACCGCGAGCACTTGTTCGAAAAAATTCTGCACGGCTGGCCGGACGGTTTCCCGAACAGTTTCCAAATTTTTCAGCATGTTCTGCTCCTGTCCGTTTCGTTCCCCCCACCCCCAGGGAATTGACTCTCGTTTGTATCAAGCGAAATATACCGGATTCTGTTCCACCGAACCAGAACCGGAATCCTCCACAAGAAAAAATTCCACCGGGGGGAAGATAAGAATCGGAAAAGAATGCCTTCGCGTTTGTTGTCCGGCGCCGGATTTCCACGGAACCTCCGTTTTCAAAAATCCTATAAAATCACCAAACCCCTGACAGATATCCAAAGTTTTTCTATATTTAATGAAGATGCCGGTTGGACGCGGAGGGGAGCATGCCCGAAGAGATGTAAAGCCCATCATGAAAGTAAAAAAATATGCAATCGATTGGCTTCTTCCGGTATAAAAAGACAAAAAGGCGGTCCGGATTCGGGTTTGATTTCCCTTGTTCCCGGACCGCGTCAGGGAAATGGATATGGTGAAAAGCCGATAGGATAAAATAACATCGTACCCGTACATCAACACAACCGCTAGAGGATTCATCATGTACTTCTACTTTCACCGGATAGGATTCGCCAGCCTTATCTTCGCCTTCTGGTTCACGCCCTTGGTTCCGGACAGCCAAGGTCAAGAATCCGTTGAGGAACGGGTGCAAAAACTGGAAGAAGAAAACAAGGCCTTGCGCGGCCTCGTGGAAGATCTGCAAAAACGCCTCGACCAACTGGCGCCCGCCAAACCAGAAAAACCAACAGCCGAAGAAGAAAAACCTAAGAAGAAAAAGGAGAAAGAAGCCGCGCCGGCCGCCGTGGAACCCGCCGCCCCAGCTGAGGGAAAAGCCCCCCCCGAAGCGGAAGCGCCGCCGGAAAAGACGAAAAAAGATTATTGGCTTCCCTCTTTGAAAGGGGAATATTTCAGCTTGGGCGGCCGGTTGCAATTCGAATATTTCGATCCGGAAAATGAGACGGCGTTGCGGTCCGCGATGCCCGATAATCCCAACGGCAGTTTCAAAGTGGACGAATTCCGCATCTACCTCGACGCCGACTTCAAAAACAACGTCCGCTTCCATGGTAAATACGACGTGGAAGGCGAAGAAGGCAATCTCGTCGAAACCTACGTCGATTTCGAGAATCTGCCCCTGTGGTCCGCACTGCGCGTGGGCGTTCAACCCCGCTTTTACCGGCCGGACCGCTATACCGAGAGCTACCCCTTGGCGGGGAACGCCTTTTGGCGGAAACGGGACCTGGGGATCACTTGGAAAGGGACGCTGGATCCGGTGTACGCCTTTATGTCCGTCTCCAACGGCGCCACGCTGGACCGGGAAGAAGTGGGAGAGGACCAGGGCGACCGCCTGATTGGAGAAAACCTCACGGAATTGGATTTCAACGGAAACAAGGAGTTCAGCGCCGGACTCGGCCTGGATCTGAACCTGGATCCCTACGGGAAACTCAACCTCATGGGATTCGGCATGGTAGGAGATCTGTCGGACGAAGACCTCCGGTTTCTCCAGTTGCAAGTCCCCGGCTATGGTTTCCGGAACGACGACCAACGAGAGATGGCGGGCGTTAACCTGGACTACCGCATCGACGAATGGGATTTCTTCGCCCAGGCCATCGGGCGGCGCGACGGGGAGTTGGAACGGTTCGGGTGGTACACGGAGTTGTCCTACAAGTTCAACTTCAAGGGAATGCGCTACCTCAACTCGCTGCGGCCCCTGGTCCGCTACGGGGAGCTGGATACAAACTTGACTCCCCAACCCTTTATCGCCAACGGATCTTTGACCTGGGACCGGGAGCAATGGCTGTTCGCGGTGATCGCGGAACTGGTCCGCAACGTCTCGTTCCGGGCGGAATACATGCTGAACGAAGAAAAAACCGGCGGCCCCGGCGCCCAAAACAACGAATTGCTGTTCCAATTGGAAATCGTATTTTAGCGATGAGCGCGGCGCCAACGGCATCCGCCTTGGCCGCCGGCTTCTTCCAAAAACACTTGTATATAGTATCAATTCAGAATTCTGTTCAATGGATGAGGTTCACCAAATCGCCATGTCTTCCGACCAGATAGCCAGCGCGACCGCATGGATCCCGGCCCCCATCACCCATTTTATCGACACCATGACGCAACAGGTATCTGCCCAGGGACCCAATTATCATGAACAAAAGACCTTTTTGGCCATTCTTGTTACCCTCTCGATCGCCGCCATTCTCGGCGCCGTGATCGCGTATCATCCCAAGCGCCAGATCGAGGGGTACGGCCCCGCCAGCGATCAGGAACTCAAAAATACCAAAATCATGATCTGTATCGCGGGCGCGATCATGGTGATCCTGATTCAAGGAAGCTTGGAACGCGCCTTCGGCCTGGTGGGTCTGGGCAGTTTCGTCCGGTACCGGACCGCCATGCGCAATCCATTCGATCTATCGCTTATTTTTATTCTTATTGGTTTGGGGATGGCATGCGGCCTCGCCAACTTCGAACTGGCGATCACCATCACGGGTTTCATTTATATTCTCTTGTACGTGCTTTCATTTACGGGCAGTTCTTACCGGTATCACTGGGAAGTGAAAATCACGACCAACAATCCCACCGGGGCCGAGCGGGCGTTCCGCAAAATAGCCTCCAAATATAAATTTCAAATCCTGCGAATGCAAAAAAGTAAGGAAACCGGCCGGTTCCGGAGCCGCTTCAACACCAAGCAGCCCCTCGATTCCGACCAACTCACGCAGGAGATGAAAGACCTGTGCGGGGAAAGCAGCATTTTCACCCGCTTTGAGTGGGATTTGCAGGAAGAATGATCCAGCCACGCGCGGTGCCCTCCGGGATCGAGTCCCTTCCACGCGGATCGTCCGCCCATGGACAGTTTCCGCCTGCCCGACTATCGTACAATCGATCCCGGCACCGGGGATTTCCGGGTGCCGGCCCATTCCGAATCGGTCAAGGGTGAACGGTTTCCATGTTTACACAGAAATGGCGTGAACACTGGGGATTGATGGACGATCCCTTTAATTCGGAAGATGCGGACAAGGATAGCATTCTTTCCGCGCTCGATTCTTCCGTGGTGCACTGGAGTTTTGACCGCATGTACGGCAATCCCCGCATGGCCGCGCCGGCCATCGTCTTCGGGGAAAAAGGCAGCGGGAAAAGCGGCCTGCGGCTGATGATCCGCCGGCGGTTGCTCGACTGGAATGAAAAACATCCCGATGAAAAGGTTTTTCTGATCGAGTACATCGACTTCAATCCCTATCTGGCGCGCTTCCGGCGGGTGATCGGCGCCCGGGCCGACGACCGGCAGGCGGCTCAGGACGTGGTGAAACGCTGGAAAATCTCCGACCACCTGGATTCCATCCTCTCCCTGGGCGTAACGAAGTTCATCGACGGGATCCTGGCTTCCGGCACGCCGCCCCAATCCCTGACCCGCAAGCAGAAGATGTATCTCCTCCTGCTGACCACCCTCTATTACAACTCCGACCGCAAATCCACGGGGGAAGCGCTGCACTCCCTCAACCGGCTGATCCGGTATCGTTCTTTTCTCCCCACTCTGCGATGGGGGGTCACCATCGGTATGACCCTCCTCAGCTTCTTGCTGCTGCTCTTTCCGTATCTCAGTTCCATGGCCATCGGTCCGAACCAGTTGTGGTTCACCCTTGGCGGGCTGGGTCTCCTGGGCACCTGGGGCTGGTGGCTGTACCACTATTTCTCCATACACACGCAATCTTCCTGGGCGGCCCGCAGCGTGAAAATCCTGGCCCGCAACCCGGCCAACCTGGCCCTGCTGTTAAGCAAGGTCTCTGCCAAGGAACGGAAAGAGTACATTCTCCCCCGCGGGTCCGAGGAGGCCACCCGCTATCATCTCCTGGACCGCTTCATGGACCTGCTGGAAACGGCCGGCTATCAGGGCGTGTATGTCTTGATGGACCGCGTGGACGAACCGTCCCTGCTCAGCGTCAGCGAAGACCTGATGCGCCAGTTCGTGGAACGGTTGCTGGACATCAAACTCCTGCAATATCCCCGGCTGGGTTTGAAACTCTTTCTGCCCATCGAAATGGACATCATCCACCGCAACGCCGCGCCCGAGCAGTTAAAACACATGCGCCTCGACAAGTCCAATCTCATCGAACAGCTGAAATGGAGCGGGCAGGAACTGTACGAAATCGCCAGCCAACGTCTGCGCGTGTGCCAGTCGCCGGAGGCCCCTCCCATTCAGTTGAGCGACCTGTTCGAGGATGGCTTCGATTTCGCCTGCCTGCGGGACACCTTGACCACCCTGGGCACGCCCCGCTACGCCTTCGGCTTCCTCTCCACGTTGATCACGGATTACGTCAAGGAGCTGCCCAACGACCTGCCGGATTCCGACCCCCGGTGGAAAATCACCCGCTCCCAGTTCGAAGTGGCGCGGGCCTTGTGGGTAGACCGCTCCGGCGTCCTGCGGCGGATTTTGAACTGACTGGACCGCCGGCCATGCTGACCCGCGAGGAAATCCTGACCCTTCTGGATGAGATGATCGAACACCAGCACCGGAAGGTGTTGGACATCGCCCGGAAGATGAATCCCCACCTCACGCCGGAAGATCTCCGCAATTTTGACGATTTCCCTGATCTGCGTGACAATCCCCGGTTTAACTTTGAGGATGGCATTCTGGCCGGCTACCTGAGCGCCCGCACCGCCCTCCTGGCCGAACTCAACCAGAAATCCACTTGATCCTCCCCCCCCCGATTCCCCTGGGTGAAAGGCCGGGGGATGGTAACCACTCCTCCAAAGTTGAATCCGTAAATAACAGCTTCGCCGTTCCGCTCAAATCCATTACAATACCTGCGTGTACCAGAATGATGTCCTGAAAGATCGATTTTCCAAGGCGGTTGTTCCTGCCATGACCAAAGAATCCTCCAGTGCTCACGATCCCCTGGCCGAGCGGATCCTCAAGTCCCGCCGTATTCCTGTTCATCCGGGCCGCACCCGCCGGTTCCGGGTGCGGCCGTTCCGGACCCAGCGCAAAAACATCAACCTGATTCACCTGCTGCCCAATGTGCTCACCAGTTTCAATGTGGCTTGCGGAGTCAGCGCCATCCTGTTCGCCACCGAAGGCCGGTTTGAAATCGCCGCGCAGATGATCTTGTTGGCGGGTTTTTTTGACCTGATCGATGGCAAGGTGGCGCGGCTGGTCGGGTCGTCCTCCCAGTTCGGGACGCAGTTGGATTCATTGGCGGATGTCATTTCTTTCGGTGCCGCCCCGCCGTTGCTGTATCACGCGATGCTGTACCCCAACGGCCCCAACCGGCTCAGCGTCGCGCTGGTGTTGATCTACACCCTGTGCACCGCCTTGCGGCTGGCCCGGTACAACGTGCAGGCTTCCGGCGGGCAGAAACGCACCCATTTCACCGGCCTGCCCTGCCCGGCCCCGGCCGGATTTCTGGCCGCGCTGGTGCTGATCAGCTACGAATACAACTTTTTACTGGTCCCCCCGGTCAACCCAGTGGTCAACATCGGGATTCATATTTTGCTGGTCAGCCTGGCGGGCATGATGGTCAGCACCATCACCTTTCCTGATTTCTCAACCATCCACGTGGAAAAAAAGAATGTGTACCAGTATAACGTGATCATCGTGCTGATCCTGTGCGTGGCGGTCCTCCGCTTCAAAGAAGTGTTCACCATTCTGGTCGGCACTTATATCATGGCCGGTCCGGTCATCACCATCCGCGAATACAGCCGCCGGCGCGCGGAACACGCCGCCGGATTGGAACCTTCCCCTGCCAAGAATCCAGAAACTCCCGTAGAGAATCCCTAATTTCCGGCCGGAGACTCGAATGGCCCCGTTCACCACGGAGTTTTAGGTATGGTCTTTTGGAAAAAGAAAGACAAAAATCATTCTTCCTCTCCTCAGGAAATTCAGCTGGCCCCGGGAACTCCGGCGCGGCCGGATCACGTGTTGGTATGGATCGACGCGGCATATGCCGATCTGCCGGCCCGGTTTGTCCGCGGCTTGGCCTTGGCGGAAGCCTTCCGGCAGGCCGCCGTGCCCAACGTCACCCTGGCCTGCCTTCCCACCCGAAACCTCCCCGGCGCGGCCGAAGAACGGAACATCCACTGGCTGAACATCCGCCCCAACGGGGCCCCGGTGCTTTTCTCGGAGATTCTGGAAACCACCCAGGCCGACCTGGTCCTCGCGGATTGCCTTACGCCTCCCCGGTTTCAGCCCACTCCGTGGTTGGCCTTATTCGCCCTGATTTCCGATTCGTACTCGGATTCCCTGATCGCCTCTTCCGCGGTCGATTCCCTGCTCCTCCCCGGCTTGGTCAGCCCGCCGGTTTTTGCCGCTTTAAGCCTGCCACCCAGCCGCATGGCGGATTGTTTCCACGGCACGCGGTATCTCCCCTTGCCGGCTCTCTATTTCGCGGATAAGACGAAAGCGGATGACGCTTCTGCAGGGCCTCCGGAAGAAAAACGATTCCTGATCGCTGTCTCGGTCCATGTAAATCCGGACAGCATCGCCATGCTGGTGGAATGCCTCCGTGAATCCGGGACGGGCCGGATCCAAATCCTGGCCGATGTGTCCCAAACCGCCGCGGACCGGCTGCGGGATAATCTCGCCGGAGACATCGAGTGGCTACATGATCCCCCTCTCGGCGGCCGCTGGCAAATCATCAGGGAGGCTTCGTGGATCCTGTCATATCCCGGCCTGCCCGTGTATGAATGCTTGCTGGCCGGCCAATCCGTGATTCTGCTCCCCCGTTCCGATCCCGAAGAACGGATCTGCCGGTTGGTCGAATCCCGGGGCGCGGCCCGCGTGATCCCAGCCCAGATCACATCCGATAAGGAAAAATTGAAAACTTGCTTGAACGGCTGGCTCCATGATGAAACGCTGTACCAAAACTTGCGGCAAAACGCGCGGGAAGTGGTGGAAGGCAACGGCGCGCGGAACACCGTGGATATCCTGTTAAACCGCTTCCGCCACCGGAAGGGGAAATAAACGGTTCCCGGCAGCCGGAGAGTGTTCCACGGCCGGTGCTCAACAATCCCACCCACCGGCGGCATCGCGCCGGATCAAAAAAATCCACCCAATCCGTACATGCGGATTGGGTGGATAAGCGCTTACCTGAGTAGTAGCGTTGCTTTCGTCCAGAATGGGATTAGTACAGTGACCACTCGCTGACGCCGGCGGGATTCATCGGCGCGGTGAAATGGGCTTGGATCCGCTCCTCGGTCAATACGTTGCCGTACACCGCGACTTCATCGATATACCCGTTGAAGTTGTCGCCTTGATCCGAGCCGCCCACCACCACCTGATTGCCGGCGCTGGCGGTCGCGAGACCGGCGGTGGTTGACGCCAGGACACCGTCGATGTAAATCCGGAATTCCCCGGCCGCCGTGTCGTTCACCATCACGCAATAATACCACCGGTCGGTTTCGTTAGGAATCGGCACCGCGGGACGCGTTCCGTCGCTCAGCGAGAAGAATTCCAACGTGTCCGTCTTATAGGCAAAAATGACCGCGCTTTGCGTTCCGCCAGTCCGCCGGAAAAAGAGGTAGGAGTTGGAACTTCGGAATTTCGGATTGAACCACAACTCGTACGTGAAATCGTCCAGGTTGTACAGAATCTGCGCCTGGTTCGAGGTCACCCGGCCGAAAAGGGCTTTGTTGGGCGCGCCGCCCGGGCCGTCCACGAACTGCACTCCGCTGGGCAGCAAATGGTTGTTGCCCACCTCATCATTGAAATTGCCTTCAAAACGCCAGTAAATCACCGGATTATCCGCTTTCACCGCGGCGGCATAACCGCCCGGGAACGCGGCCTGGAAATGCGCGGCGGCTTGCGCGGCGGTCAAGGCTTTGTCGTAAATGGCCACTTCGTCCAGATAGCCGTTGAAGACACGCCCTTCCGGATTCGTCCGCGTAGCGCCGATATAAAACTCGAAATCCTGCACGCCGAGGATCGGCTCTAAAAACGCCTCCTCGTTCCGGGCCGCTTCCTGCCCGTCCACGTAATAAATCAACGTCGCGGACTGATAATGGTACGACATCACCAAGTGATGCCAGGCATCCGTCTGATCGGGCATGGCGACCACCGCCGGTTCCGCCAATTCACCCGCCCGCCCCACAAACGTAATCTGGCCATTCGCGTAAGTCAGCGAGTTTTCCCCCCCGCCGGTCCCCCCCGCGAACCGCTGTAAAATGTATTTTCCTTCGTTGACTCCTTTCAGATTGATCCACATTTCGTAGGAAAAATCTTGCACCCCGCTCAGAATGTCGACACCAAACGCGGCCGCCCAAGCTTTCCCTTCACTCGAGGAATAGGCTTGGTTGCCCTGACCGGGGCCGGTGACGAAATTTGGCGACACCGCCGGATCCAGATTCAAATGGCCCTGCGCGTCCTGCAAGTCATTGGTGAACCGCCAATAGGTCAGCGGATTGTCAGCGGTCACCTGCTCCGCATACAGCTGCGCGCCGGCCGGCAACGCCACCGCCGCCATCAGGCCGCCCATGAACGCAACGGCGAACAGATTTCTTCTGCGTCTCATCATCATGTTTCGCTCCTTTGAAATAGAGAATACCCAAATGAATGCTTGTCCGGTATAGAAGTTTTCCTAAGGACTGTCAAGTGAAAATAGGGTTGATCCATGGAATTATCATGGAATTATCATTGAATTTCCATACGATCGATCGAACGCAAAAAGCAAGGATCGTTCCGAAATCCCATCAACCCCGCAGGGTGGAATCAGGGTTCGATCCGCCCAGATATATGGTATAAACTCCATCGATGGCTCAATGGCGGCCTTTGTTTACTATGCCCCAAGAAAAGGAGTTCGGCTTTGAATCGTTGGATTCGATTGACGCTAAGCGTCACGTTGGGTTTCGTTTCCATTTCCCCGTCTCCCGTTTCCGCCGAACCGGTTTATCCCGCGCATCTCTACCAGCCGCGGGACGGCGACTGGCTGGTGCAACCCGTGGCGGAACGGGCGGAGATCCACGCCGATGGGAATGAGGGCGTTCCCGCGCAAAAGCCGGCAACGCCCCGTTATCTCGTGATGGACAACGGCCTCGTTTCCCGCGTCTTTTATCTCGGGCCGAATTTCGCCACCGCCGACCTCGTCAACCGCATGACCGGCGATGGCCTGCTGCGCGGTGTGAAGCCTGAGGCGCGCATTTCACTCGATGGAGTGACCTGCGACATCGGCGGCCTCACCGGCCAACCGGATCTCGGGTATCTTGATCCAACCTGGCTGGCCGAAATGCCGGCCGATCCCAACGCCTTCGTCTTTACCCGCCTCGAAACCGGAACTCCCCGCGCGCGCTTTCCCTGGCAGCCGCGGCGATTTTCCGAAAACGCCCCCTGGCCGCCGCATGGCGTCGCCCTGACCGTCCATTTCGATCCTCCCACCCCAGCCATGGAGAAATACAAAGGGCTGGACGTGGCCGTGCATTACGAACTCTACCACGGCCTCCCGGTGATGGCCAAGTGGATTTCGGTCACCAACGGCACGCCCGCCGAGGTCCATATCGATTCCGCCACGGTCGAGATCCTGGCCGTCAACGAAGCGCAAACTTCCCGCTTCCACGCGGAAAGCACCTTCGCCTTCGACGGCATGGAGACCAGCCACTGGGGCCCCGACCTCGCGTACACCTCCCAGGTGGATTACCTGTATCAGTCGCCGGTGCTCTTCACCAGTTCCTATCCCCGCGGCCCCGGCGTGATGCTGGAGCCGGGTGAATCCTTCGAATCCTATACCGTCTTTGAAATTCTGCACGACAGCGACGGCCGCGAACGCCAAGGCCTGTTCATCCGCCGCATGCTCCGGACCCTGCTGCCCCAGGTCACCGAGAACCCCATCTTCATGCACGTCCGCAACGCCGATTCGGAGTCCGTGCGCCTGGCCATCGGCCAGTGCGCGGCGGTGGGCTTCGAAATGGTCATTCTCACCTTCTGGAGCGGCTTTGACATCGAAAGCGAAGACCCCGCTTACATCGCCCGCTTCAAGGCCGATGTGGAATACGCCCACTCCCAGGGGATCGAGATCGGCGGCTATACCCTGATGTGCGCCTCGCGGGATGCCGGCCCCGAAAACAATTGCGTCGATCCCGCCACCGGCAAACCGGGGAGCAAATTCGGCCAGAGCGCGTGCCTGGCGAGTGAATGGTCGGACGGGTATTTCCGCCGTGTCTTGAATTTCATCGACGCCACCGGCCTGGACATGATCGAAACCGACGGCCCTTACCACGGCGACGTGTGCGCCGCCACCACCCATCTCCACCACCGCGGCCTCGAGGATTCGCAATACCATCAATGGAAACGGTGCGCCGCTTTTTATGCCCAATGCCTCCAGCGGGGGATGTACATCAACACCCCGGACCGCTACTACTTCAACGGCGCGCAGAAATTCCCGATGGGCTACCGCGAGACCAACTGGAGCCTGCCCCGCTGGCGGCAGATTCTCCTGGCTCGCCAGAACATCTTTGATGGGACCTGGCTCAAGCCGCCCACGCTGGGCTGGATGTTCGTCCCGTTGGTCGAATACCACGGCGGCGGCCCGGCGGCCACCCTCGAACCGCTCTCCGAACATCTCACCGAATACGAATGGCATCTGGCATTGAATTTCGGCAGCGGGGTGATCGCCTGCTACCGCGGCCCCCGTCTCTTCGACACGGACGAGACGAAAGCGGTGGTGAAAAAATGGGTCGATTTCTACAAAAAATACCGGGCTATCCTCACTTCGGACATCATTCACGTCCGCCGGCCGGATCACAAATCGATCGACTGCGTGCTTCACGTCAATCCGGCCTTGAAAGAACGGGGCCTGGCCATGGTGTACAATCCCTTGGACCAAGCCCTCGAAACGACTTTGCGCCTGCCGCTCTATTACACAGGCCTCACGGGAACCGTTTCCATCCGCGAACAAGAAGGCGAAAGCCGCCGGATGGAACTGACACGGGATTCCAGTCTCGATCTGCCGGTGAAGATGCAACCCCGCTCCATCACCTGGTTCATCGTGGAAGAATCATGATGCTCGATGCCCAATCACTTCGGCAAGGCCAGGAATCGCGTGGCGCACAAAACGGGGATTGGACTAACTCAGAGAGGAAAAAAATGGGCCATGAAGGAATCGAACCTTCAACCTGCCGATTAAGAGTCGGATGCTCTACCAATTGAGCTAATGGCCCGTGGATGTTTGCGGATGGATTCGTTACGGCGCGACAAAGTGTTAATGTTAATGAGCCGCCGCGATTTGTCAACCATCCGCCCCGCCTGGAAGGTCCGGATCCTCCCTCTTCTTTCTCGGCGAACCTCCCCCGGACATTTCCCCATCTTTCCGCTAGCCATCCATGACAGTTGATTCTATACTTCTCACTCAAAACAAATGATGGATTTTGTGATATGATGATAGATCGAGGAGAAAGGCGGGGGGATTCCAAGCACCTCGCGTCCCACTTATTAAACGCGGGAACACCGTGCAGAAATGGTATGGAGACACTATGCTCTCACGTTTGATTGAAATGGTCAGCTACATCTTGGCGAAAACCCTGGAAAGCGATGACGATGACTGGGGCTTGCTCCGCAGCGAGTTGACTGAACAATTGGAAGGCCGGGGATTCAAGGACCACGAAATCGATATCGCTTTCGAAGTCGCCAACCGCATTCGCTCCCGGGTGGAAGACGGCCCCGCCATTCCCTTCCCGCTCCGGACGAACCAGATCTACCAGTTCCTAGAGCGGATGAAATTGACACTCAAAGCCCGCGGTTATTTAATGACGCTCGTGAACGAAGGCGTCCTGACTCCCGAACAGCGGGAAGAAGTGGTCGAGCGGGCGTTTTTCCTGGATGGCTCCGAAGTGGACGTGGAAGAAATTCAATACTTGGTGAATCAGATCCTGGGCGGCGATTCGTGGCCGGGGGAAGATTCCCCATCCATGAGCTATCTCATCCAGTAGGAGCGGATCGGGAATCGCCGGGTTTTCCTTCTTTCTGGTTCCCCTCATGCCATCCTTTTTGGTGTTCCCCGTGTCCGCTGGGATCGGCGGGGTAGCGCCGGTCCGGAGACCATCGCCGGCTGCCATCCAGGTGTCGAGGGAGGATACACGATTGAAACATTTCGATTCATCCGCCGGAGAACTCACGGCCAGACTGACTGAATTACGCCAGGCCATTGACGATATCGATGACCAACTCCTCCGGCTTTTCAACCAACGCGCCCGGATCGCCCAAGAGGTGGGCAAGGTCAAAAACCGCTTTGATACCGAATCGTACATCCCCACCCGGGAAAAAGAGATCTTGAAACGCGTCCGCGCCCGGAATCCGGGGCCGCTTCCCTCCGAAGCCGTCGAAGCCGTGTTCCGGGAAGTCATCAGCGCCTGCCGCGCCCTCGAAACCAATCTCGCCATCGCCTATCTGGGCCCCGAAGCCACGTTTCACCACACCGCCGCGCAATCCCATTTCGGCCGGTCCGCCCGCTACATCCCCATGGACACCATCCGCGCCGTGTTTCAGGAGGTGGAATGCCGCCGGGTTCATTATGGAATCGTGGCCATCGAAAACTCCATCGAAGGCAGCGTCACCCAGACCATCGATTTCCTCGCCCATTCCAACATCCGCGTCACCGGCGAAATCTTCCTGCCCATCACGCACAACCTCATCAGTTTCGCCGAGTTGCACGACATCGATAAGGTCTATTCTCATCCCCAGGCCCTGGCCCAATGCCGCAATTGGCTCGAAACCAATCTCCCCCAGGCGCGGCTGATTGATGCCCCCAGCACCACCGAAGGAGTCCGCTTTTGCCTGCAAGACCGCAAGGCCGCGGCCATCGGCAGCGCGTTGGCCTCCGAAATGCTGGATGTCCCCATCCAGGTCCACGGCATCGAGGATTACGCCGGCAACACCACCCGTTTCTTTATCATCGGCTTGAATACCGTCCCGCCCACCGGCGACGACAAGACCTCCATGGTGGTCTTCTTGCGCGACCAGGTCGGGGCGCTTTTCTCCATGCTCGAACCTTTTAAAAACCGCGGCATCAACCTGACCAACATCCAGTCCCGCCCCACCAAACAGGAAGCGTGGCAATACATGTTTTTTCTGGAATGCCAAGGCCATTATGAAGATGAAAACGTCCGGCAAGCCTTGGAAGATATCAAGTCCAGCAGCCTGTATGTGAAAATCCTCGGTTCCTATCCGTTCTCCCGGATGACCGCGCCGGAAATCAAATCCCCGAGTGGATCATGAGGGCGGAAACCGGAACGTGAATGCACCACTCCCCTTTCACCGCCTGGGCATCGCCGGAGTCGGCCTCTTGGGAGGATCGTTGGGATTGGCCCTCAAGTCCCGCGCGCCCCGCCTCCACATCGTCGGCATCGGACGTTCCGAGGAACGCCTCGCCGAAGCCCTCCACCGCGGGGCCATCGATCAATATACCCGCGATCCCGCCGCCCTCGATCCGCCCCTCGACGCCGTGGTGCTCTGCACCCCCGTCCGGCTCGTGCCCGTTTCACTGCGGAGCGTGCTGCCCGCGCTGGCTCCCCACGCCTTGGTTACCGATGTCGGCAGCACCAAGGCCGGCATCGTGCGTCAATGCGAGGCCATCGCCGGCAACGCCGTCTGGTTCATCGGCTCGCACCCCATCGCCGGTTCCCACAAGACCGGCGTCCAGGCCGCCCGGGCCAACCTCTTTCACAACAAAATCTGCATCGTCACCCCCACTCCACGTTCCCATCCCCCGGCCTTGGAGGCCGTGACCGGTCTGTGGCGGTTTCTGGGGATGAAAGTAATCTGCATGGATCCGGAAGCCCACGACGCCTTTCTCGCGGTGTCCAGCCACCTGCCCCATATCGCCGCCGCCGCCCTGTGCCACACCGCCAAAGCGAAGGGATCCCGCATCGAAACGCTCTTGGGGACCGGCTTCCGCGACACCACCCGCGTCGCCGAGGGCGATCCCACCCTCTGGCTGGACATCTGCCTGGAAAACCGGGAACCGTTGCTCGAAGCCTTGCGCGGGTACCGGCAGGTGCTCGACAACTTTCTTTCCCAATTGGAACGCGGGGATGAAGAGGCCCTGTTCCACTTCCTGACTGACGCCCAGGAATGGAAAAAACGCGCCCGCCCCCGCTGAGATCTCCCCCTCTTCTCCTCCTAGCCGCTTGGAAATCTCAATGTTATATTGATTTTTTTGTATCCCAACTCCGGCGAAAGAAAGGAGATTTGATCATGACGGTGCCGGTCCTTGAACGGATGCCTCCACCCCCCCGGCGGTGGAATGTTGCTCCCGCTCTGGTCACGGCCTTGGCGCTGACCGCCGTTCTGGAAACCGCCACGCCGGCCGGGGCGGAAGAAACCGCTCCCCCGGCTCCCCAGGTCCTTCCCGCGTATGGATTGTTCGAGATCTCCTTTCCGGTCGCCCTGGAATACACCAATCCCTTCGATTCCTCCAGCGTTGAGGTGAACGCGGACATCCATACCCCGGACGGTACGGTTCTCACCGTACCCTGCTTTTACGATGGGGACGCGGGCTGGAAGATGCGTTTCACGCCCTCCCGGCCCGGCGATTATTCCTATCGGATCACGGCCAAAACCCCAGCCGCCCAAGCCGAAACGGCGGCCGGCCGGTTCCGGGTGGAACCGGGCCCGGAGCCGGGTTTCGTGCGGGTGGGTCAAA
Source organism: Candidatus Omnitrophota bacterium (assembly GCA_013177805.1). Lineage (GTDB taxonomy): Bacteria > Hinthialibacterota > Hinthialibacteria > Hinthialibacterales > Hinthialibacteraceae > JABLXU01. The sequence goes on from JABLXU010000001.1 coordinate 146,986, forward strand.
ACACCTCCCGCCATTTTGTTTTCGATAATGGGGACTCCTATTTCCCCGTGGGCGAAAACATGGGTTGGGTGCATTGGGGAAGTTCTTCCTCCCTCTCCACCTGGATCAGTTATCTGGAAGAGTGCCAGCAGGCCGGCGTGAATTGGATCCGGATCTGGATGTGCCCGTGGGGCATGACCGAACTGGTCTGGACCCCCCGCAACAACCGGTACCATGGTTACCAGCAATACGACCTCGACAACGCCCGGGGAAATGACGGCATCTTCCAAGAGGCCCAAAAACGGGGGATCTACATCCAATGGGTCATCAATCACCACGGCCAGTATTCCATCAACACCAATCCCGAATGGGACAACAATCCGTATAACGTTAAAAACGGCGGATTTCTGGAATCGCCCGAGCAATTCTTCACCAACGAAGAAGCCAAGCGGCATTACCGCGACCGCCTGCGCTACCTCGTGGCCCGGTGGGGATACAGCACCCATCTGCTCGCCTGGGAATTCTGGAACGAAGTGGATCTCACGCACCGCTACGATCCCGCCGTGGTCAAAGCCTGGCACGAGGAAATGTCCGCGTACCTCCGCGGCCTCGATCCCTACGATCACCTCCAGACCTCCAGCACCTCCAGCAACCGGCCGGAATTGTACGAAGCCCGCGGATTGGATTTTCTGCAATCCCACGCGTACGTGCAAAACATCATCGGCACCCAGATGACCACCTCCCGCCAGCGGTATGAAGCCTACCCGAACCATCCGCATTTCTTTGGGGAAATGTCCTACGACTGGCGCGGGCCCAATACCGGCGATAAGGAAGGCGTCATCCTGCACAATCAACTCTGGGCGTCGGTCCATTCGCATGACGCCGGCACGGCCATGACCTGGTGGTGGGACAACTGGGTCCGGCCCTACAACCTGTACTATCATTTCCGCGCCGTGGCGAACTACGTGGAGGGCATCCACTGGGATAAGGAAAATCTCCTGCCCATGGAAACCCGGATCGAACCGGTCTCCGCCAACCGCACCGATTTGACCTTCATCCCTTTGCTCGATTGGGAAAAAAGCGGGCGCCGCTACTTCATCATCCAACCCGATGGCCGCGTGGAAGGTTTGGAAGAATGCACTCATTTTGTCCATGGCGCGGCCCATCGCGAAATGGCTCCCAATCCGCTGTTCCGGTTCACCCTCGATCAGCCGTCCCGGTTCCTTATCCAAATCGACCGGGTGGCGGCGGCCGGCGCGGTGTGCGTGGTCGAACTGGATGGGGCCGAGGTCTTCCGGCGGGCATTCGCTTCTCAAGAAAATGATTCTACAATGACGGGCGAGGAAGGAAGTGTCGCCATCCCGGTCCCCGCGGGCAGTCATACCCTCTCGGTCCTTAACCCGGGACGGGATTGGTTCCGGGTCCAGTCGTACACCCTGGAAAATTTCGTGGAACGGGCCGTGGCCTACGCGCGCGGTAACGCGGACCGGGTGCTGGTCTGGGTGCACGACCGGCCGCATCAGTACGCCCTGATCGCCCGGTACGCGGCGTTTGGCCCCACCGAACCCACGATGCTGGTCCTCCCGGACCTCCGGGAGGGCGAATTCCGGGTCGAACCTTTCGATCCCTATACGGGCGTGGCCGGTTCCCCTTCGGTGACGACCGCCACCGGCACGGGATTGAATATTCCACTTCCCTCTTTTCGGAAAGATACGGCATTCCGCATCCGGCGGGTATCCAACCGGGTGGAGTGGCCTCTACCCTCAATCCGGTGAGGGACCAATCGAACGTTTGAGGAGGACGTCGTTCCATGTTTGAGTGGATGAATCGGCACAAGAAAGACATCATGACCTACACCCTGTGGCTGGTCATACCATCCTTTATCGTGCTGTACGGCTACGGGGAATGCCAAAAACCCCAATTGATCCAATGGGCGGCCAACGTGAACGGAACCCAAATCACGGATCAGGAACTCGCCGTCCTGCGCGAAAACATCCAGCGCCAGTACCAGCAATTCGGCCAGGACCTGGATTACGAGGAACTGCAATCCCAGGCCTTGCGCCGCGCCATCGTCTCCGCCTTGAACGAACAAGTGGCCCGCGAACTCGGCTTGCACACCACGGATAGCGAAGTGTCCCGCTCCATCAAAGCGATGGAATATTTCAAGGACGAGGCCGGCAACTTCAGCCCGGCCCGTTTCCGCAACATCCTCCTGGCCAACAACATCCATCCCATCCAGTTCGAGGAAGAACAGCGGGACAACCTCACCCGGATGAAGGTCCAATCGTTTGTCGCTTCCTCCCTCTACCCTTCCGCCAGGGAACTGGAACGGATCAAAAACCAGGAAGAACAAAAAATTCTGGTCGAATACCTGGCCTTTGAACCCAGCCGCTATACCCAGGAAATTCAGGTGGACGCGGATAAACTGAAGGACTTCTTTGAAGGCCGCAAAAAACAATACGAGGTGCCCGAACAACGCCGTGTCGATTACGCGGTCTTCCAACCCGCATCCTTCATCGGCAGTGTCACCTTCAGTGAAATCCAATTGACCCGCTTTTTTGAAGAAAACCAGGAAAACTACCGCATTCCCGACAAGGTCCGCGTGGATTACCTGTCTTATACCGCCAAACAATTCGCGGATCAGGTGCCCGTCACGGAAGAGGAAATCCAAAAATACTACAACGACCATCTCGCTTCCTACCAGCATCCCGAAAAAATCCGGGTCCGCTACGTGGCTCAGCCCCTGGCGCCCTTGGCCGGCCAGGAATCCATCCCGGACGAGGCTATTCAGAAATACTACGAAGACCACCCGGCCCGCTTTCAGCATTCGGAAGACCTGGCCCGGGCCAGCCACATCCTGCTGCGGGCTACACCGGAAGCGGCGGCCGGGGAACTGGAGTCTCTGAAAACCCGGATCCTGGCCATCCGCCAGGAGATCGCCGACGGCAAGATCACCTTCGCCGACGCGGCCCGGAAATATTCCCAAGACGGCAGTGCTTCCCAAGGCGGCGATCTGGGTTTCTTCCCCCGCGGCCGCATGACCGCCGCGTTCGAAAAAGCGGCCTTTGAACTTCCCCTGGGGCAAATCTCCGAACCGGTTCAAACCGAATACGGGTTTCACCTGATCCTGGTCGAGGACCGCAAGGCCAAGGGGACCGATCCCCTGGAAGCGGTGACGGACGAAATCCGTGACACCCTCCAAAAACAAAACGCTTTCCAAAATTTTCAGGCCCGGATGGCTTCAATCCGGTCCCTCGATGAACTCGCCGGGCAATATGAAATCCAGACCACCGATTGGTTCGCCCGCGGCGACGATATCCCCGGCATTCCCACCCGCGACCGGCTGATCTTCTCTTCCGCCGCTTTCCAGACCAACCCCGAAAAGCCGGTCCTGACCGCCGGCCGCGAATTCAACGAAAATCTCTACGTCATCGAATTTTTGGAACGGCAACCCGCCACCCCCATGACCCTCGAGGAAGCCCGGAGCCAGGTGGTTCAGAAATTGAAAGAATCCAAAGCCGCCTCCCTCGCCGGTGAATTCGCCCAGGCTGACCTCGCCCGGATCCAAAAGGAATCCCTGAAACTCGAAGACATCGCCAAAGAACGCGGCCTGGAAATTCAAACGTCCGGCCTCTTCGGCCGCGAAGAAATGTATGTCCCCGGTTTCGGCCCCCGCCCCACGGAATTGCTCAGCACCGCGTTCACCTTGAATGTCGGTGAAACCGGCGGCCCCATCCACACCCAGGACGGCAGCCACCTCATCCGCCTGGTGGCCCGCGAGCCGGAACACCTCCCCGAACTGGCCGAAGTGCGGGACCGCGTGGTCAAGGACTATATCCAATCCCGCGCGGAAGCCTTGGCCCGGGTGGAAGCCAACAATTTCGCTTACTTCGTAATCGACAATGCTCTGACCATTCCCGAAGCCGCCGCCAAGCAGAATATCGCCTGGGGAACCACACCGCTCTTCAAGGCCGGCGATCCTATCGAAGGCATCGGCCCGCAACCCTCTATCAGTTACGCGGCGTTTCAGCTGGAAAAAGCCGGAGAAGTCTCCCTCCCGATTCCTCTGACGCAGTCCCAACCGGCCAATCCGGCGGCGGCCGCGCCGGTGCAGGCGTACTACATTATGAAACTCATGGAAATCAAGGAACCTTACATTCCCGATCTCGACGAAGTGCGCGAGAAGGTGGAAGAAGACTACCGCCTCTTTATGGCCGGCGGCTTAGCCATTCAATACGCGGAACAAACCTTGCAAATGCTCCAGGACGCCCTCGCTTCCGCCCAGCCGGTCTCCGCTACCCAGACGCTTGAACTGAAACAATTTGAAGATTTGAACAGCGAACGGCCCACCGGCAAGGGCGCTGTGTACCGCGGCCCCAGCGAGATCACGGGCAACGGATTTGTCCCGGGGATCGCCGGCCGGGCGTTGCCGTTCACCAAAACCGCCCTCGCCCTCGAACCCGGGAAAATCTCCAGTGTCGTGAAGGTGTATCAGGAACGCTTAGATGAAAACAAACAGTGGGTCCGCGACCGCCTGACCGGGGCGTATATCCTTCAGGTATTGGGAAAAACCCCGCCGCCGGAAAAGCCCGTGACCGAGATCCCCAGTCTGCAGCAATTTGAACAACGTCTGAAATCCGCCGCCTTTCAGGCTTGGATCGAAGAAGTCAGCGCCACGGCCCGCATTGAATACCACGCGGATACCATTTCCGCAAAGCCGCAACCGGCGGGGGAGAATATCTCCGCGGCCACATCCGCCAGCTGAACCATTGTTTCCAACCGTTGATCAATCCGGGGTACCCATCTTCCCGCAGGGTGGGTACCCTTTGAATGAGGATGAATCTCCATGGGGAATACCATCGTTCCTCCCCGGCTGCTCCTCATGGCGGCCTTGACTTGGCTGGGATGGGCCGGTTCCTCCGGCTCCCTGGCGCAAACGGACGCGCTGATGGCCGGTTTTCCCACGAAAGCCGGCGTGGTGGTCCTGGATGCCCAGGGGATTCCTCAAGGCCTGTATCCCGTCCCCGGAACTCCTACCGACGTGGCGGTCCTTCCCGCGCAGGCCCATTTTGCGGTGACTACGCTCTCCGGCGATTTCCTCATTTACTCCGGCGACGGCACTCAGGTATTCAAATCTTCCTTCGAGCCGCTCCACGATGTCGATGTTCTGGATATGGAGCCCGGCCTCTTCCTCCTGACCTCCCGCCCGGGCCAACGGGTTTTTTTGTATAACCGGGAAACCGGTTCGCACGAGAACGTGCCCTACTCCTTCCAAGGTCCTGTGGACGCGGATTGGCTGCCGAATGGCAACTTTCTCGTCTGTGACGCCCAGGCCGGCTCCGTCCTCGAAATCACCCGCGACGGCCAAGTGATCTGGAGTTTCGAGCAGGGCCTCACGCAGCCCATGGATGCCCTGCGCCTCCCCAACGGAAACACTCTCATCTCCGACTTCGACAACCACCGCGTTCTCGATGTCCAGCCCTCCGGCCAAATCGCGCGCGAATACCGGGGATTCAACCACCCCGTGAAACTCACCGCGCTGCCCTCCGGATCGATCCTCATCGCCGATGGCGACCATCAACGAATCCAGGAACTGACTCCCGGCGGCGAACTCAAGGTCTTCCGCCAGCAACTGAATTTCATTCAGGCCGTGGAGTTTTTTCATGAAGCCAATCTGTACTTGTGCCTCGTGCAAGATAAGTTTCCCCCGCCCTCCGAAATCATCTCCTCCAGGCAACCGGCGGTTCAGCCCCCCGCCGCCTCCTGGGCCGGATCTTCGCTCTGGAACGCGTACGGGGGACTGCTGGCGGCAGGATTGGCTTGGTGGTTGAGTTTACGCCGCCCTCCGGGAAGCCGGATCGCCCGCGCCTTGGTGACGGCGGCCTACGGACTGGCGTTCGGAATCACCTATCATGCCCATGCCCTTGCCGCCGCGGCGCCCGGCCACCGGCCGGGATGGCCTTTCTGGCTCGGTTGCGTCCTGCTGCTCCTGTTCACCTTCCGGCACGCGGCGGACGCCTATCTTTCCCGGGAACGTTGGCCGTCCGCAGACGGGATCCATCTTTTCCCCTTCACCAAGCGCCAAACGCTCCTCTTGATTATCATTCCCTTGATCCCGCTATTCTGCCAGTATTTCCACATCCGGGGATTTGCGGGAGGCGGCCCTTGGCCCTGGTATTGGCCCATGGTGGCCTGGGGCATCTCGCTGGCCTTTCTGTTTCGCTGCCTTCCCCGTCCCGGAAACCAAGGCTGTTTCGAATCCGGCCTGCTGCGGATCGGGCCGTTGACCTTCGCGCTGCCGGTTTCGTTTCAGCGGGAACCATCCAAGGATCTTGAAAACGGAAATCCCGATTCCCCTGACGCGGCGCCAATCTCCGATTCTTCCTCCCGGATGGCGGAGTACCGGACGGCGGAGTATTGGGGCAACACGGCCGTAGCGCTCATCGTGCTGCTGGGCGCGTGCCTGTACACCATCGGCTCCCCATCCATTCCCACCGATGTGCACGGTGACGAAGGCGAAGTCGCCCTGCAGGCGATGCGCATCCGGGACGCGGGCAATTGGAACTTCTTCGACCTGGGGTGGTACCAGATCCCCTGCCTGTTTTATCTCATCCCCTCATGGGGCATGTGGTTGTTTGGTGACAATTTGTTCGGCGTGCGCCTGACGGGCGCGCTGATTTCTCTGGCCGCCATCCCCGTGTTTTATCTCCTGGCCCGGCGGTTCCTGCGGCCCGCCCCGGCCGTGCTGGCGGTCTTTTTGTTCACGGTTTCTTCCTACATGGTGCATTTTTCCCGGATCGGCATCGGGTACAATCAGACCACGCTGTTCACCGTGGCCGTCCTCTATTGCCTGGCGCGAGGCTTGCAAGACGGAGACGGCCGGTTTCTCGGGTACGCGGGGGTGCTTGCCGCCGTGGGGGAACTCTCGTATCAGGCCACCAAACTGCTGACACCGCTGGTTTTATCTTCATTGATTCTATTGGGGTTGACGCGCGCCCTCCGCTTCCGTTCGCTGCTGACCGGCGCCTTCGCGTACCTTCTGGCCTTTTGGGTGGGCGTATCGCCTCTGGCTGGCACCTACCTCGCGTCGCCGTCGGCTTCGGTCTCCCGCGCGCAAAGTGTGAGCATCTTCTCCTCCAGCGGCCGGGAGCTGATCAAGCGGGATTACCCCGCCGATATCACGTTTTCCGATATGTTGTGGTGGCAGTTCGAGCGCAGCCTGCTCGCGCCCATCACATTCGAAGACCTCAGCCCCTACCTGATCAACAGCAGCCAGGGCGGCATGCTCGATCCCATCCCCGCCGTGTTGTTTATGGTGGGTTTCCTGATGCTGTTCACGATGCTTCGCCATCCGGCGGCCCGCCTGCTGATTTATTGGAGCACGGCTACGGTGATCACGGGCAGCGCCCTGACCGATCATGCCCCCGCTTATCAGCGCCTGGTGGGCCTCATCCCCCTGCTCATCCTGATCGCCGCCCCGGTGCTTCACGGAGGAGTGAGCCACCTCAGTGGAGTCTGGCAATGGTCCGAACGCGCCCGCGCCGGATTTACGGCCCTGGTCCTGGCGCTGATCCTCATCCTGGGCATGCACCGCTATTTTCATCAGATCCAGGCCAAGCCCCAGCTGCTGGACGAATGGACCCGCATCGCCCGCTACCTCCATGACGCGGGACCTACCCAGTACACCTATTTCTTCGGCCCGCCTCATCTGTATTTCCACTATGGAACCATCCAGTTCCTGGCTCCCCAGGCCCAGGGCAAGGACGTCTTGGAGCCGGAGCAATTTCTCAAGACGAAGATTCTCCGCCGCGGCCCGGTGTGCTTCCTGTTCGTCCGCTCGAACCGCAAGTACTTGAACCAAGTCCGCCAGCAGTATCCCGGCGGCCGCGAGGAACACCACTACAACGCGGAAGGCGCTGCCCCGTTCTCGACATATGTGGTGGATTTGTGACCGGAGGGAAAGAGTGGATCTGGTGAAAAATATTTCATCCCCTGAATGTGTACTTTATGGCATTCGGGTTCGGCTGCCCGTCGACCGGGTTGGCCGGGTAGATCAAAGCCTTATTCCCTCTCCCTCTGGGAGAGGGCGAGGGTGAGGGAATTTTTATAGAGGGACCTTCGTGTCCGCTCCGGTTGCCCGGTTTTCATCCAAGTAAACAAAAAACCCCCTGAACAAAAATCCCGGGGGCATCCATCGCGAATGCCCCCGGGCTGTGATTCATTCCCGTATTGGGGTGGGAAATCACACCGACGGCGTGACCTCTTTCGCCCGCTCGGCGGCCGTGCATAGCCGGTTGACCGCGTTGAGAAACGCTTTCACGCTGGCCCGGATCACGTCCGTGTCCGTCCCGCGGCCCACTGCTTCCTGGTTGTCTTTCTTGAGCACCACCCGCGCGGAGCCTTGCGCGTCCGTCCCCACCGTGATCGCCCCGACGTGGTAATCCACCAGTACCGCGTCCTGCATGCCGGTCAGCTGCTTGATGATCGAAAACGCGGCGTCCAGCGCACCGTCTCCCGTCCCGCTGCCTTCCAGCGAGTCCCCGTTGGCCTGGATGCGCACGGTCGCGGAGGGTTTCATGTCCGGCCCGATCTTGATGAACAAGTCCTGCAGCACGAACCGCGCCTGCTCGACGCTCCGGGTCTGCTCGTCCACGATGGCGATCAGGTCTTCGTCAAAGACGGTCTTCTTGCGGTCGGCCAGTTCCTTGAAGGCGCTGAAGGCATTCTCCAACGCCTGCCCTTCCAGGGTGACGCCCAGTTCCGAGAGCCGCGAAACGAACGCGTGCCGCCCCGAGTGCTTCCCCAGCACCATCGAACTGCCCGTCCACCCCACGGTGGACGGCCGCATGATCTCGTAGGTCGTCCGCTCCTTGAGCACCCCGTCCTGGTGAATGCCCGCCTCGTGCGCGAAAGCGTTCGCTCCCACAATGGCCTTGTTCGGCTGCACCGCGATCCCCGTAAAGCGCGTCAGCATCCGGCTGGCGGGATAAATCTGTTCCGTGTTGACGTCCGTGTGGAAGGGGAAGAAATCCTGCCGGGTCTTGATGTTCATCACGATCTCTTCCAGCGAGGCATTGCCCGCCCGCTCGCCGATCCCGTTGATGGTGCATTCCACCTGCCGCGCCCCGTGGCGGATGGCCGCCAGCGAATTGGCCACCGCCAGGCCCAGGTCGTTGTGGCAGTGCACGCTGATGATGGCCTGGGTAACATTGGGGACCTTCTCGAAGATGTACGCGATGAGATCGCCGAATTCCCACGGATTGGAATACCCCACCGTGTCGGGGATGTTAATGGTCGTAGCCCCCGCGTCGATCGCCGCCTCCACCACTTCGCAAATATACTCCCGCTCCGTGCGCGCGGCGTCTTCCGTCGAAAACTCCACGTTGTCCGTGTATTTCCGGGCGTGCCGGACGGCCTGCACCGCCAGATCCCGCACTTCTTTGCGGGTTTTCTTGAGCTTCTTCTCCATGTGCACTTGGCTGGTGGCAATGAAGGTGTGGATGCGCGGCCGTTTGGAATACTGCACCGCTTCCCAGCAGCGGTCGATATCCTTCTCCAGCGCCCGCGCCAAGCCGCAGATTTGCGGTCCCTCCACCTGCTGAGCGATCGCCTTCACGGATTCAAAATCGCCGGGCGATGAAATCGGGAACCCGGCTTCGATGATATCCACGTTCAGCCGCTTCAGCTGCTGGGCAAACTCGATTTTTTCCTGGATGTTCATGCTAAAACCGGGGGATTGTTCCCCGTCCCGCAGCGTCGTATCGAAGATTATGATTTTTTCACTCATGATTGAATTTCTCCGTTCTGGCCAGGCGGTGGTCCGTGCCCCGCGCCGGCGGATAGGGTATGCTTGGCGTTCTCATGCGGTATTTCAGCTTCCGGCCCAAGTCACAAAGGTCACTCAGGTCGCTTTCTTCGCTGCCTAAACCCAACACGGTCACCACCTCCTTCCGGATCGAAGAACAATTGGACGGCCGGCCGCGCCGGTATTCCAATTCGGTAAAAAAACAAAAACCCCGTCCCGTGTCAGGGACGAGGTTCATTTTCGGTCTCCTCGTGGTACCACCCTGCTTCGGCGGCCGCTTGCGCCGCCCTCGTTTCCGCGATGTCACGGTCGCGTCCCGGCCTCAACTACCACCCGGATCTCCGGGCTTCGCGGAGGCGACTCCGAGGCGAGTTCAACGTGCGCGGAAACCGGTTCGCACCACCCACCGGCTCTCTCCATCCCGGCGCAACGCTTACTACTCCTCTTCACCGTCTTTATTGGCCTATGTTCTGAGGGGATTATAGTCCTCCTTCCCAAACTGTCAACTCAAGATCCGTAAGAAATTCGGCTCAGCCGGCCCGGGTGCACTTTTTTCCGGTCATCGATCCTCATTCCTTCGTAACGACCGATGAAAACCTCACCCAAAATTCTCTTCCTCTGGGAGAAGTTCAAAGTGAGCGTAGTCTTGAATTGATGTAAGATATCCATCCTCTGCCATGGAGCAACCCGTGATTCAGATAGAGGTCCCTTGTCCGTCCTGTCCGTGAATGGTATGAAATCAATGCGCCCAATCTACTTGGAGGATAACAACATGACCGTTTCGAACCACCGATCACCCTGCACGATGTGCCTCATGAACCGGCGGAACTTCCTCAAAACCGGATGCACGGCCGGCGCGGTGGGGCTTGTGGCCGGCCCGCAACATCTCCTTGCCGCGGCAACACGGGACAAAGTTAAAATCCGTATCCTCTATTCCTTGCATGATGTAGTCCAACCCCAACCGGATTGGCCATATTCCGGTTTCGATTTCGCCCCGGTGATGGAACGCATTACCAGCGAACTGACAAAACGCTGCCCCGGATTTGAGTTCGTCACGGCCATGGCCAAAGGCCCGGAAGAGGCGAAAGCGGTTCTCGAAAGCGACCAAACCGCCGGGATCGACGGCTACCTGGTCTACCAACTGAATTGTTGGAACCGGGTCGTACAAACCATCGTGGAATCGGGCAAGCCGGTTTTATACGCGGATTTCCAATACGGCGGCAGCGGGGGATTTCTGGTGTACACCGCCGAATTTCTCCGCAAGCCATCGCCGAATTTGGCCTTTGTGGCTTCTTCGGATTTGGAGGATCTTACGGAAGCGGTCCGCTGCTTTGCCTTGGTGAAGCAGGGCGGTTCCCCAGCGGACTTCTCGGCGGCGGTCACGCAAAAGCGGATCTCACGCACTCCGGCTCCCGGCAACCTCTCCTGCCTGGCCGATCCGCTCAAGACCCTCTCCCCGGACGAATGTGTTCAACGGTTAAAGCAATCCCGAATTCTGGCCGTTCGGGATGAGACCGCGAAAACCGCGGAACCCATTTTCGGCATTCCCCTGGAATACATCCCGTTCGCGGAGGTGAATGAAGCCTGGAAAAGCGCGGACCGGGACGCGAGCCGGGAAGTCGCGGAGCGTTGGAAAAAAAACGCGGCCGAAGTGATCGAGGTCTCCGATGAAACCCTGGCCACCTCCGCTGCCATGTACCTGGGCATGAAAGAAGTCCTGAAAAAACATGAAGCCAACGCCATTACCATCAATTGCCTGGGGGGATTCTACGGCGGACACATCCACGCCTATCCCTGCCTCGGATTCCATGAATTGAACAATGAAGGGCTTATCGGCGGATGTGAATGCGATATTCGCTCCGCGGCCACCATGGTGATGATCACCGCGCTGACCCAGGGACGCCCCGGTTATATTTCCGATCCGGTGATCGACACGGCCAAGCGCCAAATCATCTACGCGCATTGCGTGGCCTCCAACAAGGTCTTCGGCCCCCAGGGTCCAACCAATCCCTTCAGCATCATGACCCACTCGGAAGACCGCCAGGGAGCCTCGGTACGGTCCATTCTGCCTTTAGGCTATATGACTACCACGTTGGAAATCGAGCCCGCGCGCCAAGAGATTCTGTTCCATCAGGGGAAAGCGGTGGCGAACGATCCGGATGACCGCGCCTGCCGCACCAAACTGGCGGTGGAGCCCGTGGGCGATCTCGAAAAACTCTTCACCCTGTGGGATCAATGGGGCTGGCACCGGGTCACCGCCTATGGTGATTTGAAAGAACCGGTCTATGCCCTGGCGGATCACATCGGGTGGAAAGTCGTGGAAGAAGCGTAGGGCCAATTCCACCGACCGGTAGGGGGCAGGGCCCAGCAAACAAGGCGGAACCCTGCCCGGACCGAATGGATTATTTAATCCCGCCGGGATTGGGATTTCTTGTTCAGGATACCGCCGGCTGCCGCCTGCGGCTATTCGCATGGATCCCCTACGGGGATATGCCGCCTTTCTTCACATACGCATCCAGAAAAGCCTGAATCCCTCTTAAATATTCTGTTTCAGAAACCACATATCCATCATTATGCCCACCCCGGATTTCCAGAAATTGTTTGGGGCCAGGCGCGGCCTCGAACAAGGTTTCGCCATGATGAAAGGGGACAATCTCATCCTCGCGGCTATGGATCACCAGCACGGGGATTCTAACCTGTTGGATTTTCGCGACGCTGTTGTATTGCGTCCGGACCAGCCACTTCACCGGCAGGATCGGGAACAGTTCCTGGCCAATGGCCGGGACCGAGGTAAAGCCACTCTCGGCGATCAAGGCCGCTCCCTTGCCCCGGGCGGCCAGATCGATGGCCACCGCGGCTCCTAACGACCGGCCGAAAAGAATGATGGGAAGTTCCGGGCAACGGCCTTGCAGCCAATCATGCGCGGCCTGCGCGTCCAGGTAAGTCCCTTCCTCACTTGGCCGCCCTTCGCTGCGTCCATAGCCCCGGTAATCGAAAATGAAGACATTCAAGCTGAGGGCATGCCATTGCCGCAGCGATTCGGTCCGGTGGCTGACATTCCCGGCGTTGCCATGGCAAAAAAGCAACGCCGCCTTGGCCTTCGCGTGAGGCAAGTACCACCCGTGCAGGCGCACATCATCGGCGGTTTTGAATTCAACGTCCTCGTAAACGAGGCCGGCCGCCTCCGGCGTGGCGAAGAAATCCCGCCGGGGCATCCAGATGTTCGACCGCTCGAACCAACGGAAAAAGAAATAGAGAGCAACAAGAATCAGGCCAACGCGCAAAAACATGCCGGGGATGTTCCTTGTCGTGAAATATCCAGCATACCCATGAACCATAATGAGTCATCATGCCCGCTTCGGATTGATCCCGGAAGGGTTGATTTATTCTCGCAGAAAAGCACGGCCTGGCTGGAATAAAAGGGGAATGGGGAATGGGAGAAACCACGCCTTCCCATTCCAAAACCCGGGATTTCCGCTTATCGAAGGATTGTCGTTTCGGCAAGGGTTTCCCTCACCCCGGCCCTCTCCTAGAGAGAGGGAGTTGAGAAGGGAGGTTTGAGGGTTTGATGGGTGACGCAATGACACACGAATCCATCCCACTTCCACATGCGAAAATCCATCAGCCCTCAGGGCTTGAAGCGGACTCACCCCAAAAATACAAGAGAGATTCAACCGGAGGGGGTGGGATTCGAACCCACGATACAGTTTCCCGTATGCCGGTTTAGCAAACCGGTGCCTTCAGCCGCTCGGCCACCCCTCCCTGGTTCTGTCGTGGATCGAATCCCCCGGGCGGGAGATTTGAGAAACGCGATCGATCCGGCAAGCCGCCAGAATAGCGAAGTATTGTATCACGGTGGGGGTGGGATTCGAACCCACGGTACAGTTTCCCGCACGCCGGTTTTCAAGACCGGTGCCTTCAACCGCTCGGCCACCCCACCCGCACGTGAACAGACTATTTATAGCAGGCTTGGACGGATATTCAAGGAATTGTGAAGGTATAGTACAGTAGTGTGATATTCTTTCTTTAAGAAATAAAAAAGTGGGATCCGAATCGTCCAGAAACTCCTCCATATCACAGGAGTTCATCAAGACCAAGGAGGCATTCCTCATCATGCTTCAAACCACACCGGAATACCTTCCTATACAAACCAGCGTGGATGGCGTGGCCCGGGTTGGTGGACCCCGTGTCCCGCTGGAAACCATCATCGCCGCCTTTTCCGAGGGCGCCACGGCCGAAGAAATCGCCCCACAATATCCTACCTTGAATTTAGCCGGTATTTATACCGTTTAGGGATAGTACCTGTGACACCCTTCCGCAGTTGAGACCTATTTGCGGTCTCGAATTGAACAAGCCGAAGCGGTACGGAAGGAAAACGAACTCCGTTTCGATTCCCAGGGCGTGCGGCACCGTCTATTGGCCCGCCGGGTGATTCATTTGATACTATGATTCAGGCGAGAAACGAATCAGAAGAATCCGAATCATGCCCAAATCCATCAAAGCCGTATTGGATGGCGAAGTTTTTTGCCCGAAAGAATCAGTCCCACTTCAACCCAATACTCGAGTGCGGATTTCGATCTAGACCGTCCCATTCACGGAAAATGAATGCGCCTCTTTTTTGGAAACCGTTCGCCATCTCAACCTGGAAGGCCCCCCGGATTGGTCCCTGCGTTTGGAAGGATTGTAAGTTTTATTTTTACGGATCCAAATCCCCCCTACCCCCCAATCTGCGACATCGTCCGCAGCGGGCGGATGAAATAAAACTCGTTGATATAATGCCGCTCGGGCTTCACGCGCATGGCTTGATAAAGCATCTCCCGCAGGCCTTCATCGGATACGCCGGAGCGCATGGGCCGCAGAAAATCGATCTCCCCGTCCGCCATCAGGCAGCCCCGCAACTTCCCGTCGGGCGTCAGACGGATGCGGTTGCAGCGCGCGCAGAACTCGTCGGTCACCGCGCCGATGAATCCCAACTCCCCCGCCGCCCCGGGTATCCGGAAACGCGAGGCGGGACCGGCCAGCGAAAAATTGCCGGCCACGGGCTCCAGTCCGTAGGTTTCTTCGATTTGCCGCTGGATTGCGATGACCGACAACACCTCGCCCCGTTCCCAGGACGCGTGCGGGCTCATCGGCATCGGTTCGATGAAACGGACATGATATCCCGGATCGAGGGTCAGGCGGGCGAAATCCAACACCTCATCGTCGTTGAATCCCCTTGAAGCCACCACGTTGATCTTGACCGGACCGGGGATCACGGCGCGGGCCGCGTTCAGTCCCTGTAAAACCCGCCTCAGGTCGCCGCCCCGGGTGATACGCTTGAATTTTTCAGGATCGAGGCTGTCCAGGCTCACGTTGACGCGCATCAATCCGGCCCGGGCGAGAATTTCAGCCTGTTCGGCGAGCAAGTGGCCGTTGGTGGTCAGGCACAGCTCCCGCAGGCCGGGCAGGCGGCTGAGATCGCGCACCAGGATGTGCAGATCATGCCGCAGAAGCGGTTCGCCGCCGGTCAGACGGATTTTGCCGATGCCTTCCTCCACGAACACCCGCCCCAGGCGCGCCAGTTCCTCGAGGGTGAGCAACTCGTAACGCCCGAGTTCGCGCAGGCCGCCCGCGGGCATGCAGTAGGTGCAGCGAAAGTTGCACCGGTCGGTTACCGACATACGCAGGTACGTGATCCGACGGCCGAATTGATCGAACAATTGTCTGGAATCCATACGATCCACCATCCCGGGTTGGTGTATCAGTATACCGAAACCCGGTTGAAAAAAAAGGAATTTTTCCGCATCCGCCCGGTGCAGACGCTGGTCATGTTGTCCAAATCCCCTTGAATCCTTCTTCGCTAGGCTCCAGAATCCCGTATCGGGCGCTTCCCTTCCCTGTCGCGCTTTTCTTGAATTCGTTGGGCAACGGGAATTTTCTTATTGCCAAAATGGCGGACTTTTGTTAGCGTATCAACCAGTTCACTACCAGGTTCGGCAAAAATCGTGTATTCAAGGTTGTTCCGGAAGGGTGGAATTACGCGGGTTGTTATTCTTTATAAAAAAGGAGAACGTGATCATGAATAAAGGGGAGCTGGTGGAAGCTATCGTCAAGGAAACCAACCTGTCCAAATCCGACAGCGAGAAAGCCCTGCAGGCCACTCTGGAAGCCATTACCAATGCCCTGAAAGAAGGTGACAAAGTGCAAATCACCGGATTCGGGACCTTTTCCGTGCGGGAACGCAAAGCCCGTAAAGGACGCAATCCGGCTACCGGGGAAGCCATCGAAATCGGTGCCACCGTCACTCCCGTTTTTGCCGCAGGTAAAGCCTTCAAGGAGGCCGTGAAGGCCAAAAAGGATTAATCCCGCCGGATCCACCATCCGTCGCGGGATTTCAGGGTATACGAGTTCTCTTGTTCGTCCGGCCGGTGAAGCGGGGTGGATACGAAAAACCTAATCCATCCATTCTGATATTCCATACTTAATCCCGGCCATCCAATATAAACCCATATATCCGAGTTTCGGCCTAACGGGGAGAAGGAATGTTGATGGTTGGTGTGTTTTGTCAGGGGGAGTGCGTGTGGGGTGCCAAGGGGTGAGAGCAATGGAGAAAGACTTCCTGCGCGTTTTCAGGTAAATTGCTGGAGGGCGCGAGCACGCATTTCATCTTCCCAATCCACCAGATGGGTCTGGCGGCCGGCAACCGCCTCGAAACTGCGCCGGTTCAGGGAGCGAAGCCACCGGATCAGCGCGTAAAACCGCAAGGCCACCAGGCCTTCCCAAAAGCTGATGCTTTCCATGGGGGTGCCGGTATTCTGGACATAGCGGGCTAGAAAGCGGTTGGCCAAAAAGCGGTCGCGCGGCCGTTGCAGGGTAATGGAACAATGCGCCACGTCCCAACGGGGATCACCGGCCGCCGCATGCTCCCACTCAATCACCGTGCGTATCTTGCCGTTCTGGATCAGGACATGATCCAGGTCGAATGCCCCGTGCAGCAACACAAAAGGCAGCGGCAGAATGAACTCGTATTGATTCCAACATCCCTCGAAACAACGGGCCAGATCGTCATCCTGGAGATGGGCCACCCGTGCCCAGAGCTGTTTCAACACGGTCTCCACTTCAACCGCGGGCAGGCCGGGATGGGTGGGCGGCACGGCCTGGTGAAGCAAGGACAACTGATCGGCCAGCGAATCCACCACTTCGATCTGCATGGCCCTCAGGCTGTGGCTCAATTCCCACCACCGGCAACCATCGCCCGGATCCTGCAGCAAAAAGGGGACTCCAAAGGGCCGTTTGGTTACACCGACGCCATAGGGAAACGGCGCCGGATAACCCGCTTGGTAGGCATGCCGCATCACGTTGAACTCTTTTTGATGTTTCTCGTGTTCGATTCCTTCCCAGATGGATAGGCGGCCCTGGAGTAAGCGTAACATCACCTTGAATTCCGTATCCGGAGAACGGCACACGAAATCGAAATCGCGATGGCCGGGCAGGCGGTTCAAGCGGGGCGACACGGAATGAATCGTCAGCGCGGGTTCGGTGGGGAAAAATTGGTGGCACACCGATAAAATCGCGTCTTCAAACCAATCGCAGGTTCCTCTGAAGTAGGTCGTTGTCGTTTCCACTCTGTCATCCCATTAAGCGTGAGATCCGGGAACGCACTCTAATTTTATCGGTTCTTGCAGTTTGAAACTACAGTTTTTTTATGCCACGTTAAGAATACCAGCGCCATCCGCCGCGATCCCAGCCGCGGTAGCTCATCCCGGAATTCTTGATATCCTGGCAGTCACCACCCTCTCGTTGGAGCGGATATCCCCTTTTCCTGGCAGGGGTACAATGCCCGAAGCCCCTGCGATCCCACATTCAAGGCCGTAAGATCGGTTTCTCCCGCTTACCGTCACCCCTCCGCCGGGAAAGCAAGAATCACACCATCACCTGCAACGCGCCGGGGAGAACCTCCACTCGGATCCGTTGAGCCTCGATCACTTCTCCATCCATCATAATGTATCCCGGCTCTTTCATTTCAATTTCACCTTCGGAAAACGGCGCCACGCGCACCTTCGGATGTCTCAAATGGGTTCCCTGGGGCAGCTGCAGAAACAATTTCAGAATTTCCAACGGCGAAATGTTTTCCGCGTACAGCAAGTCGAACCGGCCGTCATCCACCCGCGAATGGGGCGACAGCCGCATATCATGCCCCGTAAATTGAGAGTTGCAAACGGCCAGGAGAGGGACCCGCACCGGGAATTCTTTTCCCCCCTCCAGGCACAGAGTTGCCGGACGGTTTTTCATGATCATCAACTGGTTGAAAAACGCCGCGTGATACGCGTAACGCCCCATGAAACCAAACCGCACATGCCGTAAGCGGCAGGCCTCCGCCATTAGTCCCAATCCCAGCATGTTGTGAAAATACAGCGGAGGACGCGATCCATCCACCGGCCAGGTCACCCGGCCCACATCGATTGGACGCGTTTTGCCCGCTACGATGCGGGCCGCGGCCGTCCGCCAATCGCGGATGTCAAAATCCCGCAAGAACGAATTCCCTGTGCCCAGGGGGAGAATCCCGAACCGGACACTCCCCGCCGCACCGCTCGATAGAATCCCATTGATGACTTCGAACGCGGTGCCATCGCCCCCCGCCGCGGCCAGATCGCGTTCTCCCGCCTCGATCAAGGTTTTGGCCAAGGCGGCCGCTTCTCTCCCTTCCCGGGTAAAATGCGGACAAACGGCGATTCCCTGGTGGTGGAAATAGTCCGCCACCGGTTCCCATTTGGTTTTCAACCGGCCGCCCGCCGCGGCGGGATTGACGATCGCGTGCAGCGTGCGGGCAGTCATTCGCCCTGCCCATCCACGCTCAAACCCCGGCGGCGGGCTTCCAATTTCAGGTGGTTCAAATTGCTCATCCTCCGCCGCAAGTCCTCGGCTTCCACCGTGCCTTGGCCGGTTTCCAACTGCTGGCGGAGGTGGTCCAGCTGCCGCCGGTGCCGGTGGATTTCTTCCAGCAACGCGTCATCTGTGAGAGATTCCAGGTCCATGATGGCCTCCCATGGCGTCACACATTGAAAACCTTTCATTTAATTCAATTGTTTGGGTGATCCGGGTCTAGCCGGTATAATGAAATCAAACAAAACCAATTCTTTCGCCACGAAGAATCTATCCTATGTAAATTCAAGCGGATCGAGCGATGAAACGCCATACCTTCTGGCCTCAAGGCCGGGAACTTTATCTTTGCCTTGTCTTGAT
Source organism: Candidatus Omnitrophota bacterium (assembly GCA_013177805.1). Taxonomy (GTDB): domain Bacteria; phylum Hinthialibacterota; class Hinthialibacteria; order Hinthialibacterales; family Hinthialibacteraceae; genus JABLXU01. Next base: position 165,992 of record JABLXU010000001.1, read on the forward strand.
GGCCGTAATTCTGGGAAGCGGCTATATCACCTATTGCCATGTCGCTACCCGGATCGATAGTGAATGCCGCATGCCGTCCTGCTCCCGGTCCACCGCTCTGGTTTCGCTTGCCTTTAACCTCGAAAAAGCGTGTATTCCCGCCGGGAAAATCTACCACGGCGGCCCCCCCAAGGATGGCATTCCCGCGCTGAATCATCCGCTTCTGATCCCCGCGGCGGAAGCCGGTTACCTCAACCCGGAGGACCGGATCATCGGAGTGAAGATGGGGGGGGAGGCCCGTGCGTATCCCTTGCGGATCATGGCATGGCACGAGTGTGTCAACGACTCCATCGGAGATCAGCCGTTTTTGGTCACCTACTGTCCTTTGTGTGATTCCACCGCCGTGTTTGACCGGCGCGTGGGTGGTGAAATCCTGGAATTTGGGGTTTCCGGTTTCTTATATCAAAGCAATCTGCTGTTTTTCAACCGCCGCGACAATCCTGAGGAAGAAAGCCTCTGGTGCCAGCTGATGGGTCAGGCCGTCTCCGGCCCGCTGAGCGAAACCCGGTTGCGCCCGTTGAGTTATCAGTTGGTTACATGGGGCCACTGGCGCGCGCGGTATCCTGATTCCCGCGTCTTGTCGCTCCAAACCGGCCACAAGAGAAATTATGACCAAAATTTCTACGCTGACTATGCTGCCCAGCCGGGCCTCTATTATCCCGTCGATCACTCCAGGAACCTTTTCGACTTGAAAGAGCCGGTGATTGGCGTCCGGGCCGGAGAAACCACCAAGGCCTACCCTTTCCACCGGATGGACAAACAGGTTCGCCGGATCGAGGACATCGTGGAGGGAAAACGTGTCATTCTCGAACGGCTCGATGACGGCCAGGTGCTCGTGGAGAGCGAGGAAGGCGTGGAATTCGCGCATTCATTCTGGTTTGCCTGGTACGCATTGCATCCCTCCACGGCGGTTTACGACGGTCCAGGCTTCAACTTGGCCGCCTGGCTGGAATCCCGTCCCCCGGAGGAAATCCAACAGACCGCTCACATCCGCTGAGACGTTTGCAGATCCCGGTGCCACGCGTATTGCCGTTCCAATCCTTCCCGGAGACTGACCTGTGGACGGAAGTCCAGCAGCCGTTGCGCTTTTTCAGTGCTGGCCCACGTATCGCGGACGTCTCCCTTGGCTGACGGTTGGTGGATTACCGGGATGGCGCGGCCGGTGATCTCTTCCAACAGGGTCACCACCTCCCGCAAGGAAATCCGGCTGCCTCCCCCGATGTTGAACACCTCCCCTTCCGCGGGCCGGCGGGCCGCGGCGCAGTTGGCCGCCACGATATCGGAGACGTAGGTAAAATCGCGGGTTTGCGCGCCATCGCCCAGAATGGTGAGCGGCTTGTTCTCCAGGATACTCCGGCAAAACAGGTGAAACGCCATGTCCGGCCGCTGGCGGGGGCCATACACGGTGAAATACCGCAAAGCCACGACGGGAATCCGGTAGTTGGCATGATAAGCCAGGCACAAATGTTCGGAGGAGAGTTTGGTCACTCCATAGGGTGAAAAGGGCTGTGGGACCGCGGATTCAGTCATGGGGAGCTGATTGGTGTTCCCATAAACCGACGAGGAGGACGAAAACACTACTCTGATTTCTCTCCCCGAATTTTTAATGCTCTCCAACAGCCGTTGCGTAACCAGAAGGTTTTGCCGGATATAGGTGTGAAACTCTTCCCCCCAGCTGAGGCGGACTCCCGGTTGCGCGGCGGTATGAAACACGCAATCCACTTTCCGCAGCCATTCGTCCAGATTCGTTTCCAGCAAATCCTCTTCCACCCAGGTGAAATTCTTGCATCGCGTGAGATTTTCCAAGTTATGGCGCTTGATCCGGGGATCGTAATAGGGCGTGAGGCAATCGATACCGATGACCTCTTCCCCTTGCTCCAATAGCCGTTCCGACAAATGGCTCCCGATAAAGCCCGCGCAGCCTGTCACCAAATACGCCATAATTTCCTTCCTTTTTTGTCGAAATCCACCCTTCCCGGCCACTTGAACACCGCTTGCGTCAACCGGATACTGGATTCCAGAGGCGGCCGTTCCCAGGCAAGATTACTTTAACCAAGTTCGGTGGTTATTTCATCCCATAGAACCTGAATCGGGTACATTGTTTTTTCTGAATGGCATGCTCTGATGGGATATTCGACCGGCATGAATCTCACCATTCTCTCCCTCTGGGCCAACAAGCTGTTCCGGCCGGATGATCCGCAACCGTTCGGAGGCGCGGAACTTCAACTCTTTTTATTGGCACAGGAATTGGCGCAAACCCATAACGTACGCGTACATTTCATCACCCGCGGGCAAGGCCCAAGGGAACGTTTTGAACACCGGTCTCTCGAGGTCTGGAAAATCCCGTACCGGAATTCCGCCGGAGGCCGCAGTGTTCTGGGTGTCTTGGATTGTCTCCTGGCCTGCCTTTCAGCGCCCACCGATATTTTTTTACAGCGGGGCGGAGGCATCGAGACCGCGGTGACCGCCTGGGCCGCCCAGGTGAGGCGCAAACCGTTTCTGTTCATGACTTCCAGCCTGCTGGACGTGGATGGTACCCATGAACGCAAGAAAGGGCTGTTCGGACTTCTCTACCGTTACGGCCTTCGCCGGGCCACGGCGGTGATCACACAAACCCAGACCCAGCGGGACCTATTGCTCCAACGCACCGGCCGGGACAGTGAGGTTTTACCTAGTTCTCATGTCATACCCGATCAAATTCCCGACAAGCCGCGATCCGTGTTGTGGGTGGGCCGCTGCGATAATTATAAAAATCCCGAGGCGTTTTTAGACTTGGTGGAAGCAATGCCCGATACACCGTTCACCATGGTATGCCCCCTGGCCAATTCCCCCGATCAATTCGCGCGGGTGTCCCACAAAGCGGCCACGTTGCCCAACCTGTCGTTTTATCCTGGCGTTACGTACGAAGAAACTGAACGGCTATTCGCCAGCCATCGGATTTCCGTCAATACGTCCATCCAGGAGGGTTTTCCCAATACGTTTGTCCAGTCGTTCAAGTGGGGTACGCCAGTGGTTTCCGCATGCATTGATCCCGATGACATTCTGGAAACCCGCCGCATGGGAATCCGGGCGGGAACCGGAACGGCGGAGATGGCCCAAGCCGTGCGGCAACTTCTTCAGGATCATACTTTGTGGAATGAATACAGCGCCAATGCCCGGGCTTACGCCAAAATCCATCACGATATACGGACCAACGCCGCCCGGTTGTGCGAGCTGTTACATCAGCTGACCGGGACATTTCAAAAGTAGATCGTGATAACAGAATCCGCGGGATTGAACCAAATACCCAAAACTCAGGCGCGGAGAGAAGGGCTTCCCTCCTCCGTGTCCCTCTTCCAGCGGAAGAAGGCAGCGGGAGAGTGGTTCTCATTGATCCACTCGATGAGATCCACTGGTCATCTAGAGAAAAAAACAACACTTTTCCTGAATAAGTCCATTTTATACTGATCTTTGGAACATGCGATCTTCATGAACTCCTCAAAAATCCAGGCCGATCTCTTCATGGAACAAGCGCGGACCGCGGCAGCGCAGGGGCGCATGGAAGAGGTGGTGGAAGCGTTGCGGCAAGCGGTCCAAGCCGCGCCTTTTCACGCGGAAGCCAACGCGCATTTGGCTTGGATCGATTCTCAAAATGGGTCCTATCGATCCGCCTTAGCCGCGTACGGGCGTCTCCTCCTCTGCCGTCCTTGGAGCGTCCACGTCCTCCTCCGGACCATTCAATGTACTTGGCTGCTCGGACGGCAATTGTACCACCATCATTTGGCCCCTCTCGCGCCTTTTGCCTATACGCAAAAAGGGGTTCGGAACATATTGGAATGGATTTCGCATGCCGGCGCTCGTGTCTTGGAAAAGGCGAAACATCGAAACTCCTTCATTTCTCAATGGATACGTCACCACCAACGAATCCGGCGGCAGGCTCCCGTCAATCCTTACGAATACTACAAAGTTTCGGAAATCGATTTCGTGCTTCATCATTTACCGAAAAACGGGGGGATATGCGTGGATATGGGTTGTGGGCGCTCGGCTTTCCCCTCGTTCCTGACGACGCGGGGATATCGGGTTATTGCCGTGGAGTTACACTGGGAATCGCTGAGCGTTCAGCAGCATCTGTGCGGTTCGCATCATGGAGAATCGCTCCATCCCCTGGCCGCCGACTTTTTAAATATGCCCCTGTTGGATTCCAGCGTGGACGCCGTCACCTTGATCTCCACCATCGAGCACGTTCCCGGAGATGGCGACCGGCAAACTGTGCAGCGGTTGGCCCGGATCCTGAAACCGGGAGGCGGACTGATCATTACTATGCCGGTAGCCGCCCGGTACCGGGAAGAGTGGACGGCCGGGACGATCGGGCATGTGTACGCGGAGGCCCTTACCCACTCGGGGGGGCAAGGATTTATGCGGGTGTATGATCCAACGGGAATTCAGGAACGCCTGATCCGCCCCAGCGGATTGACTTTGGTCCGATTGGCGTATTTTGGTGAGCGGACCCAATGGGGGTGGCTGGGGCTGGGAAGAAATTTTGTGGATCACCGGGGTGGAGTCCATCCCAGTGTTTTCGCGGCGCCTTTGAACCTGTTGTTCACCCGCGAGCTGCAGGAATGGGAGCTAATTGACGCGCGTTGGTCCATCGCGTGTGTGTATTTAAGAAAAAATTCATTATCATAAAGTTCCACGTGGAACATTTGTTCAGGAGGCGATGATTGCCCAAAGTGTCTTTTTATCGCCTTTTCAAGGCTTCCCTCCTCTTACTCCTCTCCATAGGGAGATGAAATGGGCTACCTTGGTCCCGGTTGATTCTCAGGGCGGAGGCCTTGGGTTAGTTCAAAATGCCGTTGGTGCTGTTTTGGCCATTCGCCATATCTGGAATTCATTCATGACGAAAAACTCAACTGAGATAGGCGCGAGCAATCCAGTTTGAAACCGGCTGGGGAAAAAGGATGCGGGGAAAAAAGATGTAAAAAAGATATGAAACGCGAAACGGCATCGCCACCGATGCCGTTTCCTCCTCATCGTCCTTAACTCTGGAAAGCCACATCAACAACGCATAGAAGAAAGTATATCCATTTTCAAGAATTATGCCATAGACTTTTTATTCATGCAACCACTTTTTCATGTTTTTTTATCTTTTTATAACCGAATTTCCTCTCATCCATTGATTCCAACCGCCGTTGCTTCTGCGGATTTCAAGAATTTTCCTGGTTCAGTTGTTCTAGGTCGTGAGTCATTTTAGTCCGGAACTTTTGGAGTTTGGCCGTCAGCGCCGGATCCCCAATCGCCAACATTTGCACGGCCAGCAATCCCGCGTTATACGCGCCATCGATCGCCACCGTGGCCACCGGGATTCCTTTGGGCATTTGAACGGTTGAGAGCAAGGCATCCTGGCCGTTCAGCGCCGATCCGGACAAGGGGACCCCGATCACCGGGAGAGTCGTGTGAGCGGCCACGGTTCCGGCGAGATGCGCCGCCAACCCCGCGCCGCAAATCACGACCCGGATTCCCCGGTCCGGCGCCTTTCGCACATATTCCTGGACGAGAGCCGGCGAGCGGTGGGCGGACATGATTTTCAATTCGCAGGGAACCCCGAATTCGGCCAGAACTTCCGCGGCGGCTTGCATTTTCGGTTTGTCGGACAGGCTACCCATCAAAACGGCTACTTTCATTTTCGCACCTGTGAATATCTGTGAGTAAATCGAATTGAACGAAAACTCCTTGTGTTCATTCAATTTAATCCATTGAATATAAAAGAGCGTGGAATGATAGATCATCCACGGCCCAATGGGAAGCCGGAGATCAATCCTTGATCATATAACATACTGATAATTCAGAAGATAGTTTCATAAACCCCTCAAGAAATCGGGTTCATTTGCCAGACCGGCGCCAGCGAAACCGCGCTTCGTTTTACCCCGGGAGGTTGATTTGTCGCTATCCTTCCCGTTGTGGATAACTTGTGAAGTACGGGTGAGAAGGTTCTGATCAACCTGTCGAAAAGATCTTCAAATCCTATCAGCGCTACAGGATGTTCCGGCCATCCGCCCTCCCCTTGAGGAGGAAGATATGCCAAGGTATAAAAGATAATCAGTCCAGATACCCCGAACGCGCCGGGTTCAGGAATCGGTCCGGGAAGGCTGATCATCGGCCGTAAAACCCCAAATGACCCTCATCACTTGTTGACAATGTTCAGCGCCGCAATATAATGCCTTCGGATTATTTGTCCATGCCCGGGTGGTGGAACTGGTAGACACGTACGTTTGAGGGGCGTATGGCGAAAGCTGTGCGGGTTCGAATCCCGCCCCGGGCATTTGTAAAAAAACTCTGGGCCCGGTTTCCCTTGAGATGCAGGTCTATGGGATAATCACAAAGGTGTTCACAACCGATCCTGTGTCTCACACTCCACCCCATACCGAATGAGAACATCAAAGGAGAGAGTTCATCGATGCCCTGTGGAAAAAAACGCAAGCGCATGAAGATCGCCACCCATAAGCGGAAGAAGAAGAGAAGATTGAATCGTCATAAGAAGAAAAACAAGTAAGCGAAGTTACTTGGAGGCTACCGTTTTTGAAGATTCAAAGCGGAAGCAAGCGGATGATTGAGAGTCGCCGGTCTTTTTCCATGCCGCCGAGGCGGAATCCGCATTATTCAAGCGAGGCGAGGGATTATGGATATCACAGAAGTAAAAGTCTATCCAGTCCGAAAACCAGATGACAAACTGAAAGCGTTTGTCACGATCATTCTCGATGATTGTTTCGTTATTCGAGATATGAAAGTGATCAACGGAAACAGTGGACTGTTTGTGGCGATGCCCAGCCGGAAAAAAGCGGATGGAACGTATGCCGATATTGCCCATCCCCTCAACAGTGAAATGCGGAAAAAAATGGAAGACTTGGTGATCCGCGAGTACAAAAACCTCATCGCCCAGAATCCCAATGCCGGGGATCGTTCCGACGAAGGTTACGATCCGGAGGCCCATTTGAAATAAAGTGCTTCCGGAGCGGAAGGGGGGAAAGAGGGGGACGGTAAGGCGTTCATGCCCGAGCTATTCGACTACAAAACGGAAAAGGTGGCCCATCTGATACGCCAGATTTGCCAACAACGCTTGGGGGAAGTGCTGGTAATCGGTTGCGGATCGGGTATGGAAGCCGCGATTTTAGCCCAACAATTGGGGGCTCATGTCGTGGGGATCGATGTGGAAGATGCCTTTGACCCTGAAGCCCGAACAATAGCCGAATTGCGGGTAGGAGATGCCGCCTCGCTCGATTTCGCGGATTCATCTTTCGATTTTGTTTATTCCTATCACACCTTAGAGCATATCCACCAACCCATGCCGGCTCTTCAAGAAATGCGGCGCGTGTTGCGGGACGGGGGAGCCTTCTGGATCGGCACTCCCAACCGCCACCGTCTCTTGGGCTACCTGGGGAGTAAAACAGCCACGACCAAAGAAAAAATCCGGTGGAATTTCGTGGACTGGAAAATGCGGCTGCAAGGACGGTTTCATAATGAACATGGAGCCCATGCCGGATTTTCTGTGATGGAACTGCAGTCCATGCTTCAACAGGTATTTTCGCATGTGAAGGAGATGACCAACGCATATTATGAAGAAATCTATCATACCCGCCTGGGGCTGGTGAAAGCGCTCGAATTTACCCGCCTCTCCCACATTTTATTTCCCGCGATTTATTTCGCCGGCCGCAAATAAGCACCGCCGTTTTTTTTGGCTTATCCGGAAAGCGCGCGTTCCGGCTACAATAACGGTAACTCCAGAATCCGTTTGGGGGCCGCGGTCATGATCACAGGAGATCAACTCGCCCTGTTGCCGAATCAGCCCGGTGTGTATCTGATGAAAAACGCCGCCGGGGACGTGGTGTATGTTGGCAAGGCCATCGATATTCAAAAGCGGGTGCGGTCTCATTGCCAGCGGCGGGACGGGCGTCCGGCATCGCCCTTTGTCGAGCACGTGGTCCAGGTGGATGTCATCATCACCGACAGTGACGCCGAGGCGTTGCTGCTGGAATACAACCTGATCAAGAAGCACAATCCCGTCTTCAATGTCAAGCTCAAGGACGACAAGCGGTATCCGTACATTAAAGTCACCACGCAGGAAGATTATCCCCGCGCGTATTTGACACGCACTGTGGAGCCGGATGGCGCCCAGTATTTCGGCCCGTATCCCCATGTCACTCCGGCACGGCGGACGTTATCAGCGCTCCACGAGATCTTTCCCATCCGCCCCTGCAAGTACGAATCGGACCGGTTGCTCCAGGTGCGTCCTTGCCTGGATTACGAAATGGGACGGTGCTGCGCGCCCTGCGGCGGGATCGTAACCCGGGAGGAATACCTGCAGCTGTGCCAGGGATTGATCGATTTTCTGCGCGGCCGCCCGGAAGCCGTGATCCGCGTTTTGCAAGAGAAGATGCAGGCGTGTTCCGAGCAGTTGTTGTTCGAGAAAGCGGCCTTTTACCGGGACATTTTGGAAGCGGCGAAACAGTTCGCCGGCCGGCAGAAGATGATGCAGCATACCGTGGAGAACCAGGACTTCGCGGGATTCGCGCGGGTGCATGACATCGCCTGCGTGGCCGTCATCCGGCGGCGCGGGGGCCGGGTGGTGGGAACGTCGCACCATTTTTTGGATGATGTCTCCCAAGCCGGCACGCCGGAGATTCTCAACGCCTTCTTGATCCAGTTCTACGCGGTGAACACCGATATTCCCAAGGAGATCTTTCTCCCCTCCACTATCGGCAAGGAATCGTCAACCAGCCTCGAGAAAGCGTTGTCACGGCTTGCCGAAAAGCCGGTGGCGATCAAGATCCCCGTCCGGGGGATGAAACACGCCATGTTGCAGTTGGCGGAGAAAAACGCCGCCCATTACGCGGAAAAACAATACCGGCAGCTCCGCGGCGTGAAGAAAGGCGTGCCGCCCGAAGTGATCGCCTTGCAGGAATCGCTCAAGCTGGAGGTGTTGCCGTTGCGCATCGAGGGGTATGACATTTCCAACATTCAGGGGAACGAGGCGGTGGGGGCGATGGTGGTGTTTGAGGACGGGAAGCCCTGCAAGGCCGGTTACCGGCGGTTCAAGATCCAGGGCGTGGAGGGGATCAACGATTACGCCATGATGCAGGAGATGCTGCGTCGGCGGTTTCAGCACGGCGGGGGGGATGAGGTGGAAAAGAAGCGTTTCGCCGAGCCGCCCGACCTGATCCTGATTGACGGGGGGAAGGGCCATCTGCGCGCGGCGATGGAGGTGTTGGACGAGTTGGACATCCAGCATTTTCCCATTTGCAGCCTGGCGAAACAGGAGGAGGAAATTTATCTGCCGGGCGTTCCCCTGCCCATCCGGCTGGACCGGCGCCATGCCGGCCTGCGGCTGCTGCAGCAAGTGCGGGACGAAGCGCACCGCTTCGGGATCACCTATCACCGCGGTTTGCGGGGCAAGAAGATGCGCGAATCGAGCCTGCGCCAGATCCCCGGCATCGGCCCGGCGAAGGAGAGAGCCTTATTGCGGCATCTCGGCTCGCTGGAGAAGATCCGCTCGGCTTCGGTGGAGGAACTGCAAACCGTGCCCGGCATCGCGGAACACCATGCGCGGCGGATTTATGATTACTTTCATGGGGAGGGGGGAGAATAAGAGAGGGGGATAGGAACGGAATTCAGGCAGGGAGTTTGCTTTTTGGCGGCAAAGTCAGAGCGTTTGGCGCATAGGGGGAAGGAGAGGGTTGGTGTGGATTATTTTACACCAGCTGGCCGATGTGGTTTAAATCGATTCCATTCCCTCCGGGATGCGGGCGGACACCAAGGTCCGCCCTTACAAAAATTCCCTCACCCTAGCCCTCTCCCAGAGAGAGAGGGAATTTTGGGGGTGGTTTTCATCAATCATTTCGAAGAGATACGAACAGGCGAACTGAAAAAAAGTACGCACTTGCCGGATGAGTCATTTTACTTATCCATGAACTCATCAATGGATACACCAATTTCTCGAATAATGGCTCTTATTGTCCCCTTTTTAATCGCTTTATTCCCATGATGTGGTACAGGTACTACACGACCATCGGAATCCCGTACCCAAAGTTCATGAGAACCTTGTCCCTTTACGGTAAAACCGAAATCCAAAATAAACTAAACGCTGAGTTACTTCCTGATAAGTTAATTCTTTTAACTTGGCCACTTAGTCAATTATGCCGACAGGAAGTGCTACTGTCATGCGAGTGTTCTGTTTGAAGTCAACGATTTCAAATCCCAGGGATTCTCCCCGTTCGGCTCGATACGCGGCGATCATTTTGACGACATCGACACAGTTAAAAACGGCTTCCTCGATGGAATCCCCTTCCGCGAAAGCGTCTTGCAAACCGGGGACGGAGGCTAAATAGCCGTCATCGTTCATTTCGATCACAATCGGGAGTAAAAAAAGCCTTTTTACTGCTCATGAGTAGGATGGCCTTTCAATGTCTGGAAAGGTAGGATACCCTGCACTCTATTATACATTATCCTTTTCCGACTTTGCGTAAGAACTCCACCACGCGGGCGGCTTCGGCGGGGGAGACGAGGGAGTGGGTGGGGAGGGTGATTAGTCTATTTCCTTTGTGTATAGATTCATTTCACGGCCCAATGGGGTGACAAAACTTTTTTCTAAACTCCATCCATTTCGGAGATAAAATGAGTTTACTTTATCATTATTAAATTTGTCAGTTGTGAGATAAACAGAACGAATACCTCTTTTATTTAATTCCTTTAAAAATGCATCGATCAATTGTTTACCGACATGCTTATTCTGATATTCTGGTAAAACGGCGATGGATGATAATTCGGCTCCGTCAACAGAATAAGCATCATTTTTTAGTCTCATTTTTACATTATGATATATCTTTTTGATTGTGCTCGGTTGATTAATGCATCGCATCAAAACAGCCAGGCCGAAACGAGGCCAATTCTTTCGTAATAAAATCTTGAAAAATTCCTTGGGTTTAGTGGAACCCGCAATAAATCCAATGACTTTTTCTTCTTTTTCTGTATCCACGGCCACAAGGGTGATAGCATTGGTTTTGTCATTTATGAATCCAGAATACATTATTTTCAAAAAAGTGGGACCGAGAAAAGTAAGGAAGAAATTGGGAAAAGACAACAGATGAACTGCAGTTATTTGATCTAAATAAAAAATATTTGCCTGAATTGTTTTTATCATTTCATCAATATATTATTATAAATATCTCTTATTTTCTCTATTAATATCGACATTGAATAGTTCTCCTCTATATATTTTTTTAATTCAATGCCCATTTTCTTTGCCTCATCCCTATTGTCTGCTAAATATTCGATGTCTCTCACTACAGCATCGATATCACCCAATGGTTCCAAAAAACCAGTTTTTTCGTGGATAATAACATCGCTGCATCCAGGAATGTCATAGGAAATAACAGGTAAACCACAAGTTCCAGCCTCCAATACTACGCGAGGCATTCCTTCACGTTGAGATAAAAACAAAAGGGCATTGCAAGAATTCAAATATTTAATAATATCATATCGGAAACCTAAATAGTTTAGATAACCATTTTTTTCTTCGTTAATTATTTTTTGATGCAAGCTCTTGCAATTTCTTGAAATATCGCCCGCAAGCCAAAAAACAATATCGACGCGTTTGTTCTTAATCTTTTTACATACTTCAAGATAATCATATATTCCTTTTGATGGATGCAATCTTCCTACAAAAATTACATTAAATTTGCTTCTATCGACATCTTTGTGATAATCATTAAATGGTTTCATTGAGACAGCGCTTCCGACAAGTATATTTTTCCCTTTTGGAATATACATTTTTAATTCTTTTTCATCTATTCTATTTTGAAATAAAACACATGCTGCGCGTCTGGATGATAGTTTTAATAATCTTAAAAATATTTTTCTCATTATTTTTTTGATCCATTTATCTTGGCCTACAAATAAACGTCCTAATCCACTAATTGTGATAATGCTTTTTTTATTGCCCGACAGAATAAACAAAGGGCCCAAAATATATAATTTTGTTGAATAAAAATGATAAATATCAAAGTGTTTTGTATTTACTTTTAAAAACAAATCCAATAAATTCACCCATTCCGACCATAAAGAAAATCCTTCTCCCATCCTTAAATAATAATATTTTATTCCATCAATATTTCCGTTCATAGATGGCCAAAAAAAATTGAAATCATAAGTATCTTTTAATTCACTCGCAATTTTAAGCCGAAAGTCATTTCCAGGTAATTTTTTGTTAACAAAAATTGCTATTTTCTTTTTTGAATTATTTAATTCATTCAATGATTAGTCCTCACATTAATTGAATTTATTACGCCAGAATTTTTTAGACTTTCATTTTTCAACAATAAAACAAAAGAAAGAAGTATCCAGAAAAGAGTAAATCGAAGACCTTGATGTGTTAAACCGTATGCAAGTGCAGGAACCAAATAAAGACAAACACGGAAACCACACATCATACATACGCGCAAAAGCGCAGCTCCAAAGAGTAGACTACCGGGTATACCATAGCAAAATATCAATGTCCCCCAACTTGAATGCAATTCACCCTGCATACTTGTATCATACCTTTCAAAAGCACCTTCACCAGCACCCAAAAATATCAAATCGTTATATAAAATGATTCTGTCATAACCTCGGCCTTCCCATGAATCATCCATGTCATGTCCAATCATCATGATTCTGCCGAAAGCACTAGAGACAACTGTGTAACGAAACAAATAGTTTTCGTAATCTATACCAGCAATTAGAACGTAAGTGATTACAGACGTACATATAATAATTAATAGTGCACGAATATTATTCAATGTATGTAAAATAATCAGAAAAAAAATGCCAACCATCGATGCCTTGGAAAGAGAAATGAGGGATAAATATATAGATGCAGAAACACCTAGCATGGAAAGTAGCTTGTATTTGCCGATGTAATGATCATTTAAAAGGATCATAGATGTGGTGAGCAAGGCATAATAACCCAGTTGGTTAGGATTATTAAAAAAACCTACTCCTCTTGCATTATCGATCGGCTCAAAATAAATAAATATAAACTGAGCAATAACTGTTAAAATTAAAGTAATTAGAAAAAAGTTGAAAAAATAATTTTTATATAAAGAATATAAATATAAAATATCAAAAATTACAACTAAATTAAATATATAATACAGTGAATTAATTAGAATATGTAAATTATCAAGCGCAACCGACCAATAGATATTGATTATAAATGAATATATGGTGAACATAAGAAAAAAGATTAAAACCATTCTATTGCCTGACGGTATTTGAATTTTAGAAGACAAAATTATATCAAGAAAAATAAGAAAAGATAGGAAACAGACAACCCAATCTGCTATTTGCGGTGTGCCGCTTGGAAATAAATAAAAGGGACTTAAAAACATATACAAAAACCATGTAGTGAAAAAAAGGCATTTTTTCATTGTTGTTCACTGATAGATTTCAATTCGCTTAGAATGCATGCCAGTTTTTCTGCTTGTGATCGTAGTGAATAGCAACGTACACGTTCTGATATTCCCACGTATCGGCTTGAATGATTCTTTATTTGATTCAAAAAATGTAGAATTTCTTCCTCATTGGAGCAGAGACAACCTTTTCCCGTATCCTCCAAAATACCACCTATCTCTGAACCGGGACAAGCGACAGCCATGACGGGAGAAGGCAAAGGGAGGAGTTTTAAAAATTTGCCAGTCAATATACCTTTCTGGTAATCAAATTTTGGTGAAATATCTTCAAGAACTAAATTACAGAATGAATGCCTTGCTTCTTTTATTGATTGTTGATGAGAAACCGGAGGTAGGATCTGAATATTTTTTGACAAATGATTTTTATTAGCAAAATTTAAAATAATGCTTTCGGATTTTCTAGGTCCTAAGGAACGCAATTTAATGAACAAATCTGGATGCATTCTCATCGCATTCAATACCATTAATATGGAAGGAATACGATTCTCATTTATAGTACCACCATAAAACAAATACTGTCCATTCTGATTGAGCCGATCATGTAACGGTGCAGTATCATCATGCAAGTCTGACTGATTCCAACCATTGTAAATTACATAACTACATTTATGAAAAAATGAATACAAAATACTTGCCAAATGATTGCTGATCGTTAGCAAGCCAACGGTATTACGAATTAGCTTCTCCTCCATTAACCTATCAAAATAACTCAACAATTGATTTGAATAATGCAGCTGCCCCAGAGAACAAAGATCGCGATAATCCGCAATCCATGGAATTTTAAATTTCCTTGAAATATCATTTGCAATAAAGAAAGGGGCCGCTGGACCATATGAACCGATAATAAAATCCATTTGTGAAAAAATGGGGGCATATTGTTTTAAGGATCGTTGAACCGCCCAATACCAACGTAATGAATAATCAAAAATTTTTGAACGGCATTTTAACTTCATGACGATATTTCTTAACAACCCAATCCAACCATGAATTTCCTGAGATTTCTCATTATTTTTATGATTGAAACCGATTCGGATAATATTTTCTTCGGGAACTTTGCTAACCAGAGTACCGATGGAGTGGGTCGTTAGAATCCAGGATGTTATTCCATGATCACGTAAAAAACAGCTCAACTCATTGAAACGATGAGACGATATTACATTGAGTGGTGGAAAATTATAGGTGATAATGAGCAATTTCATCACAGTAGGAAGGATATCTTATCATATTTCAAAGGGCAGGTAACCACGGATTAGGCACAAATCATTGATAACAAAATTTCCAATGCCTTTTATACTCAATAAAAACATTAAATTATTTAAATTACGATAATCATTAAGATTAAATTCATATTTATATCTAGATTTTGTTAATGAAATCATTTTTGGTTTTAAATAACGGTGTTTGGTTTGATTATCATTATTTGAATATATTGATACTATAGGTTCAATGGTTAGATCATCACTTGTAGTTAGATTTAGTGTATAGATTATTGTGTAGAAGCCTCCTTTTTGAAAAACTGGCAAATTCGAATTAGGCACATCAATAGTTATCCTTGCATTGCCACCCGAAAAATCGCCTCTAATGGCATAAGGGGAATAGCCACCGCTAACAATTTCACCTACAATATTCGCTGGACTAGAATTGTATCTTTTAACAAAGCAATTCGGCAAAAAACTACCTTCCAGATTGATAATTTTAATATGACCAGATTTAGCTATATTTTTTTCTAGGTCAAACAATAAATTATCTTTTGGCTCCAGTTTGGGTTCCAGGAGGACCCATCGGCCGTCTTTGAATTCGCATTTGGCGCCGGTGAGTTCGTCGGTGTCGCCTTTGTAGAGTCCGCAGTCGGTGAAGAGGACCACCTGGCCTTCTTTCTCGTAATCCGCCCGCTTGTCCCACAGGGTTTCGGGAACCGGTCCGGTGGCCTGGGTCACGGTCTCCGCGGCCGGTTGTGTGGCGGCCGCGGCCGGTGGCTGGCTCTGTCCGCTGCCCGGGGAGGCCGGGCCGCAACCCGCCGCCAGCAAGAAGGCGGCCAGCAACAGCAGAGTATTCCAACTTAGCACGCTATGATTTTTAAGTAAAAATAGCATTCTTCTAACTCCTTGACATTATGAATATACATCCTGCTGAAATTATACATCCTGCTGAAATCCGGCATTCAACAGAATTTCGACGCATTTTACGGATGCCCGGCCGTCTCCGTATAGTGTTTCATGGAACACGCCGGGGGACAAGGCCCACGCGAAGAGCGCATCCACGTCCCCGGACAGATCGCCGCCGAGGCGGTTGGCGTCCAGGGCGGTCAGTTCCACCCATTCGGTTTGGTCGCGGGCGGTGATGCATTTTTTCCCGGCGAAGTAGGCCTCTTTTTGCAGGCCGCCCGAGTCGGTGATCACAAAGGCGCAGGCCCGCAGGTGGCCCAGTATGTCGAAATAGGAGAGCGGTTCTCGCAGTTCGACCCTGTGGTTGGGGCGGATGCCCTGATGATCCAGGATTTTTCGTGTGCGGGGGTGGAGAGGGAGCACCACCGGAACGGGCGAGCGCTCGAGCGCGTGGAGGATGTTCGCGAGGCGCGCGGGGTCGTCGGTGTTCTCGGCGCGGTGGATGGTGGCCAGGGCGAAGGGGCCGGGCCGGCCGGGGACGATGGCTTTCGCCTGGTAATGCAGAAACGCGTCGTACATGACATCGCCGATGACATGCGCGCCGCGCGTTATGCCTTCGCGTTCCAACTGCCGCCGGGCGTTTTCGGAGGGGCAGAGGAGGAGATCCGCGACGTGATCAGCGACGATCCGGTTGATTTCCTCGGGCATGGCGCGGTTGAAACTGCGCAGGCCGGCTTCGACGTGCGCGACCGGGATATGGAGTTTGGCCGCGGCCAGCGCTCCGGCGAGGGTGGAATTGGTATCGCCGTACACGAGGACCCGGTCCGGCCGGCGATGGAGCATTTCGCGTTCCAGTCCCGCGAGCATGGCGCCGGTCATGGCGCCGTGCGGTCCCGAGCCGATGTTGAGGTTGGCGGCGGGCGCGGGGATTTCCATTTCGTCGAAAAACACCTGGCTCATGCCGTGGTCGTAGTGCTGGCCGGTGTGGATGATTTCCTCGTGGATGGGGCGTTCCGGGTGGTTCCGGTTATGTTCGGCGATGGCGCGGGTGACGGCGGCCGCCTTGATGAACTGGGGCCGCGCACCGAGGACGGTCAGGAAGCGCATGGTGATGGAACTTTCATTAATAATCTTTCAATTTCTTTTAACAAAATATTAGCATTTACTTCAAAACATAGTTCATCTGCTGCTCGATGGCTTGCTTCTTTAAATTTTTTAATGTCTTGACTTGATAGAGAATTTAATATATTCGCAAGATCTCTTGGATCAAATGATTTTGCAACTACACCTAGTTTGTAACGATTTACAATGTTTGCCATTTCAGGAGAAGGTCCAATAGCAACCGCAAGTCTTGCTTGTATATATTCAAATAATTTATTCGGTAATGAATGCATTTGATTAAAACCATTTGGCTCCAAGATATATAATCCGATATCATATTCATTTATTCTTTGGCATATATGTGGCATAGGAACAGGTTCAACAAAACGAATTCTTTTATTATTCGCAGCCAGTTTTCTCAATTTTGTAAGATATTTTGGTTTAGATGGCATCAGCATAAAATCCAAAGTATATCGATCATCCAAGTATTCCATCAATTTAATCATTTTTTCTTGTTTTCTAGATGGATTGGTTCCGCCATGATGAATTATACGTATTGTTGCATTTTGAATAGGAGAAGGGTTCAAATTTTCACGATAGGGTGCATTTGTTATTACTCTTGAGTTTACCTTATATACTCGTAGGTACTCTTTCGCAATTCCTTCGCAAACGGTGATCATTCCCGAAACACGAGGCAGGTATGTTTTACATATATAATTTTTATAAGGCATAACAATCATCCGCCAAAGTAATCGGTCTTCAAACTGCCTTGGTGCATATTCATGGGCATCAAGCAATACCGGTCTACCGGATGCTAGTTTAAGGGCCAACGGAAGAGTTTCGACATCATTTGCAATAACAAGATCAAATTTCTGATTAATTATCTTTTCCACCCCACTTCGAACACACGAATTATGCCAATAGATTTGTTCATAACTTTTTAAAAGATATTGAATGACGAGAACTAACTTTTGCCAAAATGTCTTTCTTATATTATTAAACTTAATGTATTTTATGTTGAGATCAGGCTTGCAGCCAAATCCTGCAACAGTAATTTGGTATTGATTATTCAGAGTACGTATTTGCCTCAAGACCCGAGGATCACGCCGTATCTCGGAAAAAGATATTATCAAAATTATAGGCATATTAAAATCCCATCCATAAGAATATCACTAATGATTATATTCTTCTTAGAATAAAATATAGTTGGTAAGATGCAAATCTCATTTTCCCATAACGAACAATTGTAAAATATTTTGAAATTATTTTTTTTATTTGATTCATGGATGTATTTAAAGATGAATCTATCTCCCATTGATGAGATTTAGATATATGAAATGTTCTTCTGGCTAATGAAAAACCTAGTAATTTGGATCCCACGAACGGCAATTGTATATACCATTGGAAATTTAGAAACAACTTTTGAGCACGAGGAATTGTAATGATCGCGTGAGTACTGATTTTTGAAATATTTTGAATGTATTTTTCGAAATTTTCGAATTCGGTATGCTCCAAAACCTCCGCACATAGGACCATGTCAAATGTCCTATCTTGGAAATGTTTTCCTAAATCATCAATCGATCCAACGATATCGGGTTCAAGATTGGGATTGATATCATATGTCAATACCGATATGCCAATTGATTTTAAATAATTAGAAACAAATCCGTTCCCTATGCCAATCTCAAGAACTGTTGCCGGTTTAAGCTCGCGGACTAGCCATATTTGTTCAATAAAGCTCATGATCTGTATAAATGAAAAATATTGATCATTTAAATACATTGATTTAGGTAAAATGGACTCATCATATATACTACGCTTTTTTTCCATTATTTTACTTTTATCATGGAAATTATTCAGAAATGTGAATGTAATAATTATAGGTAAGGTATATTGACTTTCGCTTTTACCTTAGATTTCATAAATTCACTTAAACTTAGCAACATTAATGCTTGTCCCCATCTTATGAAAGGAATGGATATCTTATATTCAAAATTCATAATTTTCACAATTTTATAAATGAACCATCCATTTTTTTCCTGCATATTTCTGATGATCCAAGGTAGCAATTCTGATAATAATTGATCTGATTCGCTAAAATCATTTGATAAGACAACATTGCACAATATGGCTTCAGCACAAGCGTGTATATCAATTGGATACACACGATCAGGACGTATTTTGGGGATCACTGAATTATGCATTTTGAAAAGCAGATTATTTTTATAATAATCAAAATAATTCAATAAACTTAACTTAAATTTCTCTTCATTCGTCAATTTCCACATTCTATATAAGCAACGTATTTCAAAGCCGCTGTGATATCCATCAATATGATTTGGATTATTATGATTTTGTTTCTTCCCCCAATAATAAATAGAACCATCAGAATTTTGCTCATCTAGGGCATATTGTGCAGCTTTCATACCTATATCAATATAGTCATTATTACCAATTTCAATACCTATTCGAGTCAGAAATTCAGCTATCATTAAGTTGGAATTGTGAATGCAAAAATCATCTAATGGAGAATAACTAAAGCAAATTGAATATTTATCATTGTGAGTTATTCTATAATCATTTAAAAAATGCTCACATATTTTAATGCAAAAATTAATCCCTTTTTCATAATTTTCTGTTTTATAAGCTTCCCAGAATGCATCACCGGCAGCACAACTTACGGTAGAAAATGGAGTCCCAGAAGGAAAGAAAACAACACTATCCCAATCAAAGCAGTGTCCCCATCCTACCCCACAATATTCGCTACTTGCATTTTCTTCCAACCAATTCAAGCAATGGAAAGCCTTTTCTCTAAAGCTATTTATTCCTGTTATACTCAATAAATTAAAATAAGATTTAGCGAAAAGCGCCATCGCAAGAGGATTTATATGTTTCTTAACACCTAATAATTTGCGTATTTGAATAGGAAAAAGATTTTCAAAAATAATGATAGGATATCTTGTGAACTTAAGTATTAATGAACGATTTTTATTAGTGAAAAGGTATCGATACAAAGGTATTGATTTAATGTCATACGGATCGTATCCATCCCATCCATTTGAATCAACCCACTTTTCCAATCGCAGAATGGAATCCCAAACAAGTTCTTGTATTTCATGTTCAAGTATCATGTTCTTGTTTTGTTGAATGAATAATTCAGAAAGTCAAAGCTATAAATATAATAAAGAAGGACTATAGCTAGAGAAACAAGCAAAACATCTCTAGACTCAAATTTGTATAATTTCATAATTACTAACAACAATCCAAGTGGAAGAAAATACAAGGAATTATTTCCAATAAGAACGATGTATCGAGTAAATGAGTTTCCTGATATTATCAATATCCAAATAAACAAGTATCCGTATATAATAACCCCACTAGCAGTAAATAATAATAAGGTCAAATACACACTATCAAATACTCCTCCCAGGAATAATGAAAGAAAACGAGTCGCTAACAAAAATAATTGTATGAAAAAAGCCACCTCTAATTTTTCGAAAATATTTATTAATGAAGCTAATGGCGCAGAAATAAATTGCATAAATATCCATAAGCTCATTATTTGGATGTACACACCAGCTTCAGACCAATTCAATCCAAAAACCACTATACAAAAGTCCTTACCAATTACTGTAAGTAGCAGCATCGGAAACAGGCCGATCATCAACAAGCGACGAAAGGTAATATCTACAAGTAATGATATTGTACCTTCCTTTTTGGCTATTGCTGCCCGTTGAAAAAAAACCTGTCCAATCGCAGCACCTATCAAACTCATCGGCATACTTAATATTCGATGGCCTAGGGAATAGAATCCCACAACTGACGAAGAAAAAAACACCGAGAGCAATAAAGCCGGCAATTGAGAAGAGGTCGTGTTTAATAGTGTTGACCACGTGCTTATCATCGGGAACTTCTTATATCTCCTCCCCCCCCTGGCCATTCCTTGCCAGCGGATGGCTTTCCAGAAAGTGGCCCGGTCGTCGCGCCAGATTTGCTCGCCGAGGACGGCCGTGGAGATGGTCTTGCCCACCACGTTGGCCCCGATAAGGCTCCCGCCGGTGGCGTAGCCGGCGTATCCCGCGCCCAGTTGCGTGGAGACCGTCGCGGCCGAGCTGGTCACCCGGGCGATTGACAGGCGGCCGAATTGCTTGGTACGCGAGTTCCAGTAGTTCAAGGCTTGGAACACCCCATCCAGCAGGACGGTCACGGGAATCAACCAGAGGTACGGCTTCAGGCCGGGAGCGTTAAGCCAGCCCAGCAAGGTTTCTCCTCCCCACCCGATCGCGAGAGTGGTCAAGCACGTGACTATGAGAGAGAAACCCAGGCTTACGGCCAGGAGATTGGCGGCTTCCTCATCCGACTCGGGAAGCATGATGGCCAGTTCGTAACGCAGGCAGGCGATGACACCCACGATGCTGGTGATGGAGAGATAGATCGCCAGTGTGCCGAAATCCTCCGGTGTGTACAACCGCGCCAGAAAGGGCGAGGCCAGCACCATCAGTCCTTGGGCGATGGTCGTGCCGGAGACCAGTTTGAACACGTCCCCGGCGAAGGAGGAGGATTTAGGGGTGGCGGCGGTTGATTCCACGGGAGGTGTTTTCAAAAGGAAGAAATCTCATCCTTCACTTGATGCAAACGGAACTTGATGCAAACGGACCCGCGTAGGTTTTGCTTGGGGATCGTCAAAATAACAATCGATGGCATCTTTGATATTTTTCTTCAAATCTTCGATGATTTCACCCTGCGTGTGAATACCTACACCCAGGGCGGAAGTTACAAAACCGCCATCCACTTCATCCTCTTTTACTTCAAAAATCAATTCGGAGAAACTTGTCATAGTATCCGTTTACCATTCCGCGATCCGTTTCACCACCATTTCTTGTTGTTCCGCGGTGAGTTCGGGGTAGATGGGCAAGGCCAGGGTGGTGTTCGCCGCGTGTTCGCTGACGGGCAGGCTGCCCCCGGAGTAGCCCAGGCGCGCGAAACATTTCTGGAGGTGCATGGGCACGGGGTAATAGATCTCGGTCCCGATGCCGTTCTGTTTCAGGTGAGCCATCAGGGCGTCGCGGTTTTCGACCTGGATCACGTATTGATTGAAGATATGCCGGTTTTGTTTAACGGCGGGCAATTTGATTTTCGTTCCCGCCAGGCCGGCTTCTTCGAACAAGGCGTCGTATGTCCGGGCGTTGCGCTGGCGGGCGGCGGTCCATTCGTCCAGATGGCGCAGTTTCACGCGCACGATGGCTGCTTGCAGCGCGTCGAGGCGGAAGTTGCCGCCCACGAGGCTGTGGTAATATTTCGGCTTGGAACCGTGGACGCGGAGCATTTTGAGTCTCTCAGCCAGGGATTCATCCTGGGTGACCACCATGCCGCCGTCGCCGTAGCCGCCCAGATTTTTGGAGGGGAAGAAGGAGAAGCAGCCGATGGTTCCCATCGATCCGGCGCGGCGTCCCTGGTACTCGGCGCCGATGGCCTGGGCGGCGTCCTCGATGACAAACAGATTATGCCGCCGCGCGATGTCCAGGATGGGATTCATTTCCGCGCATTGGCCGTAGAGGTGAACGGGGATGATGGCCTTGGTTTTGGGGGTGACGGCCGGTTCGATCAACGCGGGATCGATATTGTAGGTGTCCGGTTCGATATCCACGAAGACCGGTTTGGCGCCGAGGCGGTGGATGACCCCGGCGGTGGCGAAGAAGGTGTAGGGCGTGGTGATGACTTCATCGCCGGGCTGGATATCCAGGGCCATCAGGGCGATGAGCAGCGCGTCGGTTCCGGACGAGACGCCCACGCCGAAGCGGCATTGGGAATATTCCGCGATTTCGCGTTCCAGCGCCTGCACTTCCGGGCCGAGAATGAAATGCTGGGATTCCAGGACTTGGCCGATGGCGGTGTGGATTTCATCGCGGATCGCGCGATATTGCGCCTGGAGGTCCAGCAGGGGGACGGACAGGGTGGTTGGGGTTGGGGTCATGGTTGCACTCTTTAGTTAGTATAGATCAGGCGCGTTGCTCCAAAAAAACGGTGAATGCTTCAAGTTCATTGCGGACCTGATTATATACCGAGGGTAATTGAACTACCATTTTCTGGATTTTCGCGGATTCAAATTCAAAAGAATATACATTTCGAACCACATGCCGGAAGCCCCGATACTCATTCAATTGTTCATGGAGAGATTCCGAGATCACGGCGGGACGCACCGATGGCTGTTCCGTGGCCATTCGAATCAACAAGGTTTGATGCCAATTTTCTCCCGCGGGCCGGAATCCATCAACGTGAATGGCTATCAATTCGAAAATTCGCTCTAATCCAGCATAAAAGCCATGCATGTTGAGAGCCACGCCATCAAGATAATAGTCATCGGATGATTGTTGAAATCGCCGCCACCCTTCCGAAACACGTCCTGTTAACCGATCCAGATCGGCTAAGACAGATCGAATACGCCTTGCGATACGCAACAACCGGTCGTTCAGATTTCGACACCTTCCCGTTCAATGCATTCTCGAAGCAGAGGTTTACATGATAACGGATCGACTAAATCAATTTTGAAATCTCCACTCAAACCGGTCACAGCGGCAATTGCAATGAAAAACCGATCCGGGGGGATATCCCATGCCGCGAGATCGATATCTGACCACGGGCCAAAATCGTCTTTCCGAGTGACAGAGCCGAATAGGACTACTTTTCGTGCTCCAAACTGATTCCGCAGGATGCGAGAAGCTTGTTTAGCAATCCTTAACGCCTGTTGCTTACGCAATCTCAAAGACTGACTATCAAACCATTCCGCTTTGGGATAGTGATACCCTGGATAATAGGTATTCCATTCCGTTTTGTTCAAATCCAGTACGGTTTTGGCCATGATGGTAATTCGTTATCCTCGTTAACTGTCTCCCAGAGCCTGATCTTCCGGCCAGTCGAGGCACCGGACGATGGCTGGTTCGATTTCACGGTACCGCCAACCGCTTTCGGGGCACGTCATGATTCCATCCCCGTCCGGCCGGGGCAGACGGTGGCCGTGACGGCTCATCCATCCGGCCCGGCGCGCCGGGACCCCGATCATGAGGGCGTAATCGGGAACATCACTGGTCACGACAGCCCCCGCGGCGATAAAAGCGTACCGGCCGATGGTATGGCCGCAGACAATGGTGGCGTTGGCGCCCACGGACGCGCCCCGCCGGATCAGCGTTTGTTCATACAAATGATGACGGACGATCTGGCTGCGGGGATTGGTCACGTTTGTCAAAACGCAGGAAGGGCCGAGAAAGACATCGTCCTCGATGATACAGCCGGTATACAAGGAAACATTGTTTTGGATTTTCACATTGTCGCCAATGATCACGTCACTCGCGACATGAACGTTTTGCCCTAAAATGCAGCGCCGGCCGATCCGGGCGTTTTTCATGATATGGCAAAAATGCCAAATTTTGGTGCCTTCGCCGATTTCACAGGGTTCATCCACATAGGCGGATTCATGAACAAAGAAGTTATTCGCAGGATGTGTCATGCCACACACTCACATTTCCCGGCGCGCATCCAGAAGCCGGCTATACCAAAACCATCTCCCCATTCGCTTTCAGCGATTGGCCCGCTTTTTCTAACACTCGAATCACCCGCAGGCCGTCGCGGCCGTCGCTGCGGGGCGTTTGTCCGGTTTGCACGCAATCCACAAAATGCTGCAGTTCCTTGTTCAACGGTTCATAGGTATCGATGACCGGGATATGGATTTCGCCATGCCGGACGGATATGGCTTCGATGCTGTTGGCGTTGGACCATTGAACGGTCGCGCTTTTGTCATACACCCGGATTTTTTCGCTGGGGTGCATGTCGTCGAACACCGCCATTTTTTTGGAACCCACCACAACCAATTTCCGTTCCTTATGCGGGTCGAGCCAGGAGACATGGATTTGCGCCATACGGCCTTGAGGAAATTGGAGATAGACGAACACCACGTCTTCGATTCCCGGTTGCAACAAGGCCTGGCCGGAGGCGGTGACTCTCTCGGGTTCGCAATCCAATAAATAGAGAATAACAGAAATATCATGAGGAGCTAGCGACCAGAGGGCGTTTTCATCGTTGCGGACCACACCAAGATTGAGGCGTTTGGAGTACAGATAGAGCAAATCGCCCAGTTCACCGCTTTCAATCAAGGATTTCAGATACTGGACGGCCGGGTGGTATTCCAGCAAATGCCCTACCATCAATGTCCGGCCGGCCGCCTCGGCTTGCTGGACCAAGGTTTCGGCCTCGGCCGCCGTCAAGGTCATGGGTTTTTCGACGTAAACGTGTTTGCCGGCCTGAATCGCCGCCGAAGCCATCGCAAAGTGTTGCGGAGCCGGGGTGGCTAATAAGACGGCGTCGAGATTTTCTTCAGAAAGTAGATCATCATAGGAAGCATAGGGTTTCGCGTTCGGATATTGCGGCGAAAACTTTTGTAAAACAGAGGAGTTGGTATCGCAAATCGCCTTTAGATCCGCGTTTGGAATTTGACTGCTCACGCGCAAAATATTCTTCCCCCAACCGCCCAAACCGACGCAGGCTATTTTGACTTTATGCACGGGTTCCACTCCATTCCCAACGTTCCATTGACACCAATTGTAGATACACCAAAAACTTTAGTTTGTTTTACCGGATCTGTTTACTCATAGCAGAACAATGGTGGATTCCGGCTTTTGCGAGTTTCCCTCACCCTTCCCTTTCCCAGAAGGAAAGGGGAATCCGAAGGTTCTCTCCCGCAGAGAGAGGGGATTTGGGAGTAGTGTTTATCGATGATTACGGTTTTTCCGGGTAGACGTGCCGGAAGCCGTAATACCGTATCCCCGCGGCGTGGCGGGATTGGCTGCGCAGGAAATTGCCTTGCCAAGCCACTTTTTCCGGGAGGATCAAAACGTTAAGGATTTCACCCTCGTGGCCCGGGACGGTCACGAACAGGCTCTCGATACGGTCCGGCGATGTGAGATTCACCCCGCCGCCGGCCACGATGCGGTTGTATGAATCGACAATATTTACTTTCACATATTGGGGATTGTCCGGGCTGACCGTTTCCAACGCGGACCGGAGGCGGAATTCGACCGTCGCCGGGGAGGAAGGCATGTATATTTTCTCCCGTAAGATCCGGCCGGCGAGCAAAAACCGGTGTCCGTTGTCATCGAAGCCATACCCATAGGTTTCGCTGAGGGTATTTTGAATCCCCAGGCCGGCCAGGCGGGCTTCCGTGAGCGAAAGCGCCCATAAGGTTCCCTGGGAGATGAGCATGAAACCCGCGAGGAGGAAAAGCGCGGCGGGTTTAGCCAGCCGGGTCAGGCCATCCGCCAGAAAACGGGGCAGCGGTCCCGCGAGGCCGGTTCCCAGAAGGAGCGCGAAAAGCCATAAAATTTCCTGTTGCAGGAGGGATTGTCCCACCCCATTGCAGAACCAGAAGGTGATCAAACCCAATGAAATCCCTCGCAGCGCCACCGAACCGTTACTCCACAGCCAGAGCGGGATCATCAATAATCCCCCGGCGACCCCCAGCGCCGGCCATCCCAATTCGGAGGGCAATTGCAACCAATAAAAATGATTGTTTTCCATGATAGGGATCGCTTGGTAGAGGGGAAATCCCGTGAGGCGGTAGTACGTCCCCGTACCCATTCCCGCACCGAAAGAATCTTTGAACATATTGAGGGCTGCTTGCCACAATTTGAAGCGGGCAACCAACGTCAAGGACGAACCGGGTGATTTGTAATCTTCCTCGGTGAAATATTGCTGAGTGACGGCCAGATCGTTGGTCAGGCGTTCGATCTTGTCCGTAATCCGAGGGGAGAGGGCGGAAGCCGAAGCCCAGATCAACGAGACGAATACCAGGGCGGCCAAGCCCCATTGCCATTGCCGCCGCAGGGCCACCGGCTCTTTCCACACTTTCAAGCCCAAATAAGCCGCGCCCAAAACCACGCCCAGAATCATCACGGCGCGGGAAGCGGATAACAGGATGCCCAAAATGTACAAGCCACTTAGCAGAATCCGGAGGAAGGAGGAAAAGGAAAACCGGCCTTGCGGTGTTTGCCCTGCGGTCATGGCCAACGCGACCAGGCAAAAACTGGCAAACGCCTCGTTTTCGTGGAAAGTGCTCTGGATGTAATACGCCGGATTTCCTCCCTTGGAATATCCCACTCCAAAGGCGGCCTGGATAATCGCGTACACCACCACCACCGCCATCGAAATGCAAAACGCCCGGATCAAACGGGGAAGCACCCATTCTTGATCGATCAACCGCTGCCCGAAATACACGAAACTCAGCGCCAGCAGCACCCGCAGGGCGACGGTGAGCGGGAAAAACTCGTCCGCCATGCCCCATACCGGGGCGAACGCCAACTTGACCGCCAGGAGTGGGAGCGGGATTGGGGGGGAGGTGGCCAAATTCCGGTACAAGGCTGGAAATATCCCCGTTACCGCCAGAATCGCCCACAGGCCGAAAATTCCCAGCAGCAGCCGTTCGGCGGGAGTGCGGGCTTTTGGCGCAAGAGGGAACCGTTTGGGCGCGATATCGCCCAAAACCACCTTCCAAGTCCAGCCCCATAAAACCGAGACCAAAACGATCTCCGCGTAAGGCAGATATGGCGGCGCATTGTCCCCTAAATATATGGTCAGATGCCTGCCCAGGGAGAGGGTCAGGGGCGTCAGAAAAATGGCGGTGACGGCTCCCTGCCCCGGATGGCGGCATGCCAAAGCGGTCAAGAGGGCGATTAAAACCGCGGCGATCCCATTCGCGGGAAACGGTTGGAGCACGTAGGAAAGGAGGTACCACAAACACAGCCCGAACGATACTCCATGGAAAAGCCGGATGGGCCTCATGTGAACAGCGTGACTATTTTATACGGATAAGATTTATACGGATAAGAATTCAAACGGATAAGAACGAATTTTCGATTTCATTTGTAGAGGATTTCCCTCACCCTGACCCTCTCCCGGAGGGAGAGGGGATTGGGGGATAAATCTGCCGGCCAGGCTGATAGAAAAACAGACGGACAAACTTAAAAAAGGACGCAATTCCCAGATGAGCCTTCATTGCTCCCGTTTTTTATCTCCCAGGGTTTACGCCCCGGGCTATTCTCATGCCGCGCCGATGGCGCATCAATGCTGCACGCAAGCCCGGTAAATCGGTATCTTAACCCTTGACGTATTCCCGCAGGGTTTTCCAATACTCTTTCATGACGATGAACAGACAGGCGAAGAAAAAGACGCCGATGAAGGTCAGGACAGAAAATTTAACCGTTCCTTTGCTGGCCGGTTCGACAAAGGGTTCATCCAAGATCATGATCGAGCGGGCCTGTTTTTGGGCCTCGATCTGCGCGGCGGCCAGTTGTTTGTTGAACAATTCGGCCCGGCTCCGCAGCATCGCGAGTTGTTGCTGGTAGTCATCCACTTTGAATTTCAAGTTTTCATAATCGGAAAGGGCGGGAAAAACGCCATCTTCATCTTTCCCTTCCAACAACCGCTGGAGGGATTCGCGCATGGTCTCCAAGGTTTTCTGGAGAGGGATGAGTTGCACGTTGCCTTCACCTAGTTCTTCCCGCTTGCGGATGAGTTCGTTTTCCGCAGTTAGGATGTCTTGCTTCAGTTTGCCCAGCAAGGCGGTTCCGGCCGTGAACTGGTTCCCCAGGTCGGTGATGTTGTTCCGCGAAGCGAATTGGATGTATTCCGATGAAATGACTTGGATGGCTTTGGTGACGTCATCGATCCATTTTTTGATTTGCAAAACGGATTCTTCCGCGCGCTTCCGCATGAGGTCTTTGAAATAGCCGTTGGTTTCGTCGATCCCCGCGTTGACGATGACCTCGCTCAGTGTGGGATCCGGGGTTTCGGCTTTCAATTCCAATCCCACCTGCCGGATTTCCCGTACGGAATAGACATTGTTCAATTTTTTCAGGCAATCCCGTTCGTCTACACATTCCCACCGGGTCAGCAAGTTGTTCTTGTTGATAATCCCCCGCTTGACCTGGGAGGATTCCGCCAGTGTTTTGATCTGGCTGAGTTGGGACGCGAAGGGCAGGCTTAGAGTCTCTGTATCCGCTGATTTCAATTGAACTAGATCAATCGAGGTCAAATCCCGCATGACATCGGGAGCGATGACGGCCGTGCAGACATAGAGCCGGGGAGAGAAGAACAAGTAAGCACCCACCACGGCCGCCGCCAGGCAGGAAACCAGGATGATGGATCTCATCCGCGGCATCAGGATGCTGACAAGGCGGACGAGGGATTCATCGATGAAAAAATCCTCTTCCTCCCGCAACCGGCCGCTTTCAGGATACTCGTTTTCATCCCGGGGTGGATGCCGGAGAGGAGAAGCGGGAGTCTCAACGGGCGATTGAGAATTGGGGGATTTTTGGGGCGCGGTCTTGGTCGATTTTTGATTCATGAATCCGCCTAGGTCAATTAATTTACATAATATTAATTTATATTTTCAGAATGGTTTATTTTTGGAACAGGGACAGGCTTCGCCCCCATCATGGTAACCCGTTTTACCATGACTAACTTACTGATTCTAAATAACTTATATCGTTTCGACCACCCGCGGCGCCGAGGTTTACATGATTTCGACGTGCTCGGCGTCGACCTCTATCGTAATGCTTTGGCCAATGGTTTCAACATCCAGAATCACCCGGCATTTCCCTGAGCGCTTGATCACTTTTCCGATCAAGCCCATGCCCGGTCCGGACACGATCCGGCACAAAATTCCGGTTTTCAAGGCCTTGTAGGGATCGATTTTCAATCCCGAATGAAGCGCCCGCAGAACCTGTTGCAATTCGTGTTTGAGTTGTTCCTGGTTATCCACTTCGATAACGCGGGCGGTGCGGCCGGTCTGCACGACGGCACGCCGTTCCTGTTGGCCGCCACCGAAAAACAGATAGCCGGGAAACAGGGGAACCTTCGTCAACCTCCGGCGGTTCTTGATTTTCCGGTGCCGGTCGACCATAGGCAAGAAATACGGGATTTGGACCGCACGAAGGTCCTGCGAAAGTTTACGCTCCTGGTGTGGTTTCATATGGACAACCCACCATTGCAGATCGGAGTCAAACGACTCGAAATTATAGACGGTGTCGATCGCATCCATACGGATCGGTGTTTCCAGAAGCGAACGGCTTCCTATCGGATTTGCAGAATCATCTTGATGATATAGTGCTTGCGGATTGGGATCAAGCACCTGCGTCCATTTTCCTTGACGGATTAGTCCATACAATCGATTCAAATCATTAAAATAAATTTATCATATTCATAATTTTTGTTATTTTGTGCAACATTTTCCGGCTATAGACAAGGGAGAAGTCATCCATTGGCTCGATGGCAGAGAAGGGCTGCTATTCGCTCTAGTTTTTCGCCCTAACAAGGGGACCCTCTCCCAGGGGGAAAGGGAATTGATTACTTTGATTCCGGTTAAGGAGTGTTTCCTCCTACGGTGACCGCATAATCCCGGGTATTGCGAAATTGCGCGGGCATCCGCTTTTGCAACGTTTCGATCTTTTGCCGGATTTCGCTGGAATCTTTCCCCATCCGGTCGTATAGATCCGCCAGGTGCGACCACCCCATGGTATCGTTGGGATGATATTTCACTGCCAGTTGCAGCGATTCAAGAGCCTTTTCGTTTTCATTGGCTAGCAGATGCAAGGTCGCTTGGTTGACCAAACTTTCCAGATCCCACGGAACGAGCCGCAATGTTTTTTGCACCACCGCCCGGGCCTCTTCCAGCCGGTTTTGTTTCATATACGCGTACTGCAAGGTGACAAGGAAACGGGCGGTTTCCGGGTGGAGGCTGACGTG
The DNA here is from genome assembly GCA_013177805.1 of Candidatus Omnitrophota bacterium. Lineage (GTDB taxonomy): Bacteria > Hinthialibacterota > Hinthialibacteria > Hinthialibacterales > Hinthialibacteraceae > JABLXU01. Next base: position 196,506 of record JABLXU010000001.1, read on the forward strand.
GGATTCAGCCAAGCGGACGGCCTGTTCGAGATCGATGTCATGGATCAGCATGAAACGGATGAGAAAATCCAGCCGTTCGCCGCTGATGTATTTTTTATGTTTGATTTTTGACCAATCAATTTGCTTGAAAGCTTCGACCGCCTCCTGATGCCGCCCTTCGTCCACCAATTTGTAGATTAAACTGTGCACGGGAGACAGGCTATCCGGCGAGTATTTCACTTCGCGGTACCAGAATTGAACCGGATCCAGATAATCGAAGTTGCGGCGCACTGTCAGGTAACCAAAAAGCACAGTGAACGCGGCGAAAAACGCCACGGTCCGCTTTTGAACAACCGGATTGCGGTTTTGCCAAGCCATCCAAACGATCGACTCCACGGCTATCCCCACTCCGATAAGGGGCAAATAGAGCCGCCGTTCGGCGATCAGGTCCCAGAGAGGAATAAATGACGATGTGGGCGCCAGGGTGAGGAAAAACCACAGGATGCCAAATCCGATTTCCGGCCGCTTCCGTAAGAAATACGCGGCAGTGCCCACAAGGGTAAGAATGACCGCGAGGGAAAAATACAAACGCGGATCGGTCCAACTTTCCACTGGAGGAAAGCTGGGCACGAACAGCAGTTTGAAGGGCAAAAAGACACGGGGAAGATAATAGAGAACGATAATGCAGATTTGCGTCAGGAGATTTTCCAGCGGGGAACGGGCTTCTACGTCGGAAAAGCCAAAAACCGCGCCCAGAACCAGAATCCGGAAAACCAAATATCCCGCCACTGCCGCGATCATGGGCAAACCGTAGAGAAAAGCGCGGACGAAAATCACGCGAAGCGGTTTGCCCCGCCAAAACAGAACGAGCTGCAGTAAAACTACCGCCGGCAAGGTCACGATAATCTCCTTGCACCCCAATCCGGCCGCGGTCAGCATTCCAACACCCAGGGATAGTCCGAAGAGCCAGCCTGTCAGCCGCAAGCCCCGGGATTGGTTCTGTTCGATGCGGATCAGTATTTTGCAGGCTAGAATCACGCCCAGAAGGAAAAAGACCGTGGCCATGACATCCGCCCGGGCGATCAGATACGTGGTGGGCTGCGTGTTAATGGGATGAATGCCGAAAAAGAGAGCGGCGATCAAACCGAAATAGGCGGAGAAAGGATGATGGGAAGAATCGGGATAATAGAACAGGCGCCAGAGATTTTTCACGCCAATCCACGTCAAGCCCACGGCCAGCAAATGCCAAGCGATATTGACGAGATGCATGACAGCCAAGTTGCCCGGGAAAAGATACCATTCCAGGGCAAGCGAGATCTGCACGAGTCCCCGGTTCACCAGATAATCCTTGATCACGTATCGGAGGTTGGAAAGATCCGTGACCTGGGGATTCATGAAAATGGCGATGTAATCGTCCATGTAGGGAGGGACTTGCAATGCGGGAAGGTAGAGCAAAAAAACGATCCCGAGAAAGACGCCGATGAAGCAGGAAGGCTGTCTCAGGAGCTGAACCCAGAAAGGAACGCTGGGGTCGTGGAGCCAGGGCCAAGACGCAGCGTCTTCTTTCCCGTCAGGCCGTATAGGAACATGTGGACTGGCGCCAGTAATCCGTTTTTTCTTCTCCGATTTTTTCGAGCGTGTCATTCCTATATTAAAGCCTTGAAAGAATCATAAATGCTATTTATTCCTCTAGTTGCTCGATGGTTGAGCCAAGAAGCCTTTCGCCCTCTCCAGGCTGCTCCCTCCCTGGCCCTTTCCCAGGGAAAAGGGCAGAGAGGGCATCGGGAAGTGTCTCCATTCCAAATCATTCCATAAATCAAAGTCTGTAAAATTTATTCATTCGAAAAAAATAGTTACGTATTCAGCCATCCCGGGGTTGATATTGATTCTGGACGAAACTGCAAGTTCCCGCCTGCGGCTATTCCTTTTCACCCTCTAGGAGGATGACATCTTATTTTTTCCCTCACGCCTTGAAGCGGGGAACCATGGTGGCTCCATATTGTTTTACGAGTTGTTCAAGGCGTTTCATCATATCCTGCCTCACCTCGAAGTAGGCCGGATCGTCGATGCGATTATGCATTTCCCGGGGATCGGTCTCCAGGTCATACAACTCATCTAAATCAAATATCCCATGATAACTCATATACTTATAACGTTCCGTGCGCACGCCGAAGACCGTCGGGGTTTGGGGAAACGCCCGTTCCCAGAAATATTCATAGAGCATGGCCTCACGCCAGGGGACATCGTTCCCTTGGAGCAGGGGGAGCAACGATCGTCCCTGCACCGTGTCCGGCACCGGCGCCCCCGCGGCTTCAAGAATGGTGGGGGCGATATCGATATTCAGCGCGACGCGGCTGATCCGCCGTCCAGCCGGGATCAGTTCCGGGCAATAGGCCAGAAGCGGAACGCGGATGGATTCTTCATACATGCAGCGCTTGTCGATCAATCCGTGCTCTCCATGGAGAAAGCCATTGTCGCTCATGAAGAGGATCAACGTCGATTCAAGCAAGCCTTTTTCCCTCAAGGTATCTAGAATCCGGCCGACGCTATCGTCCACCGCCAGCATGGTGCGGTGATAGTCGAGCAGAAAGCGGTCGAAATAGGTGCTGTCGTGGTACATGTAATCCACGCCGTGCCAGCTGTGCCGTTGCCGTTTGACCCAGAGGGGCTTGCCCCGGTAGTTTTCTTCGGTGTTGGCCATGGAGGCGGGATACTCGATTTTTACATCGGCAAAGGCGTCCTTGTGCCGCTCGGCGGGATAAAATTCCGCGTGCACGGCCTTGTGGCCCAGGTAGAGGAAGAAGGGCTTTTCGTGATCCCGCTGGAGATACTCGACGGCGTAATCGGTCAGCAGATCGGTCATGTAGCCTTCCCGCTTGACGCTTTGGCCATTGATATTGAACGTGGGGTTGTTATAGACGCCTTGGCCCCGGAAGCTGATCCAATGGTCGAATCCCGGCCGGGGCTGGTCAGTGCTGCCGCCCATGTGCCACTTGCCGATATAGGCGGTTTCATAGCCGTGTTTTTGCAGTTCGATGGGAAAAATGGGCGTGTCCGCGGGTAGCAGGGTCGAGTTGTCGAGCACCCCATGCGTATGGGCATATTGGCCGCTGAGAATACTGGCCCGGCTGGGCGAGCAGAGGGAGGTTGTGACATAGGCGTGATCGAAAAGCACCCCCTCATTGGCCAAGCGGTCGAGGTTGGGTGTTTGGAGAAAGGGATGCCCCATGCAACTCATGGAATCGAAACGCATGTCATCGATCAAGATAAAAATGATGTTGCGTTTCCGGGAAGCCGAAGCCGCTCCGGCGGTCAGCAGGGTTTGCGTCAAAGGAAGACTAAGTCCTGTTGCCGCAACAGTTTGTAGAAAACTCCGGCGATTCGGTTGCCGGCCGGATTTTTGATTGGGCATGCTCATCATTCTCCCTCGCATTCCATGATTACAGGTTGTTGACCAATTCCCACCGTTGTTTCGCGGCGTTCAATTCGCGGGGGGCGGCTCCCAGAGCGCGGATGATTTCCGCCGCCATGATCCGGTTTCCCCGGGGATTCAGATGGACGCCGTCCGTGGTCAGCAAGTTTTCCTCGTTCCGTTTTTGCTGATACCATTCTGCCATGATTTGGTAGAGATCGCAAAGCACCAGTTTCTTCTCATGCGCCAACCGGCGGAGAAACTCGTTGTAACCGCGCAAGAGTTGGTTTTCGGGGCTGTCGAGTTTTTCAAAGATAGGCGTGGCAGTCAGCAACAAGACCTTGGCGCCGGCCTGGAGGCAACGGTCCACGATTTCGGTCATATTTTTCTGGTACTCCTCGAGCGGGACGCCGGTATGGTTGGGAAGAAACTGATGCCAGACATCGTTCACGCCGCATGATATGCTGACCCACGTGGGCTTGTGGTCCAAAACATCTTTTTGCAGCCGGGCCAGCATGTCGCTCGATTTATGTCCGCTGATTCCGGCGTTGATCACCTGGACCTCGTAGCCGTTGACATCGCAAAAAAGTTGGAACAACGACAAATAGCCCTCGGGTTGGGCGCCGGCCTGAGTAATACTGTCGCCTAAAAAGACGATTGTGGCGCCGTCCTGGAGCAGAAAATTCTGGGCCACTCCAGGCGCAGAGAAAGCAGGATACAGGCAAAGGGAAAGCCCAAACAGAAAAAATCGAAATAAAATTCGAAATAGATTATCCATCATTTGCGAAACTCCTCGCGTATTCGAATTTGGTTTCAGATTTTAGTGATTTTTTCAGCCTCGATCCAATATATTAGAACGGTACGGTTACATCGTTTGTGCGAAATGCCAATACAGCGCCCTTTTAGGACTTCCCTTCCCATCCCTCTCCGAGGAGTGGGTTACCTTGGTCCTGTGGCGATATTCCCGGGCCAAGCGAAACGCCGTGGGAACTGGCAAGGTCATCCCGCATTTCTGGAACTTATTCATGACCAGAACGCAGGAAAGGTCAATAACCCGTCTATCATACCATAATTCAGATGAGTCTAGAAATAGGCAAAAAAATTTATATCCTCTTGAACCAGTCTTTGTTTCAAAATTTTTTTAATAAAATGAGGGGAGTGAGGTAAAAGTGACCCAAATTTAATTGATGGTTTTCAGATGGTATGATATAGTTGGATCGAATGAAAAGGGGGAGGAGGCCTAAGTAACTTAACTTGTTGATTTTATTCATCATACTGCTCCTCCACCCCGCGACTGTCTGGCATTGCATGATATTGAGAGAAGAAAGACGGGAATCATTTTTCCAAAAAATTTTTTCTAAATTTTTTTTGGTAAATTTCCCGGTGAAAACGAGGCTTGGGGTGGATAATTCATTCGCTTATTTTACACTTCTCCTTTACGAGAGAAGGCATTTCCCATAAGCGGATACCCCCAGCGGAAACTACGTGTAACCCGTGTGAATATAAAAATTTAAAATTACTTTAGGATCAAGGCGGGACCGCCCCGTGCCGCACCGGGGATACCTCCTGGATCCGAAAAGCCGTACAACATGGGCAATGCACGATATATTGAGCGAAGCGATATGGAGCGGAAAGCGTGACGCCATAGCCGGTGCTCTCCCGAGTTCCGGGATGCCTCACGCTTCGCAAAGGTTTGGAATCATGAGAGAGATCCACAATCACGCCACAAGCGCTGCCGGACGTTCTTCCCGGGAAGCGGGATATTCCATGATTGAAATCCTGATGGTCATTGGGATCATCGGCATACTCGTCGGCCTGGGGACCGCCGGGTATATGACCCAGATGGCCAGCAGCCGGGTGGAATCGGGCATTCAAATCTTGAATGCCAATCTGCGTCAAGCCCGTCAAAGCGCCATCGCCATGCGCCGCGCCCGGCGGGTGGTCATCGATGCCGGGCGTCTGGACGGATTCTCAAACAATAAAATGACCGGCCCGCGGACTGCCCGGGTGGCTGTCTGGGTGGAAGGCAAACATTGCGAGGAATACCCCTTCGAGACGGGCGCCTGGTGTTCCGATCCCACCGGCAAAACCAGCAACGCGTATCCGGTGGGGGACACGGCGTATTTCCCGGACGGGATCATGGTGGCGGACGTGGATGGCCGCGTCCCCGGATTGGACGGCAATTCCCAGACGTTTTGCATCGAGTTCAACGCCCGGGGGACCGTAGCCAAGGTGTATTTTCAGGGGGAAGAATCCCGAACCACCTATAACGCCATCGCCCCCGTCATTCACCTGGCGCGGGACAGCGAAGTGTTTTCGATCACGGGGCAAACAGGCGATTACAAATTCGCGCTCGGCAAGGCCGGATCCAAGACGTTGCAGTGGAGTGGAGAGGACGCGAACGAGCGCTACAAGATCCAAACCATCGAAGTGGTCCGGCTGACGGGCCGGACGCGCAGTTACAATTACGCGATCCTGAATCCATGGCCCTTGGACGAATGGAAACCGCTATAACCTCGATCGAATAAACCAGAAAAGCCAGGAGCGAATCATGAAGCACGGTTCCTATACGATAAATCCGATACCGCCGGCGCCCGGCCGCCGGGCGGGATTCACGTTGCTGGAGGTGATCATCGCCGCCGCGATCCTGGGTTTGGGCCTGCTTTCCATCGTGCAGGTGTTTCCGTATGGCATCCAGGTCAGCCAACGGTCGGAAGACCTCACCCAGGCCACGCTCCTGGCTCAAACCATTTTTGAAGGTCTCAAGGTCGATCCGGTCAATTATCCGATCATTCCCGGGGCTCCGAACATGATCGTCCCTCTTCCCGGCAACGGGTATGACGACGATGAGAATAACAGTTCGTTTAACCAGGAACGGTTTTTCAACCGGCCGAATCCCAATGATTTCAACAATAACAAGATACCGGACCTTGATTACGACGGTTTGCCGGAAGCGGACGGCGTGCGGTACCCGGGACTGACCATCCGCCCCAACGGCCTGGATGATGACGGAGACGGGATTCCCGACGATGACGGGGACAGCGGCTCTTCGTCGAACGCGGTGACCCGGGCATATACCCTGCGGGCCGCGGACGGGGATTACTTTTACGATCCTGAGCCCAACATCGATGAGGAATACCCTAACGGGATCGATGACGACCGCGATGGATTGATCGACGAGGATACCCGCTTGGCATCGGTCCGGGTGTTGGGTTCCAACTTGATGCTGCCCCTGCTGGCGGGGGATGGCATGGACAACGACGGGGACGGCGAGTTCGATCCCAACCGCCCGGGGCAACTGGCGGTCGCCGACGGCATCGATAACAACAATGACGGGCGGATAGACGAGCGTATCGACGAGGAAATCTGGGACGGGAAGGACAACGACGGCGACGGCATGATCGATGAGGATTGCGCTCTGGCCGCCTTTCCTTTCAGCCCCTGCCGTTTTCCCGCCCCTTATGAGCGTTTTTCCTGGCAGATCCGGGTGGGGCGCGTGCCGGACAACAGCCAATACGGCCTGGTGGACATGAACGGCGACGGCGTGCCCGAACTGGGAGACGGCATAGACAACGATGGGGATGGCTTCGTGGATGAGGAATTGCCCGACGGCCTGGATTTCGATTTTCCGATCCGGGCGGGAGTGCGCGGCGGATTGACGTTTCTACGCTCTTACACCCAAGCGCCCCGCCAAGACGGGCTGGTGGACGAAGACACGATTTACGCTCCGCTGCCTCACTGGCGCCGGGTGGAAATCCTGATCACCTGGGGGGGAGACGGTGTGGATAACGACAAAGACCTGAAGCGGGTTGATCCCCAAGCCCAGGCGGTTTTGGGTTCCGACGATCCCCGGGTGGTCCGCCGGCAGCGGGTTACCTACGGCGGGGTGTCCTGGGGTATCGATGAAGAGAAAGAGGACGGGCTGGACAATGACGGCGACGGCTTGATCGATGAGGATTGCTATAAATATGAATACAAACTGACCGGTTTTATCAATCTGGAAAACCCGTCCCAGTCTTTCCAAACCGGCGGCCAGCCGCGGGGATTCGTGGGACTTCTGCACGGATCCCGGACATCGCGATGAGGCGCTTCCCTGCCCCGGGGCACGAAGAACTCATGAGGAACAGGAACCATGGTAAGTAGAACCTACATTCGCAGCAAGGCAATCCCGGCCGCGGCGCACCGGGCGTTCACCCTGGTGGAACTGATGGTCTCAATCGCCGTGATCGGCATTCTGGCCGGATTGGCGGCCCAAACGTTCCGCGCGGTGATGAGTTCCCGCGAAGTGGCGATGCGGCGCCTGGAGGTAAACGAAACCGGCCGGACGGTGCTGGATTACATGGCCAGCGAATTGAAATCCGCCTATCTGACCCCCGACTCGGTCAAGCCCGTGACGCAGAGCCGGAATCAGCAAGTCCAGGATGTTCCCCGGTTCCGTTTTGTGGGGATCAACCGGGACGTGGTGGTCGAACCGGGATCGGAGGTGCCGGGGGCGGGCCTGGATGACGACGGCGACGGCTTGATCGATGAAGAGGTGCTCGACGGGGTGGATGGCGATTACCCCAACGGGGCCAAAGACGCCCTCCGGGGCGGCCGTCCGATCGCGGATCCACTGGGATGCGAACCCGGCGACTGGGCTTGTATCGATGAGGATATCGGTCTTTTCCCCAGCGATCTGCTGCATTTCGTGAGTGCCGTGGAAAGTTCCGGCGACCTCATCCTCCAGGAGATCTCGTATGGCCTGGATCCCAGCGGGACTAAATTGGTCCGCCGCGCGCAGATTCTCGACCTGTCCGGCCAGGCCGCGCAAGACCGTCAAAAACTGCTTGATTTCGGGCAGTTTATTGACAATCAAACCCGGCAAGCCTTGGTTCCCCCGCCGGTTCCCGCAGGGATTCCCGTGGCCCGCGCCCAGGTGGCCAAGGCCATTCAAAACTGGGATACGGGATCCAAGTACGGTTGGCTGGTATCTCAAACCCGGCAGGACAATCAAAATCCCGGCAAGCTTTTCCAAGTGTTGGCTTACGACGTCCGCGGCCTGCGGTTCCGGTATTGGTATTATGATTACAACCGGGGCGGGTGGCGCATGACCCAGGAATGGGATTCGGCCCGCGAAACCGCATTGATGGCGCCCAACGAGTTGATCTTCAACTCCCCCGCCGCCAACAACAGTGTGGAAGGCAATTCTTTGGTCAGTTTCGCCAATATCATCGTCAACGAGCCGGAAGACGCCTATCCCCGCATGCCCGGCTTTCCCCTCCGCTTTTTGGAGACCAATCCCAAGCGGATCCTCAGCGGGCAGGAATACGTGGATGTCCGGAACCGGATCACAGAGCGCACGGATGGCTTGCCCAACATGGTGGAAATCACGATTTACGTGCAAGATCAGGCCCGGAACATGAATCCCCGGCCGTTTACCACCCGGGTGTTTATCCCGAATAACTACCGGAGCATTGCCAATTTATAGCGGGTTGCGGGACTCCCGCGCAACGGATGATCCCGCAATCCGGGAACGAAAACGCGTGACGCAGAGTTGAATCATGAAGAAAAAACCGATGTTCGCTCATCCCGTACAACCGACGAACCGCCCGGCTGAGGCGGGCGTGGCCCTCCTGACGGTCCTCGCCCTGCTTTCCATCTTCGCCGTGGTGCTGGTGGGATTCACCTACACCCTCCGGATGGAAGAGGAAACCATCCGCCAATATTCGGACTCGATCACCGCCGCCGAGGCGGCGGAGGCCGCGGTCCAAGGCGTGATCGGCCAACTGGCGCGGGACCTGGATCCCTCCCAACCCCACATCGTGCTGGGGCGCTCCCAGCCCCGGTATATTTCCCTGCTGGATCCCTGGGCGGTGGGATATTCGGGATACGTAGGCTCGCAGGTGAAATACGACGCCCGCAGCCACCAGGTGGACACGCGTCCGGAACGGGTATTCCCGCGCGCCGGGCTGCGCATCCTCCCCACGCCGATACCCCTGGGCGTGGATGAAGATCCCCCCGGCGATGTGACCGGCCGCCGTTCCATCCTCATGGAAACCGGCGGCGACGGCGCGCCCGGCTTGAAGGGAATCGATGACAACCTGGATGGCGTGGTGGACAACAGCGAGCCGCAGGATGACGACGAAGACTACCTGCTCGACGAAGACAGCTTGGATCCCCGGCGGCAGGACGCGGACGGCGGGCGGCGCTTTTTCCCCGCGGGCACCGGTTATGACATCGACGGCGACCGGCTGGGGATTTTTGACGAGAACGCCAAGATCAATATCAACGTGGCGGGCAATAACTACGCGGCCAATGGCACTCAAGTCTATAACCTGGGAGTAGGTCCTTGGGAACTGGATCTGCCGGTCTTCCTTTACAATCGGATCGTGCCCAACGGGCAGACTTTGCGGGGCACGTTCGCGGACCGGGACGCGGAACAGCTGGCCCGCGCGATCGTCAATTTCCGTTACGGCAGCGTGGCCGATGGCGGGGCGACCAACCGGAAACCCGGCGTGGACGGGCAGGACGACAATAACAACAACAATCCCCGCATCGTGACGGTCCAGCGCTATTCGGAGGCCAACAAGGACTTGTCCCGCTTCACCGGTGAACCTTACAGCGTGGTGGGCAACCAGCTGGATGACGACGATGACGGCCTCCTGAATGAAGAAGACGAACGGTACATCGGCCCCACGACCAACAACAGCAGCGGCACCCCGCTTTCCGGTCCGCTGAATCAGGACCGGCCGGAACAATTCCGCCCCGGCGACAAGATCGACAACGATGGCGACGGTTATATCGATGAACTGAACGAGGGGGTCGACGATCCCAGCGAATTCAGTATTTTCAAACCCAAGGGCGACGACCGCCCCTATGCCACGGTGGAAGATTTGAAACTCGTGGAGCGGTTGCGCACGCCCAAAGCAGCCTTGCAGGCGCGGCAACAACCGTTCCTCTCCATTTTCGAGGTGCTGCGCGATTCCACCACCATTTACAGCCAGTCGGATGAAATCTCCGGTCCTCTAAGCAGCCGGAACAGCGAAGTTGCGAAAATCAATCCCAACCTCTCCTCGAATTGGAACGCCACCGACGTGTGGAGTTTGAGTTCACCGGCCAGCAACAAGGCGGATTTCCAATACGGCCCTCCGGTGCGCCTGGAAGATCTGCTGGCGCTGCAAGTGGACCTGGACGGCGATTGGCAGTTGGAGGAGGAGCCGCGAGGGGCGAACGGAGAGCATGATGGCATCGACAACGATGGCGACGGCTTGATCGACGAACCTTCCGACGACTGGGACGGCAACCATTATCCCAGCGGCGATTTTGACGGATTCGGCGAGCCGGATGTGGGCGCGCAAGCCTTCCAGACGGGGCCGGACATGGACGGCGATGGATCCACCCGCGACAAAAATCAAACGGGGAACAATATCGACGGCATGTGGCGGATTCTGGCCCGGGATGAAAACCAGAACGACATCCGGCCCGGTATTGCCGTGGAAGGCAACGGGACCGATGACGACGGGGACGGTTTGGTGGACGACACCGGCGATTTCAATGGCGACCAGCTGCTTTCTTACGATCCTGAATGGCACGTCAGCGAGGACGCCTGGGGCGATTTGAACAGCGACGGTTACCCGGGGCTTGGGGGAGACCCCACCGCTAAGGACGACACCCCCGAGGGCGAGATCACCCGCCGCCCCCGTGTGACCGACCACCGGCTGGTCACCAGTTTCGCGGATGACGATTTCGATGGATTCGCCGACTTCTACGATCCACAAGTCCTGGCGGCCATGTTCGCCCCGGAATGGGACGGCGTGGACAACGATTCCGATGGCGAGGTGGATGAAATCGGCGAGCGGTACATCGCGTGTTTCGACGACGACGAAGACGGCCGCATGGATGAGGATCCGCCTCAGTTCCAACTGGCTCTCAACCTGGTGGATTTTATCGACTCCTGGATGCCCTTCACGGTGGCGGACGATCCTGACGTGCGCACGGTGCTTAGCAAGGCCAAGGATGATCCGGTCCTCGCTGATCCGGTGACCATCCGCTCGCTGAACCTTTACTCTTCCCGCCAGCGGGCTTTCCGGATGCATCCCCGGATGTTGGCCGGGATTGACAGCCGCAGCACCGAAACCCAGCAATTCATCGAACAGATGCGCCTGATGTTGCCCAATCCCCCGGAGACCGGCATGGAAGTCCGTTTCGAGGGAGTCGAGGCGATCCGCATCAACGAAGTCATGGCCAAACCCATGATCCGCCTCGAAGCCGAGGAGGTCTTGCGCTCCATTCACGTGAATTCCCGGGATCCCAACGGGTTGCCGCAGGTGACGCCCAATACGCAACGGTTTTCTATTCTCAGCGGCGCGAAGGACGACGGGCTGATCCCGGGGCGGACGGCGTTGGATTCCAACTGGGGGCCAACGGCCATCGCCGCCGGCGGGTCCGCCGCCCCCGCCCGGCCTAATTTCACGTATCTGCCGGAAGGATTCAAGGATACTTTCAACTTCTTCCTCCCGGTCGTGAATCTCGACGCCCTGGCTCCGGCTTTCATCTTCGCGGTCACCAATGTCGCGCCGCCCTCGGCCCAGCAAACTGATATCGAGGTGGGGCGGGAAACCGAGGAAGTGGCGGAATGGGTGTTCCAGAACATTCCTCCGGGTCTCTACGATCCGGTGATTTACCTGCATCCCAACCACAAATACCGCCCGGAAGTGATTTATGAATTGAACGGCCGGCGCATTTCGTTCCGTTCGGACTACGCGTTCGGCGATACGGTGGAAAATACCGGTCCGTTCCAGGATCCCCTGCAGCGGGAGATCATCGAGCGGGATACCGCCCGGCTCACGTTGTTCGGAGCCAATGTGCCGTTCCGGCTGCAATACCGCCTGACCCCATGGCCACCCGCCGATTCGTTCCGGCAAGGCGACACCGCGCAGCGGGTGGTAGTCCGCAGCGATGGCATTCTCCGGGTGCGGATCATCGCCGGCGCGCCCGTGGGAGGCCCCAACGCGTTCTATGAGACCTCCTTTGACCGGATCGAGTTGATCAATCCGCGGGTGCAGTATGTCGAACTCGTCAACCTCTCCACCGAGGATCTCGATCTTTCCGGGTGGCAAGTGACCACGCCCTACGGGCATTACATTCTTCCCGAAAACACAGTGATCGGGCGCATGAAACCCTCGTTCAAAACCGACGACGGGAAGGATTTGACTATCAACGAGGGCATGCCGGGCACCGGTGTCCCCTTCGAACCGCTGCTGACGCGGGACAAATTACTCAGCGCGGGCAATCCCCTGACTAACCAAGATTTGGATCTGGAGGACAACAAACTGCTCCTGGCCTTCAACAAGGCACAGCTTGCCCAGTTCATCTCGGACAATTACCCGGG
>JABLXU010000010.1 GCA_013177805.1 Candidatus Omnitrophota bacterium
CTGGATAGTCCCCGCCGGCAGTGTGGGTGTAGGACCGGCGGGAGCCGTGGGCGTGTTCGTAGGCGGAATCACAGGCGTATTCGTCGGCGGGGTAATAGGGGTATGGGTCGGCGGAATCACTGGAGTGTTCGTCGGAGTGTGGGTTGGTTCCCCCGGCCGGGGAGTCGGCGTGAAGAGAACGGGCGGCGTGTTGGTCGGCGTTGGGGTGTTCGTGGGGCCGGGCGTGGGTGTTTGGGTCGGCGTGGGAGTAGAAGTCGGCCTCGTACCCACCGGGCCGTGGCGGAAAATCCCCAGGTCGGTGTCCTCGGCCAGATACACATGGCCGTCGAAGGCGATCACATCCAGTCCTGTGATATCTTCGAACGGTTTGTCCCAGGTCCGGTAAATGACGCGGGAATTGGAGGGTTGCTCGATATCGATAATGCGCAGGCCGCCTTGGATGGACGGCTCGGTGACATGCATCGACGGTTTGAACAACACGGCGGCGTAGCAGAATTGTTCTCTCAACCACACCTCCATCACTTCATTGGTACCCCAATACGCGGCAGGCAGCTGGGTGATCAATTTCGGTGTGTCGGGATTGGTGATGTTGTAGAAATTAATTCCCAATATGCTTTCACCCGCCGCCAGAATATTTCCTTCCGCGGAAACACTGTTGACGACTTCAAGCGACTCGATGTAATTGACTTGCCGGAGATCGCCGGGATCACTGATGTCCACGATTGCGATGCCATACCAGGTCGATACGAACGCCCGGTTGCCCACAATTTCAATATCCGTTATCGGCCACCCGTCCAGAGGGATGGAACTGGAGATCGCCTGAAGATTGTTGTCGTCGGGCAGAATGGCGGCCTGGAACGCTTCATCATCCACGCCCAAAAAAATCGTGCGCCCGGATGATCTCAAGGCGGTAAGCAACTTCCCGGGCGAACCGGCGCGGCGTTCATACAAGATCTTGGGTTGGGTCAGGTTGGAGATATCCACGATCAGCAGGTTGGGATCAAACGCCCGGTCGATGGCCACGATGGCCACGCTGCCCACCGTGGTTATGGCCGCCGCGGAGGCGGGGAGATCCAATCTGCCCCGTAAAACCGGATTGCCGCTGTCGTTCACATCATAGATCCGCAGTTGATCCGTACCGCCTACAAACAGGGTGGTCCCATCGAGATACAGGCACACCGCGGAGATGTCGATCCGTTGGATCGCGTCGATCCGGTCCTGGCCGAGCACAGGATTAGCCAACAACCCGAGTACAAACACTGGAAACAAGCGTTCGAACCTCATCATGCAACCTCCTTCCTTTTTCATGAATTTGGATTTAGCTAATTGGATTCAGCCGGCCTTGCCGTTTATTTTTCCCACTAAGAACGTTTGGCCGTCCATCGCAACGCTTGATAAAACCGCCCCCATCCTTTTTCCTACTGGAAGATGGCCAAAGCGAAAGAATTTCCATGTTTCTCTGACACTATGGCTTGTCTTTTTTGCGCTGCACAATCCGTTGGATCTCATCCAGTGGCAATTCGATCCGGTCTCCTGCCTGAATGCCATGTTTTTGGAACCAGCCTGCGTTCATCTCCAAAGCAAAAAGGCAGCGATGCCGCGACGAATAGAACCGGACTGGATCGAGCGGCCCGGGTTCCGGCGCCATTTCCTCGATGTTGCTGATGATGCCGTCTTCCCGGATAAACGCGATGGCCAGCGGTATCCGGGTATTTTTCATCCAAAACCGCATAAACAACGGTTCGTGGTACACGAATAACATGCCGTGGTTTTCCGGCATGGATTCCCGGTACATTAATCCTTGTTGCAATTCCGCCGGAGCCGAGGCGATCTCCACCTCGACCGGCACGCCGCCCAGATGGAATGTCACCGCCGGCAACGGTCCCAGCGCGCCGGGGGGCAAGGATCGCGAGTCCGGCGGCGTGTCGCAGGAAGTCGCGCCCAGCGTCATCAACGCGGCGGCCAGGAATCTCCAGCCGCGCGCTGACCGCGTCGACTTTCGAAAAACCAGCATGCGCGTTCGTTCCATCACTATATCACAACCCATGTGAAATAAGCCGGTGAATTAGCCGGCTCAGCCGGTTGGGCCACTGGCTTGTCCGTCGATCGCCAAGAGCATTTCCTGCACCCGGTGCCGGTACGTGGCGTGGTTGAGAACGAATTCCTGCCCCGCGCGGGCCATGGCTTCCCGTTCGTCCGGGTGGGCCGCGTAATAGGAGGCCTTCTCCCGCAACTCCTCCGGCGTACGGAAACACACCAGATGCTCACCGATTTGAAACTCCCGCTCGAGAGCCGGACGGTATTCTGTCAGCAGAAATCCTCCAGCCGCCAAAACATCATACACGCGGGGATTGGCCGAATCGACACATTGCACATGAAATACATTCACGTTGATCCGCGTGTGGTAATACACCCGGGAAAGCTCCGGATATTGAGGAGCCACCCCGGAAAAACACGGAACCAAATCCCTGGCCCATTCCGGATTCCCCCATTCAGGCGCTCCATAGGTGATCAATCCCAAATCTCGTACCGCCTGGAGAAACCGCAGCCGCCGCAGCCAGGTCGCCCGTTCTTCCAGGTACAGAACAACAAAACCCTGGTAGGGCAATCTCTCCCGCCCCGGGGATTGTTCGAAGCGTTCCTCCAGGGAGAGGGAAGGATCGCCTAAATAATCTTCCACCAATCCATCCAGGATTCGGACAAACTCCGGATCGCGCCGAAGCCAAAACGCGCGCACTTCCTGAAAACGGTCCGCTGCCAAGGCCCCGACAAATCCGATGACCGGACCTTCCCGCGCCGGCCAGGTTTGCCCTGGACCGCATTCGGGCAACGGATGGATTCCTGCGGCAGTAGGCAATACCAAGACCTTTCCACCGCCCAACTCGCGCAGATAGGGAAGATAGGTGGAATCGAACGAAAAGCAGATATCCGTGGCCTGCAGTTCCTCCCGGCTGGTCCGCACCCGTTTGGGGCTGTCGAGAAACCACAGGAGCTTCTGAATGGGCAGCGGGGACAAAGCCTCGGCCCCCTGCGGCGACAGGGTGTTGCGGTTCATCCAGAACAAGACATCGGGGAAATGCTCCCGGGTATAGGCTAGCCACACGTAGGGATTGAGAAAGTTAAGCATCCGTTGGTTTCCCCGGAACAGATTTACTTGGCAGCCTTCCTGCCGGAACGCTTCCGCGATGGGTTGGGCCAAGTAGTCATGTTCCGGTTCGACCAACAAAATCCGCCGGCCCCGGTGATCTGCCGGGCCTGCGGTTTGATAATGATCCCGGAGTTCTTGCAGATACTGCCGGGCCGCGTTGTTCACGGTTTGGGCCAGACGGATGAGGCGGTCCCGCAGGGCCGCCATCATGCGTTGCTCTTCTTCGCTTTCCACGACGCCGGTGAGCACCGACAGCGGGGGTAAAATCCCCACCGGATTAATGGAGAAAAAATGCACGACCGCTTCCACCGCATTGTCGGTTAACAATAGGATGACGCGGTCGGAACGAAGCAGATCCGTCCAATCGAACCATTGTAATGACAAGCGGAAGAGATCGATCCGGTCTTCCACCAGCAACAGGCGCTGGGCATGGCGCCCCTTGCGCAGGTTGGGATATAACAAAAAGGGCACATACCCCAGGCCGGGACGGATGATGACAAACGTCTGCGGCGCAGTCAGGCCCGTCTCCCGGATGCGCGCTTCGGCCCATTGCCATGGGTCCTCGGGCCCGTGGATCCATTGTTTTTCGGGTAAACCGAAACTCCCAGACGGACAAGAATCCGATTTCACGCTACAAATATAGGTTTGAAGGTCCGTTTTCAGAATCTCATACCGGTTGGAGTCAACCGGTCCGGAATCAAGCACGGAGCGGTAGTGGGGATAAATCCGCAGGAGGAGATCGAGGTTCTGTTGATACAGCTCGCTGAGGGAAGGCCTATTCACGGAAGGAGTCTTATCCTGGGCCAGATTGGTAATTTCACTTTAGCGATATAATACGGACCAAACCAAGATGCCGGAATCCGGAATCCAGGACTCCGGGACACGGCATTCCTAAAATACCAAAAATGGCTTGGAATCCCAAGATGGATCCAATGGATCCTCGGGTGAGGTGGGATCTATGCGGGGCATTGCCCACCCAGATCCGTTCTAACGAATCATTGAAAGAAGAACCCTTATGAAACGCATCCAACGAATGATATGGCTGGCTTTGACTGGCGGATTGGTGTTTGTAACTATGGATCTCGCTTTGGCGCAATCCACGGAGAATGTAGTGCGTTGCCAATCGCTGGAGGACGTCAAGAAAGCCCGGGAAAGTGGAGCCTTGTTCTTTGAATTCCGGGGCCGCTATTGGGTGAAAGTAGGAGCGGATTACAAGGGATCGTTCAAGGATTTGGAGACCGCCCGGAAAGTGCTCCGGCAATACGGGGAACAACTCCCCGCTTCTGAACTGGCGCCTTCCGCCACGCAAGCCGTTCCCGCGACGCCCTCCGCGTCGTCTCCAGGACAAGCGCCCGAGGCCTCCGGATTGGTGTATTTCTATCCGGAGTTGGTGTTGTATCCCTTTGTGCAGCTCACTCCTAAAGGCACGCAACAATTGTTAATTCCGGGAGGAGAACCGGTTGAAACCACCCAGGTGATGATTCATCCTGAACCGTTCCAGTTCAGTGAAATTTCATTTGGCGTGATCGATCCCACCCTGATCGGCCGGCTCTTGCTGGCGGAGCAAAAACGATTGCAGGAGTTAGGCATCGATCCGCCACCGGTGACCTCCCAGCCTGGGGGAAACCGGTATTTCGCGGTCACCGGAAGCATTTCCCCCCGTGAGGCCATCACCGTTCCCAGCGGCAGTCTCACCTGTTGGGTGGGAGCCGCGGCGGTTGGCAACGATGGTTCGGTGCTATGGCAAGCTTATGGACCGGTGGATGCTCAAAACCGGTTCAAATGCATTGAAAAATTGACAACAACCACCATTCCGCCTCAATTCTTGCTCATCTTCACTTTAGGGAAAGGGCAACTCGCCACCAACTTGCGGCCCAAGCCTGATTTGCCCTCGTTGGATGCCACCCCCTATCCATATCATGTCCTGGCCTCGGCTACCTTGAAAATGGATGCCAACTGGCTGCCTCCTATGGAAGAGATGATGCGGGAAGAATACATGAAATTGCAAGAAGCCATGAAGCGGGGCCAACCGGTTACACCCGGTGCCCGGAGTTCTTCACAAAACCCCAAATCGCCAAGATGAGCAATCAAAGCAGAAAAATCGAAGCCGAAATAAGGGATCCACACGAAGCACCGCTTGCCAGAAACAACGCCTGAAACAACAATCGATCAATCTTCCGCCTTGGCCGGAATCCGCAGCAGATCGCCCAGGTAAGCCACTAGGAGAACAAAACCGGACAACGAACCGTTACTGGGCGAGTCTTCCCGTCCCAAGACGAAAAGGAAATCCTGTGCCATACTGAGAGCGAAATACCGCGCGGTGCAGGGAACCGGGACGGTATTGCTGACTCGGACGTTGAAACCTCCTTTGGCGTCCCGCGCGAAGAGATGGACCCTTAAGCGGCGGCTTTTTTCGGTGGTTTCGACGAGGAATCCCCGCCGGGGGGTGACATGCATCAGACACTCCTGGCCGTTGGAATCGGTCTTGGCGACGGCCTTCCAGTCCGAATTTTTGTTTCCTTCCAATTCCTTCCGGAACAGCCATAAATGCCCAGGATCTTCTGGAAGTTTCCCGGCTAGAATCGGTTCATACCCGCTGGACAAGGTGAGAATGGCGCCGTGGCGCAATTCGGCGGGCCGTTCCTCCCGCCACCGGGACGGCCACCAACCATTCCTTTTTCGGGTCAGCAGTTGGCGTTCTTCAAGCGATTCGCCCACCGCCCAATCCCGCTTTCCCCAGGTAAAAATCCGCAACACGCGGTGCAACGAACGGGGAGCGGGCACCCGGCGGCCTTTATCGAACGAGGGAACCTGAAAGCGCATCCCTTTGATTCGTCCATGCGCGTCGCGGCCCACCAGCAGCAAATC
Source organism: Candidatus Omnitrophota bacterium (assembly GCA_013177805.1). Classification (GTDB taxonomy): domain Bacteria; phylum Hinthialibacterota; class Hinthialibacteria; order Hinthialibacterales; family Hinthialibacteraceae; genus JABLXU01. Next base: position 6,017 of record JABLXU010000010.1, read on the forward strand.
GTCCCCGGCTTGAGCAAACCGGACATTCCAAAGCGGTTTTGAAATGGAGGCTAAGGTTTTAAAAAGAATCGATGGATCAAGGGCCCGGCCGGTGACAGCAAAAGTATCCAAGGAGACACTGGCAATTTTGCCTTCCTCATTCATTACGATCAGCGATTCATCAGTCAAGTCGGCGGCGGTCACCCAGGGCTGAAAACGGATGACATAATTCCAACCGGCGGCATTTTCGCTGATTCTTTGAATCCACGCTTCGGTCCTTTCCCGGGCGCTCAGAACGGGTGGAAAACGCGCAATGGCTCCCTCCACGGTTCGTGACGCAATCCAACGCCGGATCGTCCGATGGATGAAGGGCGACAAAATGGCCAAAACCGCCAATCCCCACCAGCCAGGATGTTTCCGGACGGAATCGGCAAGGCTTTCGAAATCGAGAACATATTGGCCGGCTGGCGGGGCTTCGACACCCGCACTCGCGGCGATGGTCAACGGACTCCGGCTGGATACATTCCCCGTTCCCCCCAACCATCCCGGTGGAGGTGGAAATTCCAGGGTTTGAGCGGAGGCTGGTTCCCATGATTGAGATGGATGAGCTGGAAGTGTTTCCTCATCCTTGGATGGTTCAGGACTCGAGCCGCTTTGCGGTCCCGGCGGTCCGCCCAAATTTTCTCCAATGGGACCGGAATAGTCCCCGTCTGGCGAAGACGCGGCCGAAGACGGATCCTGTTTATCGATGCCCAATGAATCCGGTTGATCGCGAGGTTGTAAGGATAATGGGGTGTCGGCTGCCGTTTTGCTTCCCTCTGGTTTTTCCAAAAGGCCAATTTCATAATTAAAAGTCAATCCGGGCGCTGCCGTTCCATCTTTATCTTTCTCTGTAGAGGATGACGGGCCCGCCACCTGATCTCTGGGTAGTTTTTCTTTTTCAATTTCCGCTTCGTCCGTTTTTTCAGAAGCCGGATCGAATGAATGGCTCGAATCGTTGGAAATTGTTGAATCCTTTGAGCCAGCCTTGGCGCTATCCGTGGATTTTAGGTTTGGGGATCGATCGGTTTGTGGGCCAGACTGCCCTTTTTTGGGGGAGGGATCTCCTGGCGTTTCGGATATAGATTCCGCCGGGGGAGATTCGTCCAGGGATTGCGGCGCTTGGGATTGATCGTGTCTCTCAGAATCTTCTCCCTCAGAATCTTCCTGATCTCGCGAATTAGATTCCACCAGCGGTGCGGACCTGGGATCTTGGCTCTGCGCTTGTTTTTTTTCCGAATCCGCGGACGTAATGGAGGGTGGATTGTCTGGAGGCAAAGTAGAATCAGCCGCTTTCGGTTGCATCAATTGGGACCGGCCGGAAGGAGAGTCAGTCCTCGAATCGGATTTCGTACCGGAAGACGAACCCGCTATGCCTGTCTTCGATTGATCCAACGCCGTCGTTCTTCTCGGATTCCGTCCATTAGTGGCGTCGGCCTTTGACTCTTGCGCATTACGGCCGGTGCTGGTTGACGGGTTGAATGAGGGATTTGGCCAAGAATCTGCCGGTGGATTTTCCAGCGATTCGAGCAAGCTGGACTCGAGCGGTGGCGCTGATTCAGAGAGTGAATCCCCAAAAGCCATTCTTTCGACCACAGACGCCAGATTTTTCGTGAAACCGCCATCGTCCGCCAGGATTCCCTCCTGGCTACCTTCTGCCCGCGTCATACTCGGACTCCGGCGGGGAGGAGAATCCCTGGCGGTGGTATAACTCAGCGAGATGTGGGGAAACACAGGCAATACGGGTTCAATTTCACCGGTAGACACTACTTGATATTGAAAGAACCGGCCACGCCGGCTGAGAGGAACCGTTTCTTGAGATTGGGGCGGGCTCCAAGGTCCATAGGGTTGATCAATTCCAGGACTGCTGCGATAGCGGAATCGCGCCTCGATGGGGACGTGGCAAGAAAACGATAAAAATACGCCATCCCGGCCGATATCGAACTCCCCGGTTACCCCTCGCCGCGTGATGGAATCCCGCGCGGTTTTCAGCAACTCCTGCGCTTCGAGACGAGTGAGTTTCACCTCCGGGCCCCAAAACAGCGATTGTCCTCCCCCGGTGAACTGCCCTTCCCGGTAATACCAACGCCGGATTCGGTCCATGTAAACCACGACCGGATCGCTGTTTTCATTTAAAAAAAACTGGACAATCCCCCCCGGGCCTTCCCCGCTGGAGATCCATTGAAGTGTGGGGTGGTTCAAATTGGCTTGATAAAGAATCCATCTTCCCTGGTTTCTTGCGAATAACCATATCCGTCCATGGGAGGCCAACGGATTGGAAAAGGCATCCCCGGATGGGAAATGGCCCCACAAGTGGGGAACATCAGAAGGATCTAGGCGGTCACGGAGATAAATTACGGGAGGTTTTTGGGCTGCTACTGAATAAATTTCCCACTTGGGAGTTAAAACTTCGAGCACGGGCCGATTGCTTCCGTCCTGGAAAAAGGTCTCCTTGGGAGGAATGGTAAAACCCGCACCCCATGCCCCTAGGTAATCCAACGGCGAGGCATGCTGGACCCGGAAGATTTCATCTTCATTCGGGGTTCCCGTCTCCACCATGCCCGTCATGATCCATGCCAGCCATAGAGTCTTGATTATCCTCATGGCCTTGCCCATTTCCCGCTTTCGATGTCAAAACATAATACAACACAATATATTGTATAGCCAAAATCATGCCGGATGAACACAAGAGTAGGGAAGCATATTGATTCATTGATGATCCACATGAATCCTGAATTGGTTTTCGACATGCAGGTGTTGGTTTGTACTCATTTCGATTCGAGTTCCTTTTAGGGTATTGGACGTGATTTCATTTTGGCTGGACGGTTTAGCTTGAGGTTTGCTTTCTCCCAAGTTCTCTCTTTTTGGGAAACCGTGCTTCGGCTGGTTTGCTTTTTGAGAATTTATGTAACGTTTTGAATCATCAATCTTCCCCCGAATGGATTTTCCGGCCAGTTCTTGTCCCCTTGCCTGCGTGGATGTAAATGGATAGAGTGATCATTTACAGCAATGCCAAACTCGGGAGGGAATGCGTTTCCCCCGGCTACCGGTTTCACCTAAACAACGCGAAAAAGATAGAAAAAGGATAGAGAGGTACCGATGAAACGAAGTCGCTCATTTCTTCTGCTCGCTTTGGCCTTGGGGATGGCGGTTCTCGCGGGTGGCCTAGCCTCTAGGATATCCGCGGCGGATTCCGTGGGACTCCGGCCGGTCCCTTCCACCGGAGAAGAAAAACTTGTGAGTGAGAATCCATCGAACGTGAATCAGCCGGCTGGCGTGGACGCCAAAGACGAACTGGCCGTGTTGGAGACCAGCGCCGGGCGGATCGTGCTGCGCTTTTTCCCCGATGTGGCCCCCAACCATGTGGCCAATTTCAAGAAGTTGGCACGGGAGCAATTCTATGACGGAACCAAGTTCCACCGCGTGATCAAGGGATTCATGATTCAAGGCGGGGATCCCAACACGAAAAAAGACGATATATCGAAGTGGGGAACTGGAGGACCTGGTTATAATATCAAGGCGGAATTCAACGACCGGCCCCACAAGCGGGGAACGTTGTCAATGGCGCGTTCCGGTCATCCGGACAGCGCGGGATCGCAGTTTTTCATTTGCCACGCGGACGCGCCGCATTTAAATAAACAATACACCGTGTTTGGAGAAACAATGGAAGGCATGGAGATCGTGGATAAAATCGCCACTGCCCCGGTGAAGAGCGATCCGCAAGGAAACCGCAGCCTGCCGGTGACACCGGTGGTGGTCAAGCGGGCGTTGATCATGACCCCCGCCGAGTACGAGAAATACAAAAACTCCACCCCGCAACCGGAATAGTGTACAATCGGTTGGAGAAGTGGAAAAACGAATCCAGCTTGGGGTGTGCTAAGCGGGGAGTTAGCGGTGCCCTGTACCTGCAACCCGCTACAGCAGGGCCGAATTCCCTTTCCCCGGGACACGTTTGTGAGGCAGCGCCGCGTAAGGAGTGTTGAAGGACAGGTCCTGCGCAATGCCGGCTCTCGAACCAGGTCAGGTCCGAAAGGAAGCAGCCTTAAGAGAAAACCGGCATGTGCCGCGGGGGTGCCCGTCTGGAGCCACCTGCGCGGTGGCGCTTGGAAGCGTTGTTTCAAAGAAAGGGTGCACACCCCTTCGAGTTCTCACCCATGGCGTCCAATCCCTATATCGTTTCCGCTCTGAAACACCGGCCCTCCACGTTCGCCGAGGTCCTCGCCCAGGAGCACGTCACCCGCACGCTGCAAAACAGCCTCCGGCGGGGAAAAATCGCCAACGCCTACCTCTTCTCCGGCCCCCGCGGCACGGGCAAGACCACGACCGCCCGGATACTGGCCAAGGCCTTAAACTGTGAAAACCTTCAGGACAACGAACCGTGCAACCGGTGCGATTCGTGCCGCATGATCGCTCACGGAAACCACCCCGACGTGCTGGAAATTGACGCCGCCTCCAACACGGGCGTCGATAACATCCGGGAACTGCGGGAGAACGCGCGGTTCACCCCCAGCCTGGGGCGCTACAAAATCTACATCATCGACGAATCGCACATGCTCTCCATTTCGGCCAATAACGCACTGTTGAAGATCCTGGAAGAGCCGCCGCCCCATTGCTGTTTCATTTTCGCCACGACTGAAATCCACAAGGTCATGCCCACTATCCTGTCGCGGTGCCAGCGCTACCCGTTCCGGCGCATTCCCGCTTCGGTGATCGTCGAGCAACTCAAGAAAGTCCTGCGGCAACAGGATGAGCTGGTGGCGGCGGATCCGGCCGAGCTGGACACGATTCTCTATCTCATCGCGCGGTCGGCGGAGGGCGGCCTGCGCGATGCCTTGGTCTCGCTCGACCAGATGTTGGCCTATTGCTCGGGCCGCCTGACCTTGGCGGAGGTCAGGGAGGTTCTCGGGGCGATCGAGTTCGACCAAGTGGACCGGTATGTCCGCGCCCTGATCCAGCATGACCTGCCGGTCATTTTGGATGTAATCGAATCCCTGACCGCTCAAGGCCGCGAAATCGGCTTGTTTCTCAAGGAATGCATGCAGCACTTGCGCAACCTGGCGGTAGTGAAGGTTTCCGCGGCCCAGGTTGAGTTGCTGGACCTCCCCGAGGAGTACACCCGGCAACTGCTGGAAACCGCCGCCATGACCACGCTCGAGCAAATTTTGTATATCACCGACCAGTTTTGGGAGACCGAGTACCGCATGCGGAATTCTCCCATGGCGCGCCTGATTTTCGAACTGGCCTCGATCAAAGCGGCCAATGCGGGCCAGGCCGTGAAAGTGGAAGATTTGTTGAAACGCCTCTCCACGGGAAGTCCCAGCATTCCCCTCGATATTCCCCCTGCTGCTTCATCTCTGTCCCCCGGGATACCAGCCGCCAAAGCCCATTCCCATCCTGTAGAATCGTTGTTCGATGGAAATACCCATTCGCCGGGGATAGGACCAGCCGGGAAATCCACCCGGCACACCCAGGCCGCATCGGATACAGGATCCACCGGAGGCGAAACTCCTCTAGAAACCAAACCGGCCGGAGCCTCCCTATCCAACGCAGCATTAAATCCGGCAGCTGGCGCGGATTCACTCGCCACACTATGGAACCATTTTCTGAAAGAGATTGACAATCACATCGATCCATTGCTGGCCGCGGTGCTGCAGCACAGCGTTCCACTCGAGATTACGGGGGATTCCCTGCGCATCGCCATTCCGGCGGCCAACGCCTATTACGGCCGGATGTTGGAACAACCCCGCAACCGCGAAATCCTGTCAAACCTGATTTATGATTCATTCGGCAAGAAATATACGTTACGCGTCGAGGCGCGGGAGGATATGACTCTCCCCGGTGAGACCGAACCAGCCGCCAAACCCGCGGCTCCCCCGGTTTCCCGGGAAGAGGTGATGAACAAAATTGAACAAAACAAGCTATTCAACAAATTGATGGACGAACTCCCCGGCCGGATCATCCAAATCAAACCGGTTACTCCTCCAGCCAAACCATAGGAAATCAGTCCTGGGGGCTCTAGGCGTAGCACAACCTATTCAAGAATCCAAATTCTTCCATAAAGGAGCGTAACGCATGAAGGGACTTGGTAACCTGGGAAACATCGCCAACATGGTGAAACAGGCGCAGCAGATCCACAAGAAACTGGCGGATATCCAAGAAGAGCTGGAGCAGGTCGAGGTGACCGGCAGTTCGGGCGGCGGCATGGTTACGGTCACCATGAACGGCAAGCAGAAAATCCGATCCATCCGTATCGATCCGGCCGTGGTCAAGGCCGATGACGTCGCTATGTTGGAAGATCTGGTTCTCGTAGCCGTCAACGAGGCGCAGGACCGGGCACAGGAAATCGCGAAGGAACGGATGTACGCCCTCACCGGCGGCATTTCCCTGCCTGGAATCACCCCATGAGCGAGAAGTCCGGCGGCCAGCCACGCCCCCTTTCTTGGATCCCCGCTATGGATGAAGTGGCCCGGCAACTGGCCAAACTGCCTGGCATCGGCCCGCGAATGGGCCAACGGTTGACCTTTGCGTTGCTCAAACGCGGCAAACAGGATATCGAAGAATTGGCCGCCGCCCTGCACCAACTTGCCGACGAAGTGCGGCGTTGCTCCTCGTGCGGCAATTATACTCAGTCCGATCCCTGCCCGATCTGCCGCGGCGAGGGCCGCGATCCCACGGTCCTGTGCGTGATCGAACAACCCCAGGACATGCTGGCCATCGAACGCACGGGCAAGTACAATGGGCTGTACCACATCCTCGGCGGCGCGCTCTCACCCATTGACGGCATTGGGCCGGAGGAGTTGGGCATCCCCAAACTGCTGCAAAGGCTCCGGGAGCCGATCAGCGAGGTAATCCTCGCCACCAATCCGACCATGGAGGGCGACGCGACCGCCATTTACCTGCAGGACCTGATGAAATCCTTGCCTATCAAAGTCACCCGCCTTGCCCGTGGCCTTCCCTCCGGCAGTGACCTCGAATACGCCGACGAAGCCACTCTCGCCATGGCCCTCTCCTCCCGGAAGGAACTGTGAGGAACGAGGAGATCGCCTTAAATCAAAGTTCGAAGTCGACTGTGAAATCAGATGTTTCCCGAGGGATGCTCTTGTCCTTGAAATTGGCTGGGATTGGGCGTGGGGGGCAGAACCATTTCAAAGATAATGATAATTGGCATATTCGCATTCCTTGCGTTAATTGGATGGGATTTTTCCCCAAGTTGGCACAAATCCACCGCTGTGGTATCGAACGGTTCCAATGGGACAGAATCGATAATGATCCTTTTTTCCTCTAAGGCAGACTTGATCTCCATGTTGGGCAAAATCGTATCATCGAGCAGAACGACCCAGGGATCCTCCGGCGCCAACAGCTGGAGCACGGCTTGCCGGGGGACGGCCAAGAGACGGGCCACCTCCACCCGGCCCCGTTCAAACAGCCGGTAATCGGCCGACCAATCCCCGAACTGCCGGCCCGCCGTGGGGATCAGGCCGGTGATCGTGTGCCGCCCCAGACAGGCCAAGGCGCTCCACGCCAGCCGCTGGGCGCGCGCAAAAACCCGCGTTTGCGCAAAGGCGGACCGGGCTTAGTCCCAGAGACGATTCAACTCGCCGATCAGGGGGGCGTTTTTTTTTACAGGCGGGGGGAGGGGGATTCTGCCGCCGCAGCACCAATTGCGCTTTGTCTTCGATGATCCACTCCACGATCTCGCCGCGTTCGAATTCCATGGCTTGGGCGACGGCGGAGGGGAAATTGATGTACCACTGCTCGCTCTGCCGCCGCCGGATGAGTTGCACTTTGGTAGGGAATCCCATGATTGCGATCCTTTTATCTAGTTATATAACTAGATATTAGCCTAAAACAAATCCTGCCAAAATCAAGCGGAAATTTGAAAATATTTTTGGATTATGCCATTCCAGCCTGTACACAACAATTTGTGTACAGCACCATCGGTGCGTGAGTGATTTCCGAGAGGGAAAAACCAAGAAAATGTTGGCTCAAATCCCAGAAGTACACAGGATTGTACACAAGAAAACCGCGAAAATCGAGGGAAACGGGGGAAGAGCCAGGAAACAGCATATTTCGTAAGTGCTTATATATGAGGGAATTTAGGGGAAATTTGGGAAAGCGGGAAACGGGGCTCGAACCCGCGACCCTCAGCTTGGGAAGCTGATGCTCTGCCAACTGAGCTACTCCCGCATGGTCTAAAAAATATTATGCTCTCTCGTGCTCTTCTGTCAAGCGGATTCAGACCAATAAATCCCTGCTTTTCAGACCCACAGGTCTGCTTATGAATCGCTACGGTTTTAATCTCGAGTTATTCTTTTTTTAGAAACGGTCTAATCCCACGCTTGAATTGGAGGTTGTTTTTCCAAATCCAAAAGTATGGCAAAGAGGTGAACTTGCAGAGTATCGAAATACGATTCGGATACGGTATTTAATTGGGTGTTGATCCCCATCCGATGAAGTTCTTGGCTTACGGCTTCGTTCTCTCCTTCCAACAGGGCGATAAACGGCCGCTTGGGAAAATGCTCTCTCACCCGCGACACTCGCGCTTCCCACTGAGAGGACAATCGGCGGCCGTCCCAAATCACGGCGGCTGGCCGGATCCGCCGCAAGGTCTCATTCATTTCTGAATTTGGGCAGTGGTGCACCACCAGACCGAACCGCGCCTCGAATTCCTCTTCGCAACGCGCCTGCAATTGCTCGTCTTTGGTGATCAAGAGGACGGACAAAGATGAGTCGCTCATAGCGGCTTCACCACCCTTTCTCCAATAGGGGAGTGGATCCATTCACCCTTGTCCTTGCGAGATGTTGTCATCCGTATCCATAGGAAGATCATAGTTGCCACTCTTTTTCGATACTCTATTGATCGGGAGTTATTTCCCCGGGGGACCCTCCCTTGCCCTACGATGGCAATGTTCCTATACTGATCCTCGCAAAGAAAATACCAAGTATAAAAAAATTTGGCTCTGGATTCCGGCTCCATGTGTCAAATATCATTACGTCAGGCATTTGCACCTGGGATTCTGCCAATCGGGTGGGGAAATGGACCATGAATAGGTATAACTCTCTGTAAATATTAATGTTATGGAATTGTGAACCAGAGATAAAAAATACTTGATTGTTACCTGATTTGGTCGAGAATATAATGTGAAACCAAATTGCTTTTGCCTTTGCCGTAACCGATTAGGTTACCCGGGAAGCCCAAGAGTTGTCGAAAATATAAATACATCGGATGAATAGCGAGAAAACGCCTCACTCTCCACCAGAAACCGTCCATCCTCAATCGATATCCATCTTGGTCGTTGATGACGATGATCTGGTGCGCCAAATGCTCACGGACCTGCTGGTTTCCCGTGGGTACGAGACGCATCACGCCCCCCATGCCGCGGCAGCGCTTCTTGCGGTGGAAAGCGCCCCGGTGGACATCGCTCTGATTGATTTACAATTGCCCGATATGGACGGAATTGAATTGATGCTCCGTCTGCGGGAACGGATTCCGTCGGTTTTGTGTCTCATCATCACCGGATTCGGAACTATCGAACGGGCTGTGGAAGCCATGCAAGCCGGTGCCTGGGATTTCATTCCCAAACCTGTCACCTCCGGGATGCTCCTGGAAAAAATCGGCCGCATTGAATCGTACTGTCAGCTGCGGCGTGAACATGATGTCCGGCGCAAGGTGTTGTACAAGGAATTCTTCTTTTCTGGGGTGATTGGCGCCTCGCCCATCATGCGGCCGGTTTATGAAGACATCCTCCGGGCCGCTCAATCCTCCCTCCCTGTGCTGATTGAGGGAGAAACCGGGTCCGGCAAGGAATTCATCGCCGAGGCTATCCACCTCAACAGCAATCGAAAATCCCGCCCCTACGTGGTCATGGATTGCACCGCCACTCCTCATTCCCTGATCGAATCGGCCCTCTTTGGCTCCACCAAGGGGGCCTTCACCGGCGCGATCGATCAAAAAGGGCTGTTGCAAGCCGCAGACGGGGGAACGCTGGTACTCGATGAAATCGGCGAAATCGCTTTGGATATTCAGCCCAAGCTGCTTCGTTGCCTGGAAACCAAGCGCTTCCGCCCGGTGGGCAGCACGAAGGAACTCTCCAGTGATTTCCGGATCCTTTGCTGCACCAACCGCGATTTGGCCGCGGAAACCAAAAAGGGAAAATTCCGCGCGGATCTCTTCTACCGGATTAGCGCCGTGCGCATCACGGTTCCTCCGTTGCGGGAACGGCCGTCGGACATCCCACTCCTCGCGCGCCATTTTTTGCAGGCAGTGAGCCGGGAACACGAGCGGGAAGAGATGGATTTCACAACCGAATCCCTCCAATTGCTGTGCCGGCAGGAATGGCCGGGCAACATCCGGCAATTGAAATTCACCATCGAAACGGCCTTTTTTCAATCCCGCGGCCGCTGGATCACCCCCGAACATCTGCAACTGGATGGCCAACCCGCGGCCCGGCCCGCGGAGGTCTCCGAACCCCTTGCAGCGGCCGATCTCCAAAAGGATTACAAAACCTTCCGGGAAAGCGCCATCGTCCAAGCAGAACGGCGGTACGTTACGGCGCTCCTGGAACGGCACCACGGGGATGTGCGCCTGGCGGCCAAGCAAGCTGGTTTGACCCGCGAGGCCCTCTACCGGGTCATGTCCCGCTGCGGTGTGTCCCCCGGCCAATTCCGGGAGAAAAACTAGTCCGATACTCTGTATTAACACCACCCTCCGGCCGCGTTTTAATCCCGTTATTTCCTCAATCCTTCCCGCAAAAGGGATAGCCGGCTGCCGCCATGGAAGAGAAGCCATTCAGGCCAATCATTTCTAATCCATGAACGCATTTATCCGTTATGATTGTCGATTATTTTGATCTTATTAATTAGTATTAGTAATTTATATTTTTTTCCTAACAGAATAATTTTTCCGATGCTATATTTAATTGTCGGTTCAGGATCATCCAAGGAGGAGCGGAATATATTACGGATGGCATATTTCATCATCGCTTTGTGTTCCTTGTGCTACACCCCCCCAGTTAATGGCGCGGGATGAGGCCACCTGCCCCGCGCCGGTATCGGAATACGCCGAGCAGAACGGCCCCAACACCATGACCTTCCTGAGCTACCCCAAGTATTACCGGAACGCGTCCGGCAATCTGATCGAGGTGGATACCACCCTGGTGGAATCGCCGGATCCCGATTGGGATTACGAGGTCACGAGGGGCATTTGGACCTTGCGCATCCGGACCGATGGGACCTTCCAGGCTGAGCATGAGGGCAATGTCTTCACCTACCAGCTTTATTCCATTGGCCTTGGGCGCAGCGGTAGTTACAAGCCTTTCGCGTGGGGCGAACCGGATTGGTCCAACGTATCTGTGATGGGCGATACGATCCGCTGGACCGATATTTTTTCCGCACATGGATCTCTCCGTGCACTATATTCATGACATCCTGAAAGTGGATGTCATCCTCCAACGCGCGCTGATGGACCGGATCCGGGCGGCTCATCCCCGGCGGCCGGGGTTGGGCCCTGGGAGGTGGATATAGCGTTGGGGACCGGCAATCCGGGAGAGCATGAAAAACGGCATTGCCTGATGGAATGGTTTCGCGAGGCCCAAAAGACGGCCCGGCAATGGATATTCCGTATTCGTGGGGAGTGCGCGGAAGCGGAAGATCTCCTGCAAGTGGCCTGGCTGAAGATGCTGGAAAGAATCCAGCGGAATGAACCCATTCATCATCCCTGGGCTTATTGGCGGAGAGTCATTCAAAATCTCTGTCACCAACATGCACGAGGAATCTTGCCAACCGTGGATGAGGAGGCGATTTCCAGTTGGCCGGATCCGGCGCCTACCCCACGGGCCATTCTGGAGAAAGCGGAACGGAATGATTTTCTCAGGGCGTGCCTGCGCCGGCTTTCCATCCATCAGCGTAAGGCCCTCATTTTGTATTATTTCGAGGGGAAATCGTATCAGGAGATCGCGCGGGAAATGGAGGTTTCGGTGAAAGCCGTGGAACGCTTGTTAGCCGCGGGAAGGAAAAAATTACGGGTTTTGGTGGAAAAAGGAGGGGGTTTTTGAGGATTTTTGCGTCTATATAGAGGAAGAGGGATGAACAGTTTATTTTTGAAAGGAGGCAGGATAAGGTCTATTGATGCGCATGCAAAGGTCTTTGGAAGTATCATTGTTCAATTTCGCCTATACGAATAGGAGATGTATCTATGAACATTAAATCCTTCATGTAAATGTTGTGTTTGGGGATATGACTATGATCAAAATCTTTATGCTATAACCGCGGCGGGCCATCAATTGATACTCGATGCAACTCATCAAACAATAGGACAAGTTAGGCAATATGGAAGACGTGGAAAATCATGGAGACTCGATGGCATCGTCTTCTCGAATAGTTACATTCCACAATGGTCCGTTGATTTAGGCATTTTTTATCCTGACCAAACAATGTATGATATAAATTTACAGCAACTTCTTGTATATCGTCCGTCCAGGAAAACGCTTAACAACTGGAATTTCCGCGTATGGGATCACCCTGGCATAAATGATCTTTATTATCATTATTTCCTAGATGGCAACTATGTCGATGTCGGATGTCGGATTATATTATGCAAATTTCGCTTGTGATTTTTATGATGAACAGGGCCAAGTGGCTCCTCAAGTAGGATTTGCTGTAAAGATTTTGTTACGGCATGATACAGGGGGTACATGCACATGGGAGTATGATGGCAACAGCGCATGGGTGTGGCAACATATTAACATCCCGGATTGGCCGAATCCGCCGAACGGTACTCAATTGCCCTAAATTACATCGTAGCGAACAATTTAAACCGAATGCTTTTGACCAAGGAGATTAGAAATGAAAAGTCATGTAAACCGAATAGTAATTATTCTCGTGGTGTTATTCATTGTTCCCAAGTATGTTGTTTGCTCGGACATTTCCAGTATGATTCCCCGCATGAGAACCCTGGAAAAATGTCAGGAATTTGCTGCGGTTGCGCGCCGTCTGGACATTGGATTTCCTTTCGATCAGCCGGGCCGTTTAAAATACAACGGATTTACTTACCTCGTTGCTGAAAAGATCAAGGAACTGGACGACAGCGGTTTGCTAAATGAAACGAAAAGGGCTGAAGTGTTGCGGGATATTATTGATGCCAACTGGAAAGGCGCAAAACAACGGCCGTATGATCCCTATATGAATTTCGGCGCCCTGCAAGAACAAGAACCGGACATGGATCTTGCCATGATCCTTGCCACCTTTGTGATTTCGGGGAACACGGGCGAAATCCATGACATTGTCCCCTATCTCGACTTCGCTAAAATAACGTTCGGTACGGGTGCGGAATCGGGCAAGGATTTCTTTATCGATTCTCTTGTGGAATCGGAAATCAACAAAGACCTGACGCCACAACAAAAAATGGCCTTTTGGCCCGCGGCTCAGGCTATACTTTCTCATCCAGAAATCACCATACCCCTGTTGATCGAGGCTGTTCAAAATCCAGACTTGCCTGAGCTCACCCGCTTGCGGGCAGCCGGTTTCTTGAAAGAAATCGATCCGGATTTTTTCACTCCAGAGGTCCGTACAGCTGTGGGAAAAGAGTTATCCAGGAAAATTCAATGCATGTTCGACGCCGAGTCCACGTGGGAACACGTGACCACGCAAATCTGTGAAAATCTCCAGCGTTATCTCGAAATGACCGAGGGGAAATAATGAATCACCGGGGTGGCTTCCGCGTTTTCAACCCGCCCCGTATCACCCGCTCTTGGCTCGATATGTATAACCCTATCAATCCCACCCCCCCTTCTGATAGACACCCCCCCCACTCTCCTTGCTTCACTTGTAGAACAATCACAACGACGCACCCGAAGCGAAGGAGCCTGGCGCGGAAGGTAAGAGCGACACCCCGTTGCGGTATCAGTGGTACCTGGCGGGATGGGTCAAGCGGCTGGCGTGGCAGGATGTGGCGATGGCGTTCCACACGAGTTGGCATATCGTCTGCCAGGAGGTAGAGAGGGCGGTGGCCTGGGGCCGGGCACACCTGAATTTGGACGGGATCAAGGCGCTGGGGATCGACGAGATGCAATATGGGCGGGGCCACCAGTACCTGACGGCGGTGTACCAGATCGACGGCTGGAACCGGCGGTTGTTATGGCTAGGAGAGAAGCGGACGGTGGGGGCCAATCTGCTCAAGGAGAAGTTTCAGTAGTTCTGGGAGTACAAGTCGCCGTGGTGAGCGGGGCGTTTTCTGGGTGCATAGTGCGAGAAGACGATGCGTTTGCGGATCAGACTGATGAAACGAGTGGCGCGGATGATACGGAGTCACCGGGAGTTGATTGGAAGTTGGTTCCGGGCGCGAAAGGCACTTTCCTCGGGGGGGGGAGTGGTTAAACAACAAAGCGAAATTGACTATGAAAAAAGCGTACGGCTATAAGAAGTTTCGAACGCTGGAAATCGCCTTGTATCATACCCCTGGAGTCTTCCCGAGCCCAAATTCACCCACCAATTTTTTGGATGAGGCAAATATTTTATATAAATATTATCATCATTTTCTAAAATTGTTTCATGCCATGCTACCATGCAGTATGATATCCATGCCCACTGGAATCCGGGATAGAATGAAAGCGCAATCCGGATCCTATTGATCAAACGATTCGAAGAGACGAAAGTTTTATAATATCATGCGCATCGAAAAAATCGTGGCCTTGAACGAGAGTGCCGAGCGGCGGCAGACCCGCGGCGTGAAGGACATCCCCTTCCAGCTGGTGGCCGATTATCAGCCTACGGGCGATCAGCCCAAGGCCATCGAGGAACTGGTGAAGGGGATCGAGGAGAAGATCAAATTTCAGACCCTGGTGGGCGTCACCGGCAGCGGCAAGACTTTCACTATGGCCAACGTCATCGCCCGGGTTAACAAACCCACGTTGGTCATCTCCCACAATAAAGTGTTGGCGGCGCAACTTTACAGCGAATTCAAGGAATTTTTCCCCTACAACGCCGTCGGCTATTTCGTCTCGTATTACGACTTCTACCAGCCCGAGGCCTACGTGCCTTCCAAGGACATCTTCATCGAGAAAGAGGCCACCATCAACGAGGAAATCGAGCGCCTGCGCCTGGAAGCCACCACCTACCTCATGGAGCGGCGCGACGTGATCATCGTGGCCTCGGTCTCGTGCATCTACGGCCTGGGCTCGCCGGAAGACTACAGCGAGATGGTCTGCCCCATCGCCGCGGGCGATTCCATCCCCCGGCAGAAACTGCTGCGGCGGCTGGTGGACCTGCAATACACGCGCAACGACATGGATTTCCACCGCGGGACATTCCGCGTCCGGGGGGATGTGGTGGAAGTGTTCCCCAGTTACGGCGACACACCCTTCCGCATCAAGTTGTGGGGCGACGAAGTGGACCGCATCCTGGAGATCAATCCTGTCACCGGCGAAGTACTGGGCGAGCACGGGCGCGTCACCATCTATCCCGCGCGGCATTACGTCACCGCGCCCGAACGGATGCAGCGCGCCTTGCTAACCATCCAGGAGGAACTACGCGAGCGGTTGCAGGAACTGCGCCAACAGAACCGCCTGCTGGAAGCGCAGCGCCTCGAACAGCGCACGATGTACGACCTGGAGATGCTGCGCGAAACCGGCATCTGCCACGGCATCGAAAATTACTCGCGCCACCTCGACGGACGCCAGCCGGGCATGCCGCCCAACACCCTGCTGGATTATTTTCCTGACGACTTTCTGCTCATCGTGGACGAATCCCACATCATGCTCCCCCAGATCCGGGGCATGTACGGCGGCGATCAGAGCCGCAAGCGGACGCTGGTCGAATACGGTTTCCGTCTCCCCTCGGCCCTCGACAACCGGCCGCTGGCCTTCGAGGAGTTCTGGAACAGCATCCACCAGGCGGTGTTCGTCTCCGCCACGCCTTCGGAGTTGGAACTTGAATGCAGCGGGAAAGTAGTCGAGCAGATCATCCGCCCCACGGGCCTGGTAGACCCCAAGATCACCGTGAGGCCCGCCACGGGCCAGGTGGACGACCTCATCGGCCGCATCCGCGAGCGGGTCGAACGCGGCGAGCGCACCCTGGTCACTACTCTTACGAAGCGCATGGCGGAAGACCTTTCCAATTACTTGATGGAGTTGGGCATCAAGGTGCGCTATCTCCATTTCCAGATCGACACCCTGGAGCGCGCGGAGATTCTCGAAGGCCTGCGCTCGGGCGAATTCGACGTCATCGTGGGCGTCAACCTGTTGCGCGAGGGATTGGATCTGCCCGAGGTTTCGCTGGTGGCTATCCTCGACGCCGATCAGGAGGGCTTTTTGCGGGATGAACGTTCGCTCATCCAGACCTGCGGGCGCGCGGCGCGCAACGTCGCTGGCGAGGTGATCATGTACGCTGACAAGCCCACCCAGTCCATGGAGCGGGCCATCGCCGAGATGGAACGCCGCCGCCGCATCCAGTTGGAATACAACGAAAAGCATGGCATCGTTCCCAAGACGATCCAAAAAGCGGTGCGTTCCCTGCTCGAGGCCCGCTCGGCCAAGAAGCGCGAATCCGAGGAACTGCTCTACCAGATTTCGGATTCGGTGGATATCAAGTCCAAGGACAAGAAGGAGGCCATCGCCTTGCTCAAGCAACGCATGGTGGAGGCGGCCAAAAACCTGGAATTCGAAAAGGCGGCGGTATACCGTGACAAGATCATGGAACTCGAGCAGACAGGCCTGGGAACCGAGGACCAGGTGATCGCCAAGATTCAAAAACAACGCGCCCCCCGGC
Source organism: Candidatus Omnitrophota bacterium (assembly GCA_013177805.1). Taxonomy (GTDB): domain Bacteria; phylum Hinthialibacterota; class Hinthialibacteria; order Hinthialibacterales; family Hinthialibacteraceae; genus JABLXU01. The sequence continues at coordinate 22,796 of JABLXU010000010.1, forward strand.
CAAGAAGAGGGCGGTGAATCCCTGCGTGGCATCCCTGGTTTTGATCAATTCAATTTATTTCTTAAAATTCCGATTTTTTCAATCGTCACTGGTTTGGGTTTGCCGGCAGGGCATTTCGCGCAACCTCCTTGCCCTTTCCAGGATTCCCGGAACGAGCGCCAAGCGTAATATCCACAAGCGGCCACGATTATCAACACGATGAGTTCTTGCCAACCCATGAGAGGCTCCTTTCACCCTAGTCCCAGCCGTACGCCCAGTTGATACGTGATCCATGCGCCCATATAGGCCAGGAGGGTCAAATACGTGAAGGTGAACAACGGCCAGCGGTACGAATTGCTTTCACGCTTGATGGCCGCGAGCGTAGCCACGCATTGCGAACACAACGCGAAGAAGACCATGATCGATAACGCCACCGCGATTGAGAACAACGGCCGGCCGTCCTCCCGTTGCGCTTGGCGGATTGCTTCCCGGAGGCTCAAGGAATTTTCGTCCGTGTCCGCCCCTAGGTTAAAAATGGTTCCTAACACCGCCACGATAATCTCCCGCGCGGGAAATGAGGCCAGTGTGGCCATGCCGATCCGCCAGTCCCAGCCCAGCGGTTCGACTACCGGCGCGATGATCCGGCCCATACGGCCCAGCCAACTGTTGCGGAGATATTCGCCCGCCTCCTGGTTGTTCAGTTGAGTGACAGTTTTCTGATACGCGTCGAGCCGGTCCCGGACCGGCAGCCATTCAGGAGGAACGGATTCTTCCTCACGCAATCGGATCTCCTCCGCCAGCGCCGCTTGGAGCCTCTCGGCGTTCAAATCCGGCCCGTATCGTTGGGGATCCAGCGATTGCAGAAGCGGAAGCAAGTCGCGCGCGAAAGTCTCCCAGGTTTCCCGGCGCAATTGGCCGTAATGCTCTCCAATCGTCGCGGGATGCGGAAAATACGCTACCGCCCACACAAGAATCGCCACGCAGAAAATGATGGTCCCCGCCCGCCGCACGAACTCGACGGCGCTGTCAAACACGAACAAAGCCACCGTCCTGGGCGTGGGCCACTTGTACGAAGGCAGTTCCATCACGAAGGGGGCGGTTTCGTTTTTGAAGAAAACATATTTGATCAGCCAAGCCATGGGCACGGCCACGATGATGCCAGCAAGATACAGGCTGAACAAGGTCAATCCTTGCAGCCCCACCCACCCGCCGAGCACCGCCCGGTCGGGTATCATGGCCGCGATGAAGATCAGATACACCGGCAGCCGCGCCGAGCAACTCATCAGGGGGGCGACCAGCATGGTGGTGATGCGGTCGCGCCGGTCTTCGATGGTCCGCGTGGCCATGATGCCAGGCACCGCGCAGGCAAAACTGGAAAGCAAGGGGATAAACGACTTGCCGGACAGCCCGCACTTGGAGAGCAGGCGGTCCATCAGGTAAGCCGCGCGGGGCATATAGCCGCAATCTTCCAAAATGGCGATGAAAAAAAACAAAATGGTGATCTGCGGCAGAAACACCAGCACTGCCCCCACGCCCGATATCACGCCGTCCACTACCAAACTGCGTAGCGCGCCTTCCGGCAGAATCCGCGAAGCCCCGCTTCCCAACCAGACAAAAAAGCCGTCAATGAGATCCATCAGCGGTGATGCCCCGGCATAGATCGCCTGAAACACGAACGCCATTAGGCCCAAAAAGATTACGGTGCCGAAGAACCGGTGGGTTAGGACCTTGTCGATCTGGTCGGAACGGGTAGGAATCAGCGCCTTGGGCCGTTTGACATACGGATTCAGCAGGGACGAAATCCACTCGTACCGGATTTTGGTTTCAATGGCGCTGAGAGGCAGTGTACCCCCGGCTGCTTGCCGCGCGGTAGCCAGGCAATCCCCAAACGCCCTGCCCGACTGGACTATCAATTGTTTTTCGGTATATCCGCCGCTATCGATCAAGGCCCGGAACAGTTTGATATCCGGGACCGGCAAATTTTGCCCTCCACGCGCCGGGATCCCTTGTTTCAATTGATAGAGAGCCAACCGCAGATTTTCCGGGAAAATGGGCGTTTCGTACGGCGCTTGGACCGGCTTGGCGAGAGTCTCGTGCAAGGCTCGCTTGAGTTGGTCCAATCCCTTGCGGCGGTGGGCGCTGAGGGGAACCACCGGAACGCCCAGCCGTTGGGATAGTCCCGCCGCGTCGATCTGAATCCCCTTGGCTTCCGCCAGATCGTTCATCGTAAGGGCGATGACCATCGGGAGGCCCAGTTCCAGCAATTGACTCACAAGGTAGAAATTGCGGGTGAGGTTGGAAGCGTCCACAATGGCGATGATCCCATCGATGGGATCTTCGCCTTTCTGTTGCCCAAGCAGCACGTCCACCACTACCATTTCATCCGGGGAACGCGCCGCCAGACTATAGGTTCCCGGCAGGTCGAGCAGTTCCACTTCCAGACCTTCATGGAGAAAGCGGCCGGTCTTCCGTTCAACAGTCACGCCGGGATAGTTCCCCACTTTATGGTTTAGGCCGGTCAAGGCATTGAACAATGTGGTCTTGCCGGTGTTCGGATTCCCGGCCAAGGCGGCCCGCACCAGGCGGCGGGAGGCGAGGGGAGGCTGACTGGGAGAAACAGGGATCTTCATGTTTGGCGATCGCTTGATCGGCGATAACTACGGACAAGGTGTAAGGTTCTTTTGAAATTTTCGTATTGATAGAGTTACTGAGATACAGAATGGCCATGCCGGGACCAGTAGGATAGCTAGCTTTTGGTTCCAGCCTTGCGGGCTAGCCGGAATCCCTGGGTGACCAACTCCCTCTCCCTCGGGGAAAGGGTGGGGTGAGGGACGCCCGGAAGAGGCGAAATAATGGCTTTCCGCGGAATCGGCTCATTGGATCGATCTTGGAATTTCTGGCAACGATTTTCACACTCAATAGAACCTAAGAAAAATACGGGTAGTTAAAATTGAATAATTACATGTATATATGCGTTATTGGTATTCTTTAAAAACCCTATCCCGCGCTTGTTCCATCTCTTCCTCAGGATTTTCTGATGTATCCTGTTCACGAAGGTCATTGCGTTCGGGATCGGGCCTTATCCTGTATATCCTTGTGGACTATGAAAATCGTTCCACCGACAACCCGGGCAACTCCTGCCGAATTCGGCAGCTGGATGTCTTTAGTTGGACCGGTCCACGAAAACTTGCGCTAATTGATCCGGTAAAAAGGCCAACTCAAGCTCACGCGCTTGTCCCCGGGAGGCTGGATGAAACGTGTTGATGCGCACCCCGTCCAACTGGTTGGCCCGGACACACAAGCGCGAATCGCCGATTTGGAAAATTACCGGATTCCCTGGTTTGATCATCCGTACCCATTGGCCGGGAAGTACCCCCATCTCTTGGAGCCGGGCCGTGATGTGCGAATCTCCCTCTACCCGGGTAATGATTCCAAAATCTCCTGCGGCGCATTGACAAAGTTGGGTATCAGGCACGTTCGATCATCCTTTCTGTTTCTTCGCCGGAGAATCCGGAGAGGATTCCAGGGGGCATTCCTGGAAACGGGTGGTTTGGGGCATCAGGCATTCACCCACCGGCTCGCAGAGAGGGCAGGGCGTATCAAGGCTGCACGTATCCTCCAACTGATCCAACTTTTGGGTGAGTTCTTGAATCCATTTCCGGTTGGTCAATAAAACGCGCAAAAACCGAACCAACGCGTTCGAGGTTTCGTCGCTCAGCAAATGCTCGATTTTGCAGGCATCCTCCCGGGCGGTCTCCGGAGGAATACCCAGGACATTTTCAAAGAAACAAGTGAGTAGCACATAATTGTGCTCCACTGTCCGTGCCAGCTGAGTCCCTTCCTCGGTCAGCAGCAAAAACCGGTTGGGATCTTCTTTGATCAAATCCCGTTCTTTGAGATGCGACAAAGCCAAGGAAGCAGCCCCGCGGGAGATGTCCAACAAGTTCGCCACGTCCGTCACCCGGGCATATCCCAACTCGTTACGGAGATGGTCTACCGCCATCAGGTAATGGGCCACCGAGTGTGTCAGTTTGTTTTCCTCGAAAGCCCGCCAATACGTGGAATCGTTGGTCAACACCGTCATGAGTTTTTCCCCTGGACGCTACGCCTAAAATGAAGCCCCTGGTCCGGGATCTGGTTTGCCAATCCTTCTTTTGTTATATAAACATAACACCAGTTCGGCTTATTGACAAGTGGATCGAAGAGAAAAAAATCTGCTAAGGATATTCCCTCACGATGCCCCTGGAGTAAAGGCCACCCTCTCGTCCATAATCCTGCCATGGAAAACCAAGCCAAACAGAATGCCGCGGTTTCGAACTCTTTACCGCAAGAGAGAGGTCTTCCGCCGTCCGCGCCGTTGACCGGATGGCACAAGACGGCCCTCGGCGCGATTTTCCTTGTGGCGCTACTCACGCAACTGTGGCGTTTCACGGATTCCTACGGCCTGGCCTATGAAACAGGATTTCAGGAACGGATCGCGCGCCGCCACCTCGATCCCGGGCTGTCCGTCACGCGCGGATTGTCCACCATCAACAACCTGGGTCCGGAGCCGACTTACCATCCTACTCATCCGCCGCTCATGCAATTAACCTTGGCGGGGATGATGGCCATCCTGGGCGATTCCGAGGCCACGGCCCGGCTTATCCCCCTGGTCAGTTATTTACTGTTACTGGGGGGAATCTGGAAGTTGACTCGCGGCTATCTTTCGCCCCGCGCCCGGCTGTTGGCCTTGGCAGCGGCGTTGTTTTGTCCTCTTTCGTTTTACGCCGGCCGAATCGTGAATTTCGAGCCTCCGGCGATGGCTTGCGTTGTGTGGACCCTGGTTTTTGCTGAATCACTTAACCGCCGGCCTTCCCGCTGGGCCTGGTTTGGATTGCTAGCGGTGGGGATGACCGGAACCCTGATCGACTGGCCGTATCCCCTCTTCGTCAGTTGCTTCTTTGGGCTTTCGTTTTTCCGGAAAGACCGGAATCCAGCATACCAGCGAGGGGTATGGAGCTTATTCGTTCTCTCCCTGGGATTATCGGTTTTGTACGCCCTGTACGTCTGGACTTCCGGGGCGATGCCGACCCTGCTGCATCACGCCAAGGTGCAAACGGGAGCCTATTCGGCCGAAAACGGATTCCAACTGCCACCCGTTCTGATCAGCCCGCTGTGGTGGTGGTCCTTGCTGAAACGCGCGGGAACGTATGGCACGCCGGTGTTGCTGGGGATCCTGGTGGGATGGTGGTTTTACATACTCCGAAGGAAACAGTGGCGCGCCGGGCTGGCGCATTTGGGAATGGTATTGAGTGTGTTTTGCTTCGGTTATCTGATTCTCTTCGCGCGGGCCTCGCATCATCATGTCTGGTGCCTATTCTATCTGGCCCCGTTGATTTGCCTCGTGTTCGGCCTGGTAGCCGATCGGCTCAAACCTATCCTGGGATACGCCCTCCTGGCGGGCGTGGTGGTGTTTGCCCTCCCCATGAATTACGATTTCCGCACCAAGAAGCCCTTGCACTCCACCGTGCAATATGGCCGGACCATCGCGGCGGCTCTGGATTGCCTGCCGCCGGATGTCCGCCATCCGCTTGCGGGGCCGTTGCTCTACGTCAACCGCGTCGATCCCCTGCCTTACTACGCGCGTTGTGAAACCGCCTTTTCGCACATGTCGGTGGAGGTCGCCGCGCCGGACCGGTTTCTCATCCGCCATCGGCCTGAATTCGTGGCCTTGACTGGCTATACCGTCCAATCCGCCATCACGGTGACGCCCCAATATCCCCCTGGATTATTCGAGCGGTTGAATAAATCGTACACCCTTGTTTATCAAGAAGCCAACACCGAACAATGGGAATCGCTCTGGTCGCCGCATCTCTCGCTCATGGGCCTGATTCGCGGACCCGGAGGGAAGAAACCGGATATCGCCCTGATCGAGGACACGGTCAGCGTCCATGCCGGCGCGCGGCTGGATCCAGGCGGGAACGCCATGACAATCGATCTCCAGGCGGTTCCCAAACCCGGCCGCCGCTGGCTGCACGGCTGGGTGATCGGACCTGGATCGCCCGCCCTTGATCCCATCCCGGTTACTATCCAGGCCGGCTCGGGGAGGATACTGGGAACCATCCAGGCCATCCCCCAACCGCCCCAGCCCCGGTGGCAGGAATTCTGGCTGTACATCGGGGATCTGCCAGACACGATGACTTTCTCGTGGGAGAAAGCCCGGTTGTTGTGGGGCGATCTACGGCTCTACTCAGAAACCCTATGGGCCACGGATTTGACTCAATTGCTCGCCGGGGAAATCCGGCGGCTGCTCGGATCCCAGGCTTACCGGGAAACGCTGGGCATCGGAACCAAGGGAACGTCCATCCTCCAGCATCCCGGATTCGGCGTGGACCGCGTGGATCTGCCGCCCCTCCGCATGGGGTATAACCAGGACTTGCTCATCTCTTACGGGATGAATCCCGCCATTCAGGACAAAAGCGATGGCGTGGGATTCAAACTCTACGCGCGGGATCACGCCCTGGGCCGGCGTTATGTATTGTTGGATGATTTCCTGAATCCCGCCCATACTCCCCAGGACCGCGGCTGGCGGACAAAGCGTATCCCGATGACGCCGCATTCCCGGCATGTGCTGACCTTCACCTTCGAGGTGAATCCCGGCCCGGCGGGCGACGCCACGAGTGATCACGCCTTATGGTGCGAAGCGCGGTTCGTCCCGCGGGGGGTGGAATGAGCAAGTGTTTTTTACACGGCGGATCCCAAAATCCCCCGCTCCCGCAATATTCTTCGAAGATCCTCCACGGAACGAAACTGCACCGCCGGGATGCCCACGGCCAGCGCGCCGGCCACGTTGGGCTCCATGTCGTCGATGAACAGGCATTCATTCGGATTCAGGTGGTAATGATCCAACAAATAGTGGTAGATGGCCGGTTCTGGTTTAGCTGTTTTCAAGGCATACGAAACCACGACGCCCTCGAAGCGGTCCCAGAAGGTGAGCCGGGCGCGCAGATCTTCATACGATTCGCGGATGATGTTGGAGAGCACGTACAGCCGGTATCCCGCCGCCCGCAGTTCGTCCAGCAATGTAACGGTCTCCTCGATCGGCTGAAACATGGAGAGCCAATGCTGGAAGAAGAGCTCCACCGCCTCCCGCAACGCGGGCTGACGCTCGATGTAGTTGGATTTGGCTTGTTCGACGCTGATTTTCCCCCGGTCGAGTTCCCGCCATTCCGGGCTTTGGATGATAAGGGAATAGCATAATCCGGCTTTTTCATCGTCGTTCAGCAGTTGGGTCAGAAATTCTATGGGGTTGAAGGTGATCAAGACGTTTCCCAGGTCGAAAATGATGTTCCTCGGCGTGCGCATGGTAATCTTTCTAAAAAGGGATTGAATCGAACAGCGTAAATACGGCTCATCCGGCCGGTACGTTCATTTTTTTATGATAACCGATTCGCGTCTCTTCGAAATGATCGATGCCTCACCCAAATTCCCTCTCCCTTTGGGAGAGGGTCAGGGTGAGGGAATTGTTTAGGGGCTGAGCATGATGTTCGCCCTTATTGAGTGGGGAATGGAATCAATTTTTTCTTCATCAGGCATGCACCTCCCGGATAAACCGTAAATCCCTGCTCCTCCTGATTGTGCCCGATTGGCCCCGAGAAGCGAGCCCCAGAACAGGTGGAATAGGATTATTCGGAAAAGAGAATCATTACTAAAATTATAATAATTATGAAGTTAAAAATGAGGATGACACGGGACCGAGTTCATGATATTTTATTCCTAAAAAGCATCGCACGGGGGAGGTATCATGCGTCACGATATGGTCTTGCTGGCGGTCCTGTGCGCATCGCTGTTCGGAACAATCGATGATCCAGTTTCGGGACATACCAATCCCTTTCATCCGGCGGTGAACGTGGTGAAAGGTCTCCCCGCCGATTTTTATTTCCCCGGTTGGGAGATCATCTGGAATGTAAAGGTAGTTCCGCGGTCGCAAAGCAGCGGTTTCCGGCGGGGATCCAATCCTTTATCCAGGATCAGCCGGGGGACATAGGAAACGGTTCGATTCTACGGTGTCCCCATGTTTGCCGGCCTCTTTACAGTCCTAAATTTGCAGGTTGTCCTTTTTCTATTCAATCTCCACCACCGAATTAACGATAATGATTGGGTAAGGATACTATAACCGGTTGAACCGGATTCAAGGCCATTGTGGCATTTTTTTATTTCCGGAGATAATCATCCATGCTCAAGAAGCGGTTTCTGCGCGATAAAGTTCTGGACGAAATGATAGCCGAGATCCGGCGTATTTCCGAAAAAGCGCCGGACAACCACAATCTCACCCCCGGATTGTCTCAATCGATGCTTTCCATCTCGGAGTTGTACGAGACTCATAAAACCGCTCTCCACCGGCTGGAAAGCATCATCGAAGATCTCCGCCAGAATCCTGAAGAGAACCGGGATCTCATCGCGGAGGTGGTGGCTGCGGCCGCGAATGTTCAGCGAGGCTTGGTGGCGCTCCATAACGCGTTCACCCAGGACATACGCACCATATTGGACGGCATCCAAAAATTACGTGAAACCTTGGGCCTGTCGGATGATGGAAAACCGGAAATCTAGGACTTGGAGAGTTTTCATAAAGAAGGATTAAAAGCAACGAGGGATTGTCTTTTCAGGGGCAATAGATTCTTAAGAGCATCATTCATTACGTATGCCCTGAGACGAGAGAACTCCAATCATGAAAATTTCTATCCTCCGGGAGAAGACCTGGGTGAGTGTATTTTTGTAAAGGGGCAGGCTGAGTGTCCCCTCTCATCCCAGCCCCACATCCCGGAGGGAAGGAAACCGATTTTACCTCATACGGTATGCACTCCCTGGATGATCCGTTTTTCTTTCCCCAGGGTGATACTTAGCGTGAGGGAGGTCTGGAACGATAAGGCAGGCGGCCTTGCGCTTCAATCTCACCCCATATCCGCGTGTCTCATTTTGGTACACTGTTTCGTCTCCTCCGGATACAAAAGGGGGGAAAATTCGGTTCGGGGCGATTTTTTTGGAATCGTGATACGGACCAAGTACAATAATATAAACAGATTGTGGGTTTTGTTCTGAGAGCGGAAAATTGGATCGATAATTGCATGGATATTTGATTATCTATCGCTGTTATTATTATTTGGGAGAATATTGTGAACCACTTGGATTGGAAAGCCTTTCAAAAACTGTTCGGTGCCGCCGCGAATTGCCATACCCTGGATGAGGAGTTGGATTCGCATAAACGTGACTTGTTGTCTCAGGTTTTACAAAAAAGAAAGGCGCTCGACAAACAGCAAAAAATCTTCTGCCAAGCTTCGGAAGAGAATATCTTCGAGGAATACCAGCGCTTGCGGCAAGCGCACCGGGACTTTTTGTCCTCGTTTAAACGCGCCCGGGACGAATACCTGGCGTCTCAAAACCGCGCCCGCGTTGAATCCGAACGGAGTCTTCTGGATCACGCGAATTGATCAACACTGGACCGTGGGCTTGCCGCCGCGGCCGGAATTGGTGATAAAAAATCCCGTAAAAGATTTTCATGACCATTCTGCCATAGTGCAGGGACATAGCGATATGTCCCTCTTTTTTTTGTGTGCCCGGCTGGATGCATCGGCTGGGACGGGAAAGTACCGTGTCGGAAAGAATTCGTCCCAATCCCGCCCATACGGGGTTGAATGCGCAATGAGTCCCCCAGATGCAGAACTTTCTCAGTACTTTATTCGGGACATGAGTATGGATGGGAGCGCTAAACCATTCCCTCTCCCTTTGGGAGTGGGAATGGCTTAGGGAAGCCCTGCATGGGCGAAAAGTATCCCTTCTCAGCTATCAGGTATATAGTGGCGCGTATTCACTTCTTGGCGACTCGAAATCATCGATCTCCTTTTAATTAATCCTCTTCAATTTCAGGGATGGCTGCTGTTCGTTTGGATTCGGTGATGGAATTGTATCCATCATCCCGCGAGGGCAGCCGGAAGATGATTGTTTGAGAGGGAGAACAGAAGTCATCGGATACACAGACCCTCCTCGTTTTACGTAACCATCCTATCCAACCTCTTCTCCGGGAAGAGGGAATGTTTGTTCCTTGCCCCGATGGCTTTCCAGGGTTCCCTGGAAATTTCCCCTCTCTTTTTGAAGGGCATCCATCCGCCCCAGCAGCCACATCTCGAACCGTTCCGGCTCGTGCAGCATCCATTTGGCATGAATGACATACGATCGCTCAGCAAGTTCGCTCAGGAGAGATTCGTGGGGCACCAGGCGGATGGCGTCTTTCTCCGTAAAGAGCACCGGGTGCTGCCGGGATTTCAAGGCGAAGATCCGGATATCGTTATCCGAGAACCAGTAGTGGTCCGGAAAACGCAGATGTTCATGGACGCGCAGACCGAGCGCTCGGGCTTGCTTTTCCAGCCGTTCGGGTGATCCGATGCCCGAGACCAAAATGACCGGCGTTTCCGCGAAATGGGAAATCGTGACCCCGGGAGTGCCCCGCTGTTTCATCCAGGTGCCGAGGGGGATCAGATCGATCCATTCCAAAGCTCCAGTGAAGACCGGGCTAAAGGCCGTGAGGGCCAACCGTTTCGCGGAAGGGGAAGGCGCATCGTGAAAAACCACCGCATCCGCTCGGCGCAAAGCGGAGGCTGGTTCACGCATGGGGCCGTAGGGCAGGCAATGCCCATTGCCTGTGGGATTCCCGCCATCGAGCAGGACCAAGTCGAGATCCCGATGGACAGGGAGATGTTGAAAGCCGTCGTCGAGCAGGATGATGCCGCATTCCCGGTTCGCGGTGAGGGTTTGGATAAGCGCGCCCCGGTCCGCCCCGATGCCAATGGGAATCTCTGTATACCGGCTGAGCAGCGCGGGTTCGTCTCCATAGGTGGGGATTTGGTGAGGATGCAACGGCCCGGATCGAAGGATAAGGGGTTTGGGTGAACGGCGGCCGTAGCCCCGCATGACAATGGCAGGCCGGTAGCCGTTGAATTGTAGCAATTCAGCCAAGTAGAGTGTAAAAGGCGTTTTACCGACTCCCCCGACGGTCAGGTTGCCAACGGATATGACGGGAACTGGAAATCGCCGTTGCTGGAGGTAGCCCGTTTCGTAAAGAGCCCGGCGCAAGCGGCTGACGTGGCCAAAGAGCCGTGCGAGGGGCAGCAAGACAGGCGCCAAGCCCCGGAACGCGCCACGGCGGTGATATGCCAGTTCGCGCCATGCCTGCGAAAGAGCGTTTCCCCAATTCATGCGGACTGGTCAACCTCCAGAACAGGTTGAATCCATTGTACGATGGTTTGCAGCGCGCCTTGATTTTTTTTCACGGTCTCCCGGGCGCGTTCTCCCATGCGCCGCCCTAAGGCAGGATCCTGGCAAAACCGGCGGCAGGCGCTAAGCAATTCCGCTTCGTTGGCGGCCTGGAAGGCGGCTTCTTCGCGCAGCAGCATGGCAGCGGTGTCGCGGAAATTCTGCATGTTCTTCCCGAAAATCACCGGTTTGCCCCAGGCGGCAGGCTCGATGGGATTTTGCCCGCCGCGCGCCCGCATGGATTTGCCGATGAAAACGATATCGGCGGCGGCATACACGTGGCGCAACTCCCCGATGGTGTCCAGCAAGATCACTGTTCCAGGATCAGCGGGAGGGGCAGAGGGATCAAGGGCGGAGCGCCGCGCGAGTGGGGATTGGTATTTCTTCAATTCGTCCAGGATAGCGTTGACCCGTTCGACGTGCCGGGGGGCGATCACGAGGCGCAGGGGATACCCTTCTAAGCGCAAGGCCTCGACGATCCGGAACAGCAAGGCTTCCTCGCCCGGGAACGTGGATCCGGCCACGAGGAGGATTTCCTTTTCATCAATCTGAAACAACCGACGCCATTTTTCCCGGACGGCGGGATCGTCTGGTATGGCGGCGGCATCGAATTTGATGTTTCCTGCCGGAGTCACGCGGCTGGCGGGCGCGCCGATCTGAAGAAACCGGTACGCGTCGGCATCGCTTTGGGCCAGAATGCGGTGAAAGAGGGCCAGCAGTGGAGCAAAGAGCGGCCTGAACTTGCGGTAACGCCGGAACGATTGGTCGGACAGGCGGGCGTTAATCAAAAAGAGTGGGATATTGAGTCCAGCGGCGGCGCGGAGAAAGTTGGGCCATAGTTCGGTTTCCATGATCAAAACGCAAACCGGCTGGGTCCACGCCAACACCCGGCGGCACAAGGGATACAGATCGATGGGCAGATAAATGGAGAGATCCACATCGCTCAAGGAGCGGGCGAGATCCTGGCCAGTGGGAGTTACCGTGCTGACTAGAATCTTAAAGGCCGGAAAGCGCCTTTTGAGTTCCACCAATAACGGCCGTGCGGCTTGAAGTTCACCCACCGAGACGGTGTGAATCCAGATATAAGATCCCTCCTGGAGAAGTTGCCGTTTTTCCGGGAAGAGGAAGGTCAACCGTTCGCGCAGACCCGGCCGGTATCGGGGAGTGGCCAGCATCCGGAGCAGGTAGTATGGAGCGGCTAAGGTCAGGCCCACATAACCTAACAGGCCCCATAATTTCAGATAGTATTGTTCGATCCAATGGGGTGTATTCATTTGCTTTTTGCATCGATTCCGGCCCGGATCAGCGGTGATTGGCGGGGCAACCGTTCCATGGCTTCATCCACCAAGGGAACATAATAGAGGTCAAGAATCCGGTTCCAATTGTAATGGTCGAGAACCCGCTCACGTCCCGCATTTCCAAAACGGGCGCGTAAATCTGGATCTAGAATGAGCCTGCGCAAGGCCTCGGCCAGGGCGTGAGGATTCCCGGGTTCGACCAGGATCCCGGTTTTTTCATGTTCCACCGTTTGTTGGAGCCCCCCGATGCGGCTGGCCACTACCGGTAGGCCGGCGGCCATGGCTTCGGGCGCAGTGATGCCGAAGGGTTCGATCCAGGTGGAAGGAACCGCCACAATGTCCATCTGCTGATATAACCTGGGCAACGCATCTTGATCCACCCATCCCTGGTTGATCAACCAGGGCCGGGTGGAGGGGCAATCCAGGGCGGCGGTGTAATGGATTTCGAAGGATAGGCCTTCCCGCGCGAGCCAGTCCCCCGCCTCGATCAACACCGGCAAGCCTTTGAGGGGATCATTGGCGCGGCCGGGGAGTAAGATTTTCACCGGGTAGTGATCCGCCGGCGGAATCGCAGGGGTATAGCGTTCGCAGTCCACTCCCGAGGGGATGACGTGGATGTTCTTCACATAGGGGGCGAGCCGGTCGCGCAAGAAAGGATTGTAAACGATCGCTCCCTGCAGCCGGCTGAAGTTGTCCAACAATTTGTGCCGGTACGATTCACTGAAGGCCCCGCTGAACAAGTATTCCTGAGAAAAATGCAGCACGGGATGCTTTTCCTTGAATCCCAGGGCGATCTGCAGCGCGCGGCCCAGGGCGGGCACGCGGCGGAACCAGCAGCGATGGCATTCGCGGGGACTTTCGAAATACCCCTGGTTGCAGATCCGGTTTTCATGATACCGGTAATAATGCAGATTCACGCACAGCAGTTCGAAGGAATAAAACCGCAGGAAGCACCGTTCCGGACCGAAAGCGGTCAGGAGATGGTTCTTCATGAAGTATCCGTCCATCAGAAAGATCAGGTCGGGTTTGTACTGTTCCACTGCGTGGCGGAAGCGTTTCATCACCGTCATGAAATTGAAGGACAACCGGTTGAAGGGAATACAGACCGTGTGAAAGGGAAGATTGACCGGCACGTGGCCGCGGGGATAGTAGGTCTGGAAATCGGGGGTGAACAGGCACACGGAAGCCCCCCGGTCCTGGAGGCCCTGAATCACATGGTACGCGTCGATCCAGCATCCGCCCACCGGGGGCCAGTTGAATGTCAGATCGATGAACGCGATCCGTGGGGAAATGGCGGTGCGCATCTTCATGGCGGATGTATGGTACGCAGGGACGCCGGTGGGCGCCAGTGGCGCGATGGCAGTTTCTGTTGGATATGGCGGTTGTTCGATCACTCTTTCCTTCGCGGAGTCCGGGCATCCGATTTAACTGGACGCGATTGGCGCTAGAATATCCTTGAGTTCCGACCGGGTGGAATTTGAATTTCCAAGGAAGACCGTGCGATGAACAATAAGGAAATCGCCCATATTTTCGCGGAAATCTCGGATTTACTCGAAATCCGGGGAGAAAATCCGTTCAAGATCCGGGCGTATCAAAAGGCGGCGCGCATTCTCGAGAACCTGCCGGAATCCCTCGAAACGTTGCACCAGGCAGGCCAGCTGGAGACGATCGACGGGGTCGGGAAGGGGATTGCCGAGAAGATCGCCGAGGCCTTAGACACGGGGCAAATCCAGTATCACCAGGAATTGCTGCAATCGGTTCCAGAAGGATTGCTCTCGTTGTTGACCGTGCCGGGCATGGGGCCAAAAAAGGCCAAATTGGTTTACGAACAATTGGGCATCACCACCATCGCGGAACTCAAACAAGCGGCCGAGGCGGGACGATTGCGGCCGCTTCCCGGAATGGGGCAGAAAACGGAAGAGAAGATCCTTAAGGGAATCCTAAATCTCGAGCAGTCTTCAGGGAGGTTTACGCTGGGGGTCGCACTGCCCATCGCGGAGGAGATCCTGAGCCGCGTCCGGAGCATCAAAGGGGTAAAAGAAGCGCAATATGCCGGCAGCCTGCGCCGGGGGCGGGAAACAGTAGGCGACGTGGATCTGCTGGTCTCCACCAAAAACAGCGCAGCGGTGATGAAGGAGTTCCTGGCGACGCCCAACCTCCGGGAAGTGCTGGCCCAGGGCGATACGAAATCCAGCATCGTGCTGGCCAACGGCTTGCAGGTGGATCTGCGTGTGGTGCCGGAAAAGAGTTTCGGCGCGGCGCTGCAGTATTTCACGGGATCGAAAGGACACAACATCCAACTGCGCGAATTGGCGGTCCGCAAGAAACTCAAGGTGAACGAATACGGTGTGTTCGAGGTGGACTCGGATAAACCGGTTGCCGGAAAAAACGAGGAGGACGTATACAAAGCGCTCGGTTTGGTCTGGATCCCCCCCGAGTTGCGCGAGGGTCTCGATGAAATCGATCTGGCCCGTGACAACGCGCTGCCGGTCTTGCTGGAACGCCGGGATATTCGCTCGTCGCTGCATAACCACACCACCGCCAGTGATGGATTGATGACATTGGAGGAATTGGTGGAAGAATCGGAGAAGCGCGGTTATGAATATATCGCCGTGACCGATCATTCCGGCTCGTTGGGCGTAGCCAACGGGCTGACTCCCGACCGGCTCAAGCGGCAGATCGAGGCAATCCATCAATTCAACGAAACGCACAAAGGCATCCGGGTGCTGGCGGGCACGGAAGTGGATATCCGAGCGGACGGATCACTGGATTTTCCCGATGATCTGCTGGAGCAGCTGGATCTCGTGATTGCCGCGATTCATTCGTCCTTCGAACAGCCCAAGGAGAAGATGACGCGGCGGATTTGCGGGGCCCTAGAGAATCCCCACGTGGATATCCTCTCGCATCCCACCGGCCGGTTGATCAACCGTCGGCCGCGCTTGGAGATCGACCTCGAGCGCCTCTTTTCCACCGCCGCGGAGAGCCGCACCGTTCTGGAAATCAACGCGCATTATCTGCGGCTGGATCTCAACGATGAGCATATCCGGGAAGCGAAGCGTTATGGGGTACGATTTTCGCTGGATACCGATACCCACGCGGCCGCCGATTTTGACAATTTGAGATTCGGCATTCAGACCGCCCGCCGGGGGCGGTTGAGCGCCACGGAGGTCATCAATACATGGCCATTGGATGATTTGGTAACGTGGTTGAAGAACAAGGAATAGATCCACGCTATCCTTGGAGTTTCAATTTTTCCCGATACCACTCGATGGTCTGCCGCAGACCTTCTTCCAGATCCACCACCGGTTCGTAGTGCAGGATCTCCCGGGCTTTGTCGATAGCCGCGCGGGAGTGGAGAATATCGCCTGGGCGGGGCGGGGCAAATAGGGGCTCAATGGAGGTCCCGAGGATGCGGTTAATTTTCTCGACAATTTCCAGGACGCTGCAACTGCGGCCACAGGCGATATTGATTATTTCGCCGGGCGCCCGTTCGGCGGTCACGGCTAACAAGTTGGCCGCTATGTTGTTTTGGATATATGTAAAATCCCGGGTTTGGGTCCCATCGCCGTAAATAGTGGGTTGCCGGCCTTGGAGCATTAAGGGGATGAAAATCGCCATGACGCCGGTATAGGGCGAGTCGGGATTTTGCCGTGGGCCGAAGACATTGAAATAACGCAGGCAAACCGTCTCCAGGCCGTAGGTCTCATAAAACGCCGTGCAATAGTGTTCACCCGCCAGTTTGGAGACACCATAGGGAGAGATCGGGCGGGGCAGGATCTTCTCGTGCTTGCTGGATTCCCCGGAATCACCGTACGCGGAGGAGGAGGCGGCATAGACGACCCGCTTGACGCCGTGATCCTTGGCGGCGATGAGCACGTTCAGTGTCCCGGTGACGTTGGCTTCGTGGGTTTCTAAAGGATTCTGGACCGACCGGGGGACGGAGGGCAGCGCGCCCTGGTGGAGGACGTACTCCACCCCTTCCATGGCCCGGCTGACGGCTGGACCATCCTGAAGGCGGATTTCATGCACTGTGATCCGGTCCCGGAAGGGCGCCAGATTTTCGCGGAGGCCGGTGGAGAAATCGTCGATGACGACCACTTCATGGTGATCCTGCAACAGATGCTCCACCAAGTGGGATCCGATGAATCCCGCGCCTCCGGTGACCATGAATTTCGCCATGCCATCTCCTCACTTTCCAAAAATAATCATCTGAAATAATCATTGTCTATGAAAAAATTCGTTTCCAGCAAGGATAACAATTCAGGTATCAAATGCAATCCGTTTGAAACGCGGTATAATGATACCGTAGTTTTCAAACGATCCAGTTCAGGCCGTTCACGGAAACAAGACCCAACCATGTCATTCATTTCATTCAGTGGCACCGCGTCAAGGCATAAATTTGTGGTGTTAAAGGAACCGGCCGGGAGGTGTGCATGGAAATTCTGAAGCGCGTAAACGCGCCGGAATCGGAAGTGACGGATCCGAAGTTTTATTGGAAGCGGCGTACCTTTTTGGCGGCCGGGGCGGTGACCGCGGTATCTGGCGCGATTTGGTCTTGGGCGCAATCCAAGGAAACCTCCTTGCCAGTCCCCGAAGGCCGGTTCAACAATCTCCCAAAAAGTCCTTACGGTGCCACCGAAACCCCGACGGATAAGAAATTGGTGACGACTTATGTGAATTTCTATGAATTCGGCACCGACAAGCATTCCCCGGTGGAGCGTTCCAAGTCCATGAATACCAGCCCGTGGACCGTCGAGGTCAGCGGTGAATGCGCCCGCCCGGCGCAGATCCATCTTGAGGACTTTTTGAATCCCACGCGTTTAGAAGAACGGATCTACCGGTTCCGGTGCGTAGAGACCTGGTCCATGGTAGTGCCCTGGATTGGCTTTCCCCTGGCGGATTTGATCAAACGGGCCGAACCCACCTCGAACGCCAAATATGTGAAATTCACGACATTATACGATCCCAAACAAATGCCCGGCCAGCGGATGGCAAATTTGAATTGGCCCTATGTGGAAGGTCTTCGGATGGACGAAGCCCTGCACCCTCTCACCTTGCTGGCGGTGGGGATGTATGGGGATATCCTGCCCAATCAAAACGGAGCGCCCCTGCGGCTGGTCGTGCCTTGGAAATACGGTTTCAAGAGTATTAAATCCATCGTAAAGATCGAGTTTACGCGGGTAGAGCCGCCGACCGCCTGGAGCACGGCGATTCCCCATGAATATGGATTCTATGCCAATGTGAATCCCGAAGTGCCTCATCCCCGGTGGAGCCAAGCGAAAGAGAAGCGGCTGGGGGAGATGGTCCGGCGCGACACGTTGCCGTTTAACGGCTACGCGGACCAAGTAGCGCCGCTCTACGCGGGGATGGATCTGAAGAAATATTATTGACGGGAGAGATCAATGCCATCCGAAGGAGAAACAAGCACGGCATGAGCCGCATCTATACCAAGACCGGTGACAATGGCTTGACGGGACTGATCGGCGGAGTGCGGATTCCCAAGGATTCGCCGCGCATCGAAGCGTATGGGACGCTGGATGAACTCAATTCGCTGTTGGGATTGGCCGCCGCGCGCAAGGTATCCAACCATATCCTGCCCATGCTGTTGACCATTCAGCAAGAGTTGTTCGACATGGGGGCGGAGCTGGCGCAACCGGGAGAAAATCCCACGTCCCGCATCAAGGCCTCGCATGTCCAAGCCCTGGAACAATACATTGATGACCTGGAAGAACACCTGCCGCCGCTGGCCCGCTTTATCATCCCGGGGGGGTCGAAAACGGCGGCCACCTTGCACGTGGCGCGCACGGTCTGCCGGCGGGCGGAACGGCGGGTGGTGGCCTTGCAGCGCCGCGAGAAGATCAATCCCCAGATTGTCACCTACCTTAACCGCCTGTCCGACCTGCTGTTCGTCATGGCCCGCTTTCAAAATCAGGCTGAGGAAACCGATGAGGTTTATTGGAACCGGGGAAGCGTCAATCCCGTCTTGGAAGAGGACAATTGAAACCGGAATCGAGGGGGAGTAAATGTTTTTTTACTTTTATGCCACTTTTACCATTTTCTTTGGAGATGAGGGAGACCATTAGGCTAAACGGTATCACTTCCATTTATTCAGGATACCTGTATTCAGGATACCTGCTCTGGCATGATACAAGTAAATCACTTCAACTTGATTCCGCAGTGATATGGCATGAGAAGTGGGAAAGTCTGATGGGAAAGCATTCGTTTACCCTGATCGAATTGCTGATTGTTGTGGCGATTATCGGGATTCTGGCGGCTATTGCCGTCCCTAATTTTCTGCATGCCCGTACCAAGGCCCAGGTGACCCGCGTTATCGCCGACATGAAAACCATGGACCAACAATTACGGCTCTATTGGCTGGATTACAACCGCCCCCCTGTTTCTGATTACGTACTGGGGAAAAATAGCATCATCCGCTTGTCGACGCCTATGGCCTACATGTCATCTGTGCCGGTTGACCCCTACCGCGCAGGCAAGGCGGAATATAAACAAAGCTATGGAGACTTTTACAACTACTGGTACAACGAAGAAGACCCATCCGGCCGGTACAAAACCGGAGGGACGGAATGGAACACCGA
The DNA here is from genome assembly GCA_013177805.1 of Candidatus Omnitrophota bacterium. Taxonomy (GTDB): domain Bacteria; phylum Hinthialibacterota; class Hinthialibacteria; order Hinthialibacterales; family Hinthialibacteraceae; genus JABLXU01. The sequence goes on from JABLXU010000010.1 coordinate 41,955, forward strand.
AGGCTGGGAGATTTATCTTCTTTCCCTGGGGCCTGGATTCAATCCCGATTTTATGTGGGTGACATACAATCCTTCCAATGGAATCATTTCCCGGGGAACCATTCGCTTCTTCACGCCCCGCCGCCTGCGGGATTGGACGGATTTGTTGTAAAAGTGGTTCAATATAACCAATTCGTTTGTTTCGCCGGAGTGTTGCAGTCAAACAATCCCTTACAGCATACCACCATGTAACTGCGGTATCTCCCATTCCAATGCCGATAGGCAACCAGTCCGGCAAAGAGCCATGATCAAGTTGTCCCTCTAATTTTCTTGACAAATCAAAATATTAATAGAGATAATGATCCAACTTGGTGATCTGTACCATTTCGCGCTTCAACGGAACGGCGCTCAAGGGAGAGGAGCAAAACCGATGAGATGGTTTTTCCCCAAGATGATAGGGTATAGCACATTGGTGATGATTGGCCTGGCGGGCAGCGCGGCCGCGCAACTGGCGGCGCCCACGTTGACTATTGAACCTCCTCAACCCCGGGGATTGGACGACGTCACGTTGATCGGATCCGGTTTTTCGGGAACCGGCGGCGCGGTGTTGTCCGCGGCTACATTTCAGTTAGCGGCTGACGCGGATTTCACAAAAATCTACCTGGTGTTCACGAATTCCATCTCCGCGGATGGTTCCACACCGGCTTCGACGCGCTACGTAGTGGAGAACGACCGTTTCCCGGCCAACCGGCCCTTATATGCCCGTGTCCAATACCAAGATTCATTGGGTAATGTTTCGGCGTGGTCGGATGGCGTCACAATCACCCTGGGTGATCCACCCGGATTGAAATTGATCTATTCCAACGATTTTGAAAGCGTACCGGTCGACACCATCCCGGAGGGGTGGGAGGTGTTCACCACGACAGACGACACGGGCCCGCAAGGTTCGTATTATTATCCCGAATTGCGGCAATGGGTGGTGAAGGACGTTGAATTCTTGAACACCTTGCTTTATTACCCGAGTTACGGAGATCCCAGTGTGGTGGAGACCGAACTGAAGATCGCGGACGGGCACACATTGGTGGCCGACTCCGGCGATTATGTGGACGCGCAGAATTTTTTTGAGACCCATATCATCACGCATGAATTCGACTTCACCGGCATTACGGATATCGTGGTGGCTTTCAATAGCAATTACATTCAAAACCAAGACAATATCGCCATGCTGGAATACACCACCGACAACGGCACGGTGGACATCACCGCCGGGGCCGGCATCACGGGATGGCCAGTGGGTACTTGGTATCCGGTTTTGTATTACCTGGACCGGGACCGGATCATATACGATGAAACCGGCGCTATGAACATTCCCGCGACTTTGGAGGGGCGGGATGATAAAGGCTTCTCGTGGTATGAGTATATTTTTGCCGATGAAACGGTGGGCGACGAAGAAGTCGCCAAACATATCCTTCCGCGGTTGGATGACCCAGTCATGGGCCCGGGAGGTGTGAACGGCGAATACGATTCCAAGCGCTGGGAACGGTTCCGGATCCCTCATTTGGACAATCAGCCCTCGATCAAGTTCCGATTCGCTTTTCAGGGATCGTGGAGCTGGTTCTGGACAATTGATAATTTCCAAATCTGGGGAAATGACGGAACCTCGGTATCCGATTGGGCGTTGTATTGATGAGAAGCCGAGTACGGGCCGGGGCGCATTTCCAGGTCGATTCCGATGAAACAGAATGGCTTCACCCTGATCGAGTTGTTGATCGTGGTGGCGATTATCGGCATTTTGGCGGCGATCGCGGTCCCCAATTTTCTGAACGCGCAAATCCGGGCCAAGGTGGCCCGTGTGTACGCAGATATGCGTTCCTTGGGTACGGCCGTGGAAATGTACCAGGTGGATCACAATGTGTACCCCTGCGACGGGCAGGAACCCGACTGCCTGTCGCCTTGGGCTACGCAAAGTTGGCGGTTGACTACGCCCGTGGCCTATATCTCCAGCGTTCCCTTGGATCCCTGGGCGGATCAGACTCCCTGGGAAGACAAAGCGGTCAAGCATTACTGGTACACGACACGCGAAGGATATGGCGGGGTACGGGCGGCCGGACGCCAAACCGCGGTAGCGGGTCGGAAAAATGTCCGCTTATACGATCCTCCGCGCGACCAGTTCCGGTTTGGTTTTACGTCGCCGGGGCCGGACAAATGCTGGGAGTGGGATCGCCCGTATTACCCCGAATTTTCCAAGGCCTACGTGGGCGATGTGCTTTATTACGATTCCAGCAATGGGATCATTTCCAATGGCGACTTGTATATGTTCGGGCCAGGGAACGCCTACAATCCGCCGGCGGACTTTATGTGATATTCTAAATTTGTAAATTAAAATCCATTAAAAATAAGATTCCCCAAAATTCGTGGCAGAACTTACTTCATTAAAAAAAATGCATGGGATCAATTGTGGTATTACCGTTTCGGCACTTTTTTTGAACCGCCGCAACGATTTTTTCTGCCGAAATTCCAGCAGGTTGGTTATTGGAACCGGCTCTCACCGATCTATGTGCGTAGACCTATCCTTCCCCCGCCGGACAAGACGGGTTTCAATGGACCTTTTGGAATGTCCTCCATCCTGTATACATGGAATTGGTTGAAATTACGGCCCTTAAATTGAACGATCCGTGGAGAATAAGAAGAGTTTAAGAAACAGATTTTCTACCCGATAATTCTAGTAACAAAAAGAAATCCATGATACACTGCATTAGATGAGTCAAGTGACCCGTTTTATGTGAAATAGGGTGAGGGCGTTGTGTGCCTGAAGAAAGAGGTGGTGCAATGCCCAGGCGTGATTCCTTGTGCCATTGTATTATCTGCGGGCGGCCGTCGGAGACCGTGGTTTGTATGCGCTGTTTTTTTCAATACAAACCACAGATGTATGCTGCGCACCGGGACGAATATTATACCGGACCGGAAATTCAAAATGATAGCAGGGAAGGCGGCCTGCCACCTGTTGTGTGGGATGAGGAAATCGACAATAACTCGCAACCGCAACGTATGGAAGAAATAACCCCTCCGAATCCTCCTTCCGTGAAACAATCGGTAGTCTCATGGCTTTCCCGGTTACCCCGGTTCAGTTGAATTACATGAAAACGCGGGTAGGAGCATGAAAAAAGGCCGTGAGAACGGCCTTTTTAGCGAATGCGGGGGAAATCCGGACTCCGTTACGACATTACGATGCCAGACCCTCCAGAAAACCTTTCAACCGTTGCGCCCGCAAGGGGTGGCGGAGTTTGCGGATCGCCTTGGTTTCGATCTGCCGTACCCGTTCACGGGTGATGCCGAAACGGTTGCCGACCTCTTCCAATTTGCGGGGTTGCCCGTCATCCAAGCCATAACGCAACCGCAAGACCGCTTCTTCGCGTTCGGTCAAGGTTTCCAGCGCCTGTTCGATCTCCCCTTCCAGCGAATTATGACTGGCGTTATCAACGGGTGAATCGACCGACACATCCTCGATGAAGTCCCCAAGGAAACTATCTTCGCTTTCGTTAATGGGAGTCTCAAGCGACACCGCCCGTTGCACCACGCGCGCCAGTTTCATGTATTTTTTGATCGGAATATCCACCCGGTTGGAGATCTCCTCCGGCGTCGGTTCTCGGCCCAGTTCCTGTTGCAGTTCCTCGGACGCCTTCGTAATCCGGTGCCACGTGCCTTGCAACCCGACGGGGATGCGGATGTCATGCGCTTGGCTTGCGCAGGCCCTCGAGATCGCCTGGCGGATCCACCACGTGGCGTACGTGCTGAACTTGAAACCCAGCAGGTGATCGAATTTCTCCGCCGCACGCATCAAGCCGATATTTCCCTCCTGGATCAAATCCAAGAGATGAACCCCGCGGTGCCGGAATCCCTTGGCCACAGAAACCACCAGGCGCAAATTGGCGCGCACCAGGTCCATTTTCGCCCGCTGGGCTTCTCTCTCGCCCTTGCGGATGATTTTGACCGCGCGGAACAAGCGGTAAGGGTCATCTCCCGCGTCCGTGATTTTCTGCAGAACGGCTTTGCTTTCCGCCAACTTGGCGATGTGACATTGAATTTCTTCTTTTTTCAGGTGGATCTTGCGTGAGAGCGCCAATATACTTTTATCAGACAAGCGGGTCCGGGAAGTCAACTGTTGAGATTGTTTGGGGGTGATTTTGAGAAGTGCTTCGATCCGGTTGCTTTCCTTGATCGCCCGGTCGGCCTGGATCGCGCGGCGCTTGAGATCCGTGGCTACCTCTTGGATGGTTTCCGGCGCGAAACCCAACTTGTATAGATCTTCTCCTCCTTTGAAAAACAACTCCTTGGCTTTGGCGGGATCGGATGGGTGGATCGCCATGGCGTCCTTCATTTTGACGATCATCCGCTCCAATTTGCGGCGCAGGTTGGCTACGTAACGGGTGACTTCTTTTTCTGTCTTCGCGTTTTCCGGCGCGGTATTCATAATGACATCCAGCCGCCGGGTTCCTTTTTTCACTCCCTCCACAATTTCGATCAGGTCGCGCAGGGCTTGAAAACTTTGGGCAACCCCGATGCAGATCTTCTGACGGCCGTCCTGCATCCGTTGGGATATTTCCTGCTCATTTTCCTTGGTCAGGAGGGGAATGCTGCCGATTTCCCGCAGATACAGACGAAGACTATTGTGAGCCGAGCGCCGATGCGAGACTTTGTCCACGAACCGGTCCACCTCGCTGGCCGCGGGAATCTGCAGGTGGCGGGTGGCGGAAGGAAAGTAGGAATGTTCATCCTCTTCCTCCAACTCAAGTCCCAGGCTTAACGTTTCGTCATCCAAGAGATCTACATCTTTGTACAAGCTGGTTGGCGCAAGCGCATACGTCATAGAACAACCACTCCTCAACCTTCTGGTTTTCGAGATGTATTCCATAGAAATCCACCCGGACCGGTTGCATCCAACCCATCCAGGTATTCCCCTATTGTCGACATCTCCTGCCCAACGATCCCTCGGCCAGGGCTAAGGCACCGGATCGGATGCGATTCTTCTCCGCCGGAATCATTTAGTCCTACATTACAATCCGGATTCTGGCCTTACCGCGTACCGCCCGTTTCCCGCAGTTTCTCTCTCGATTTTGCCCCCTCAGTTCACATTACCATGCGTGTAATCCCCCTGTCAAGATTTTTTCGGAAATATTATATAAAACATTGTATTCTTTCTTATTTTATCAAGTGGATGGGTTACTAGAGGTGAACGAATTTCTATGGCATCCTATCGTTAAGTTCGCCGATTTATTAGAATGATGGAAGTGCAAGCCGTTTCCCTGGTTGGAAGTATACTTACTCCATCGCGAAATGTAACCCAGTGGTCTCCAAACCGGGCAAGGCCGGAATAGGGAGGAGTGGGGATACAAGTTTGGTTTCTTCACCACCTTTGAAATGTGCAAAAATTTTATTTCAATACTTTTCCTGTGGATTGTTTGCGGTTTCTCCGTCTTCGCCGACGACGATCCCCACCCGGGGACACGGCCGTTTCAGATGCTGCTATGGCCCGGCCGCGGTTCGTTGATCCACACCGCCACTTCGGAAGAATGGGTGGTTAAGCACCTGTATGATGCCTGGCATGAGGGCAATTTGTTGACCTATACGGGCCGTACTCTCCGGATCATTACTCAAGCCGGCGGCTCCTTGGATAAATATCTTCGGATTGTCTTGAATTCACGGCCGGAATGTATCGAAGGGGATCCGGGATTGATCGAACGGGAAATCAACCAATCCGGCCGCTTGTATGTTCCGCTTTTGCAAGTCAATTGGGAAAAAAACGCCAGACGCCCTTCCATGATTGGCGAAATTCTTTTTTTGGAACATACCGAATCTTGGAAAGGGACTTTGGGAGTGATCCATCCGCATTACGGAATCGGCGGGGGAATCCAGCTGGCGTATTGGAAAGAGCAACAAGGCCGCGAGCCCCCATGGATCGCTCTTCACAGTGCCGAGGAGGTTTTGAGGCATTTGTTCGTGGGGAGCATCCAGGCAGCCGCCGTTCCCGAAGGAGCGATCGATGCCTTCCTGCGCGGCCACAACCGGTTGGACCTCTTGGACCGGATTATTCGTGTCCGGGTCCCCACGGCGGATTCGTATCCGGTTATCTACCTGCGCCAGGATCTTTACGAAAATCCCCGGATTCGAACCTTGATTTCAGAAACCTGGCTGCGGGATCATTTTTCGTCCTGGCTGCAACCCGCTCCCCTAACCGTGCGGTAGATAGGGATTGCGACAGGGCCGATGCCCGGACGATCCTTTCCCTTACGGGTGTGGCTTCTTCCGGTCATCTCTTTTTCCACAGTGGAGACGTAAAAGCAGAATCGGTTCCACATGCGGCACCGCCATCAGGATAATTGAAAAACAGGAAAAATTTGCCTTGACCTGAAAAGATGGATAATTTATACTCTTGCCAGAAGATAGTGCTTTTTGATTCAAGCCATTTCTATTTCTACATAAATCCCCTATTTTGATTGATTTGGGGTGGAATATCACAATGCCCGGTTCCGCCTTGCCTCAAGAAATGGAATCCGCTCTGCGGGACGAATACGAGGGCTACGAGCGGCTTTTGCGGCTTTCGGAAGAGCAGATTTCCGTGTTGCGCCAAGCGGACCCTGATATCGAAAAGGCGGCCGCACTTATGCACCAAAAAGTCAAATTGGCTGGAGAATTGCGTGCGATTGAACACGGGCATGCCGATTTAAAGGAGAGATGGGAACAAGAATACTCTATTTGTTCGGATGCCGAACGCCAAGCAGTGGCGCGGATGCGGGACCAGACGGTAGCGGTTATCGAGCGGTTGTTGCAGTTGGAAAACGAGACCATCGAGGCCTTGCATGCGTGCAAAATGGAAGTGGGCCGCCGGCTCAACGCCCTGCAACAAGGCCGCCACGCGGCCAACGCCTATTTCACGCCCGAACGCCAGCCACCCCGGTTTGTCGATAAATTCAAGTAATTCAATTTATTGTGATGCGATTCTTTTTTTGATTTGGATTCATTGCATTGGGTTTGAGGGTACAAAAACGTGGACAACATGCGTCATCCCCATCCCACCGGGGATCTTTCCGCCTTGGCCAAGGCCGATCCCCAGACTTTACAAAATTTATACGCTCTCTACAACGAGAACACGGAAAAGCTGCGTCTAGCCTTTGAGCGGCTCGAAAAACGTTTTCGGGAAATTGATCCTTACAATATTTACAATTCGATTACCGAAGCCCTCATCACTCTCGATCAGGAAGAAAAAATCCTCACCTTCAACTCAGCCGCGGAAAAAATATTCGGGTTGCGCGAACGTGACGTGATCGACCAACCCTTCCGGGATTGCCTTCCCGTTTGCGCCGCTTCCTTAGCCGATTACCGCTTTTCTGGTTCCACCGAAAACCGTTACGAAATCACCTTCCGCGATGAACGCGGCGATCCGGTGGTTTTGCGCGGCCGGTATTCCCCCCTTCTGGACCGCGACGGCGTTGAAATCGGCACGACCTGTCTTTTCACCGACCTCAGCCTCGAGCGGCTGTTGGAAGAAAAAGCCCGCCGCGCCGGCCGGTTGACCGCCCTTGGGGAACTCGCCGCCGGCGTGGCCCATGAAATGCGCAACCCCCTCACCACCATCCGCGGGTACTTGCAGATCCTCCCCGCCTGCAAGGACGATGAAGGTTTCATCCAGGAATTTTCCGAAAACCTGATCCGCGAGATCGACCGCCTGACCCGCCTCACCGATGACATGCTCAATATGGCCAAACCCATTTCCCCCGAGTTGCCGGTGGAGTCCATGTCGGCCGTCGTCCTGGATACGCTTCACTTTCTGGCCGATCAGTTCACGGCCCGCGGCATCCGCCTCCGGGTCGGTGAGGACCGGGATGGATCTCCCGTGCGGATGGACCGGGATCGAATCAAGCAAGTCATGATCAATCTCCTGGTGAACGCCATGGAAGCCATTGGCGAGAACGGGGAGGTGGAAATCCGGTTTTCACGCCGGTTGGAAAAGATGGACGAGAACCAGCCGCCGCGGACCTTCGCGGTTACGGAAGTGGTTGACAACGGTCCGGGTATTCCCCCCCATTGGCTGGACCGGATCTTCGATCCCTTTTTCACGACCAAGGATACGGGGACGGGCCTGGGACTGGCGTTGTCCCACCGGATTGTGGAAGAGCATGGGGGATTTATCCGGGTTGACAGTGCGCCGGGAGAAGGCACGCGTTTTTGGGTGCTGCTTCCCATGGCCGAAGGCTGACATCGATTTTTTTGCCGTGTTGGAGGGATGATGGCTCAGAAAAAAATTCTCATAGTGGACGATGAAATCGGTATTCAAAACCTGCTGACCCGGGTTTTGAAAGGGGAAGGCTACGACGTCCGGTCGGCCGGCAACGGCGGTCTGGCCTTGAAAATGGCCCAGGAGGATTTGCCGGATCTAGTGTTGTGCGACATCAAAATGCCTGGCAAGGATGGCATCGAAATCCTGGCCGAACTCAAACAAATGTCGCCGAAGATCGAGGTCATCATGCTTACCGCATACTCCACCGTGGAAAGCGCGGTGACCGCGATGAAACTCGGGGCGGCTGATTATCTCAAAAAACCGGTCGATATCGAAGAATTGAAAATCGTGATCGTGAAAACCCTGGGTATCGCCGAACTTAAGCGCGAAAATTTGGCCTTGCGGCAGCAGGTCGGCCTCCGGTATGGCATCGATCACATCGTCGGCAAAGACCCCCAGATGCTCAAAATCTTCGATCTGATCCGCACCGTGGCCCCCACCCCCAGCACCGTTCTGATTCACGGGGAAAGCGGCACGGGCAAGGAACTTATCGCCGGGGCGATTCATCATCACAGCCCCCGGTCCAACAAACCGTTCGTAAAAGTCAATTGCGCGGCTATCTCGGAAGAGCTGCTGGAGAGCGAATTATTCGGGCACGAGAAAGGCGCGTTCACCGGCGCGGTACGCGCCAACGAGGGCAAATTCATGCTGGCCGACGGCGGCTCCATTCTGCTGGATGAGGTCAGTGAAATGAGCCCCAAATTGCAAGCCAAACTTCTGCGTGTACTTCAGGAAAAAGAGGTCGATAAAGTAGGGGGGCGGGAACCGGTGAAGGTGGATGTCCGCGTCATGGCCACTACCAACCGCAACCTGGAGGAGCAGATCCAGAAAGGCGCGTTCCGCGAAGATTTGTACTACCGGTTGAACGTGGTGACTATCGCATTTCCACCTCTCCGCGAACGCAAGGGCGATATTCCCATCCTGACCCGGCATTTCGTGGAAAAATATAACAAGGAGATGAACAAAAAAATTCATGGGATCAGCCGCGAAGCCGAGCAATGCCTGCTCCGGTATCATTGGCCCGGCAATGTGCGGCAACTGGAAAATTGCATTGAACGGGCCATTGTGCTTTGTCCGGGACCGGTCATTGAGATCGATCATCTGTCCCCTGACGTGGTTCAGGCCGCCATGCGCCCTTCGGGCCAGGAAATCAAGGAAATCCAAGCGGGCATCACGGTGGCGGAAATGGAAAAGAAACTCATTTTCGAAACATTGAAATACACCCAATACAACCGCACCCGCGCGGCGGAAATGCTGGGGATCAGCATTCGCACCCTGCGCAATAAATTGAATGAATACCGCAGTGAAGAGGCCGCCGGCGAAGGATACGGGCCGTTTTCTACACAGGCGTGCTGATTTTCCGGCCCCAGTCTCTAGGTGTAAGGATGTTCCCCGATGGCTTCATATACCGGCCGCAAAACGGTTCTGGATCTCGCCCGCGAGCTGGGCATCCGGACCGAAACCGTGATCCATGCCCTCCAACGGTTGGGCGTTCCTGAATCCCTCCAGGAAATCAATCCCGCGCTCGAACAACAATTGATCGAGCAAATGGCCGCTGATGGCGCCATATCCGCCGCCCTCTCCCGCGGCACGAAACGCCGCCCGGCGAAGGACAGGGTTCTGGCCAATGATGAAATCCTCCTGGAAGCCTTAGGCGCCGGAGAAATCGGTTTTTCGCGTGAAGAGATCCCCCCCGCTGTCCGCCGGCTTTTGGATTCACTGCCGAAACCTTCCCGTTTCCGGCGGTGGTGGGGACGAAGTCATCCTCTGACTACCGCCTTGGTTCAAAATCCACTGTCTCCGGAAGAGGTGGAAGCCCTTTTTCCCGCTCCCCTCCCTCCTCTTGATGATCCTGCCAACGCGACAGGTCCGGAAGCCGCTGCTTCTCCATCACCCCCGGGCGGACTGGTGACGGATGAAGGGGAAGAATTGCCGGAAGACAGGTTTGGATTTGAAGAACCGGATGAGTCCGAGGATCTGGACCCGGTACTCGATGAGTCCGGATTGCAGCCCCCCCGCCTTTCTCCTGAATCCACGGCGGAAACAGTGGATGAAGAAATCCCCATAAATGAAGAGGCAATTTCCTCCCTTGATCCCAATCTCTTATCCGAAATCGATGCCCTGAAACAGGGAGAAACCGATGACCTGAATGAGATCGAACTCAGCGAATTGGAACAGTTGGAAGGACTGGAGGATTTGGAGGGATTGGAAGTCCTGAATGAATTGGATGAACCGCCCCGACCCGGTCAGTCTGCGCCGGCATCGAAATCGGACAGTACTTCCCTTCGTATCATGGAAGAAAATCGAAACGCCTTGGAGGACGCGCCCGGCGAGGAAGACCAGGACAACGAGGAAGACCAGGACAGCCTGGAAGATCTGGATGAGATAGATGATCTTGAAGAAATCGAATCCCTGGGGGATCTGGACGAGGACGAGACGCTGGATTCTTCCGAAATTGAAAAAGAACTCGAAGAAACCACCCAGCGGTTGGAGCGGCAAATCGTCGAAGAACCCATGGGCTGGGCCGAACAAATCCTTTCCCGGATTCAGTTGACTCCGTTGGAGATGTGGACTCTGATCGGCGGCACGGCCGTGACCCTCGCGGCTTTGCTGGGAGTGGCTGGGTACTGGTGGTGGAACGTCAGCCCCCAGGCGCAGACGGGTTTATTCGAAGAAGCCGGACGGCATTCGCAATCCGCGACGGCATTGAGTGGCAACGGAGGCTGGAGGCAGGCGCGCAAAGAATGGCAGGCGGCGGCCGACGCCTACGAAAAATTTGTCAACCAGTTTTCCAGCAATCCCAAACGGCGCGAAGAGGCGTTCTACCTGTTATGCGACGCGTATTACCAGATTGCGCAGGGTGACGAAAAGGCGGGTGACACACGCAACGCCGAAGACGCGTACCGCCGCATGATTAATTATTACCAGAAATACCTAGAGTTTCTCGAAAAAACAGCCAGCCAGATGGCCGATATCCAGCCAAGACAGCCTCATCTGGCCTATCCCGATATCAACCGCCAGCAAACGGCCTTGTTCCGCATCGCCCTGGCGCATAAAAAACTGCAGCATTTCGATATCGCCATTGAAAAACTCAAGTCCTTCGCCCAGCGGTTTGGTTCGACCAGCGCGGGGCGGGAAGCCTTAATGCAAGTGGGGCATGTTTACCGCGATTGGGCCAAACTCAACCAGGAACAAGAACTGCCTCTCCTCAACGAAGCCGCCGCCGCCTATGCCGAGGCCTTGCAAAAAACTCCCGCGGATGTTCCCGCCGAACGGATGCGGTTGTATGCCTGCATTGGGGATATTTGCTCAGAGAAATACCAGCGGAGCCTGGCCAACCAAAATCCCGAAGAGGCCAATTCCCACCTTGTGGAAGCCGCTGCCAACTACGAGAACGCCGTCGCCGAGGCCCGTCAATACGGCCTGGAGACTCTCGCGGCCCAACCCAATGGTATGGAACTTGTCCGGGAGATTCTTAAGACGAAAAAAACTTTGGGGGATCTCTACCTCCTGCGGGGGCGGGAAGCCGGCGAAAAATGGCGCGAATATGAAAACCTGGCCGCTCCGTTTCCCGATTCGATCATTTATAAGCAAAAATTGCTGGACGCGGCCGAACTGAAAAAAAACGCGACCGTTCAATTCCTTGAAAAAGCCAATGCCCTCTACCAGGAACTACTGGGTGAGAGTGACTGGCTCGATGCCCGGGACTTCGATGACATCCGCTATCACATCACCGAGTCGCATTTCATCCTGCGCGAATTTCCTCAAGCGCTTGCCGCCGGTGACGCGATTCTCAGCAGCACCCGCCCGCCCCGTCCCGAAGCCGAGACGCAACTGCAATATCTCCTGGGTCATGCCGCGTGGGAACAAGCCAAGGAAACCGGCGATTACACCCGGGTGAAAAATCATTACCACCGCGCGTTGGAACTGGACGATTTCTACCCCGCTTCGCAAAAGGGCGAAACCAGCCACCTAGCGGAAATCCGGCTCATCAATGCGTATTACATGCTCGATAAACGGTACGAGGAGGCCCTCCGCCGTTTTCAAAGCGCCGTCGAACGCTATCCCGACACCGGGTATTCCTACCTTACGCTCTATTGGTTCGCCAACGCTACGCAGGAATACGCTGATTCGCTCATGGATGAAGCGGGCCGTCTGGAAACGGCCCTCCAGCCGCCGGGCGGCGCGGCGAAATCCGCCGAAGAGGTGCGGTCACTCCGCGAAAAAGCCCGTTCCTTATACACGGATGCCATCGACCGTTACAACCGGGCCGCCGCTTCCCGGGATAAATCCAAATATGTGGATACACGGCACGAAACTTTTTTAAGTGACATCTTGTTCAGCCGCGGTCATGCGGCGTACAAAGCGGGGCTTTATACCGAGGCGGAGAAATATTTCCAAGAAGCGTTGAACCGCTACCGGGACAATCCCGTGGCCCAAAAATACATCCCTTCCGCCCTCGAACGCTTGGGCGACCTGAACACCCGCCTGGCCAACTACGGCAAGGCCATCCGGTATTACCAAGAATATCTCAACAATCCCTACGAGGACGCCAATGCCCGGGTCAGCCTGAAATTGGCCGAGGCCTATCTCAAGCAATATTCCTACAACCAAGCCCGGCAGGTCTATCAAAAAATCGCCCGGGACTACCCGGCCCCCGCGCCTCAGGAATCCGAACGGCTTCTGCGCTTGGGACGGGTTCCCGAAAAAGGCCCCGGCTTCGAGGCGTTGAAAAAAATTGCCGAATCATATTTTCAGGAAGCCGCAACGCATATCCTGGAGGACCGTGAAGCCAAATTACGCCTCGCTTTACAAGCCTACCAGGAGCTCATCACCCGTTATCCCCTAAGCCCCAATAGCCCTCACCTGCCGGAAGACGCCGATTCTCTATACAAAATCGCGTTGATCCAGTCGGAACTCGGCAACCTCCCTGAAGCGGTGACTACTTATGAAGCCTTCCTCCAACAAGTCCCCGATTACCCCCGCCAAGGATTGATTTATTACAAAATCGCTCAGGCGTGCCTCGATATGAATCCACCGGACTGTGACAAGGCTATCGACTCGCTCAAGCATGTCGATGAGCAATTGTTCGATTCTCCCGCGCAATTTGCGGATGCTCTCATCCTCCAAGGCCAGGCTTGGGAAAAAAAGGCTCACACCGCCCTGGCCGCGGGGGATAAAGACTTATACATGGCCTATCTCGATCAGGCGGGACGGATCTACAACCGCGCTGCCTCCTCTCCCGATCCACAAAAAAATAAGGAAGCCCTCGTGATGCGCCAAGCGATCGAATCCATTCTGGTAGGCCATAAAGAATTATCCAATGCCAAAAATCCATAAAAGATTCTTTTATTCTAATTTCTCATTTTTTATTTATGACAGAGGCATTTTCTGCCTCCGATAGGAAAATTCTGCCTCAAATCCTATTTCTACTCTACGAGATCCGATCGGGAATGAGTGAAGCGAAAACCACAAGAACGACTTATATATAAATGGTCGTTATGTTGGTCGTTATGTAAACTGAGGGGACAGGCCGGGATAATGGATGAAAATGGGGTCATGCTAGAAATGCGTACCTCATGAGGTTTAATCGATTCCACACGTTCTGGGATGAGGGCCGATACCGTTGTCTGCCCCTGCAAAATACCCTCGCCCTGACCTTCTCCCAGAGGGAGTGAAATGGTTTCGCGTTCTCATCCATACTATTTTCATGGCTAAAAAACTGAAAAAGTACTGCGGCCGGGTCTATAGATACCTCCAAGGATCAACCCGCAGACCTCCATGAACACAACTGGTACAAATATTGCACTTTATTCATGTAACTTGGCTTGAACAATAGGGTCTCCCTATGATCACCGGACGGCTTTTCTCAGAGACGACGCTGGATGTCCTCAAAAAAGGAATCGAGGGGACCCTTGCCCGTAATCAGGCCATTGCCAACAACATAGCCAACGTGGACACGCCGAGTTATCAGCGCGCGGAGGTCTCGTTCGAAGACCAACTGCGGAAAGTCCTCCGGGGCGAGGGAATCACCGGGCGGCGCACGGATTCTGCCCATTTCATCATCGGCGGCGCGCCCGAAATCGCAGCGATCCGGCCTTTCGTGGAAATTGACCGCGAAACCCGGTTCCGGCCGGACCGTAACAATGTCAATATTGATCAGGAGATGGCCGCGCTGGCCGAAAACACGCAGAAAAATTTGGAGTTTACAGAATTGCTCAGCCGGCGGTATGATAGTTTGCGGAATGTTATCCGCACGGCAGGCCAAGCGTAAGTTCTTGAACCGGAGGGAGTCCGGGGATGAGTTTTTCCATCAGCGCGTCCGGCATGACCGCCCAGCGGATCCGGATGGATGTCATCGCCAACAACATCGCCAACGCCAATACGATGGTGACGGCGGAAGGTACGCCTTACCGGCGGCGCGAAGTCATTCTGGAAGCCCCGGGACGCACCTTCGCGGAATCGATGTCCACCGCCCGCCGTCGGCTAAACCGCGTCATCGGCAGCGGCGTGACCGTGCAAAAAATCGTGGAAGACCGCTCCCCAATGGCTTTCACGCAGGTTTACGATCCCGGTCATCCCTTTGCGGACGGTAACGGCATGGTTCTGCGGCCCAATGTCAACGTGACGGTGGAAATGGTAAACATGATCGATGCCTCACGGGCTTACGAAGCCAACATTACGGCCTTCAATTCCTACAAGCAAATGGCTCAAAAAGCCCTGCAAATCGGCAGCCAGCGATAACCGGGGCCTTTCCGCGGAAAGCGTTCACAAGATTCGGGATTTAGATCATGGTTGATTTGCCCATTGTCCCCATCCCTCCCCGCAATACCGGACCGGCCGAGATCCAGTCCTCCCCGCCGGCGGCTCCGAAATCCGCCCGCACGGTTTCGCCCGATTCGGCCTTCCAGGAGAAATTACTCCGCGCCTTGAATCAAATCGGAGCCGGAGTGGATCAGGTCGGCCAATCCACACCCACCTTCCAGGATATGCAACAGGTGATGGAACAAGCCAAGAGCGCTTTCACGGAAACCATGCACGCCCATCTGCTGATGCAGAGCCTAACGAAAAACGCCGAATCTTCTGCTGGGGGGCCGGATTCCGGATCCCAGGAAGGGTGAATGATGCCGGATCCCCTTGGTCCTATGCCCTCAGGTCCTTCACGTTCCGCCCCCACTGATCCAACATCGCCGGGGGAATTAAGACCCCGGGAACCAGCGGTTCCAGGACCTTCCTTTGTGGAATTGTTAAAAAGATCGATCTATGAAGTCAACCAACTCCAGGACCAGGCAGGCGACAAAGTTCAAAAATTGGTGACCGGTGAAATCTCCAATATCCACGAAGTGATGATCGCCACAGAAGAAGCTGGAATTGCCCTGAATCTCCTGCTCCAGATCCGCAACCAGTTGCTGCAGGCCTGGGATGAACTCAAAAGAATCTCAGTATAACAGGGTTTATGTGCTTTGGCTTCATTTTTAACTTGATTTTCCTGTCTGGATGTGTTTGAATAATAGGAAGATTGAAATGAATCCGTTTGGCGGATTTTTTATTCGGGTTAAGGGATCATGCTATTTCCTCATTTCATTGTTTTCCTCTGCCGGGAGGACACGGATTCGTGTCCCCCGATTCCATTTCACTTGTTCAAAATTCCACGTCTAAACAGTTTTTCAAGGATTAGTTATCCCAAGGCTCCTTTTATCGGACCATCGGCTTGCTTGCGGGATAGAAAAGGGACCGATCCAACATGAATACCACCATTTCATCCGCTCCCAATGACATATCCTCGAAAAGGCCCCTCTGGTACGGACTGGCTTTGTGGCTGAATCCACTAGTCACTTGGGGATTGTTATGGGCTATTTTTTCTCTCAATCCTTTGCCCCATAAGGTTTTCTTAGTGGATACGTCCGAATGGACCCGGACCGTTTCCATCGAGGCGATTTTACGCGACGGGGACTTCGCCGGCAGGGTCGGGAGTTCAAGAATCCTCGTCCCGGATTCTGAAAGGGATACGATCTTGGCGCTAGAGGGGCAAACGCAGGACACGACCCTGTCAATTACGCCTGCCGTGCTCATACCGCCTCGATTCCCAGGGTATGCCGCAAATGTATCTGCCGGAAATCCCGGAATGATCTATGGGGCCGTGTCCGGTTCTGTGCCCTATGACTCGAATTGAGGCCTCCAGTTTCGTGCGGACGCGAAAAACGATCGTGTATGGGCGGCCGTCAGGAAAATGAGGTTGCCCGATTAATGCTGAAAGGAGGGGGAGATGCAGGAATTTGTCCAGCAACTGCGCGATCAACTCACCCGCATCTGGGAAACCCTTTCCTTGCAGCAAAAGGTCATTTTTGTATCGGCGCCCGTGCTCTTGCTGCTTTTCATGGCTGTGGCTGTTTATTGGGCCAGCCGCCCGCAACTGGTGACCCTCGTCACCATGGACGACCGGTCTCAGCTGGCAGCCATCGCGGATTATCTCTCTCAGCAAGGTGTCCGCTACGAAATACCCAACGAACGCACCATCCTGGTCGACAAAAATCAGCGCGCCCGGTTGCTCATGCAACTCGCCAAGGAAGACTTGATCTCAGGCCGGACCGGGCCGGGGTGGGAAATTTTCGACCAAACTACGCTAGGCATGACCGACCGGATGTTCGACGCCCAATTCAAACGGGCCTTGGAGAACGAACTGGCATCCACCATTGTTCAGGGTTCCAACAATATTGCCAGTGCCGATGTCCACCTCAATATCCCCAAGGACCGCCTGTTCCGGGCTGATTCCAGCCCCCCGACCGCGTCAGTCAAAGTGGTGAGCCGCGGGATCCTGTCCAAGGAACAGGTACAAGGCATCCAAAACCTGGTGGCCATGGCCGTCGAGAAATTGGAGCCGAAGCGGGTGGCTGTGCTGGACAGCAAAAACCAGCTTCTGAGCGAAGACGCCGACATTGAACCGGGCGTGACTCTCAAGGCTAAACAGCTGGAAATTCAACTCTTCATCGAAAATACCCTGCGCACCAAGGTGGAAAACGCCCTGGAACGCCTCGTGGGCCGGGATAATTACCTTGTCGAGGTCAATGTCCGTCCCGATTGGACGGAAAAATCCACCAAGCAAACCCACATCGATTCCACCAATCCCGCGGTGATCAGCGAAAAAACCTACACAGAAGAAAACACCGTCCCTACCACGTCCGGACCGCCCGGCGTGGAAGCCAATGTCCAGGACACGGGCATCGGGGCAACTGGCGGGGTCTCCGGCACCAACATCGAGGAGACCATCACCAATTATCAATATCCGTGGTTTGAAACCCTGGTCAAGGATCCGATCGGCGAGGTCAAGGAGATCTCGGTCGCCATTGCCCTGGACTTCGTGGAAGACGAACAGAATAACAAGGTCCCCCGCACCCCCGACCAGATCGATAAACTCACCAGGCTATTACGCACTATGGTGACCCTGCCGGAAGTACAAGTCCCCGGCGACGTGCATAAATTCACCTTAATTGAATATCCCTTTGACGACACGGAAGCCCGCATGATGGCGCGGGCCGAATTGTGGCAAAACGTATCCGCGCTGAGCCGCTCGGTGTTGCCGGTTATTTTCTTCTTAATCGTGGCTTATCTGGCCTACTACCTCTTCCAACGGGCTTTTGCGCCCTCGGAACGCGAAGAAGGCGTCCAGGAAGAAATCCCCATCGAACCGGTCAGCGAGGCCAAGGAACTTTCCTTGTCCCAACTGGGACTGTCGGAATTTGGGGACATCGCCAGTTTGCCGGCGGAAGAACAGCGCCGGTTGAAAATGCAGGAACACGTCATCCATTACGCGGCCGAAAAACCCGACGAAGTCGCCGCCATCATCAAGGCGTGGCTCAGCGCGTAAGGACGCGGAAATAATCCATGCGTGCCATGAAAGTGTTCATCGCTTCTCCGTTGGGATTTGCCGAAAGCACGCGGCTGTTTCTGCCCCGCGTCCGCGGCAAACTGCTCGAACTCGGCTGCGAGCCGGTCGATCCCTGGGCTTCCTCGGCAGACCTGGAGGAAGAATTACGGAAAGCCGCCAGCCTGGCCGATTGGCAAATCCGTGCGCGCGAGCTGCATCGTGTTTCGATGCGCATCGCCGGACGCAATGCCTCGTTGCTGCGCTCGTGCGGGAGAGTGCTCGCCGTGCTGGATGGGCCGGACGTCGATTCAGGCACGGCCTCGGAAATCGGATACGCGTTCGGCCTGGGGAAGGGAATCGATGGCTACCGGGGCGACTTCCGCCGCGCCGGCGAGAATGATGGCGTGACCATTAACCTCCAGGTACAATATTGGATCGAACAAAGCGGGGGACGCATCGTCCATTCGCTGGATGAACTGGAATCACTCTACCGCTCGGATAAAAGGGAATAAGACTTGACCCGGATTATCAAAGCGCCCCATGTGAAACCTGAACGGCCCTACCGCGTGGTGGAACCGGAGAAGGTATTGCGCCACGCCGATGACCAAGCGGCAGAGATATTGGAGGCCGCCCGCGATCGGGAAGCGCGCATCCTCGATGACGCGTCGCGCCAGGCGGAGCAAATCCTCGCGGAAGCGCGCCGCCAAGCCGAAGAAATCCTGGCCCAGGCCCGCGCGGAGGCGGAAGCGCTGAAGGAACAAGCGCGGCGGCAAGGATATCAAGAAGGTATGACCCAGGCGCAAACCGAAGGCCGCCAACAAGTCTCTGCCTTGGTGAAGGAATTCCGCCACATGATGGAGGAAGGACAGCGGATTTTGGAAGGCCTCTTCCGCGATCAGGAACCCGAAATCCGGGAACTGGTCAGCGAAATCGCCGGCCGTGTCGTGCAACAACTCATCGCCGCGGACGACGAAACCGTCGTGCGCGTCGCCCGCGAGTGCATTCACAAGGCCGCCGGCCGCAAGTCGATCCGGGTGCTGGTGCATCCGGACGATCAAAAAAAAGTGGAGGAATGGGCGCCCGAATTTCTGCGCGTTTTCGATGACATCGAAAAAATCAGCATCGACTCCGATCCCCGCGTCTCCAAAGGCGGAGTGATCATTGAATCCGAAACCGGCGGCGTGGATGGGCGGATTGACAAGCAAATGGAAATTCTCGACGACGCCCTGCTAAACCCATAATCCCATGAGTTTTTCCGTGACTCGCTTGGATTGGGAATCTCTGCGTTGGTCCATCCAAAACGCCCAGCCTATCCGGCAGCGCGGTTACGTGGATGAACTGGTCGGAGTGGTCATTCTTTCCAAAGGACCGGGGGGGGCCATCGGCGACCTGGTGCATATTCTCCCCTCCGACGACCGCCCTCCTATTCCCGCGGAAATCGTGGGGTTCCGGTCGGGCCGGGTCATTCTGATGGCCTTCGGCGAAATGACCGGCATCCGGCCGGGCTGCGAAGTGGTCTCCACCGGCAGGCCCATGTATATCAAGTGCGGCGAAGATTTGCTCGGGCGCATTCTGGATGGGCTGGGCAACCCGAGCGACGGCAAGACGCCGCCCAAAACCAATACCCTGCGCTCGATCTACAACCGCCCGCCTGATGCCATTACCCGCCGGCGGATTCAAGAACCGTTGACAACGGGCATCAAAGTGATCGACGCGTTTCTCACCTGGGGGAAGGGCCAGCGCATCGGCGTGTTTTCGGGCAGCGGTGTCGGGAAAAGCACGCTGATGGGCATGATCGCCCGTTCCTCGGGGGCGGAAGTGAACGTCATCGCTCTTATCGGCGAACGGGGCCGCGAAGTGCGCGAGTTCATCGAAAAAGACCTCGGCGAAGACGGTCTCGCCCGCAGTGTCCTGGTCGTGGCCACCAGCGACAACCCGCCTCTCCTGCGGGTGAAAGGCGCGCTCGCCGCCATGACCATCGCCGAGTATTTCCGGGATCTGGGGAAAGATGTCCTTTTCATGATGGACTCCGTCACCCGTATGGCTCTCTCCCAGCGGGAAGTCGGGCTCGCGGCAGGCGAACCCCCCACCACCCGGGGATATACGCCTTCAGTCTTTTCCTTGCTGCCCGCCTTCCTGGAGCGGGCCGGCACCACACCCGGGCGGGGAACCATCACCGCCCTGTTCACCGTGCTGGTCGAGGGAGACGACATGAACGAGCCCATCGCCGACGCCGTGCGGGGCATCCTCGACGGACATATCGTCCTCAGCCGGCAACTCGCGCATCAAAGCCATTATCCTTCCGTGGACATTTTGCAAAGCATCAGCCGCGTGATGGTCGATATCGTCCCCGAGGAACAACTCCTGGCCGCCCGCCGCCTGTGTGAAGTCACCTCCACCTACCGCAACGCCGAAGACCTGATCAACATTGGCGCGTACCAGCGGGGCAGCAACGCCGAAATCGATCTGGCGATCGAAATGATCCCCACGATCAACGCCTTTCTGAAACAAGGCATCCGCGAGGCGGTTCCCTTTGAAGACTCCATCCGCCAAATGATCGACATCGCCAATCAGTCGGCTCCCCGCAAGGCCGCCGGTCCCGCGCGTAGTGGAGGCTTGAAATGAAAGCGTTTCGTTTCCGGCTTGATCCGGTCATCCGTTTGAAGGAGTATCAAATCGAGCAACTGGAAGACGAAATCGGGCGGATCGAGCGGCTTATGCAACAATTAACGCGCGAAATCGAAGCCGGCCGTCAGGCCGTTCAGGAGCTCCGCCGTCATTTGCTGGATGAAGTGGAGGACCGGAATCTGGTCCAGGCTCACCGCGCGTTGGACCTTTTCCGGGCGTACACCGGCCGGATGGAACGGCAGAAACAAGAGCAAATCGAACGCCTGCGCGCGGAGCAAGACACCCTGCGGCGGCGCCTGATCGAATTGCACCGGCAAGAGAAAATCCTCGATCATCTCAAGGAACGCCGCCGGGCCGAATGGCTGGCCGGGGAACGCCGGGAGGAGGCCGCCTTTATGGATGAGATCGGCACCCAAAAATTCGCCCGCCGCCGCGAGGAACACGGAGGAGTGTTGCTCTATTTGATCGTACCTCTCGCTTTGGCTGCCACCGTCATTGGCATCGGCCTGTTCACCGGCGTCGTGGATCAGAACGTGTGGCGGAACCTCCCTTATATTAAAAAGGCAGAACAGACCGCCACGGAAACGGCCGCTCCGTCACCCGCCTCCACGCCCGCCGGCGAATCCCTGACCGTGGAGCAGATGATCGGCAGCCTCGATACCCCCATGCCCGAACTGCTCAAAAATATCGCGGAGGTCCGCGAATCCCTCCGCCAGTGGGAGCAGCAATTGACCGAGCGCGAACGCGATCTCACCCGGCGCGAAGCCTTGATCGATGAGAAAGAAGCCGCTTTGGCTGAACTGACGAAACAAGCCTCCGACTACCTGAATTCACTCCGGGAATTGAAACGCGAACGCGATGAGCGGGAAAAAAGCGAGTTGACCAAGCGCGAAGAAGATCTCGCCAAGGCCTTGTCCGGCGCCAAGGCCAAGGAAATCGCGCCGGTCCTGACCAATCTCTACCAAGCCGCCGGCGAGACCGATCCGGCGAAAGTCCGCGAAAACCAACGGCTGGTTCTGCGCATTCTCCACCGCTATACCGGGCGGGCGCTGCAGGAAATGTTCAGCGCTTTGGGGAAAACCGATAAACCAACCGCCGCGCGAATCATCGCCGATTACGCCAACGTGTCCACCGCCGAACTGTACGGCCTCGAACCTACTCCAACTCCGGCCGGACCAATCCTGCCCCCGCCGGCCGCGGTGGAAGAAACTCCTTCCGGAGAGACCGGTACATCTCCACCTGCCGGGGGATGATCTTGTCCCAATCATACCGGTCTTCCACCAGCGCCCGGGCGTTGGCGCTCAAATGCTCCCACTTCCAAGGATTGCGGAGCAAATCGACGACCGACCGCGCGAATCCAGCCGGATCATCTTCCACCCGCAAATGCTTGCCCGCTTCCACGTCCAGGCCTTCGCAGCCGATGGACGTGCTGACGATCGGACGCCCCGACGCCATCGCCTCGAGGATCTTCAACCGGATACCCCCGCCCAGCGTCAACGGCACGATGTAAATCCATGCCCGCCACAGGTATTCCGCGATACGTTCCACCCGCCCCGTGACATGCACGCCCTCCCGCCCGTCCCATGCGCGGATCGAGGAGGGCGGATCCGCGCCGACGATCCAGCATTCCGCGTTGCCGGCCTGCTGCCGTACCAACGGCCAAATGGCTTGTAAAAACCACCCGATGCCGATCGCGTTGGGATAATAGGACATTGTGCCGCTGAACAACACCGCCGGGGGATTCGGGGGAAGATTCAAGAGAGGATAGGCCTCAAGATCCACACCGGCGCGCTGATGCGTGACCGGCAGCGTGGGATCCTGCGAAAGCAAAAAGTCCCGGTCCAGCGGCGAAATGGTCAGCACCCGGTCAAACTTGCGGCAAGCCTCGAGTTCAAACCGCCGCGTGCGCAAGCCTTCCAAGCGTGCGGCCATCCGCACCAGGGGGCCTTCCGCGCGCTGCCCGTACCGGAGCAGCAGGTTGCCTTCCACGTTTTCCTTGTAATGGATTTTGAGGCACGGCTCCCGGCCGGTGACATACGGCGTAGTGTAGAAATTTTGCGCGTGAATCACGTCCACGGGATCGCGGGTTTGCCACCGCCGGAGATACCCCGCCAGGTGTGGATTCCAAAACCGGTGCGCTTTGTACGGCCAGGCTGAAACCAGGGATCGCGCCAACGGCCGCTTGTCCCATTTGCCATGGGCGGGAAAGGCGGCCACCTCCTCCACGTATTTTTTCACTTCCTCTAACGCGGGCAACTCGGAAGGATGATGATACAGACACGCCACCCGCACGGAACATTCCGCAGCGAACCGTTTGACCGTGTTCCAGGTGACGATCCGCCCTCCACTGTGCGGCGGGAAGGGAATTTGGGGAAGCACAAAAAGCACCTTCATGCCCGCCCCTCCCCGATAGATACCAGTTTTGGCCTGTAGACGCCTCCCCTGGGCTGGTTACACGACATGGCTGACCAGCGAGAGGCAGTCAAGCGCGGTTTTGCGGACCGATTCGATTTTTTCGCGTTCATTGAATTCCGGATGGATGTAGGGATTGCGGATATGTTGCAACAAAATCAGCTGGCTGGCCAGCCGCGTGGTCTGATCGTCGGTCAGGCCTTTGATCCCTAAGGGATTTTGTATTTCCACCGGGCCGGATTTATTGATGAAACTGTGATTCCGCCCCCAACAAAAGAGGATCACGCCCAGGGCCTTCAATCCATCCGGTTTGTATTTCGAGCCATGTTGCAGGATGCGCTCCAACACTTGGCGGGTGATGTCCGAGTTGAGTTCCAACGCGTGGTGCTGCACTTGGCGGATGAGGTATTGATTGAAAAAAAGATCGAGGTTGCCCAGGGAGGTATCGTATAACTGACAGGCCAGCGCCTTGACCCGTTCTTCGGTTAAAAGGCGGCTGACCTTGCGGCCGACGCGCAGTTTCACTTCGTTTTCCACGGCGAACGAATATGAAAAGCTGACATTGCGCGCCACCGAGAGGGTGGCCGCCGAGCCGGATTGTTGCATGCTTTCGGCCACCGCCAGCATCGTCCGGGTCTCCGCGTCGAGACGGGAGATCCCGGGCAGGTCCTTTTCCAAGGAAGCAGGGACGGCGATGGCATCCAATCCCAGGCGCAGGTTTTTCGCTCGCGCCTGGCTGCGGTCCAGACGGTCCGCCAAATCGTAGATTTCGCCCTTGAGCCCTGCATCCAAGTCATCATCGCGCAGCAGGTCTTCCAACTCCTGCCGCAGGGCGTCAATCTCTGCCGTGTCCTGGGCCAAGGCTTCATCAACCCGGTTGCGCAGGGCCTCGATCCGCTCCAACAGCTCGAAAAGGTGTTCCAGGCGTTGATAAAACGTGCTGATTTCGGCGTCGATGCGCGACTTGCTGAGCACGAAGGTCGCGCCATACTGCCGCGCCAGCGCCCCTTCGTCAAACGTCCCCACCGCGGAAATCATGACCACCGGCAGCCGCGGATGCAGCCGCTTCAACTCCCGGATGAACAACAATCCTTCGTCATGAGTGCGCATGTCGAGATCGGTAATGACCACGTGCGGCCCGCCGGTGTGGATCTTCTCCATGCCTTCGGCCGAGTCTTCCGCCTCGATGACCTGGTAACCCGCCAGGGTCAGATTGCGGGCCGCCGCCGCCCGGTATTGCGGATTGTCATCCACCAACAGGATCCGTCTTTCCCGCGTCATGCCCATTTTCCCTTGTGTCCCCTTGGTTTCTTGAAGCAATGCCACCTTGGCCCGGCCCAGCGAAACCGCCACCGGGAACCTTTCATATTTTCCAATACTGTTCCCGTTCCCTGGAAGCAGGCCAGGGAGAGAGACCTTTGGTTTTTCAGAAATCCTAAGATTCCTGCATTCCGAAAATTCAACCGAACCGATTACTCTTCCTTCTCGCCTTCCTCGCCCTTGGGTGAGGGCCGGGGTGAGGATTTAACCTGTTTCCGCGTCAGAGAGAACCGGAAATATCCATTTTTTTATTATAAATCCTGCGGGATGGGATGCAGGGGACTTCGGGCCACCTTACATGCGCTCCGGCGCGTTCACCTTCAGCAGCCCCAATCCGTTGCGCATGACTTGCCGGACAGCCAGCACCAAATGAAAGCGGCTGAGGCTGCCAACCGGATCTTCCTGATCCAGCACGCGCTGAACCTGGTAATAGGTGTGGAAGGTTTTCGCTAAATCTTCCAGGAACGTGGGGACCAGGCTCGATTCCTGGCGTTCGGCCGCGTCCATGATGACCAAGGGGTAATAGAACAGCTTGAGCAGCAAGGACCGTTCGCGCCCGCCGGCCAGCGGCGCAGGATCGAAATCGAACGCGGGCGATTCCTGAATGCCCCGTTCCCGCGCCTTGGTCTCGATGCTGCACGCGCGGGCATGAACATATTGCAGATAATAAACGGGATTGTCCATGGATTGTTGCTTGGCGAGGTCCCAGTCGAACACCATCTGGGCCTTGTAACTGCGCTGCGCGAAGAAATACCGGGTAACATCCGCTCCCAACTCCTGGACCATCTCGGCTAAGGTCATGAATTGCCCCTCGCGGGTGGAGAGTTTGATCTTCTCCCCGCCGCGCTCGATGCTGACCATCTGATTCAACAGGTACACCAGTTTAGACAGATCGTACCCGAAAATACGCATCGCGATCTTGACCCGCTCCACCTGGTTGTGGTGATCGTGCCCCATCACGTTGACCAGCAGATCGAAGCCCCGCTCGTACTTGCCGCAATGATAGGCGATGTCGGGGGTGACATAGGTAGGTTCGCCGTCGTTCTTGACCAGCACGCGGTCTTTCTCGTCTCCGTACTGGCTCGACCGCAGCCACAGCGCGCCGTCCTGCTCATACGTGGCCCCCTTCTCCTCCAGTTGTTTCAGGATTTTCCGCACCGCGCCGGACGTGTGCAGGGTGCGCTCGCTGAAGGTGGTGTCGAACTTCACCCGCAGCATCCGCAGATCGTCCATGATGATGTTCATCAGCACATCGGCGGCGAAGCGGGTGAACGGTTCCCACGATTCCTCGCGCAACAATGCGTCGCCCTGAGCGGTTTTGAGGGCGGCGGCGATGTAACGGATGTAATCGCCCTTGTACCCGTTTTCCGGGAACGGGCAGTCCACCCCGAACAGGTTCTTGTAACGCGCCTGGACCGAGCGGCCCAGCATCATCATCTGCACGCCCGCGTCGTTGTAGTAATATTCATGCGTTACTTCGTACCCCACCGCCGCGAGCATGGCCGCCGTGGTGTCGCCCACGATGGCCCCGCGGATGTGGCCGACGTGCAACGGCCCAGTGGGATTGGCGCTCACGTACTCCACCAACGCCTTTTTCCCGGCGTACTTCCGGGACCGCCCATAGTTTTCCCTTTCGGTCAACACCCGCTTGAGCACTTCGAACAACACGCTGTTTTTTAGATGGATATTGATGAAACCCGGACCGGCCAAAACGGCCTTCTCGACCAGTGGGCTTTTTTGCAGGGATTGGAGGAACTCCGCGGCCAGGTCACGCGGGGCTTTTTTCAGGGGTTTGGCCAGCAGCATGGCGGCGTTGGTGGTCAAATCCCCGTGCTCCACCTCCCGGGTCGGGGTAAATACCAAGGATTCCTCTTGCGGCCCGCCGCCCTCCCCCGCCAGGCGCGACGCGGTTTCCCGCAGGATCTGATTGAGTTGCGGTACAATTTCAAAGTACACTCGGGTCAACCTCCCGTGAAGACAATTTCATACATCACACAACGGAATTTAATCTCTGAATGTGAAGCCAGGGAATAGCCGCACACTAGCGGCCCCGTTCCGGAGAACAAACGGAGTGGGAATGAGCCGGATCCTCCCCCCTTGTCAGGTTCCGAATAATCCAATGCTCCCGCGCGGCGCTAAGCCTTCAGTCCCGGATTCACGCCAAAGCCCCATTCGGCCAGGTAGCGCCGCATGATTTCGGGAGTCAAGGTTTGGCGTCCTTCCATGGATGAATTCTTCAGATGCTGGAACAGGTCGATCCGGCTGAATTCTTGCAGGAAGGGGATGGAGAGTTCTGAGTAGCTCCAATGCCATGGTTCGTAGGCGAAACCGGTGCGTTGGGGATCGTTGGTGTAGACTTCATAGAAACCGTAGGTGGGAGCGTTGACCAGAAGCCATTGATACAAGGGGTGATAGATTCCCCCCGCCGCGAAATGCTCGGCCAACAAAGGATCGGCGGGACTAGGTTGGTTGCGGTCGATAATGTCCAAATCAGTCCCCCAGTGGTGGCGGGAACTGCCTGGAATACTGGAATATTGTATGATTTTCCAGAGAATGTCGTGGGCCGGGAAACCCTGTTGGCGGAGTTGCCGGAATTTGCGGTTCCATATGGTGAGTTGGTGATCGAATCCCCGGAAACTGGAGACCGAATGCAATTGAAAACCGTCTTTTTTCGCGGCGTGGCGCATGGCTTCGAAAGCGTCCGCGGCGGATTGGCGCAGGTTGAATCCTTCGCCGAACAAGGGGGGCCTCCGGAGCCCGAGGAGCTCCAATTCCCGCGTATTTTCCTGGGCCGGGGGAGACGCTGGTTTTTTCGTTTGGATTTTTGTGTTTTTTTTCTGAGCCGCTCCAGCCGGATGCGCCAAAGTAACGGCCAGCACGCCGGTGCAGCAGAGAAAGCCTCGGCGGTTCACGATCGATAATTACCCCTCACGGATTACCTGCATGTATTAAAACCAAAATCAGGCAGCCGGGCAAGGAAGTGCCCGGCTGTCGAATAAGAAAGATTTGAACGCCATAGAATAGGAAGAAACACCTCGATAGATAGTGCGTTTATTCTCCATCGTCGCCGATTGATTCCGTGGGGCAGCCTTCCATCGCGTTTCGCATGTTTTCTTCTTCTTCGGCATTTTCCGGTTGCTTAAACACGACCGCGTGGTCTCCATCGTCGCTCTCCTTGATGTTGCCCGGGGCTTCATCCATGCAGACCATGCAGAAGGTGCAACTCTTGTCAATATAATACTTGCCCGGCACGTTGTCTTCGAATTTGTTGGTTTTGTCCGCCATCGTTTTGAACCTCGCACTAAGATGATAGATTCCAGCGGATCTTGCCGTAGATCTCGCAAACGTCGCCACGGCGTGGAGACCGCCACTATGCCTCAGTTTAAATGGCCCACTTAATTCGTCAAGTTATCGAATTGGATTGCTGGAAGGTTGGGCTCCCCCATGTGAAGCAAAGCGGCCGTGGAACGGTTTTCGTGAAAAGATCATCTTTCGTGACGATTTCATCCGGATCCAGGGATTGCGCATCGGTTGACGCGGTTGCAACGGAAAGATGGATTTCGCCTTATCCGGGTCACATTCACTCTACCCCCGAGAGAGCGAATGGTTAATCGTTACAATCCATCCTCTTTTTATCACGAATGGTGCTGGGAGAAAGGAATGCAATATACAAGTGAACAGTTCGGGATTTTTCTTTCCCAGGCTTCCCTTTCCATGCCGGTCTTTCTCGCGGTAAGATGGTTTTGCGTTGGTTCGATTCAGTGGCCGGAAGGATGGTTCATCGAACGAAGGGACAAGGATGAAAAATCAGGATTGGAGAGGATCGCTAATGAACAAAACTTTGTCACCTACCCGCAGAGATTTTTTGAAAACCACGGGGATCGGCGTGGCCGCCGGTCTGACCGCCGCTCAGTACCGGGCGTTTGCCGCGGAAGAGGGCGCCAACGATAAAATCAACATCGGCGTAATCGGTGTGGGAGGGCGGGGCAGTTCGCTGCTCGGCTGGGTCATGAAGAAGCCCCAGGCCAAGGTCGTGGCCGTATGCGACGTGTATGTCAAACGGCGCAAGGATGCGGCCAAGCGGGCCGGCCTGGATCCTGAGAACGTCCAGGATTGCACCGGCGATTACATGGAGATCGTGAAACGGCCCGATATCGACGCGGTGATTATTGCCACGCCCGATCACTGGCATGCCCGCATCGCCATTGACGCTTTGAATAACGGCAAGGACGTGTATCTCGAAAAACCCATGACCAAGACGGTGGAAGAGGCTAAGGAGGTGACCGAAACCGTCGAACGGACCGGCCGCGTCCTCCAGGTCGGCAGCCAGACCACGTCCAGCGCGCAATGGTGGAA
The DNA here is from genome assembly GCA_013177805.1 of Candidatus Omnitrophota bacterium. Lineage (GTDB taxonomy): Bacteria > Hinthialibacterota > Hinthialibacteria > Hinthialibacterales > Hinthialibacteraceae > JABLXU01. The sequence goes on from JABLXU010000010.1 coordinate 70,850, forward strand.
GGCCAAAAAAGCCATCCAGGAGGGCATGATCGGCAAACTCATCATGAGCCAAGGCTCTTACCACCGCAATTCCCGGGATGGCGAATGGAACTGGAGCATTGACGAAGGCGCCGGTCCCAAAGCCGAGGGCGACAACTACATTGACTGGGATACGTGGCTTGGTTCCGCGCCCAAACGCGAATGGGATCCCGACCGCTTCTTCCGGTTCCGCAAATTTTGGGATTATTCCGGTGGGATCGCCACGGATCTGTTCTACCATGTCATGGCGCCGCTTAACATTTGTTGGCCAGAAGCGCAATTCCCTTACAAGGTCATGGGATCCGGCGGGATTTACGTGTTCAAGGACACGCGCGAGGTTCCCGATACATTCGCGTTGATGGCCGAATATCCCGGTGAACACCAGGTGGTGCTAAGTTCCAGCATGGCCAATGACACCCATATCCCCGGCCTCATCCGCGGCCACGAAGGCACCATCGTCATGGTCGAACACGGCGAATTCGAAGGCTCCACGCCGTACATTACCGTTATGAGCCAGCGTCCGTACCGGCGGCAGTTCGAGGAAAAATACAAGGACCGCCTTGTTACCATCAAGCGCGTCCGGGGCAACGGGCGGGAGGAGGATGAACAGGTGATCCGCATCATGACCCAAGAAGAAGGCGAACCGCCCCGGCCTGATCACATGGAAAACTTCCTTCAATGCGTGAAGAGCCGCGAAAAGCCGGTCCTCGACGCCCGCACGGCTTACAAGGCCATGGTGACCATTGCCATGTCGGTCGAATCGTACCGTAGCGGGCGGGTATTGTATTTCGATGCCGAGAAGGAACGCGTGGTGGAGACACCGCCCAAGAAGATCTGATCCCCAGCGGGCCGCCGCTAGGCGTTCAGCATAAAAACGGGCATCGGGCAAAAAAAAACAGTTGGCACAAGAGAATTAAGGGGGCAGTGGTTGGTTGCTCCCTTCTCGTTTCTTTTGGTCCCCCTAAGCCCGTCCGATACGCCGGGAGGATCTACTCCGCCCGCGTATAGGGTTTTGTATGTTGATCCCTAGACTATAATGTAAGTAAATTAAAATAATGTGTAGAAAAAGGATTCCGGCCAAACGCCGGGATGCCGGCCTTAACTTGCCATTCGCGTTTTCCGGGGTGGTCATGGCACAGGGAGAGAGATTCATGAACCAGTCGGTTTTGGACAGCCAGTTGCACCGGATGGAGCAGGCGTTACGGGCGTCTCCCGACCAGATGCTGGAATTCAAGGCCAAACGGGATCTTCTCGCGCGGATTCTGCAACTCAAAGAAGAGAAAAACGTACTGATCCTGGGCCATAACTACATGGAACCACTGGTCTTCTATCTCTCCGGCGAGAACGAGCGGGGGGATTCCCTGGCCCTCTCGCGCCGGGCGGCCGAGACCGATAAGCCCATCATCCTCTTCGACGGCGTGCGCTTCATGGCCGAAACAGCCAAGATTCTCAGTCCAGACAAGAAAGTCCTGATTCCCGACCCGGAGGCCGGCTGCAGCCTGGCCGAGCCGTTCACCGCCGCCGATGTGCTCGAATACCGGCGGCGCTATCCCGGGTGCCCGGTGGTGACGTACATCAACAGCTACGCGGACGTGAAGGCGGAGACGGATTATTGCTGCACATCGTCCAACGGGCCCAACGTGGTGCGGCATGCTGCCCGCGCCTTCGGGACCAACCGGGTGATCTTTTTCCCGGATTCCCTCATGGGGGCCAATCTGCAGAAGGAATTGGAGCCGGATGGAATCGAGATCATCTATCCCGGCAAGGAGGATGACAAATTCGGCCGCTGCGAAGTGCACGAGAAATTCACCGTCGAAATCCTGCGCGGCATCCGCCGGCAGTACAACCTGATAAAGGGCAGTGAAGAGACCGCGGTGCTGGCGCATTGGGAATGCCTTCCGGAAGTGTTAGCGGAGGCGGATTACTATGGCAGCACCTCGCAAATGGCCCAATACATTGCGAAACATCCGAAATTGAAACGTGTCTTTTTGGCCACCGAATGCGAAATGGCGGCCAACCTGGCCTTGGAGTATCCCCAGGTGGAGTTCGTGAAAACCTGCAACATGTTCTGCCAGCACATGCGCCGGATCACCCTGGAAAAGATCCTTTACAGCCTGGAACACGAGGTATATGAGATCTCCGTCGATCCCGCCATCGCCGCCCGCGCCCGCCAAGCCATTGACCGTATGCTGGAAGTGCCGAGGGGGTAAAACGCTTTTCCAGAATCCACAATGATGGGCCGGGACACGTCGCCCCGTGCCCTTCTATTCGCTGGATGGTGAATCGATTACCAGATCTGTACTTCTTCCTCTCTGACCTGGAACCAATCTTCACATGTTTTCCCACATTGTGATATGCTCCTGCTACGGGCAATATGGGAATCAATTTATCCAATTCCGCCACATTGAAGATGAATCATCCTGCCCTCGCCTCGCTCGTTCAAAACGGCGGCGAGGATGCCCGGGTATCAATCCAGGATACTCCCGCGGGCGCGCCTACGGTGATTCTTCACACGCCCGAACGGGCTTTCGCCTTGCATCACCTGGAGGATCCTGCCGGTCACGCCCGGCAATGGCTCGAATCCCGGCCGGAATGGAAAAAAGCCCGCAATATCGCCGTTATGGGATGCGGCCTGGGGTATATCCCTATTCTGCTATATCGCGCGCAACCGAAACTCCAGCATCTCTTTGTGCTGGAGCCCTCGCTGAGCGTGTTCCGCCAGGCCTTGCGCGTGGCGGAAATGCGGCCGCTGCTCGAGGATCCTCGCGTGCATTTCGCCGTAGGATCTGAACCGGGAACCGTGTACAAGGCTTTGCTCCAATGCCTGATGGATCTAGTGGCCAATCCACTCTTTTACTTGGCCGTTCCCTCCATCACCGCCGCGTTTCCACTATGGGCGCGTTCGGCCGAGCAGGAAATCCAAGACGCATTACGACTCGGGAAAAGCGGTCTGGCAACCAAGTTTCGGGACGCGCCACTCACGTTGCATAATCTCTTTCGGAATCTGAACGCCGTCGCCGCCGCGCCCGGCTTGAATTCGCTGGGCCATCGTTTCTCCGGTGTTCCCGCCATCGTCGTGGCGGCTGGTCCATCATTGAGAAAGAATTTACATGATCTTAAACAAGCCGGGGACCAATTTCTGATCATCGCCACCGATACCGCCTTCGAGCCGCTGCGGCGGGCGGGAATCACGCCCCACCTGGTGGTGACCGTCGATCCCACGGAACTCAATCTGAAGCATTTTCAAGATACTACGTATGGGCCGGAAACCGTGTTGCTCTTCGATCCCGAAGCCCGGCCCGAACTGCCCCCCCGCTTCGCCCGGTGGATCACCTTCCTGACCGACAAACACCCCTTTTTTGTATGGTTGAACCAGCGGATTGGGGACAAGGGCCTGATCCACAAAGGGGGGATGGTTTCGCAGGCGGGGATCCATGCCGCGCATTATTGGGGATGCCGCCCCATCATCCTGGTGGGGCAGGACTTGGCCTTGGATCCGGAATCCGGCGCGACACACGATTCCCGCACCGCTTTGTGCCGCAGCGCGCGCTATCTGGAGGACGATGCGAATCATGTGGATATTCCTCGCGGGGTAGACGAGGCTGGGAACGAATTCTCCCGTGAAACCTTGTATTGGGTGGAGGGAGTGGGCGGCCGGCCCGTCCCGACGCTGCATAATCTCTTGATTTATTTGCGAATGCTGGAAGAGGATATCCGGACAATGCGGCTGGATGTGATCGATGCCACCGAAGGTGGGGCGAAAATTCAGGGGACGCGGATTTTACCTCTGGCCGAGGTGATCGAAAAATACCGGGATAATTCCATTGATGTCCGGAGTGTCCTGGAAAATGCCGGGAAGGGGGAAGAACCTCATGCGGATTTGCCGCTTCCCACCCATTTACTGGAAATCATACATGCTCGGAGAAATATCGCCTGCGCGGGCTTGCGGTATGTGGATCAAATCGTGAATCATGCCCCGGCCGGCCTGCCGGACTCATCTCTTCCCGCGTTGAAAGCCGAGTTGGAACGGTTCCGGGAACGCATCTTTGCCGATCCGGTGGTGGATTATCTGATCGAATACGCCGCGCCCCGCGAATTGTTCGAGTTCTTGAAACTCGGTCCCGCGGATCTGACGGAAGAAGAGGAATGGAACCGGGTACTGACGCGGTACCGCGCGTTGTTTGAAGCATCCTTGCTGGCGGCAAAACGGATTGGGGAATGGATAGAAAAAGCCTGACCGGGATGACGGGCGGAATGCCATGGCCCCGCGTTTCAACCGATTGGTTTTCTCACGCCGACGCGATGCAGCGTTCCGCATTGGACGCGTCTAAATTCGGCTCTGCGTCCAAGATATCGCGTTGCATAGAAAGGCCCGGAAACAACCGGACCTTTCTATGCAACCTCTCTCATCGGCCAGAGAATCAGTCCCTCAATACAACTCCCACTTGGACGAATCCAATCCGGCCGTGACCTGCGCCAAGGTGAGCTCTCCCCATTGGGTTTCATTATCCCATCCGGCGTCGACTTCACCGTTCCAGCGGTATTGGCCGTCCCGGTTGTCTTGCCCCGGCGTGTCGCGGTCATTGATGGCAAGATCAAAACCGATTACGGGAGCAAAACCCGCGATCGATTGGCGGAATTCCACGATCCAACCGGTGCCGTCGGGCTTGACCGCGGCGCCACTGGCCAGATCCCCTGCGGGCGCGCTGCCGACCGCGCCGCCGTCACCCCGGATGATGATGGAATGGCCCCAGATCGTCCCTTCTTTCGCTGTCCGCCGGCTGAAATTGCCATCGACCCGGATTTCCACCGAATCGTTCCGCCAGACGTCCGTCATGGAAAAATCGAGAACGTCGTCGGTGGCGTCGACCGCAATGTACAAATTGTTGGCGTCGTTCATGACATAGACAATCACACTGCTGTCTTCTGCGGATTGGAAGCCGTCCTTGTTCGGGCCGCCGATGGTATTGGAATCCGGGCCGGTGACCCCCGGACGAATCGCGTCTGATCCGTCAAAATTAATCCGCGCTGCCTCTTTCCACTCGCCGGCGTCCAATTTGCCGTCCAATACCGGCGCCTTGGTCGCAAAACCCGCTACCAAGGTTTGATCTTGGGGCTGGACACCCAGGAGATAGGGGGATGGCGCATCCTTGGCCGCAAAACCCGCTCCCATGGGTTGTTCTTGGGCGGAGGCGGTGGAAATCACCAGACCTAAAATGATTCCGATTAGCACTAGGACTCGCGCTTTCATAATTGATACCTCCCCACAATGGGTAAAATTAATCCCGAATGATTCTTCCTTCTGGGAGATTCATTCGAATGTTTGAGCAATTTTAGCATGCCATAGATGAACAAGTCAAATCAAAATTCTCTGTTTCTACATATTTTATAAAAAATTATTTATTATATTTAGTAATTTTAATATTCTTGATCAACTAGTAAGTGCGTTCTTATATTTTTCAGGCCACTGGTTCGGATCTCTTTGAAATGATCGATGAGAACCGCCCTTCCTCTGAAAGACTGAGAATATTTTTGCAGGAGTTGGGGGGTATCCGACTTCATCCCGGAGTAAAGGAATCGATTTTACTTCATCAGGTACGTATGTCCCGGAAGATCCAACCTATCAGGAGAGCACCAGGGAGAATAGCAGTTCGGCATTTCTCCATCGGATTGATTGACCCGCGTGGCCATCCGTGCCATCATCATCCCCCGGATTAAAGCCATCACCTTTCCCCTCGAGGTTTCAAATAATGGTACACGGTCATAATCGCCATTGGCGTTTAAGCAAAAGGATTATGCTTGGAATCCTTATAGGCCATGGACCCGGATGGACAATCTCTCTAGGGATTGTGGTCCTCATCCTGCTTCTGGGGCTGGGGTGCGCGCATACCCGGGTGACCGTGGAGGGTCAGGACCGGCTGCCGCCGAGCAAGCTCATCGCGCAGGAATTTTCCACCACCCTGCGATCCGAATTGAACAAAGCCATCGAGAACGGCGGTCCGGCGGGAGCGATTGCGGTGTGCCAGGGCATCTCCCCGCGAATGGAAGAGCAATTCTCGGCCCGCTATCCCGAAGTTCTCCGCGTGCGGCGTATCAGCCTCCAAACCCGCAATCCGCAGACGCATACGCCCACGGTGGAAGAAAAGCAATGGTTGCTCTCCGCCCAAGAAGCCGCGCAGAACAAAAAGCCCGTGGAACCCGGCTGGATCATCACCCGGCAGAAAACCACCGTGCTGTTTCCTATCACCATCAATGATCCTGTTTGCCTGTTGTGCCATGGTGAACCCGCGCACATGATGGAGGAAGTGAAAACCGCCTTGCGCGCGCATTATCCCCAGGATCAGGCTACGGGGTATCAATTCGGGGATTTTCGCGGGGCGTTGGCGATCGAATGGAGAAACTGAATGGGCCTCGCAAACAAGGGATTGGTTCTCCCATGCCGGAGAGCCTCCGTCCCTGGGCCCGAAGAGCCCAGGTTTGGAAGTCAGGGAGGAATCCATGGACAGTGACACTACCGCCCGGTTGTTGATTACTTGCCCGGACCGGCCCGGGATCGTCGCGGCCGTATCCGGTTTTTTCTATTCGCATGGTTCCAACATCACCGCCCTCGATCAACATTCCACGGATCCCCTGGGCGGCGACTTTTTCATGCGGCTGGAATTCCAAACGCCTTATCTTGATTTATCCAAACCCGCGCTGGAGAAAGCGTTTGAGGAAGTGGTTGCCTCGCGCTTTCACATGAACTGGCGCATCAGCTACGCCAGCCAGATCAAGCGGGTGGCCATTCTGGTCTCCAAGTACGATCACGCGCTCATGGAACTGCTCTGGCGGTGGAAACAGGGCCAGTTGCGCTGTGAAATCGGGATGGTCATCAGCAATCACCCCGATCTCCAGGAGGCGGTGGAATCGTTCGGCATTCCGTATCATCACGTGGCCGTGCGCGCGGAAAGCAAGGAGGAGGATGAACGCCGGATTCTGGAGTTATTGGAAGGGAAGGCGGATCTCATTGTTCTGGCCCGCTACATGCAGATTTTGACGCCGCAATTCATTGCCCGGTATCCCAATGTCATTATCAACATCCATCATTCCTTTCTGCCTGCCTTCGCCGGGGCCGATCCCTACCGGCAAGCGTACGAGCGCGGGGTGAAACTCATCGGGGCCACCGCCCATTACGTCACGGAAGAGCTAGACGCCGGCCCGATCATCGAGCAGGATGTGGCGCGGGTTTCGCACCGACACAGTGTTCATGATTTGAAAGAAATAGGGCGCGACTTGGAACGCAAGGTGCTTGCCCGCGCCGTGCAATGGCACCTCGAAGACCGTACCATCATCTATGGCAACAAAACGATCGTCTTCGCGCCGTAATACAAAAAGGAGTCCTTTCCGCCTTAAGGAAGTAGAGGATCCCGCCGATTACATACCATGTGTGGGGGAAATTCGGCGGAATAGTGGATGACATACAAAATGCTTTTACCTGATGGAGTGAAATGTCTGGCCGGGGTAGCTTATTCCTGCTTATCGCTATTTTAATTGCGTTACTGTATGGGGGTGTCTTGATTGGATTGGAATCCCGGTATCCATATTCTTTTTACGATGAATTGCTGATTGCACTGCTTCTCCCGATTTTGTACACCGCTTTTCATTATTCCCGCTGGATGTATATAGGCCTCACCGTGTTCACGGCCCTTGTGGCTGCCGGAGTGATCTGGCAAATCAATTATGACGAGTTTGAATATTCCATTGTTACGTTGGGGGTTTTGACCTGTACCGCGCTGGCCACGGCGGAGATTATCCACCGGGCGGCCAACCGTTTCCGGAGGACTCAGGAGACGCTGCAAGAAAGTGAGGAACGGTGGCGTTCGTTGGCTCAGAACGCTCCGCATTTGTTCGCCATTGTCGACCAGAGGGGGGGCCTGGTTTTTCAAAACCGGCCGTTATGGGGAGATGAATCTCCCAATCGGACCGGGGCAAGGATTGACGGCCTGCTGTTGCCGGAGTTTCGAATCCCGATGGAAGCCTGTTTACGGCGGGTATTTGAGAACGGGGAACCGGGGACTCTGGAAATAGCGGTTACCACACCGCAGGAGGGACGGAAATGGTATCACGTCTGGGTAGGCCCGATTCAGCAGGATCATCAGCCGCTGGCGATGATTGTCAGTATCGAGATCACTAGGCGCAAACTTGCCGAGGAAGAAAAACAACGGCTGGAGAAACAGTTGTTCTTCTATCAAAAAATGGAAGCCGTGGGCCAGCTGGCGGGCGGAGTGGCGCACGATTTTAATAACTTATTGACCGTGATCGAAGGGTATACGGATCTGGCCCTGATCCGGCTTCCGGCTGATGATCCCCTTTACAGCGATGTAGTGGAAATCCGCAAGGCCGCCGACCGCGCCATCGCCATTACCAGCCAGTTGCTGGCCTTTAGCCGCAAACAACTTTTCCAGCCGCGGGTGTTGAACCTCAACGCCATTGTCTCCGACATGGAGCGGATGCTGCGCCGCCTGATCGGCGAGAATATCGAACTAGTCACGGTCTACGGGGACGGATTGAGGCAAATCCAGGCGGACCCCGGTCAAATTGAACAAGTCATTGTCAATCTGGCGGTCAATGCCCGGGACGCCATGCCCAAGGGCGGGCGATTAAGGATCGAAACAGCCAATGCCGACCTGGACGGCCGCTACTCCGCCGGCCATGTGGATGTTGCGTCCGGAGAGTATGTCGAACTGACCGTCGCGGACAACGGCCAGGGGATGGATCCCGAGATCCAATCCCGGATTTTCGATCCGTTTTTCACCACCAAGGAGACCGGCAAGGGTACTGGCTTGGGCTTGGCCACCGTGTACGGGATTGTCAAACAAAACCAGGGGCACATCGAGGTTTTCAGCCGGCCGGGAGAAGGTTCGACTTTCAAAATCTATTTTCCCAAGGCCGATACTGCCGTTTCTCCCGTGGTTCTGCCTTCGCAACCGGTTCGCTCCAATCCGGGATCGGAAACCATTCTTCTGGTGGAGGACGAAAGCACCGTGCTCAACCTGATCCGCCGCTCGCTGGAAGAATGTGAATACAAGGTTTTAACGGCCGGATGCGGGGAGGATGCATTGGAGATCGCCCGGAATTATCCAGGTCCCATTGACTTGTTGGTCACGGACGTGGTCATGCCTGGGATGAATGGCCACGAATTGGCTCCCCGGATCTCCCAAATCAAACCAGGCATCAAAATTTTGTATATGTCTGGCTATACCGATGATTCCATCGCGCGGCAGGGTCTGGTGGATCCGGATATCGCCTTCATCCAGAAACCCTTCACCCCCTTGACCCTCGTTCAAAAAATCCAGGATATTTTGGATCCGGATTGAGGGTTCCCGCCGCCGTTTTATTTCCCCTTCTTTTCCTGGTGCTAGATCGTGGAGAGGAGGAGTTTGAGGGGCAGCCACACTTCCGATTTCTCCCGCCGGAAGAAGGTTTTTGTTGGACTATGGACCGCAGTTCAATTCCCGCCGGTTTCGGTACGGGACTATCCCATGCGCGGATCGGACCGTAAGCAGGCTGACCGGAAGTCTTCAGAACGACGGCTGGACCGGTGTCAACAATCCCAGCCGCCAGGGGATTTCGCCGTATTTCTTGCCCGCCATTTCTTGGTCCAGTACGCCTTGGAACAGAAACACCAAATTCCCTGGATCGATCATCAGCCGGTGGTCGTACCCCGCGCGCAGTATTTCCCCGTGGCTGATGGAATCCGCCCAATGGAGTCCAGAATCCTTCACGTTGGCTGGGGAGGCGAACGGCTTTTCGTACGTGTCCGCCAGGGGCAGCCATTTTCCATCGAGGCGATCGGCGGTGTATGCTTTGTAATACCGGCGGCTCCCCCGTTGGGCCTCGATCACCGCCAGGTATAGTTCCTCACCCTGAATCCGGTAGATATGGCCGGCTTCGAAAATATCCGCTTCCAGGGCTAATACCGGTTGGCTCCACCCGTGGGGAAAATCCTCCAGACGCGTTTCCGCCCGCCACATTTTGCCATTCAGCGAGGTGAAAAAGAGGTACATTTTGTCTTCATCGCCGATCACCCAGAAATCGATCCACATGTCTACCGGGGGGGGATTCGTATCATAAAGCATTACCGGTGGGCTCCAGGAGAGTGGATCATCGAGGGTCTTCGTGGTGGAAAAAGCCGGTTGCAATTCGGGCTTGCGTGCTGGATCGCTCGTTTGATAGATCAGGTACCAGGTTTGTTGCGGCGCAAAATAGAAGATCTGCGGCGCGCAGTAGTAGCCATCGGTGATCTGGAGGAAGCGCCGTACCGCTTGCGCCGAGTGGTCCCAATCAGGAAACGTCAGGTATTCGATCTGGTGCGGGCGCTTCTGGCCGCGGACAGTACAGAACAAATGCCACACACTGTTATAATACACGGCGCTGGGATCCTTGATCGAATAATAGAAATCCTCCGTTCCACTAGCGGGTCCGATCAACGGGGCGGATACTTCCCACGCGAAGCCGCCGGAGAACACAGACTGCGCGGCTTCATTCCCGAAAGCCAAGCCAGGCATCAAGGGGGCCAAAAATCCGGCCAGGACTAGCGTCATTCTGGAACCGCGGGAAATGTTCATGGTTGTTCTTTCTCCAAAAAGAGATGGGACAATCATAAAGGATTTGATCTATCATGGGCAATGGGAGAAAAAATAGAATTCGTCAAGGGGGGATACTATTTACCCAAAGGCAGTTCTTTCTTAATGCTGGATTCGGTCTATATGGAGAGAGAAGAACGCGAAACGATTTCTTTTCCCTCTGGGAAATGATCAGGGACAGAAATAGATGCTTGGATTGTTAAATTGATTTTGTTGAGAAGAGAGTCATTATTAATGAAAGTGTTCTGGAATTGAACATGAGAAAGTTCGGATCGGTCCATATCGGCACTTCCGGCTGGTCCTATAACTGGGACGCCTTTTATCCGCCGGGCTTGCCGGCTAGCGAACGGCTGCGATTTTTCAGCCGGTGTTTTTCTACCACCGAGGTAAATTCAACCTTTTATCATATGCCCCGGGTCAATACGGTGGAAAAATGGCGGGATGACACCCCCAGTGCGTTTGTCTTCGCTCTGAAACTCAACCGGAGGATCACTCATCTCAAGCGGTTGCGGGACATCCAGGATCCGTTACGGGAGTTCCTGTCCCGGGCCATCATCCTGGGATTCAAGCAGGGGCCTCTTCTGGTGCAATTGCCTCCCCGCTTTGCCCTGGATGTTCCCTGCTTGCGCGACTTTTTGGAAGTAGTGAACGATCTGAGCCGGGAATTGCGGATTCCATTCCCCCGCTTGGCATTAGAAACGCGCCATCCCAGTTGGTATGCGTCCTCGGATGAATCCAACGAAATGATGGCTTTGTTGAAAACCTACCAAGTGGCCTTCGTCTTCGCTCATTCCAGCCGGTATCCCTATCCCCGGGGAGAACCCATCACCGCCGGTTTTGTCTATCTCCGTTTTCATGGACCGAAGGAACTGTTCGCCTCGAAGTACGAGGATGGCTTTCTCGAAAATACCGCCGATAAAATCAAAGCATGGCGGAGAGAAGGATTGGATGTGTACGTTTACTTTAACAATGACGTTCACGGTTACGCGGTGGAAAACGCGATGACGCTTCAAGAAATGGTCAATCCCGGAGAACGGAGCCTTCCTTTGGTATGACTTTACAACCTGACTGCTTGTCCTAATGCTGAACTTCCTCATGACTGTTTACAGGAAAGCACTACTTTCTCTTTTCATTATCCGGGATAGACGGATGGAGGATAACGCTGAATCAGTCCCTTTTGTCTTTAAGAGAGAGCCAGGGCGAGGGTAGCCCGGGAGAGGAGAAAGATTCCCTTTCGCTGCACCTGGGTAAATCGATGCCGATTTTTTAGGCCATCCTAATGTTGTGAGTCAACTCCCTTTCGGGTTTCACGATATTCCGTAAATGAGAGGAGATCATCATGCGTATGGCTTTTTTGTTGTTTGGGCTTCCTTCCGCTGTGTTGGCCGCGCCACTGGATATCCCTAACCAACCCTGGTTCCCCAAGGCCCCGGCGCTGCCGCCTCCCGAAGGAAAAATCATCCGGGTAACTACCGTGGATGAACTGTTCCGGGCCGCGGATACGATTCCGCCCGGTGGGACCATCGTTGTCGCCCCCGGCCACTATTTCATGCCGCGTTATTTCGAGATTCATACCGATGGAGTGACTCTGCGGGGCGAATCGGGCCGGCGGGAGGATGTTATCCTCGACGGCGCACGAAGCCAGCACGGCGAACTGGTAGGCATAACCTCCTGCTCGGGCGTAACCATCGCCGATCTCACCATCCAGAACATCCAGTGGAACGGCTTCAAGATCAATTCCGATAAAAATGTGCAGAATCTGACGATTCATAACTGCGTAATCCACAACATCTGGCAACGCGGCGTAAAGTCGGTCAAAATCCCCGAGACCAACCGTGAAAACATCCGCCCCAAGAATTGCATTGTGCGGTATTGCCTGTTCTACAATGATCGCCCCAAGCGCTTGGAGGACGATCCCACCGACACGCCCGCCACGTTCAACGGCAACTACATCGGCGGCATCGACACCATGTACGCCAAGGGCTGGATAATCCGCGGCAACGTGTTCCTCAACCTCCAAGGCCGCACGCGCGAAGGCCGGGGGTGTGTGTTCATGTGGCACCACGCGGAGGATTGTGTGATCGAGGGAAACATCATCGTGAATTGTGACGTCGGCATCGCGCTCGGCAACTCCAGCGGCATCGGGGAAGGGGAGAGCCGGGTCCATGGCACGCGCATGATCGTGCGCAACAATTTCATCACCAACACGCCTGAAAGCGGCATTCTCGCTGATCATACCCGGGACTGCCTCATTCTGCACAACACCATCCACGATCCGGACAACCGCCTCCAGCGGCTGATTCGTGTCGTACACGACAACCCCGGCCTGCGCGTCCTCAACAACCTGCTCAGCGGACCGCCCATCCGGGTGGAAACGGATAGCCCCATCGAAATCGCCGGCAATCTTCAAGGCGACTTCACGCGGGATTTTCTGGATCCCGCAAATGGCGGCTTGCACTTGAAAACTCCCTCATCCAAGGCCGTCGATGCAGGCCGCCCTCTGCCCGAAGTGAAGGACGACCTCGATAGTCAACCGCGGGACAACCATCCCGACATTGGGGCGGATGAATTCATTCCGGCCCCTTCCTCCAGCGGGCCGGGCAATTAAGTGCCGGGCAATTAGGTGAGGAGTAAGATCCATCGGGACAGGATCAGCAGGCCAAGGGATGCCGTTTACATGAAGAATCACCCGTTTCCCCTCCTCTCTTTCTTTGTTATGCTGAACACCCGATAGGTTGGTGAATCGGAGGAGGATAAATCATGCAACGCCGGAAATTTCTCCAGGCCGGGATCGGTCTGGGCATGCTATCCCAAGTGAATTGGAAGACAGGTATCGCTATGGCTAATGAAGCGGTTTCCAGCAGCAATCCCGATCAACCGAAAATCATTGGAGCGCCGGCCTTCATCGACCGGCAACGGCTGCAGGGCCGCAACCAGAACCGATCCACCGTGGTGTGCCGCCAGGGGGTGTGCTGCGCCAGTCAGACGCTGGCCGCGTCCGCGGGTGTGGACATCCTGAAGGCGGGGGGCAACGCCATCGACGCCGCCATCGCCGTCAACGCCATGCTCAGCCTGGTCGAACCGATGTCGTGCGGGCCGGGCGGCGACCTGTTCGCCATCGCTTGGATCGCGAAGGAACATAAACTCGTGGGGCTCAACGCCAGCGGCCGCTCCCCCTTCGAGTGGAACCGGGAAAAGGCCAAGGAGCACGGGTATACCACCGCCTTGCCCGAACTGGGACCGCATACGTGGTCGGTGCCCGGCTGCGTCAGCGGCTGGAAGGCACTCAGCGAACGGTACGGGAAAAAACCGCTGGCCGATTGTCTCGCGTCCGCGGCGGAAACCGCGCGGCAGGGCTTCGTGGTGACAGAGATCATCGGCGGTGATTTCGCGGGCGCGGCGCGGGATTTCAAAGATTATCCGAACGCCGCCGCCACATACCTGATGGATGGCCAGGCACCGCGGTACGGCCAGGTGTTTCGCAATCCGGATCTGGCGGATTTTTTCGAGATCCTCATGCGGGACGGCGGGGAAGCGTTTTACCGGGGCGAAATCGCCGAGCGTATCGTAAAACATTCCAAGGAACGCGGCGGCTATTTCACCCTGCGCGATTTCGAGGAGCACACGGCGGATTGGGTGGAGCCGGTTTCAACCACGTACCGGGGCTATGAAGTATGGGAGATTCCCCCCAACAGCCAGGGGATCTCCGCGTTGCAGATGTTGAACATGCTGGAGACGTTCGACATCGGCTCTCTGAAGCCCAATTCAGCCGAACATCTGCATTTGTTCATTGAAGCCAAAAAACTGGCGTTCGAGGACCGGGCCGTTTATTACGCGGACATGAATGCCGCCGAGGTGCCGCTTCAATGGCTGATCTCAAAAGAATACGGCCGCGAGCGCGCCAAATTGATCGATCCGCAAAAGGCTTCCACGAATGTCCAGCCGGGGGCGTGGGACGGCTCGAAGGATACGGTCTACCTCTGTACGGCGGACGCGGATGGCAACATGGTCTCGCTCATCCAAAGCATTTATTGGGGATGGGGCTCGCGCGAGGTTCCGGCGGGATTGGGTTTCTGCCTGCAGAACCGGGGGCGGTCGTTCAGCCTTGATCCCAAGCACCGCAACACGCTCGAACCGCACAAGCGGCCGTTCCATACCATCATTCCCGGATTTCTGACGCGCGATAGAAAGCCCCAATGCGCGTTCGGCGTGATGGGCGGCGATATGCAGCCGCAGGGGCATGTGCAGGTTTTGATGAACCTGATCGACTTCCACCTTTCGATTCAGCAGGCAGGCGAGCAGCCGCGCGTCCAGCATTTCGGCAGCACCAATCCTTGGGGCGGCGCGATGAAGGACGGCGGGAGCATCGGCCTGGAGGCGGGCATCGGCCCCCAGGTGGCGGAACAACTGGAGGCGATGGGGCATGCGATCAGCGAGCGGGATAGCGGTATGTACGGCGGTTATCAAGCCATCTGGCGGGAAGAGGAACCCATGCGTTATTTCGCCGGTTCCGATCCTCGCAAGGACGGCGCGGCGGTGGGGTATTAGGCGGTGGGATATCAACTGAAAAAGAAATAAGGAAGGCAAACCTCCGGATAAGCCGTGATACGGCCAGATGAAGGAGGGTTATTCAATGAGATTTTCCCTCGCGCTGATGTCTCTCTTGGAGTGAGAGGAAATAGTTTCGTGTTCCTATCCATACATATACCACTCCAACCCAGAGAAATATCTGCCGCCGGGTTGATAGTTGCTTAAGATGAAAGAAGAGGGAGAAGAGGGAATGGGATTTTTTCCTCCTCTTGTTTGTTTGGGGGCAGGGCGTAGTGATCATTGAGACGAAACGGGGGGGAAGTTTTGCGCCGGGGAAAACAATTTTTCTTGCCGGATTTTTTCTTGCCAGATTTTTTGAACCTGCTTGGCCTTGGTGTTCGGTTGATGGTTGGCATACAGGGCAGAGTACGCGAACAGAACCGTGCCGCCGTAGGGGTGCCGATTCACGTATTCCATTTGGCGGCCGATTTCTCCGGCGCTGTTGAAATCGGCGTTCAGGCCGATCCACATGCGGGTTAGCGCGGTTTCATCGAACCAACTGTTCCACGTTTCCAATTGGGTTTTCAACTCTCCAAATGTCCGCTTGTACGCCATCGGAATCACCCAGTCCACCAGGCCTTCCCGCAGCCAGACGCGCGGATCCTGGCCTTTTTCGGCGGTGGCGGAATGAATATCGGCAAAGCAGGTGGCGGAGAGTTGCATGATGGGCGAGGCCAGCCGGATGGCGTTGCGGATGACGCGGATGGTTTCGGTAACCTGGGCGCGTTTGAACGCCCGCCATTCCTCCAGGGTGGGAGCCGGTTGCTTCTTGTATTGTTTTTCGAAGGCGTTGACGCTGGCGGCGTCATAGGAAAAATCCCGGAAACGGCCTAACTCCGTTTGTCCCGGATAACGGACATAATCGAGGTGGATGCCGTGCAACTCCGGGTATTTTTCCGCGATTTCCAAAAAAACCGTACCCAAGTACTCCCGGACTTCTGGATTCCCCGGTGACAGAAAGGTATAGAATGAGGCGGAAGGCCTCAGCAAGACACCCCGGTGGTCCACCATGAACCAAGAACGCTTATCCGCCCATGGATGATTCATCCCGGCTGGCACGGGCTCCACACCCCGCCATCCCGGAAACACGTTCATCCAGGCATGCAGCTCCAGTTGATTCTTGCCGGCCTCGTCCAAGGCTACCCGCAGGGGATCCCAGCCCGGGTCCTGACCTAAAAGCGCGGCTGTGTTCCCTGTCAATTCCCACGCCCAGGGTTCAATCCGGGAGGGATAGCACACCGTGGCGTTTCCCCGCACCTGGAAAAACACCTGTGTGGCACCCAGTTGTCCGACATTCTGAAAAATCCGGCTGACGTCCTCGGCGCTTTTGTAGTCCCACCGGGTGACCCAAACACCCCGGGCGCGGGGGCGGTCTCCCGGGCCGCTATCTCCCCAACCCAAACCGGCCACAATCAGCCACACTATCATCCAGGCGCTTCTTTTCATATAACCGTCCCTGTTATTTCAGGTTTCTTCTCGCAATTCAATCGATTGCAGAGAGGGATCTATTTCCCCTTTTACAGGGCTTGCCCTCACCCTGGCCTTTCCCAGGGGGGAGAGGGGATCGTTTTGAGTTTCCATTCATGTGCATACCGCGAATCAAGTTCTGATTTGCATTCGGGTAAATGGTCATCTCCTCCCGGTGGGGTGGGAGGTTTGATGGACACTCGCGTGTGACAAGAAAACGAGGCCATTGCTTCTCCCAAAGAAAAAAAATGATATGATGCCTTACAGGCCGGCCTCAAATCCAAGGGGAATCATTTCCTCCAGGATGGCGTATCTCATGGAAAACAGGACAATATGACGGGGAATTCCCTCAACCATCAAGGCGTCCACGAAGGGCGGATCACTGCGGCACTCGTCGATGAAACGATCGTCGTCATCACGATCCGGGACTCGTATTCCGCCCTCGACTTAAATCAATTGCCGAATCTGTTCCAGGAATTGATGGAAAAAGGATTCCGGCGCTATGTGATTGACCTTTCTTCCACCCGTCTGCTCAACAGTCACGAAATCGGCGCCATTGTACATCAAACCCGCCTCCTCGCCAATCACGGTGGTATCGTTTTCGTTAATCCCTCGGAACGCGTCCAGTACATGCTGGAATTGAGTTGCGCCACCCCTCTTGCCCCCCTCGCCGAATCGGTGGAGGAGGCCGTCGCGTTGCTTAAAGAATTGCCGTGAGGGGGCTCAGCGGGCTGGATCGGCATTCGTGGCCGCCACCCATTGATTCCAGAGTTCGTCCAAATTCCAGGACTTCCCTTCGGGCGGTGCGCCGGCCGCCACAATCCGGTACCGCAACCGCCACGTTTCGCCTTGCTTCAAGATCTTCGGTTTCCCGAAATTGGGGGAGCTGGAGATGAACTGCATGCCCTGATCCTGCACATAAAACCGGGTGGGATGCGTGCTGTTAGAAGGATGGTCCAGCAGAGCGGCCAGCACCGGACCGCCGGCCTGGGTGCCAGACAACGCGCACCATTTCGCCGGCCGGCCCTTGCAATTCTGCCCGCCTTCGATGCCTTCCGAATTGAAATATTTCGGTTCCGCGAAAGGGCCCGCGCGTAAGGTCAGGCCGTGATACTCGCGCGGGGCGTTGGGATCGGAGCCGAAAATCACCTCGGGTTCCAGGGCGGTCAGGCGGAGATCCAGATCCAGAATTTGCAGATTGCCTTCGGGTGGCCAGAACGTCCAGATTTGTTCGCTTTGCAGGAGTTCCGTCTCTTGTTCTGTCCGCCAAAGGTCCTTTTCCCGCAACTCCACGGAGCCGTTGTCCAGATTCCGGGTGGTGATGGATTCTGGAACGATCTTGCCCCGCCGGCCTGGCGGCGCGTTCACTTCCGCCCAAAAGTCTGTGCCTGAGACATCCGGCCATCCCACGCATAGGCCGCGGTGGTGGAGGTGGTCGGCGGGGGCGTCATACGTGACGCAACGCCGGTCCGGCGTGCACAAGGGATGGATGAACGGCTTGTCGAGGGCCTGACCCGAATGGTGGATAGCGATTTCCCGGCCTTGGAGGAGGATTTTGGTGAGTTTGGTATAGGCGCTTGCCGCCTCCAGGCAGGGAGAATCCCCGGCCCACAGCACCGGGGAAAGCAAGAAGATCCCCACGGGAGCGGGCCAAAGAATCCAAAAGGTGACCAGAAGGTAACGTCCGCGCTGCTTCATGGTTTCATGATCCTTTGTTGAAAATAGTTTGGAAAAAACATTATCCACGGGATAGCCGGGTTTGCCCATAGGGAGGAAGGGATTTTTTGGGTTTCAAGTTGATGCGTGGAGGGATTGAAATCCGGGGCAGCCGGATTAGCGGGGATCCAGGTTCTTCCCAATCGCGACCACCGAGAGACCGAAGGGAGTTTTGAAGAAGCGCTCGATTCGTACCAGGGGATGCAGCAGGGTGAAGAAGTACAATTGAAATTTGGGCAGCACCTTCCGGCGCAGGACGCGGCTATTGATGAACCAGCCTGGAACCCCCCACATATTGAAAAAGAAGGTGTGCTCGATGGCGAAGCCGGCCTGTTGCATTTTCTCGAGCAGTTCGGCCTTGGAATAGCGGCGGTAGTGTTCGAGACCGATGTCCAAACTGCCATAGAGCGCCTTGATCGATGGGACGAGCAAAATCAACCGCCCGCCGGGCACAAGGAGGGATTTCATGTGGCGCAGTGCCGCGATGTCGTCTTCGATGTGCTCGAGCACGTTCAGGCAGATGACGGTGTCCACGCGGTAGGCCTTCAACTCGTCCGATGGCGGCTGGCTGGCATCGAAGTAATGAATCCGGAACCGTTTGTTTTCCACGAACCGCTGCCGGATGGTATGCAGGTGGTTGTTCGAGCAATCGGTGGCCACCACCAGTTCTTTTCCCAACAAAAAGCGGGTGAAATTGCCCGCCCCGGACCCGATCTCCAGGGGGCGCCGGCCGATGAGGTGGGCCACCCGGTCGTAGAAAATCTGATAATACTTGTTCACGGACGAAAGCCGGAACAGCGTTTCCTCGCCGATGTCCAGCGTGGTCAACCGGCAGCGGACCAGCCAATAGAGGAGGACAAATGCATCCGTCCAACGCAATTTTTTGCCGTCTTCGTAGGACCGGCCGTCATAGGAGATGGGCACTTCGTACACCCGCAGTTTTTTGCGGAAAATGCGGCCGGTGATTTCCGCGTCGAAACCGAAGCCATCCGCCTGCAAGGGGATCGACTTGAGGATTTTGGCGTTGAACATCTTATAGCCGGTGGTCATGTCCGACAGGATGGTGTTGAAGAGAATGTTACAGAGGCCGGTGAGGATCTTGTTGCCCAAGTAGTGGGTGAAATGAAAGACCCGGTGGGGGCCGAGAAAGCGGGTGCCGTAGACCACATCGCCCTTGCCCGATTCGATCACCTGGAGCATGGGAGTGTATTCTTCGGGGAAGTATTCCAGGTCGGCGTCCTGGATGACTATCACATCACCGGTCACGTAGGGCAGCGCGTGGCGGATGGCCGCCCCTTTGCCCCGGTTTTTCTCGTGGTAAAAAATCTTCAGGTGGGGGGACTGGGCTTCGATTTCCCTCAGAATCTCCGTGGTCCCGTCCGTGGAGCCGTCGTCCACGATCAAAATTTCTTTTTCGTGGGGAGTGGCTTCCACCCGACGGATGATTTCCTCGATCGTGTTGATTTCGTTATAGACCGGAATGATAACCGAAAGCCGCATGAGAAAAGTAAACCTGTGCGAGAGAATTTATGAGATCCTGAGCGAAGAGGTGGATTCGAGCCGGCCAATCAATGGTTCATACATACTTAGAAATCCGAGCCGGGTAAAGAGACACGGAAGGGGGAGGGAGATATGCGAATACTGGGGAAGAGGGATTCTGAGAGATAAGCCCTTGATTATACCCAGGATAGAAATCCTGGGCTGCTGTTCTGCCCCCTTGCAAGGGGCGCAGGGGGGCAGAAGGGGAAGGGAGATTAAATTTGAGATGTGAAAGCATGATGATAAGTTTTCCCGCGCCCCGACCCTCTCCTAGCAGGAGATGGAGTTGCTAAACGGTTTCCCAGGCGAAGAAGGAATGGTTTAATGGTCTCCCCGGGGGCGAGGGAATCAGGGAATATTCTCATCGATCCTTCAATTGCGAAAAACGCGCTGAAAATTCTGTGTTCAGATCAATCGTCATAAAGAAAGCAATGGAGGTATATAGCCTTGCGCCCCCGCATTGATATAACCGTTCCCAGACGGTGAAGTTAAAATCCCGTTCCCCTCCGGATTTTACCCGCGCATTTTCCGCAGGCGTTTCATGACATCATTGGTCCCGCGGCCGAAATAGTCATGCAGTTGGGTGTATTCCTGATATAGGTCGGTATAGGCCTGGTGGGCGGTGGCATCGGGGGCGTAGGCCTCATCCTTGAGGCGGGCCATGCGCGCCGCGGCTTCCTGGGGCGTGTCATAGCCTCCTGCGGCCTTGCCCGCCGCTACGGTTCCCAGGATAGCGGCTCCCAGAGCGCAGGTTTGAGGTGATTGGGCGATGCGGATGGGCAATCCGGTGACATTGGCATATACCCGCAGGAGCAGTTTGTTGCGTTCCGCCAATCCCCCGCAGGCGAAGAGTTCGGTGATGGGAATCCCGCTGCCGGCAAAGGCTTCGATGATTTTGCGCGTGCCGAAGGCGGTGGCCTCGATGAGCGCCAAGTACATCTCTTCCGGCCGGGTGGTCAAAGTCATGCCCAGCATCAGGCCTGAGAGTTCAGCGTCCACCAGAACGGAACGGTTGCCGTTCCACCAATCCAGGGCGATCAAGCCGCTTTGGCCGGGTGCAAGGCGGGCGGCGCGTTCTTCGAGCACATAATGCACGGATACCCCGCGGTTATTCGCTTCTTCATAGACCGGATAGGGGACACAATTCTCCACGAACCAGGCGAAAATATCGCCCGTGGCGGGCTGGCCGGCCTCGTAGCCGTAAAATCCAGGGAGGATGCCGTCGCGCACGCAGCCGCACATGCCGTCCACCTTCATCTTTTTTTCGGATAGCAGCATGTGGCAGGTGGAAGTTCCCATGACCATCAGCATCTTGCCCGGTTCGGTTACCCCCGAACCGGGAACGGCGGAGTGGGCGTCGATAATGGCCACCGCGACCGCGGTGCCCGCCTTCAGGCCCATCAATTCGGCCATTTTGGCGGTCAATTCACCCGCCTTGGAACCAAGGGGAAGGATGGTCTTCGACAACTTAGTCCCCACGATGTTTTCCAACTTAGGATGCAGGGATTTGAGCAACTCGGGTGAAGGGAACCCTTCCTCCTTGTCCCACATGCCCTTGTAGCCCGCCATGCACGAACTGCGCGCTTCTTGGCCGCACAGTTGTTCGACAATCCAATCGCCGCCCTCGATGAACCGGTCCGCGGCGTCGTAGATCTCTTCGTCTTCGTCCAGCACCTGCCAGATTTTGGGGAAAATCCACTCGGAAGACATTTTGCCGCCGTAGCGTTCCAGGATGGTCTCGCCGCGTTGCCGGATGGCCTGGGTGATGCGGTCCGCCTCGGGCTGGGCCGCATGATGCTTCCAGAGTTTCGGCCAGGCGTGGGGGCGGCTTTTGAATTGGGGGAGATTGCAAAGCGGCGTGCCGTCCTGCTTGACAGGCAGAACGGTACAAGAAGTGAAATCCACCCCGATGCCGATGACCTGTTCCGGCGCGGCCCCGGCGGCCCGCATGACTTGGGGCACGGTGACTGTCAGGATTTCGATCCAATCGTTTGGATCTTGGAGCGCCCAGTCGTGTTCCAGGGGAGTTCCATCGGGCAAAGCGGTATCCAACACCCCGTGGGGGTAGGGATGCACATACGTGGCCACCTCCTCTCCCGTTTCCACATTCACCAGTAACGCCCGGCCGGATTCCGTACCGAAGTCGATACCCAACGCATACCGTTCCGCCATGGCCGCCTCCTTTTTTGAATTCGAAGATTCGCGACGCAAAGTTCAAGGATTTACTATATCAAACCGGCGCAGGCATTCCAATTGGGGGAAGGATTCCAAAAATCATTTTGGTGGGGAGTGGGGATTTATAGCGGTTGTACGGAATAATTTCTGGGTATCCCCCGTGTCTATCTTTTCTTTTACAATGAGATTTGATAAACTGAATTATTAGTTTTAATGAGGGGAGGCGGTATCCATGTCAAAGCATAAGGCTGGATTCACACTCATCGAATTGCTTATCGTTGTGGCCATCATTGGAATCCTGGCGGCGATTGCCGTGCCCAATTTTTTGAACGCGCAGACGCGGGCCAAAATTGCCCGGGTATATAGCGATTCCCGTTCGTACGGCATGGCGATGGAAATGTACCGCATGGATAACAACGATTATCCGTACATCGACTTGGTAACTCCCAAGTTCGGCGGTAACAGCCCCTTGGAAAACCGGTGGAAAGCCCTGACCACGCCTACGGCCTATATCAACGGTTTTCCCGTGGATCCCTTCGGCGATACGGACCTGCCGCAGGGTCTTAGTTGGGTGACCCAGACCAATGGTTCCTGGAAATACAGGACGTATGACATTTGGGTGGCCAAACCGGGATTGGATCATTGGGGCTGGATGACCCGGGCGATTGAAGGCGTGCCCTTGCCCAAGGATACGCGCTATTATTGGTATTCCCAAGGCCCGGACCGGGTTCCCGAAGCCGATTTCAGTTCCGCCGGTTTGGCGTTCGAGGCCAGCAACGGTCTTACCAGCCGGGGGGATATCTATTTCGCCGGTCCGGGATTTATGAACAACGAAAACACGCGGGGCGGCGGACGATAAGACGCACCGGGGGGCCATAGCCCGGGGTTGAAGAGTGGCCCTGGTCTGAAATCCCGGACTGGGTGGAATCCGAGAAGCGCTGGGTTCCAGGTATAAGAGCAGGTTTTTTTCCTCACCCCGGCTCTTTCCCCGAGGGAAAGGGAGGGTTGAAGATGTCGATTCGTTCGGGAAGCCGGGGGGAGATCAACTCACGAGCTTCGCTGGCCTGACCATTCGTTCTATCCAAAATCTTTACCCCAAAATCTTTGCGTAAGCGCTCAGGATATCCGGGACGACGGCTTCGGGTTGTTTGGGGGAATGCCGCAGGGCTTGGATGGCTTCGAATGTTCTTCCGGTGCGCACCAGGAGAGTCCGGCAGCCCGCGGCCAAGGCGGCTTGCATGCTTTCCAGGCGGCCGGCGAAGAAGTAGGTGTCCGCGAGGGGGATTCCATATTTCCGGGCAGCCAGTTGGAAGAGGCCGGTTTGGGGAAAGCGGCATTCCTTCACGCTCAATTCGGAATTCGGGCAGACCAGGATATCCGCCAGCCGGCCGCCGTATTCCTCGATCAGGGCGCGCAGGCGGGCGTGGATGGGTTCCAATGCCGCCGGTTCCAATGTTCCGGGGATCCAATCGCTGAGATCGGCGAGCACGATCACCTGGATCCCTTTTTGGTTCAGGTTGAAGATCACCTCTTGCACAAAGGGAAGCAGCACCATCCGCTCCGGGGTGGTGACTCCCTCCTCCCACAACACGTTGACGACCCCATCACGTTCCATCAGGAGATATCGATCCATGTTCCACCCGGAAAATTTGGGCCGGTTTCACGCCGGCTCCAAGATGTCCGCGGTCGGTCGCGGTGACCAGCAACTGACCGGTGGTTTCCATGCGGTCCCAAAACCGGGTCCGCCGTGTATTGTCCATTTCATACACCACGTCGTCAATCAAGAGAAGCGGCCAGGCGCCGGTTTGGTCAAAACCGAGGCGGGCTTCCCCCAGCCGCAGGGCGAGGGCCGCCGCCCGCCGTTGCCCCTGCGAGCCATACAATCCCAGGCTTTTCCCCGCCAGTTGGAAGATCAGGTCGTCACGGTGGGGGCCGGATAAAGTGTTGCCCCGTTCGATTTCGGCCGAGCGGTAACGAGTGAGGCGCTCCATGAGGCAAGTCCGGATGGCTTCGGGGTCTTTCTCCACGTGCAGGGAATAAGTGAGGTCGAGCGGGCCGTCATCCGCCAGGCCGTCGTAGTAATTTCTCACCCGGGGGGCCAGGCGGTCCAGGGTTTCGATCCGCCGGTAAATTACCTGGGCGGCGTATTCCACGAAGGATTGATCCCAGGTTTCCAATTCGCGCAAACCAAAATCACCGCGCGCGGCTTGCAGGCGTTTTAAAACGTGATTGCGTTGCCGCAATGCCCTTCGGAATTGATGCAACAACGGGATATAGCCGGGATTCAGCTGGGCGATAGCCATATCCAGAAACCGCCGCCGTTCGAGCGGGCTGCCTCCCACAATGGCCAGATCTTCGGGCGCGAAGAGGACGGTCCGCAGGCAGCCGTAGAGGTCGCCGACGCGGGGGAGAGGGGTCCCGTCGACCTTGATGGATTTGCGTTTTTTTTCGAGCCCGCATTCGATGGTGTGCTCTCCCGCCGGATCTTGGATGACGCCCCGAAGGTAGGCCGCTGATGCCCCCCAGCGGATCAGTTCCTCTTCCCGGAGGGTGCGGTGCGAGGTGGAGGTCGCCAAAAAGAGCACGGCTTCGATGAGGCTGGTTTTTCCTTGGGCGTTGCGTCCCAGAAACAACTGCAGGCCCGGGCCGAACGAGAGGTTGATTTCTTGGAACACGCGGAAGTTCCGCACGAGAAGTGAGGCCAGAATCATGAAAATCATCCGCTCCGGAAGGACCGGCGGAAGCCGGAAAACCGGCTATTCCAACCGCCGAAGATGAGCCGGTTGCAGCAGCCAAACCAAGACGCCCGATCCGCGGACCGGTTTGCCGTTCAAATCCACCCGGCATACCGCTCCTTTCTTCATCTGGATTTCCGCGTCTGGCGAGCCGGTGACCAGGAGGGAAATCCATTCGCTTAAATCGGGTTCATGGCCCACCAGGGCGATCCGGGCATTCGGGGGCTGGGGAGTCACAAGGGCGACGAGACTCCGGAAGTCGCCCCCAGGTTCCAATTCAGGTGTTTCGGAGATGAGGTTTTCATTTTCGTATTGGCGGGCGATGATCCCGGCGGTCTGGCGCGCCCGGACATAGGGACTGGTATAGATGACATTGAAACCGGAGACGATGGCTTTGAGGCCTTTCGCGGCCCGTTCCATTTTTTGGAGGCCTTCTTCCGTCAACCACCGCTCGGCGTCCGAACGCACGCCGGCGTCTGCCCGATCCACGGCTATCGCGTGCCGAATGAAATAGAGTTCCATGGTAACCGCTCCCGCGGATGATTATGGATTGGATTCAGCTGTCCTGCTGCCGTTTTTTCCGCATCGGTGTTTTCCCATCTTCCTTCAAGAACCGCCATCCATAAAGAGGGACAGGGTGAGAATAGCCCAGGATTAAGTAGCCCAGGGGCGTTGGGCCCGGGATTGAAACCCTGGGCTGTTGTACTGCGGCCCCTTGAAAGAAGCGCGGGGGGAAGAAGGGGAGGAATGGTTTAACGCTTCCCTCTATACTTACCAAGTAGAAAACAGTGGGAAAGTTCTACCTTCGGGTAAATAGAAACAAGGATTGAATCCGATGAAGAATTTCGTACCGGTTTTTCTGGCCGTTTTGTTTTTGATCAGTTTGGCTGCTTTGGTGTTAACAACCCTGTGGATGCCGGATTCTGACATTGGAACTCCGCCGGAACTCTCTGGCCCGGGATTTTCCTTACCTCCGCGCGCCACACCTGCTGTCCTGCCTCCCGCCGAGTTGTTATCTGGCAATGCGTACGCGGTGAATTGCGTGCTTACCGATCCGGAGGGGCAGCCGGTTTCGGGAGCGCAAGTGACCTTGTCTTCCACCACCGAACGGCCTTACACCCACATGGCGGTCAGCGACGCCCAAGGCCGCTGCGGATTGATGATCCTCCTTCCGGGAGAGTACCGCATCACCGCGGCCGCCGCCGGGTACAGCCCCAGCGAGGCGACAGTCCATATCACAAGCGTATCACCCCGGGAACAATCGGTGGCTTTGGTTCTTCATCCGCCCCGGTACACCCTTTCCGGCACGGCTATATCGTCATCCGGAACGGGAGTGGCGGGCGCTGAAATTTCCTTGGCTACGCCAAGGCAGCGTTGGAGCGCCCGGACGGGAAGCGAGGGGAGTTTTCAATTCGTAGGCCTGCCAGCAGGTATTTATCGTCTCTCGGCTTCCGCGGATAACCACTTGGTTACCGAAAGATCCATTCTCTTGGATGGCGACCGCGAAGAAACCATAGTCTTGAGTCAAAAGGCCCGGATCGATGGTACCGTGCTCGACGTGTGGAAACGTCCTATTCCCGGCGCCACCGTGACGCTGACCAGCCGGGGAGAGGAGGAACTGGTGATGTATCGTGTTCCTGTAACACCCGATGGCCGATTCACATTCACGGAGCTCCGGCCCCAGCCGGCTGCCCTCTTCGGAGAAGCCCCCGGTTATTCTCCCCAGAAAATCGAATTGGAGATCACGCACGCCGTCCACGGGGTGAGTTTGATTCTCGACAGCCGGCCGGTTTTGGTTTCGGGACGGATATTGAACAAAAAGATCCGCGAACCGGTTGCTGGTATTCCCGTGGAGTTGCTGGATTTCCGGCAGGACCAGGCGTTTCAGGTGCAGGCCGCCCGGACTGAGAGTGGTCCGGATGGGCGGTTTGTCTTCGAGCGGGTGTTGCCCGGCCGGTACATTCTGCGCGCGGCGGAAGGCGCCACGCGCTTCGTGCCGGCCGTCCAATCCGTTAAGGTTCCGATTCAAGGATTGGAGAATGTTACCGTGGAGTTGGAGGAGTTCGGGTGGATTACCGGCCATGTCCAGAACGCGAAGGGAGAACCCATCGCGAACGCCGAAGTGGAATGGATCGGTTTGGGGGCCCCGCAGTCTTCCGTACGCACCGATGCGGAAGGTTATTATGCGTTCACCCGCTTAGCCCCGTTCCGCCAGGTTCCCAAGTCGGGGAAAGATTATGGACGGATCATGGCCCACCATCCCGATTACGCGGCGGGTTTCAGTCCGCGGCTCGAGTTCGCGGCGGGAGAGCGTCTCGAGAATATCGATTTGGTTCTGGGCCAGGGGGTAACGATCCAAGGACGGATCTCTGACACGATGAACCGGCCCATCTCCCAGGCGCGGATCGCGATGAAGATATACCCGGATCGCAACGAACGGATCACCGTGACATCCGGGCCGGATGGACGTTACCGGCTCGATCATGTGCCTGTGGCAATTCCGGAGGAAATCTTTAACGGGCAAAACGGAGTAGTGGTGGAAGCACGCGCCGCGGGCTATGAGTATCAGGCGCGCTTCGTGGAGACCGCCGGAGAGGCACTCCTCAACGAGAATTTCATCCTCCATAAGGGAGACGAGATTTCCGGTATGGTTTTGCTGCCTGATGGGACTCCCGCCCATGGCGCCCAGGTCCTTCTGCTAGGGGCGGAATTCCAAACCGTGGAAACAGACGCCGATGGCCGGTTTGTCATCGAAAATATTTACCCGCTCAGCACCTTGCAGATCATGGCTTGGTACGGGGATTCCCATTACGCCTGGCCGCTTCCTTTGTGCGTCACGCGGGACATCTTCCCCACCGGCGCGTTTTTCGCCTACCAGGTGCCCGTGGAGCCGGGAACCCGCAAGTTACTCGTCCCGTTACAGCCAGAATGCGGTATCCTCGGCCGTGTGCTGGATGGCGTCACGAACCAAGCCCTCATGGAATTCAAGGCCACCCTGGGTTACCGGTTCCCGGAATACGACCGGTTTCTGAACTGGTCCATCCGGGAAGGGATTTGGGAGTCCGGAGAGCCGGGGGCGTTTTCGTTTTCCGCTCCTCTGCCCGGGGAGTATCAGATCACCATCGAGGCGGAGGGCTATGTCAACACCCGGCAGGAAATCGAATTGGAATATGCCGGTATAGTGAAACCGGTGGAAATCCGCCTGACCCGGAAGGGGTTGGGAATCGTGTCCGGAGTCGTGCGGCCGTATCATGCGGATTCCACCCTCCAAGAACTGCGCTTGGCCGGAAACGAGGTGGAGCGGCCGGCGCATTTTTACGGGGGGGATCCGTCTCCCGATTCGGAAGTGGGCCGATTTCAGTTCGATAACGTTCCGCCGGGTCGGTATGAGTTGATATGTTTTTACACGATGGCCGGGGGAGGCCTGGGCCGGGAGACTTTAGCGGAAGTGGAAGTCATGGCGGACCGCGCCGTGGATTTGGGAGTGCTCGATGTATCGCATCTCCAGATCCGGCCCACGCCTGAGCCGGCCCGGCCGCATTGATCCTACGGTATGTCGGGAGTTGGTGGTTTAGCGGCCCACGCCTTGCCGGAGCCATTCGTGGAGAAGACGGGGATAGTTGCGCTTGTTAAACAGAATGCTGGCGGTCAGAAAACATTCGTGCGTGCAGGAGCAGCGGGTTGCGGCAATCCAGTCGCGGCAGCGCCGGGTGTTTTCGGAATTCCAAATGGCGTAAAAATCGTATCCGGATTCACGCACGTTCCCCAGGCGGGGATGCGCCGCGCCGTTGCCGTTTACGGCCGGCAATGGGTCTTCCAGCATTTCGCAGAGCGACACGGTCCCATCCGAATAGAGCACGCCGATCGCCGATCCGGCCAGGCAGGGAATCTCTGAAGGCTTACCCTGGGCCACTTGGGAAATAGCCTCGCGCGCCAGCCGGTTTTTGGCGCGCTGGAGGCCCGCTTTCCAACTCCGGTCCCGGTCCAGATGATACCGTTCACACCGTTCAGCGAATTGCCGGTATTTTTCGAAGGCAATTTCCAACAGGGAGGAATCGTGTACCTTCCCCCGGACATGATTGACAGACAACCGGTCAACGCCCAGCCCGGCCATCTCGTGGTAAAGGTCATCCAGTTGGTGTTCGTTTTTCGCGGTGACCGTCATGACGATGGAGGTCAACAAGTTGGGCAGATCGGCTTTGCACGCATTCAGGCGGGCCACCGTTTCCCTTGCCTTGGCGAAGGAACCGGGCCGCCGGCGAATGGAATCGTGCACCGCCTCTAGGCCGTCGATCGAGACACCGACGTCCACCACCAGTTCCGGGCAGAGATCCAGCAACCGCCGGACTGATTGTTCGATCCATTCCGGGCGGGTGCCGTTGGTGATAATACCCATCCGCCGCGTGGAAGCGTATTGATAGAAGGCTTGCAGAACTTCCGGCAAGTCTTTGCGGAGGAAGGGTTCGCCGCCGGTTACCCGGACAAACCGCAGGGGCTGGACGCTGCGGGCGACCCGCGCGATTTCCTCTGGGGTCATTTCGTCATGCTTATTCAATTCATCCAAATAGAAACAGTGTTCGCACCGCAGGTTGCAGCGCGAGGTGATGTAGTAAATCAAGTAATGCAAGCGGGGGGATTTTCGCAGCATGCGGCGAGTATATCATGAAAATCCACCCCGGCGAATATGAGCCAGGAGTGGCGTTGGAAACCCTGCATGAATGGATGACTCCACTCTTACCGAAGCCGCAACACCTGTCCGGGCTGGAGGGTATTTTTCTGCAAGCGGTTGAGGCTTTTCAGCCGTTGGGGAGTGGTTTGGTATTTCCGCGCGATCACGTCCAGCGAATCTCCCTGCTGAACTTTGTACTCGGCAGGTTGGGCAGAGGCCACGCGTATACCGGTATGGCCGACGATGCGCAGTTTTTCACCGGGGACGATATGGGCGGACCGCTTGTTGTTCAGTTTTTTGATTTCTTCCACGGTGGAGCCGAAACGGGCGGCGATTTTGCCTAAAGTGTCGCCGCTGCGGACCGTATAAGTGAAAACCCGGTCATTGGAGGCCTTGGGCGCGGCCTGGACCACATTAGCCTTAGAGGAGGGGGTCTTAGTGGTGGCGTTGGTTGTGGCGGCCGCATTAGCCAGATTGGTGTTGCCCGGAGAAATCAGCAACCGGGCACCCCGGTTGATTTGGTTGTTTTTGTTGATGCTTTTCGGGTTGAGCTGACGCAAGCGCGCCGTGGAAACGCCATAGCGGCTGGCGATGGCGCTCAACGATTCACCCGCCCGGACCGTGTGATAAACCGGCTTTTGGGGAACGGGAGTGGCTTGAGGGGTGGGTTGGGATACGGCCGGGGGCGGAGGTGGCGCCACGGATCTTTGCGGACTGGATACTCCCTCGGGAGTTTGAGCCACAAGCACGGGCTTGGGAGCGAAGAATTCCGGCGGAATGGGTTTGGCGGGTTCGAAGAAGAATTTGTTCACCGCGTTATAGACGGCTTTCGCCAATTGATCGCGGTTCTTTGTGCTGCGGATGTACTCATGTTCTTCCGGATGCGTGCGGAAGAGGAACTCGATCAGTACCGAGGGCATGACCAAATGGCGTAAAACCAGAAAGCGTTGGGGTTTCATAGGCCGTTCCCGCAATGTGATCCAGGGCACTTCCGCCACTTCCTGGGTGATGGTGGCCGCAAGGTTAAGGTTTTGCTGGAGCATGAAATCCTTGTTCATCAGGAGCATCATGTTGGACAGTTCACTGTTTTTCTTGACCTCGTCTTCAATGCCCAACAGACTCAGTTCTTCGATGTCGGGATTACTGACCAAGTCATTGGCGTGTTGCTCGCCCAGGTAATAAATTTCGAAACCCTTGGCGGTTTTTTGGCGCGGTCCCGAGATGGCGTTAAGGTGCAAGGAGAGATAGGCGTCACCCAGATATTCCCGGGCCAGTTGAACGCGGTGGCGTAAGGAGATGGTTTTGAATTCTTCCCGGGTGCGGCCTTTCAATCCGTAAGGGACCGGCAAGTAATCCCCATAGCGGGTCATCAGGGCTAGGATTTTGGGATTCTCGTCGAACAATTTTTTCATGCGCCAGCCCAGATCCAGGACGACTTCTTTTTCGGTGAGGCGGGGGTAACGGATATAATCGCCCGCGCCGTTTTCGTTGAAGGCCCCATGGCCGGGATCCAGCACCACCACTTTACCGCCTTTTTCCTTGAACTTTTTTATTTCTTCAACTGGAGGAACAAAGGCATGGTTGGGTTCAAAGAGGGGCAAATCCACGGTCACCATGTCTTCCCAAATGTTCCATTCCATCTTTTCGAGGTTGATATTGGGATGGCAAGGTATCGTGACAGTGAGGGTGTCGTACCGGGAACTATAGGAAATCGAAGCTTTACGGGTGTAAGTCCCGTCCAGGTGATATTCCTTGCTGAGCATACCAGATTGGACACCCTTGAGTTCCACGATCAAAATCGGCGCTTTGCCGGTCCGCAAGGGATAAATTCTCGTTTCGAGATTGGTTTTTTCGGAAATTTCAAACGCCAGTTGGGTGTGATTCACGTAGTCCGCGCAACGGATGAAATCCAGTTTGGGAATTTCCGCGCTGTACGAGAGTAAGACTGCGCTTTGCGCCAGCAAGAACCCCGTGACCACACCTCTCCATCCTATCCAGAAATAACGCATTTTCCTGGCTGCCTCCATGTGCCAACAGAATGATACCCAGGAGTCCCTCGCATCAAGTAACATCCAATCATAACAATTACTATAGGAGACTTACGATAGCATTTTTCTTCCCGGGATGCAATACAAAATTCTCGATTTTCGTTCGAGTTAAGTAAGGTGACTTGATCCGATTTATCATACTAGCTGACCAACACCGGGATTATCCTTCCCGACCGGGGAAACAGGCAAA
The DNA here is from genome assembly GCA_013177805.1 of Candidatus Omnitrophota bacterium. GTDB lineage: Bacteria > Hinthialibacterota > Hinthialibacteria > Hinthialibacterales > Hinthialibacteraceae > JABLXU01. Next base: position 102,622 of record JABLXU010000010.1, read on the forward strand.
GGAAACGCCCCCTAGTCGTTTATTATCGGACCCGGGGCGTAGAGATTGAGTGAGGTAATGGAGGGACCCCTCCCCCTTTGCCTTTTTTAGGCAGATCACGCAGCCCAATCCCCTTCCGCACTATGTGTTCGGTTGGTTGGATGTGCGGCTTTAGGCCGTTCTACCTAGTATCTGCTTTTAATTTATTTATGTAATATTACAAATTTAATTGATAGGAATTTGGATTTAAAGATAAAGAACTTGAGTCTATATCGCCAAATCGATTCGAAGAATCTGGGGTTCGGTATCGTCGGGTAGAGAGAAAGGTTGTTGGACAGGCCGCCCACTGGGAGCTTTCACAATGATCCAGTAATCCCCCCGGTACCCGCGGAAGCAGGCCTGGCCTGCCGCGTCCGTGACGTGAGTTTCCACGGTTCGCCAGCGGTTCTGGATGAGTTCCATCAGGCGCTGATAGGCGGGTTTGGGCGACATGTCCTTGCGCAACAATCCCGAAGGGGCTCCCTGCCAGGCGCGGTGATCGGAGAAATCCCACCAGGTCAACGCCGCCACTTCAGGGCAGGAGAATACGGTGCGATAGAAACGTTCCACCTCATCGGCCTGGAAGAGTTCGCCTTCGAGGGTCGTGGGTTCCCAGGCTTCCCATTTCCCGGGGCCGGAGACGATGGTGGTTTCAGTGAAATGAAGTGGGACGTTGTATTTCGCGAAACGCTGAACGATTTCGAGAATCCGGCGGGTGGGCCAGGGGCCGCCATGCATGTGGGATTGAATGCCGATGGCGTCGTACAAAGGCCGGCCCTGGTCATCCACCAGCGCGTCGAGGATGTCCTCAAACACGGGTGGTTCTTGTTTCGATCCGGAATCGGGTGATTGGTTCCCAGGCCGGGAGCGAAGTTCGTAATCGTTGATCACCAGCAGCGCCTGGGGATTGGCCCGGCGGGCGGTCAAGAAGGCTTGGCGGGGCAGTTCGCTCCGGCCGGTGGTTTTCCACAGGTGAGTCAATTTCGGAGCCCGCTTTTCGAATTCGGTCCGGTCGAAGGCGGTGGCTTCGTTGACGACATCCCATTTATCGATCAATCCGGCGAAACGGGTCATTTCGCGGGTGATGCGGTTCATCTGCGCTTCGTACAATAGCTTCGGATCGTCCGGCAGCCACCTTGGCTCGGTGTAGTTCCAGAGCAGAGTGTGGCCCTTGGTCTGGATGTTCTGTTGCCGGCACCATTCGGCCGCCCGCCGCCAATGTGCCTCGCGGGTCTGGCCGGGAGAGGGTTCGTAGCTCCACCAGTAGAAGCCGAGCGTGGCGTAGTTCAACAGCGCGGCGAATCGCTGCCGGTATTGGAGTTGCGATTCGGTTTCATCTTCATTCCATACAAAGAGGTTGCAGCCGAAGAGAAAATCGGGGCGGATTTGATGGATAGTCACTTCGGCCCCAGGGATGGGCCGGCCCTGGCTGTCCACCACCTGGATGATCCCATCGCGGCGGCGGTGGCGTTCGATGCGGTCCCAGGCTTGGAGTTCGAGGACGAGCTCCTCCGCAAGTTGACGCAACGCGGAAAGCGGCTCGCGCAGGCGCAGAGGCTGCGGCGCATGGCGGGCGATAACCGAGCGGAGGGATTGGGCGGAACGGGTGATCAGTGTGGCTGGTCCGGTATCGCGGGAGATGCCGTTCCAAAGCATCAGCCAATCCACCAAACCATCCGTCCGGCCTTGGCGCAAGTTGTTTTGGAAAGTCTCCAGGCCTTCGAGCCAAGTGAGGCCCAAGCGCAAGGCCGCCAAGGTTTGTGGATCCGCCAAGGGGATTTCATCTTGCAGAGTTTGATAGAGCGCTTGGATGGAATGGCTCATCGGCTCGACGTAATCCTGGCTTGCGGCGCCGGGAAGGAATCCCGTCATCCAACTCAGAACAACCACCAATCGTGTGAATAGAAATCTGTGCTTGCGCATGGCTGGCTCCAGGGGATCGTAATTTTTTTTGGAGTACTATACCACATCCGGTTTATACGCGTAGAGAATCCGTCTCCAACAGGAGGAAAGAAACAAAACCATGGCCCCCTATTTTCATCAACCCGAAGCCCTGGTCCGGTTTTCCGAAGAGAAAATGGTCAAGGTGAACCTGTATGAATCGCCGCGGATGTTTTGCGATGTGTATTGCCTGCGGCCGGGCCAGGAGCAGAAAGAGCATACCCACGCCGGGAACGACAAGATTTACTACATGCTGAGCGGAACCTGCCAGGCGCGCATCGGAGAAGAGATTCGTACATTGGCGGCAGGGCAGTTGGCGGTGGCCCCGGCTGGGATGATCCATGGGGTACGGAACGAATCGGCGGAAGAAGCCGTGTTGCTGGTCATCATGGCGCCGCATCCGGATTTAAGCCGTGCGTGACCGTGTGTCAATCCGTGTCCAGGACGGCGCGGATTTTCTGGGCCAGGGCGGCCGGAGTGAAAGGTTTTTGCAGGAAGGCGGTCTCGGATTCCAGGATGCCGTGCTGGACGACGGCATCGTCGGTGTAGCCGGACATATAGAGTACTTTCAAGCCAGGGCGTTCCAAGGCAAGTTGAGCGGCGAGGCGGCGGCCACTCATGACGGGCATCACCACGTCCGTGAGCAGGAGGTGAATCGGCTCTGGCAGGCTGCGGGATGTAGCCAGGGCCTCCTCGCAGGAAGCGGCTTCCAATACACGGTAGCCGCATCCCTGAAGTATGCGGACGGTGAGTTGGCGCACGGGGGCCTCGTCCTCGACGATGAGAATGGTTTCCGATCCGGCGGGGAGAGTGTCCTCGCGGGGGAGAATGCCGGTTTCTCCGGATTCGGCTTCGATGCGGGGGAAATAGATTTTGAAGGTGGACCCTTTTCCGGGTTCGCTATACACATGGATATGCCCTTCGTTTTGCTTGGTGATGCCATAAACCGTGGAAAGTCCCAGGCCGGTTCCCCCGGATTCGGTCTTGGTGGTGAAGAAGGGTTCGAAAATATGGGAGATGGTTTCGGCGTCCATGCCGCAGCCGGTATCGGTGACGGCGAGCATCACATAGGAGCCGGGTTTCAATCCCACAAAGTGCTGGGTATACGATTCGTCCAGATCCCGGTTGGCGGTTTCCAGGATCAATTTCCCGCCGTGGGGCATGGCGTCGCGGGCGTTGATGGCCAGGTTGGCGATGACTTGTTCGATCTGGGTGGGATCGGCCTTGATCGTACCGACCTGGGGATCCAGACGGGTGATCACTTGGATGTCTTCGCCAATAAGGCGGCGTAGGATTTTCTCAAAGTCGGACACCACCTGGTTGATATTCAAGACGACGGGTTGAATCATCTGTTTACGGCTGAAAGCCAGCAGTTGGCGGGTGATCATTTTGGCCCGGCCGGCGGCTTGCCGGATTTCTTCGAAGTCTTTGCGGACCGCCTCGTGCGGATTCAGGCGGGTGAGGGCCATTTCGCTGTAGCCTTCGATCACCATCAACAGGTTGTTGAAATCGTGCGCGATGCCTCCGGCCAGTTTGCCGATGGCTTCCATTTTCTGGGATTGTTGCAATTGTTGTTCGAGTTTGATTCGTTCTTCTACGGATTTTTTTTGCTCCGTAATATCCACCAAAATCGCCATGACGCCCTCAGCCTGGCCACGGTTGTCCCATAGCGGAGCGGTGGAGAGGTTGACGTAGATGGGCGCTTCATCCTTGCGGCGGAGCCAGGTTTCCTGATTCCTGACCGGGATACCCCACAAGGCGTTGTTGAAAAAGCGTTGAAATTGGTCTTGTTGCCCTTCCGGAATGATGGGGCAGGGTTGGTTTAGGATTTCGCTTTCTGTCCACCCGAACATCCCTTCCGCGGCTTTGTTCCAGAGGATGACGCGCTGATGCAGGTCGAGGACAATGACCGCCACGGGTGAGGCCTGGATCAAGGTTTCCAGGCGTTGTTTGCTGTTCCGGAGTTCATTCTCCACCAATTTGCGGCTGGTGATGTCCTGCACGGTGCCGATCATTTGGACGGGGCGGCCTTCGGAGTCCCGCACCACTTCCGCCTGTTCGCTGACCCAGCGGACCGCGCCGCCGGGCAGGAGAATCCGGTGTTCGATCTGATAGGCCGATTGAGTCTCCACGGCTTGATGTAACGCTTCGATGATCAACTCCCGGTCTTCCGGATGGACGTGGGCGTAAAAAGTCTCCCTCTGGTTGTCGAACTGATCTTCTTCCATACCGAAGATCCGGTACACGCCCTTGGACCAGATCAGGCGGCCGGTTTGAAGATCGGTGTTCCAAAATCCGATCCGGGCCACCTCCTGGGCCTTGTCGATCTGTTCCTGGCTCTGGCGCAACGCGGCCTCGGCCTGTTTCCGTTGGGTGATGTCATGCGCGATGCCGGCCACTTCGACTGGATGGCCGTGCGGGTTATAGATGAGAACCGCCCGCACTTCCCCGATGCGTATGCCTCCATCCTTCCGCAGAAAAGGCAACTCTAAAACTAATTCCTCCCGGCGGAGTTTTCCCTGGCCCAAACGGTCCAGCAGCTGCCGGACCCGGGGCTGGATGCCGGGAGGCATGATTGTGAAGATGGATTGGCCGGTGATTTCCTCCGGCTCGTAATCCAGGATGGTTTTTACCGAAGGGCTGATGAAGGTAATGATTCCCTCCAGGGTGATGCGCCAGACGCAATCGCTGGTATTTTCAATGATGGTGCGGTAGCGGTATTCGCTTTCCTGGAGGGTGGCTTCAGCCCGCTTGCGCTCGCTGATGTCGCTGATGAACCCTTCGAGGTATTGCACTTTCCCCTGGGGATCGTAGACGGCCTTGCCTTTTTCCCATACCCATTTTTCCTCCCCGCTGGCGGTGCGGATCCGGTATTCGAGTTGATATGGGCGCTGCTCCCGAATGGCTTCTTGAATCGTGTTCCATACCATCATCCGGTCGCTGGGGTGAATGAGCTGTTCGTAGGTGACAGGATCTCCCTGGATTAATCCGTCCGGCGGATACCCTGTAAGTACGGAACAGCCCTCCGAAAGGTAGATCATCGGCCAACCCGGTTCATTACGGCAACGATAAGCCGTGCCGGGCAGGTTGCTCAGCTGCCCGGCCAGAAAGCGGTGATTTTCCTCCAGGAGCCGGTTGGTGTGCCGGATTTCCTTAAATAACGTATACGCCAGCCAATACAAGATCACCGACGAGACGGCAACAAACAGGAGGCCTTTGAAGGTTTGATAATAGGCGTAGTTTGCGATTTCGGGTGTCCCGCGGATGAAAAGATGATCCGAGAGCAAGATCCAGGCGGCGCTAAGTAAGAGATACAGAAGGGGAATGCGGATTAATTTCAGGTGAATCCGGCGCGATGATGTTGGCGGGTCCGGTCGTAAACCAACCCTTTGAGAAACCATTTGCTTGGTGCGAGCCATTATTCTTTCAAATGTGCTCTTCGATCAGGTCTTTGCGGGATGCTGCAACCGATTTTGCCAACCGGACCTAAAATATGTGAAATAGTATTATCATAAAAAAATCAGGATGAAAACCCCAAATCATCGGGAATGGAAATTATTTACCCGAAATCAGAACTTCTGCCGTGCGGGATTCGGGGCATGGGCAGGGACGGAAACGCTTAACCGTTCTCTCTTCTCTTTCCACATCACTCCGGTGAATTCCAATTTTTCAGGCCACCGCGTTTGTAGCACTCATCCTCCGGCCAGCGCTTTATTTAGGCGGTCCAATATGGTACTACTAGGATGGTCCGTATTGAGGAAATCCGGCGCTGTTCCGGCGCCGTGAATCGTAGGGTATGAAAAGGGGACAATCCATAATGTCATGCATTCTTGCTTTGGACCAAGGCACCACCAGTTCCCGCGCCATTCTTTTCGATCACCAGGGAAGCATCCTCCAGACCGCGCAGCGGGAGTTCACGCAAATCTACCCGCAGGCCGGCTGGGTGGAGCACGATCCCCGCGAAATCTGGTCCTCGCAAATCGCCGTCGCCCGGGAGGCGCTGGCGCGGGCTGGACTGCGGGCCCGGGACATCGCGGCCATCGGCATCACCAACCAGCGCGAGACCACCCTGATTTGGGACCGCCGCACCGGTGAGCCGGTCCACAACGCCATCGTCTGGCAGGACCGGCGCACGGCCGCGTTTTGCGATGAGATCAAACGCGCGGGCCATGAAGCCCTGATCCGGGACAAGACCGGCCTGGTGATCGACGCGTATTTTTCGGGCAGCAAGATCCGCTGGCTTCTCGACAATGTTCCAGGGGCGCGGCACCGGGCACGGCGGGGCGAGTTGGCTTTCGGCACGGTTGATACGTGGTTGTTGTGGAACCTGACGGGCGGTGTGGTCCACGCGACTGATCCCAGCAATGCTTCGCGCACCCTGCTTTTCAATCTCGGACATGACACCTGGGACGAGGAGTTGCTGCAGATCTTCGGTGTTCCCCGTGAAATCCTTCCCGATGTGCGGGCGTCGAGCGGAATTTTCGGCGAAACCGCGCGGGATGTGTTTGACGCGCCGGTCCCCATCGGCGGCGTGGCGGGCGACCAGCAGGCGGCTCTCTTTGGGCAGGGTTGCTTCGCACGCGGGCTGGCCAAGAACACCTATGGGACCGGCTGCTTCCTGCTGATGAACATCGGCCCGAAATCCATCCCCTCGCGCCATCAATTGCTCACGACCGTGGCTTGGAAGACCCGGGACGGAGCGCATTACGCGCTGGAGGGCAGCGTGTTTATCGCCGGAGCGGTGGTGCAATGGCTGCGGGATGGATTGGGCCTCATCCGCTCCTCGGCCGAGGTCGAAGAATTAGCTGCCAGCGTGCCGGATACCGGGGGGGTGTACTTGGTTCCGGCCTTCGCGGGACTGGGCGCGCCGCATTGGGATCCCTACGCCCGGGGGGTGCTTACCGGCCTGACGCGGGGGACCACCGCCGCGCACATCGCCCGGGCCGCCCTCGAGAGCATCGCCTTCCAGTCCGCGGATGTGTTGGACGTCATGGAGGAGGATTCGGGCATGGCGATCGGCGAACTGCGCGTGGATGGCGGGGCCTGCGCCAACAATCTGCTGATGCAAATCCAGGCCGACATTCTGCAAGTCCCAGTGGCGCGCCCCAAGGTGATCGAAACCACCGCCCTGGGCGCTGCCTACCTGGCCGGCCTAGCGGTGGGATTTTGGAAAGATTTCTCCGAGGTGCAGCGAGTGTGGCTGGTGGACCGGATTTTCGAGCCGCGAAAAAGCGCGGATGAAATCGCGTTCCGCCGCCGCCGTTGGGAGGAAGCTTTGCGTCGCGCCCGCGACTGGGAACCGCATTCTTGAAGCCGGGCGGCGGAGACGGAGGATGGCTGAGCACGCAAGCACGCACTCGATCCCATCCATAATCCCGCTTTTCTCTTCCTTCTCCTTCTAGGAGAGGGCCAGGGTAAGGGTAAGAAAAAAAGTTAAGTAGGGGGGCTCAAAGCGAAGCGTACCCCACCCATACGAACTCATTCCTATGCAACGCGAACTGTTCTTGCAACGCATAATCGGCCGCACAGAGCCTTGGGATCTCGCCGTCGTGGGCGGCGGGGCCACGGGGGTGGGCATCGCGGTGGACGCCGCCACGCGGGGATTTGCCACTGTCTTGCTCGAACAAAGCGATTTCGGCAAGGGGACCTCGAGCCGCTCCACCAAACTGGTGCACGGCGGCGTGCGGTATCTTCAGCAAGGCAATATCTCCCTGGTTATGGAAGCCCTGAAGGAGCGCGGCATCCTGCTGCAGAACGCGCCGCATCTGGTACGGGATCTGCGTTTCGTGGTGCCCAACTACCAGTGGTGGGAAGCACCGTTCTATGGCATCGGCCTCAAGGTCTACGATCTGCTCGCGGGGAAATACAATTTCGGCCGGTCTCATCTCTTATCGCGGGAGGAAGTGCTGGACCGCATCCCCACCCTGGAGCAGGAAGGTCTGCGCGGCGGGGTGCTGTATCATGACGGGCAGTTCGACGACAGCCGCCTGCTCATCAACCTCGCGAAAACCGCTGCCGATCACGGGGCGTGCTTGCTGAATTATGCCCGTGTGACCCGGCTTGTGAAGGACGTGGACGGCTACATCAAAGGCCTCGAATTCCTGGATGAGGAAACCGGACAATACCATGAACTGTCCGCCCGCTGCGTGATCAACGCTACCGGTCCCTTCGGGGATGAGTTGCGACGGCTGGACGATCCCGCGGCCGAGGCTCTCATTGCCCCCAGCCAGGGCGTGCACATCGTGTTGGATCATACGTACCTGCCGGGTGATACGGCCATCATGGTCCCTCATACCCGCGACGGCCGGGTGATGTTCGCCATCCCCTGGCATGGGCACACCGTCGTGGGGACCACCGACACGCCGATCTCGGAGGTCCGCCTCGAGCCGCGGCCCCTCGCGCACGAAATCGATTTCATTCTCGAAACCGCGGGCGGCTATCTCGCCAAGCGGCCGTCGCGGTCCGATATCCTCAGCGTGTTCACCGGCATCCGCCCGCTGGTGAAAGCCGGCGGGAGTTCCAGTACCGCCGCGTTGTCGCGCGATCACACGATCCATATCTCAAAATCCGGCCTGCTGACCATCGCGGGCGGCAAGTGGACCACGTACCGGAAAATGGCCGAGGATGGTGTGGATCACGCCATCGTTCTGGCGCGGCTTGACGAACGGCCCTGCGTAACCCGCGAACTCCGGATCCATGGTTATCAGCAGCCCTCCGATCCGCCGGGACCGTTTGCCGTGTATGGCGCGGACGCCGGGGCGCTCAGGCAACTGATCCATGACCGGCCCGAGTTGGGGGAGCCGCTGCACGATGAGTTGCCCACCTGTGGGGCTGAAATCGTCTGGGCGGCGCGGAACGAGATGGCCCGGACGGTGGAGGATGTGCTCGCCCGGCGCGCCCGCGCTCTCTTTTTGAATGTGCGGGCGGCCCGCGCCATGGCCCCCGCCGTGGCGCGCCTGTTGGCGGCCGAATTGGGAAAAGATGAAACCTGGCAACGACGGCAGGTCGAATCATTCAACCAAACCGCCGGCGCCTTTGACCCGGGAGAAGGAGGATGATGATGTCATTCCCGCGCAAGCGGGATTCCAGTTGCAGGATGGCTTAGCATGCCGCGCGTAACCCATCGGTAGCACGGTAGTCTCAAAGTGCGGCGTAGTTCACCCAAGCAACTCCTCCCCTCTCCCCCCGGGAGAGGGCCAGGGTGAGGGAAACCCGTAGGATGGATTGGCGAAGCATAACCCATCGGTCACCGCTGGATCCCCGCTTTCGCGGGGATGACGTCCGTATAAGAATTTTATGATTTTATCCCCGAAGGGGATCCATTGGTGCAGCCGTAGGTTTTAACCTACGGAAAGAAAACCATCCGCTGGTATTCATGGAGAGGGTGGTCTCAAAGCGCGGCCTAGCCTATCTGAAGTAGGGGCGGACCTAGGTGTCCGCCCGGGTAGGTTGATTCCTTCCCCAAAGATTTGGGCGAGGTCAGGAGGGGGTTGTTAGTCGATGCAGGATAGGTTAGCGCTATAGTGCGTAACTCATCAAACCGATCGCCATAAACAATCATGAATGAAACGGCAAAGGAGCAAGCATCGATGAATCCATACCTCGCGGAATTTCTTGGCACGGCGATTCTCGTGATTTTCGGCAACGGCGTGGTGGCTAATGTGGTCCTGTCGCGGACCAAAGGCAACAACGGCGGGTGGATCGTCATCACCGCGGGCTGGGGATTCGGGGTGTATGTCGGCGTCTTTTGTTCGATGCCCTTCAGCGGCGCGCATCTCAATCCGGCGGTCACCGTGGGCCTGGCCGCCGCGGGAGATTTCGCCTGGTCCCAAGTCTCCGGGTACTTACTGGCGCAGATGCTGGGAGGCCTGATGGGTGGCGCGTTGGTCTTCGTCTTCTACCGGGAACACTTCAAGGCCACTCCCGATCCCGACGCCAAAATGGCCTGCTTTTGCACTTCGCCGAACATCCGGAACATCCCCCAAGCCTTCTTCTGCGAGGCCTTCGGCACCTTTCTATTGATCCTGCCTCTCTTTCTCATGACCCCGGTGAAGTTTGCCCTGCCCTCCGGGACGGAAGGGAGTGAAGTGATCCTCGGCCTCGGCACGCTCGGCGCACTGCCGGTTGCCTTGCTGGTGTTCGCCATCGGCCTCTCTCTGGGCGGGACCACCGGTTACGCCATCAATCCCGCGCGTGACCTGGGTCCGCGCCTGGCGCACGCATTACTCCCCGTGCCGGGCAAGCGGGACAGCGACTGGGCTTACGCCTGGGTGCCCGTGGCCGGCCCACTTTTGGGTGCGCTGATTGCCGCAGGGATTCATGGTTGGATCATGTAGACAATATCTTTTTTCTTATGTCTTTTTTCAATGGAGTTTTACAATAGTTTTTTGTGACACAAGGGTATCAGAGGGTAAAGAAAAAACTGCCCTTTCTGCTGACCTACTCCTAGCGGGGGAGGGAAGGGAGAGAGGAATAGTTCGGGCAGATCAATAGGGTTTCCGGTCACATCAGTCGGCAAATCTTCGCATATACCGGAAGTTTCTTCTTTCGTGTCGAAATTTAAATGCAATGAGGATCATTAGGCTACGGGTTCCTTCAAAAAGAGGGCCTTTAGCGCGTCCATCACAACGACATCAAGAAGGCTTCCAAATCGCGAATCTGTTCCGGGGTCAAATGGGAGGTTTTTCCGTGCTGATCGTTCGCGTTGCGGGTGGTCAGCACGTCGCGGAGAGTGGCCGCGCCGCCATCATGCAGATAGGGGGCGGTACGCCATAGTTCGATCAAGTGGGGCGTATCGAATTGCCCCGTTTTGTCCAACGGTCCGCGGGTGCCAACGTCATACGAAGTCAAGTCGGTGAACAGCGGCCCTGGATGGCATTTGGCGCAACCCACGGCGGGATCATGAAACAAGCGTTCCCCTCGTCTCGCCGCTTCCTGAAATCGTGAATCACGAAGAATGGGACTGGGCCACGGCCGTAACGATTTCAGATATTCATCGATAGCAGAATATTCGATTTCCGTACGCACGGAAAAGAGAATATGTTTCATCCCGCTGCGCACGGCTTCCTCGGCAGTTTCGCGCACGCCGGTGCTCATTGCGGGGGGCGTCTGGTGCGAGAGCAGCAGGCTCTTGGTGTTCTTGGGATTGCCCAGGCCATCGTTGAGCAGGTCCCAGTTCAAGCCATCCACGCGCGCGTCCGGATGGCAGGTGGAGCAGCTTTGCCAGCCCTGGAAGCCGATGGACGCGTCATGAAACAGCGACTCCCCCCGGCGCGCCGTATCGGGAAGGGCTGTTTCCCCCAGCGATATCGACTTCACGGCCGGCTGAGCATCAGGGGGAAGAGCCACCATTGCCAGATTATTTGAAAAATACAATGTGACCACTGCTTTCGGCCCAGTGAAGGCCAGTCCCCGCGGGCCCCGTCCGGGCAGCGGAATCCGAATCCGGTAATCCTTCAAGAAGTGAAGATCGGTGGCGGGATGGGATTGTCCCGGTGATTCCAACTTTGGCCTCAACGCCGGCCAATTGATGAGGCTCAGTTCATGTGTTCCCGCGTGGGTCACGCCCAGATACCGGCCGTCCGGCGAGCAGGCCACTGCCCAGGGATTGGCTGCCCCGCGGTCCATCTCGTCGAGCAGCACGGTTCCGAAGATCCGGGCGTTGGGAATGTCGATCACTGTCAACGCGTTGTTGGCCATCCAGCCGCGGTCGAGTTGCGTGGTCGGCAGGGGGAAATGCGCCAGAATATGCGTCACGAAAGCGAAACGGCCGTCCGGAGAGAGGCATAATCCCTTTACGCATGTGCCGCCGTTCGGCATGGCGATTTCGGCGAGAGTACGTTGTTGCTGGGCATCGATCAGCCACACGGATGCGGCCACGTGCTCCGCGTTGGCGGGTCCGGCGGGGAGATGATGCGCCACGGCCAGTGTCTTTCCATCCGGCGTCAGGGCTGAGGCGATCGGCTCACGGGAAACGGGATAGCGGTGGATTTCGGTCTTCGTGTTGAGATCGATTTGGGAGACGGAGTTTTCGAAGCGGTTGCACACGAAGATTGTTTTTCCATTTGGTGATAAAGCCGGTGCACATGCGCCCGCGCCCGACGGAAGCGTGTCCAGCAGGGTCACATTCTCTGTATCCACCGCGCAGAGTGTCCCGGCAGGAGACGAACATGTGACATACAGCACGTGCCCATCCGGTGACAGCGCAAGACCCGTGGGCTCTCCGGGCAGTGAAACACGCGATTGAATAGTTGCTGGATCACCGTCGAGTTTCGCTACCTGGCAGGCGGTTTTTTCCCCGATGTAGAGCGTTTTCCCATCCCGGCCGGCCACGATCGTCTCCGGGGACAAGCAAGCCGTGGGATCATGCAGGGCATCCACGGCATAGGCATGGAACGTCAATCCGGTTAAAACAAGGAAGATGGAAAGATGAGTCAAGTTGTAAACTCCTGATTCTCTGTTAAGAATAGTGCACCTCACGGCCAACGCGCCATCAATGTATCATAGGTGCCGGAAACGCTCCAAGAGAGACACGAATCGATGATTAATCTTTGTGGGAGTAATTGCGGACTCCTTGTTATATAGGGTATGATGAGGCACACAAGGGATCCGCTTTGCGGGGAGGAAGCTATGTATTATCAAAAATCAAGACAGCATCAATCCAGGGCGTGCTTAGGAATTGTCGTACTCGCCATGCTGAGCGGCGGTATGACAAACCTCTCGTTGGCGGAGAATTCACCGGATCCGTTCCGGCAAACCATCGAGGCGGATTGGGAACGGCAGGAAGCCCGTCTTGGCCGCGCGCCCGGTCATCCCGCCGCGATTCTCGAAGCCGCCGAACGTGGCGAACAACTCCTCGCGGATTTGTTGACTCTCGAGAACGCTCCCAATCTGGACCGTGGACGTGAAACCCTATCCCGCCTGCGCGGTCAACTGGCGAATCTCTCCTCGTTATCGGAAGAGCAACGCCTCAATCTCTACCGGGAGATTCGCTGGTTGAACCGGGAGATCGCTTTCCAGAATCCCCTGTTGGGTGATTCGCCTATCCTCTTCCTCAAACGCAAGCGCTTCATCTGCCAGATGCTACACGAATACCTGGGGTATTATTATGATTACGAGGACATTGCGGGCGGAACCGTATGCTTGTTGGAAAACCCCGGCACTTCTCTTGCAATCCGCGACCTGGTGGCCGGCCGCCTGCCTAAGGGCAACTATACCACCTTGGCTTTATCGTACGACGCGAAAACGATCTACTTTGCCTTTTCGGAACGTGCTCCCGAAAAACCGGACTATTATTCCCCCCAACGCCGGTGTTTTCATATCTTCCGCATGGACGCGGATGGCAATTACCTCCGCCAACTGACAGACGGCCTGTATGACGATTTCGATCCCTGCGAGTTGCCGGACGGGGACATCGCCTTCATGTCCACGCGCCGGGGCGGATTCGGCCGTTGCCATAATCCCTGGGAACCCCTGCCAACCTACACTCTGCACCGTATGCATTCCGATGGGACCGGGATCCGCACATTGTCGTTCCATGAAACCAACGAGTGGCATCCCAGCGTGCTGAACGACGGCCGTGTCGTATATACCCGCTGGGATTACGTGGACCGCTCGGCGGCGCATTTCCATGGCCTGTGGGCTAGTTTCCCCGATGGCAGCAATCCAGTTTCCCTCTTCGGCAGCTACACGCAGCGGATCAACGCGTGTTACCAACCCCGCGCCATACCCGGATCCAATAAGATCATCTTCGTGGCGGGAGCGCATCACGCCGATGTGGGCGGCTCGCTGGTGGTGGTGGATCCCAGCCGGACCGCGTTCGATCCCCAGACCGGGGAGGATGATTTCCGGTCCCTGGAATTTCTGACGCCGGAAGTCTGCTTCCCCGAAGCGCCGGGATGGCCTGATAGTTATTTCCATAGCCCCTGGCCGCTGTCGGAGAACTACTATCTCGTCTCGTTCAGTTTCGATCCCCTTCCGGGTATGGGACCGAATGTGAAGCAAGACACGGAAACGGGGATTTATCTCTTTGACCGTTTTGGCAATCTGGAACTGCTCTACCGGGAAGCCGGAATCTCGAGCATGTATCCCATCCCCCTGCGCTCCCGGCCGGTTCCGCCCCGCCTGCCTTCCGTTCTCGACACGAAGATGGGGGAGGAAGGAGAATTTCTCCTCACCAACGTGTATCAAAGCCTGTTCCCGATGCCGGAAGGGCGGCCCGTGGATCACCTGCGCGTCTTTCAGATTCTGCCCAAGAGCGAAACCCACGTGGCCAATCAGCCCCGGTTGGGGTATGCCAACGCGGAATCAGCGCGGATGCTGTTGGGCACGGTTCCGGTGGAGAAGGATGGATCCGCTTATTTCCGTGTCCCTGCACGCGTGCCGGTGAGTTTCCAGGCTGTGGATGCCAAAGGCCGGGCCGTGCAGGGTATGCGCAGCCTGACCTACCTGCAACCCGGCGAACGGCGGGGGTGTGTGGGGTGCCATGAGCCCATGGGGACGACGGTGCCGATGGGGCAAACCCTTGCCACCCTGCGGGAGCCTTCGCGTATCGAACCAGGGCCAGATGGCTCAAAGCCTTGGAGTTTTCCCCGCCTGGTGCAGCCGATCCTCGACAAGCATTGCGTGTCGTGCCATGGCAAAGACGGCAATCCGCCGGACCTGCGCGGAACGCCCGTGGGCGCATTTACGGTTTCCTATGAGAGTCTGAAGCCTTACGCGCGGTGGTACGAATGGGGAGACCACTCCATCTCCGTCATCGCTACCAAACCGGGAGAAATGCCCGCCGACGTCAGTCCTCTGCCTACAATTTTGGAGGATGTCCATCACAAAGAAAACGTCCAACTGAGCGATGCAGAATGGCGGCGTATCTATCTCTGGCTGGACGGCAATGCCTCGTTTTATGGCGCCTATTCCAAAGCCGAACAGGTGGCCCAACTCCAGGGAGAAGCCATCCCCCCGCCAACGTTGCAGTAGGGCAAAAAGCGCTTCTTCCATGGTCCCTATTCGTCGGGCACGTTGCGCCGTGCCACGGCGAAGATTAGCGAATGACAGCCGGGTGGAGGATGTTGAAACAAAAGTAATGAATCCTCTCTCCCTCCGGGAGAGGGCTAGAGTAAGGGTAGCCCTGTAAGGTCGTTTGACATGAATTCCTCGCAAGGGGTAAAGTGGTAGGCTCAAAGCGCGGCATAGCCCACCAGCATGCATGATCCGAGTCCCCTTCAGGGGACGGCTTTATAGCAGCCCAGGGTTTCAACCCTGGGCTGGTGCCCTGTCGGCTTTAATCCGTGCACGGCATTGCCGCATAGGCGTCCCGGATGACGGTTTCAACCCTGGGCTTATGCCCTGTCGGCTTTAATCCGTGCACGGGATTGCCGCCTGGGCATCCCGGATGACGGTTTCAACCCTGGGCTTATGCCCTGTCGGCTTTAATCCGTG
>JABLXU010000011.1 GCA_013177805.1 Candidatus Omnitrophota bacterium
GTTTCCACCGATGTAAATCGGTGGCCCCATTGAAGCGCTATGTAATTTGCTGTCCCTGTCCCGTGATTGTGGTTTCCACCGATGTAAATCGGTGGCCCCATTGAAGCCCATATGTCGGAAAGGGAAAAGCGGTTGCGAACCTTAGTTTCCACCGATGTAAATCGGTGGCCCCATTGAAGCAGTACTTCGGCTAAACAATTAGTACTGTCGACTCCCGTTTCCACCGATGTAAATCGGTGGCCCCATTGAAGCCTTGAGTTATGAAAATCCCCGTACACGGGATTGCTTTTGTTTCCACCGATGTAAATCGGTGGCCCCATTGAAGCTGTATAAGAACCCTGTAAGCCGGAAGGAATGCACTCATGTTTCCACCGATGTAAATCGGTGGCCCCATTGAAGCGTGGCGGCGGCCTGGAAGCAGACGGGCGCGCTGTTGGTTTCCACCGATGTAAATCGGTGGCCCCATTGAAGCTTTGGTCGCGTCCATCATATCGAAACGAAAGGATGTGTTTCCACCGATGTAAATCGGTGGCCCCATTGAAGCGGATCTGAGTACGTGCATTGCCTCGATCTCGAACCAGTTTCCACCGATGTAAATCGGTGGCCCCATTGAAGCATCAACCACATCATGAAATGCCTCCCAGGCATCCAGAGTTTCCACCGATGTAAATCGGTGGCCCCATTGAAGCCTTTTGGGTAAAGTCAACATGCAAGCACTCAACATTTGTTTCCACCGATGTAAATCGGTGGCCCCATTGAAGCTGATATTCGTCCACCACGCCGCAGAAGCGGGAGAGCGGTTTCCACCGATGTAAATCGGTGGCCCCATTGAAGCCTCGATCTCTTCGGCGACACGCCCGGCGTTTTCCCGCGTTTCCACCGATGTAAATCGGTGGCCCCATTGAAGCGAGTTGGCAGACGGCTTATTCTGATCGGTTGAAATGGTTTCCACCGATGTAAATCGGTGGCCCCATTGAAGCTATAGTATTTACCAGAATTGATACCTCAAATTACAGTTTCCACCGATGTAAATCGGTGGCCCCATTGAAGCCGGATCCAAAACCTTATGGGACTCCGGGTTGCAGCTCGGTTTCCACCGATGTAAATCGGTGGCCCCATTGAAGCTGTTATATTAGTAGAGCACTCATCCTCTTCTTTTAGTTTCCACCGATGTAAATCGGTGGCCCCATTGAAGCAGCAACCATTTTCCTTTCCTCCTTTTTCATTTTGTTGTTTCCACCGATGTAAATCGGTGGCCCCATTGAAGCTTTTGTTAAATCGTCTAGTTTTCCTAAACGTACTAACTGTTTCCACCGATGTAAATCGGTGGCCCCATTGAAGCGCTTCTGCCAACAGGGCCACCCGCCGCGCGTTCACCCGGTTTCCACCGATGTAAATCGGTGGCCCCATTGAAGCCCTTCCAGCTGGAATTGGAGAACCATATTCCATCGACCCGTTTCCACCGATGTAAATCGGTGGCCCCATTGAAGCTCAGACTACTGTTGAAATTCATCATCATCCTTTTACTGTTTCCACCGATGTAAATCGGTGGCCCCATTGAAGCGTCCAATCAAAATTGGTCATAATCCTATACTCCTTGTTTCCACCGATGTAAATCGGTGGCCCCATTGAAGCGCCTTTGACTAGTACGGTAAAGTATTATTTTCATTCGTTTCCACCGATGTAAATCGGTGGCCCCATTGAAGCGCGACAATATCGACATTCAATTTTTTACGAAACTCAAGTTTCCACCGATGTAAATCGGTGGCCCCATTGAAGCCATTTACTGACGGATTGATTACCTTACCTTCTAAATGTTTCCACCGATGTAAATCGGTGGCCCCATTGAAGCCTATTTTGAGGATTTGAACAGAGTTAAGCATTTGAATAGTTTCCACCGATGTAAATCGGTGGCCCCATTGAAGCGGATAGGTCGGGGTCGTCGAAGTCTACGGAAACCCAAGTTTCCACCGATGTAAATCGGTGGCCCCATTGAAGCTCCGCGGCCTCTGACCCATAAATATCCTCGTCTGGAGTTTCCACCGATGTAAATCGGTGGCCCCATTGAAGCCATGTGATTCCGGTGAGTGATCCGCAGAGTGTAACCAGTTTCCACCGATGTAAATCGGTGGCCCCATTGAAGCCAGGGACTTCCTGGAACTATCCGCAACGTACGCATCATGTTTCCACCGATGTAAATCGGTGGCCCCATTGAAGCCGCTCCAATTGAATGGCGTTCGCACTCGTATACCCGTGTTTCCACCGATGTAAATCGGTGGCCCCATTGAAGCATTTTCAAGATATAGGTCAGCCGCTTCCCGTTAGGTTGTTTCCACCGATGTAAATCGGTGGCCCCATTGAAGCCGGGGGGTATGGTTGTAGAAGTTCACAGGTTGTACACTGTTTCCACCGATGTAAATCGGTGGCCCCATTGAAGCTATTATGAATGAGGAAGGCCGGAAGATTTTGGAATGTTTCCACCGATGTAAATCGGTGGCCCCATTGAAGCTGGACGGCTCCTATGGTTACGGGCCTCAACTGTTCGGGTTTCCACCGATGTAAATCGGTGGCCCCATTGAAGCGGCCGTATTCGGCGCCGGTCCCATTTATCCCTTCACGTTTCCACCGATGTAAATCGGTGGCCCCATTGAAGCCTGGAAACCAGGGGATGTTCATTGAGAATCTCTTTGTTTCCACCGATGTAAATCGGTGGCCCCATTGAAGCGTCATGCAGGATTTCCACTACATGCGCCATGGCTAGTTTCCACCGATGTAAATCGGTGGCCCCATTGAAGCCCGAGCATAGAAGAACATCTCGTAGCTGGAGCCTAGCGTTTCCACCGATGTAAATCGGTGGCCCCATTGAAGCTCTTAACCTTCTGGTGCTCAAATACTCCACCTGGCGGTTTCCACCGATGTAAATCGGTGGCCCCATTGAAGCTTGGATTTAGGTTATTGAACCTAAATCCATTATTATTGTTTCCACCGATGTAAATCGGTGGCCCCATTGAAGCGTCACCAGGATCCAGGGTGGGATGAAACGGGAGTTTCTGTTTCCACCGATGTAAATCGGTGGACCCATTGAAGCTTTACGTTATTAAAAGAAAAATTATCCGATTTTGATAAGTTTCCACCGATGTAAATCGGTGGCCCCATTGAAGCCGTGAAATAGATCGACCCCGTCAAATGGAAGTATTCTGTTTCCACCGATGTAAATCGGTGGCCCCATTGAAGCGAGGAAGAACTTCGCTCTACGAGCCCGTAAAGGCCGGTTTCCACCGATGTAAATCGGTGGCCCCATTGAAGCATGAAATTATAAACAAAGCGGTTGATGGATATGGTATAGTTTCCACCGATGTAAATCGGTGGCCCCATTGAAGCGCCGGATATTGTGACCGACGGGCCGTCCATTTGTTGTTTCCACCGATGTAAATCGGTGGCCCCATTGAAGCCCCCCCAAAGAGCATGTGACCGGCTGCCACCCTCCAGTTTCCACCGATGTAAATCGGTGGCCCCATTGAAGCCTGGCGCAAAAGAACGGGGAATTTTTCCCCGTCTTCGACGTTTCCACCGATGTAAATCGGTGGCCCCATTGAAGCGGCCACGTTCCTGGCGCAAAAGAACGGGGAATTTTTGTTTCCACCGATGTAAATCGGTGGCCCCATTGAAGCTTCATCGTCCTCTTCTTCGGCGGTCAGCGCTTTCTCCGGTTTCCACCGATGTAAATCGGTGGCCCCATTGAAGCATTTTTTCCCCTCGTTGATGAGCAGCCATGATGATAGTTTCCACCGATGTAAATCGGTGGCCCCATTGAAGCTCACTCTCGAAAACCGCAAATACACGACTCTTGCGGTTGTTTCCACCGATGTAAATCGGTGGCCCCATTGAAGCCCTCAATTCCTTGATAAACTGGATTTCTTCTTCCCGTGTTTCCACCGATGTAAATCGGTGGCCCCATTGAAGCGCGGCGAAGTGCCCGGAATGACACGGGAGACGTTTGAGTTTCCACCGATGTAAATCGGTGGCCCCATTGAAGCTGTGACGGGGGAAAGTGACCCCCCGGGTGACGGGGAGAGTTTCCACCGATGTAAATCGGTGGCCCCATTGAAGCCTCCTTTGCCGGTTTTACGGGTTTCCGGCTCCCGGATTTGTTTCCACCGATGTAAATCGGTGGCCCCATTGAAGCAACGACCACCGCTCCGCCTCTTCCATCCAGAGGCGGTCGTTTCCACCGATGTAAATCGGTGGCCCCATTGAAGCGCTTATTATACGGGTATTCGGCGCCGCAACTGCGGCGTTTCCACCGATGTAAATCGGTGGCCCCATTGAAGCTTGGGTGGTGACATGGAATGGCCATTGATAGCCATTCGTTTCCACCGATGTAAATCGGTGGCCCCATTGAAGCCCTATTGACTTGGTGTCAATAGAGATTATACTCTAACGTTTCCACCGATGTAAATCGGTGGCCCCATTGAAGCCGCCAGGCTGTCGTCCAGGCCGTAGAGTTTCACCAGTTTGGTTTCCACCGATGTAAATCGGTGGCCCCATTGAAGCCACCTAATATCATTTTCCAGGGTGATTGTTTATACCTGTTTCCACCGATGTAAATCGGTGGCCCCATTGAAGCGGCTACCCCGCAACCCCAGCCGCCGCCGCGTCACCGGGTTTCCACCGATGTAAATCGGTGGCCCCATTGAAGCCTTTGTGGCAACCAATTGATAACCGCCCTGGCGCCGCAAGTTTCCACCGATGTAAATCGGTGGCCCCATTGAAGCGGTATCCACATCCCCAACGCCGTGGCGCTTGCGCCGGAGTTTCCACCGATGTAAATCGGTGGCCCCATTGAAGCGCGAGACATCTCCCAATACGCATCCAGGTGCAGGGGAGTTTCCACCGATGTAAATCGGTGGCCCCATTGAAGCTACGACGAATCCAATCTCCTCCCCAGAATCTTCGTCGCGTTTCCACCGATGTAAATCGGTGGCCCCATTGAAGCACCCAATGCGTCCGCCCATGCTGGAAATACTGGAGCGGTTTCCACCGATGTAAATCGGTGGCCCCATTGAAGCGCACCTCTGGGGAGAGGGGGTCTGTCTTTTGAGCGCGTTTCCACCGATGTAAATCGGTGGCCCCATTGAAGCCCTGATTCATCGAGGAACATCCGGTTCGGCAGCGTGTCGTTTCCACCGATGTAAATCGGTGGCCCCATTGAAGCGTGCTCACGAGCACGGGGGATTACCTCGTGCAGGTTCCGTTTCCACCGATGTAAATCGGTGGCCCCATTGAAGCAGTTTCTCCTACCGCTTTGGTTTTCGTTTGTTAACTGGTTTCCACCGATGTAAATCGGTGGCCCCATTGAAGCCCATCACGATCCGTGTATTCCCGGACTTGCATACTGGTTTCCACCGATGTAAATCGGTGGCCCCATTGAAGCAGGATTACCCTGGCTATCACAGCGGGGTATACGATGGTTTCCACCGATGTAAATCGGTGGCCCCATTGAAGCACGAAATAGCCGGGCTGCTCCCAGATATATCCATCCATGGTTTCCACCGATGTAAATCGGTGGCCCCATTGAAGCGCGCCTCTCGAAAATATCGGGATGCGCCCGTATGAAGTTTCCACCGATGTAAATCGGTGGCCCCATTGAAGCACGAAATAGCCGGGCTGCTCCCAGATATATCCATCCATGGTTTCCACCGATGTAAATCGGTGGCCCCATTGAAGCTTCTTGCGCCATATCGGGGGGCGCCTCGAATTCCTCGTTTCCACCGATGTAAATCGGTGGCCCCATTGAAGCTCTCGAAAACCTGTTTATGGGATGTACCCCCTCTTCGTTTCCACCTATGTAAATCGGTGGCCCCATTGAAGCGGTTAGAATCATTGAGTAGTAATTCCTGATCTCGGAAGTTTCCACCGATGTAAATCGGTGGCCCCATTGAAGCATCATAAATCTTATCAAAATAAAAATCTATAAAACGAGTTTCCACCGATGTAAATCGGTGGCCCCATTGAAGCATTGAATCTGTTGCTCAAGAGATTGTGAAAAATTCAGGTTTCCACCGATGTAAATCGGTGGCCCCATTGAAGCTTGTACTTATCCTTATCAGAAACATCATCACAGTCATGTTTCCACCGATGTAAATCGGTGGCCCCATTGAAGCCTCCTCCTCCTCTTCCAAGTCGTCCTCTGAAGAGGACGGTTTCCACCGATGTAAATCGGTGGCCCCATTGAAGCATTCGCATTTGGATTTGCCATATCATATAACGCTGTCAGTTTCCACCGATGTAAATCGGTGGCCCCATTGAAGCGATCCAAAAGAGACCGCCATCCTGCGAATCACGCTTTCGGTTTCCACCGATGTAAATCGGTGGCCCCATTGAAGCCGGATTTTCCGTTCTCCAGGGTAACCCGGTAAAGATCCGTTTCCACCGATGTAAATCGGTGGCCCCATTGAAGCATCACCGGCAGGTTGAAATACCATTGCTTGCCTATCTGTTTCCACCGATGTAAATCGGTGGCCCCATTGAAGCGTTGTGTTTCTCCATGCCGCGTCGAGAATCCACTCGACGTTTCCACCGATGTAAATCGGTGGCCCCATTGAAGCTGGTACAACCAAAATACCCAAGAGTTAATCAATCGGTTTCCACCGATGTAAATCGGTGGCCCCATTGAAGCTCGCGTTACGAATTCACCTGCCATTGCGGATGTGGGTTTCCACCGATGTAAATCGGTGGCCCCATTGAAGCTTCGTGAGACCATAGATGTACTTCACGATTTCCTCCGTTTCCACCGATGTAAATCGGTGGCCCCATTGAAGCAAAGACTCGTCCCACGCCACTGTCATGACGTCCACCAGTTTCCACCGATGTAAATCGGTGGCCCCATTGAAGCGACCGATTATTGTGACCGTTGTGACGATCGATTTCTGTTTCCACCGATGTAAATCGGTGGCCCCATTGAAGCTATGCGTCTAGTAGCTCCCTAGCTGACACCTGCAGCGGTTTCCACCGATGTAAATCGGTGGCCCCATTGAAGCCTTCCGCTTTTCCCCTTGACTTTTTCCTATTACGCGTTTCCACCGATGTAAATCGGTGGCCCCATTGAAGCTGAAGGGCTTCATGCGGTTTGAAGATTTTTTTACATCGTTTCCACCGATGTAAATCGGTGGCCCCATTGAAGCATCAATTGTTCCATTGTGAACGGCGGACAATTGACGGGTTTCCACCGATGTAAATCGGTGGCCCCATTGAAGCAGTTAAAGGGGTTTGATAATTATGCTCATATAATATTGTTTCCACCGATGTAAATCGGTGGCCCCATTGAAGCACTTTATCGGGAAGTTCCCATTCTTTCGTGAAGTAGGTTTCCACCGATGTAAATCGGTGGCCCCATTGAAGCCCCAGAGAGTCACGGCTTCCTGGAGGGTATCTCCCACGTTTCCACCGATGTAAATCGGTGGCCCCATTGAAGCCGGGGTGAGAATATCAAAGGAACAATCTACGTGATGGTTTCCACCGATGTAAATCGGTGGCCCCATTGAAGCTTCCATGAACTAAGTACTTGTCGGTCGTTTGGAATGAGTTTCCACCGATGTAAATCGGTGGCCCCATTGAAGCCTTGACAAATAATAAAAAATTGAATAATATATATATGTTTCCACCGATGTAAATCGGTGGCCCCATTGAAGCCCTGTAGCGATCAACACCCGGTCGCTTGGATTACTAAGTTTCCACCGATGTAAATCGGTGGCCCCATTGAAGCTATGAGACGCGCAACGCTTTAGTCCAAAATTTGAATGGTTTCCACCGATGTAAATCGGTGGCCCCATTGAAGCCAGCGGGATATGATGCCTTTATGAAAGCAATTGAAAAATGTTTCCACCGATGTAAATCGGTGGCCCCATTGAAGCCCTTTATCCTGATGGAAATTGGGCAAGCCGGACCCTGGTTTCCACCGATGTAAATCGGTGGCCCCATTGAAGCTTATTGCTCCACTTGCGGAATCTATTTTCCTCACCTTCGTTTCCACCGATGTAAATCGGTGGCCCCATTGAAGCTGGAAACCGGGTGGGGGACCGTTGGCATTAGCCGTGTTTCCACCGATGTAAATCGGTTGCCCCATTGAAGCTTTAAGAAGGTGAAACAGGCGGATGGGCGGACCACGCGGTTTCCACCGATGTAAATCGGTGGCCCCATTGATGCGCCTGTCATGAGGATCCTCCCGTGCTAGGAGCACTGGTTTCCACCGATGTAAATCGGTGGCCCCATTGAAGCTGTCTCTGTTCGGTACTGGCGGTTCACGACGCGCCAGGGTTTCCACCGATGTAAATCGGTGGCCCCATTGAAGCTACATAACTATCTTTGGAATGGTAAAATTTCTACATGTTTCCACCGATGTAAATCGGTGGCCCCATTGAAGCTACATAACTATCTTTGGAATGGTAAAATTTCTACATGTTTCCACCGATGTAAATCGGTGGCCCCATTGAAGCCTCCTTTCAATTTGCAATGCAAATTAATTTGCAATGCGTTTCCACCGATGTAAATCGGTGGCCCCATTGAAGCGTCAAAAACTCAAGACAAACAATTCGTGGATTCAACGTTTCCACCGATGTAAATCGGTGGCCCCATTGAAGCCTCCTCCTCCTCTTCATCTGTCGGGATGTCCTCGAATATGTTTCCACCGATGTAAATCGGTGGCCCCATTGAAGCCGGTTTAGTCTCTTCTTCTTCTGCCGGGGCCGCCTCTTGTTTCCACCGATGTAAATCGGTGGCCCCATTGAAGCGGTTCTCTCCAGTTACCTGGCTGGCGCTTTCCCTTTAGTTTCCACCGATGTAAATCGGTGGCCCCATTGAAGCCTAAGGAGAAAAAAAATGTGCTTACTGATCTACAAGTTTCCACCGATGTAAATCGGTGGCCCCATTGAAGCCCGTTCACCCAAGCACCCCGACGTTTCCGCCGGGATGGTTTCCACCGATGTAAATCGGTGGCCCCATTGAAGCGTTTTACGTAATCTAATGGGGAATCACAATCTACGGTGTTTCCACCGATGTAAATCGGTGGCCCCATTGAAGCTTACCTTCTTACCATCTTACCTATGTGCCATGTTGGCGTTTCCACCGATGTAAATCGGTGGCCCCATTGAAGCATCTCAGTCACATAAGATCACCTCCCTTACTTTGTCGTTTCCACCGATGTAAATCGGTGGCCCCATTGAAGCGTATGGAGAAAAGGGGCACGGGAAGACCCGGATGCTGGGGTTTCCACCGATGTAAATCGGTGGCCCCATTGAAGCCGCCTCGCTGACATCCATCGGGTTCTCGACCCGTATATGTTTCCACCGATGTAAATCGGTGGCCCCATTGAAGCTTTTACGGGGAAAAATCGTCATTCTGAAGGGCTTCATGTTTCCACCGATGTAAATCGGTGGCCCCATTGAAGCGCTGAATAGGGGATATCCCAATCCCCCTGCGCTGGAAGTGTTTCCACCGATGTAAGTCGGTGGCCCCATTGAAGCTGGAATTGACGGAGACGCCGGACGAGGCGCGGATCGGTTTCCACCGATGTAAATCGGTGGCCCCATTGAAGCCATGATGACATCCTCCTGAAAAAAATAGATCGCATCTGTTTCCACCGATGTAAATCGGTGGCCCCATTGAAGCGGCACGTTTTGCCTTGACTCGTTAACCTTTTGGTCCGGTTTCCACCGATGTAAATCGGTGGCCCCATTGAAGCCGATAGCGGCATGGACTGAAGAAGGGAAGGATCAAAGTTTCCACCGATGTAAATCGGTGGCCTCATTGAAGCACCGTGTATTATTGGATATAATGCTAGCACCTTGCTGGTTTCCACCGATGTAAATCGGTGGCCCCATTGAAGCATAGTTCAAGCCGTGATTAGCCTTCTTGCCCCAGTATGTTTCCACCGATGTAAATCGGTGGCCCCATTGAAGCAGGAAAATCAGGATACCGCGGAAGTCCGTGGTATCGTTTCCACCGATGTAAATCGGTGGCCCCATTGAAGCTATGGAGGAAAGGCATGAAGTTCAGCGTTCAGGTGACCGTTTCCACCGATGTAAATCGGTGGCCCCATTGAAGCGCCCTGCATCGTGCAACATATTCCGGGTCCATTTCGACGTTTCCACCGATGTAAATCGGTGGCCCCATTGAAGCAGTGTACGTAAGTTGGTCTGTAAGGAATCTCTCATCAGTTTCCACCGATGTAAATCGGTGGCCCCATTGAAGCGCGCCCGGTATACGGGAATAGGCACCGTTTCCGTTGCGTTTCCACCGATGTAAATCGGTGGCCCCATTGAAGCCGTTAGGGCAGGAAGGGGATAGGAGATTCCGTAGGAAGTTTCCACCGATGTAAATCGGTGGCCCCATTGAAGCAGGCCCTTTGCATTATCCGCGGGACCCGGCGGGGCAGTTTCCACCGATGTAAATCGGTGGCCTCATTGAAGCTGACATTTTCAAGGGAATTTTGGAATAAAACAGTAGGTTTCCACCGATGTAAATCGGTGGCCCCATTGAAGCTGGAGACGTTGCGGAATTCAGCCAGTGAAAAAGTGAGTTTCCACCGATGTAAATCGGTGGCCCCATTGAAGCAAGTTATGACCTTTGCTGCACGAATAGGACGTTTCATGTTTCCACCGATGTAAATCGGTGGCCCCATTGAAGCATGAATACTACGTTCTCATACGCCATGTCGCACCTCGTTTCCACCGATGTAAATCGGTGGCCCCATTGAAGCAGACTCCGACGCCGTCACGAATCGCGCGCCTTTTAGCCGTTTCCACCGATGTAAATCGGTGGCCCCATTGAAGCGGATCCGCGTCCTGTTCCATTTCCGCAAACACCGCCAGTTTCCACCGATGTAAATCGGTGGCCCCATTGAAGCTTCCTCCGCCTCTTTTTCTTCTCGTGCTCTTTCGGCGTTTCCACCGATGTAAATCGGTGGCCCCATTGAAGCCGCGTAACAACCTGTAGTCAAAGGAGAAAGACCATGAAGTTTCCACCGATGTAAATCGGTGGCCCCATTGAAGCTGTTCGGGAGCCACCAGCACTCTGTCCGGTATCCACGTTTCCACCGATGTAAATCGGTGGCCCCATTGAAGCGCTGGCGAGCGGTCCTGGCTGGTTGGCTGGCGAGCGGTCGTTTCCACCGATGTAAATCGGTGGCCCCATTGAAGCCGGGAGACCAGGGGATGGTCACCATCGCCTGGTCCGGGTTTCCACCGATGTAAATCGGTGGCCCCATTGAAGCTGTCCGGGAGCCACCAGCACTCTGTCCGGGAGCCACGTTTCCACCGATGTAAATCGGTGGCCCCATTGAAGCTTTCGTCCAGACCGCCTGGCGCGCCCGGTCCCGGTTTGTTTCCACCGATGTAAATCGGTGGCCCCATTGAAGCCAAAAGAACCAAAAAGTCCTCTGACGGTTCGAATTATGGTTTCCACCGATGTAAATCGGTGGCCCCATTGAAGCGCCCGCCGCGCCCGAAAACACGTGCTTGTATTGCGCGGTTTCCACCGATGTAAATCGGTGGCCCCATTGAAGCGTTCGTTCCGATCCGTTCCGCGATCGCCGTCACGTCCGTTTCCACCGATGTAAATCGGTGGCCCCATTGAAGCATCGTCCTGTTGGAGCCCATGGCCTTTGCGGATTGCGTTTCCACCGATGTAAATCGGTGGCCCCATTGAAGCTAAACTCAGTTCCATTGTAAAAGCAGTCCCATTTTCAGGTTTCCACCGATGTAAATCGGTGGCCCCATTGAAGCTGTCACCTTCATCGGAAGGTGACAGATGAGAACACGGGTTTCCGCCGATGTAAATCGGTGGCCCCATTGAAGCCTTCGGAGCTGGTT
The DNA here is from genome assembly GCA_013177805.1 of Candidatus Omnitrophota bacterium. Classification (GTDB taxonomy): domain Bacteria; phylum Hinthialibacterota; class Hinthialibacteria; order Hinthialibacterales; family Hinthialibacteraceae; genus JABLXU01. The sequence continues at coordinate 11,868 of JABLXU010000011.1, forward strand.
GGGTTACTGCGCCGCAGTGGCCTTGTTTCCACCGATGTAAATCGGTGGCCCCATTGAAGCCCTTCCGATCCCATCCGCTCCGTTCCAATCCTGTCCCGGTTTCCACCGATGTAAATCGGTGGCCCCATTGAAGCGGAACTACGTGTATAAAGAGAACCTGCTATGGAAGTGTTTCCACCGATGTAAATCGGTGGCCCCATTGAAGCATTCTGCATGGCTGCGGGCGGAACGGGAAATCGACGCGTTTCCACCGATGTAAATCGGTGGCCCCATTGAAGCAAGGAACAATAGCCCGGCTTCCCGCCAGTTTCGTGCCGTTTCCACCGATGTAAATCGGTGGCCCCATTGAAGCGTAAAGTGAACCCAAGAAGATGGAATCGCTTTCGCACACCGCGTGATCGGACGCGGCCTGGCTTTGTGTACAGAAATACCCCTGACTGCCATCATGAACGATGGGGCCTTACGATCCCATTTGCCCGCAGCGGGAACGGATCTGCTGATGACGGCCTTCCAACTCAACTCTCTTTTGGGAGAAATTCACGATATCAACACTATCCTGAAATATTCATACATTTTTGTGGGCAATTCCTACGATGCCATGGAATCACCACCCGATGATTCATCGGCGGCTTCTTTTGAAATTACCCGTACTCCAGACCAACGCATGAAACACTGGCCATCGGGATTTCTGATTCTCCTCGACCAATCCTGTTTGGATGAACACTTGAAAGCGATACTGGAAGAAGATGAAAGAGAAGCGTTCCTTGCTTGGCTCCAAAAAGGGTATGTAGATTACATCCAGCTGCAAGACAGTTGGGGGACGTTGCCTTAGCCCGAAAGGCGCAAATTGAACCACTGGCACCAGGATCTCAGCCGGTTGCGGTGAGCGGTTATATTTCCAGCCCTAAATATTCCGGCCGTCCAGGCATTCCCTCCCCCCAGCCCTCTCCCGGGGGGAAAGAGAGCGTGAGCGGGAGAACCAAGGCGTAGCGCCCTGCTACAGCTATTACCCTCTGACGTTCCGGTTGAAGAACAATCAAACCACAACCATCCTCTATACCGAATCCAACATCCGCTCCTGGCTGCCCGGTGACAACCTGTGCGAAGGCGCGATCGCCGTTCCCGTGGATCTGCCTGCGGGCGAATACGAACTGTCCCTCGGCCTGCTCGACGAACTGTCCGAGAATCCCAAGATCCAGCTGGCCATCGCCGGCCGCGACCCCACCGGCTGGTACCCCAGGGGGCGGATCGAGGTGAGGAGGTAATTAGCTTCCCCGGTGATATGCTTTGGTGTTTTGGATAGGTCGCGCCCGGGGCGCCAAAGTAATTTACTTTTCCTTTATTTCCGCGGCCGGTAAAAGCCAATATTCCTTGTTCGCCTCCCACCATTGGAGGCAATGCTCACGCACTTGATCGAATTGGATATTGTGTTCCTCTATGGATTTTTGCAGAGCTTGATCCGTCCAATAATCGATGATTTCCACCATCTCCCTGATATCGATCCGATTGAAATCATTTTGTTGAAATTTCAGCATGAGGGAGGGCAATGCGGCAATACCGAGATTGTGAATCGATTGAAGTGTTCGTCTTTTCTCATCGAGGGACATGGGAGTTCGATTGCAGGAGTCATAAAGTGAAGAAAATACTTCTTCTGTCCGAAAACGTCCCTTCTCCCACCAATCCAACCATAATTTTGTGTTCTTCATGCAATTATATCGGTCGATATCATTGAGGGGATTCGGTGAGAATTCCTTCTTGGTGATTTTTTTCATGGCATTGAAAAATAGTTGTGAAGCGGTTGGATAGCTGTTTTTATCTTTCATGACTTCATGGATATACGGCAGCGCGGGAGGACCCAGGGCGATGATATTCTTTAAGGAATCCAGGACCTCGGATTCCAGCAAAAAAGAGGGATTCGTTTTCTGGACATAGGCATGCCACTCATCCAAACGGCGATGGAATTCTACCCGAATTTCGTCGGCCGGGAGGGTAGCCGAAAACAATGTGGCTCCATGAATGAGGAATAATACACAGAAAATTTGTTTACAACAGTCACGATATTTCATTTTAATTATCCTTTCAAATTTCTTTTAAAATATTGAATTATAGATCCATATTTACTTCCAACTAATTCTTTCTCTTCATGGATTATGCGATAAGATGCTGTACCTAATTTACTTTCCCAAAGCCAGGATTTGCCTGGATCGGGTTCCCAATCCCATGGAGGCCCAAATCCACGAAATCTATTACATACATGCGTAACTGTTTGTGCAGATGGATTTGTATCGGTATCCATGATAAATAAGCAACGATCTGGATCAGAAGATGAACAAGATTGGAATCCGCTATTAAGTATTACTGTGACAAGGTTTGAGCGACTTCCAAATTGATAAATATGATCGGTTGCACTAAAAATGCTCCATGCTGCACAGTTATAAGATTGTATTTGCGAAGAATTATCTGCCATTCGTATACGCCATCTTGGAATGTTTGTTTCGAGCTGATTATTAATATTGTTTAATTCCTCTAATGATGGTTCACTTCCAATAGTATAAAAAGGAGTTGGTGTCGGTGTTGGATTCGGTGGCATGGCGATTAAGACGGGTGTGGGTGTCGGTGTAGCCACGATTTGCAAATCAGTATTCATTTGAATTTCTGCCACTTTTGATTCAGGCGTATAAGTATGTGTTGTAATCGTTTCGGAGTTCAAATGAAAAGTAAGGAGACTCATTCCTACAAGAAATGACAAAAATAATCCCAATCTTTGCGCGAAGTGATGAATTGGACTCATTTCCAAATCCCCCATTCATTCGAAATATTGTGATGTATTTTGATCCATTCTTCATGACTCTCCCAAAATCGTGAGCTCGGTACGCGCGAATTGCGCGAACATATTTTCCGGGAATCTCTCAAGGACCATCTTGAAATCCGCAATGGCTAAATCGCGCATGTTCACATTCAAATAAGATTTCCCACGCCAAAAATAAGCAGCGGCGATGTTTTCATCCACTTGATAGCCAAAGTGAAAGGATGGATTCCGATAGAAATCAATAACGAAACTGAAATCCACAACCGCATTTTCATAATTTTCTAGAAAGTAATTGCTATAAGCTCGTAAACGGTGAGCCGATCCGATAATTGAAGACGATTCATCATTGCGAAACTCATCCAGGAGGATATTGCATAATTCAATCGCCTTTTTGTAATCCTTAGGACCCTCATAATAGGCTTCCGCCACGATAATACCGGCACGGCCACGGATATAGTTACCCGCTCCGGGATAATCGTTTAGAAGAGCTTCACCCCGTTCGACCACCTGATCAAATCCATTGCCGTCAATCCGGGCTAGTTCCAGGGATATTCCAAGAAGGTTGAGTTTGGCGCGTGGCACCCGGTCGCTGTTGGGAAAGCGCTGAATAAAATCTTGATATGCCTTTTGGGCTTGAATAATCTTATTACGATGATGACCAGCATAGGTAAGGTGATAACATGTTGCGGCGATGTGATACACAGCCTCCTCGGCTTGAGCGGAGTCTGGGTATCGATCAAGAAAATCGCGATACTCCGCCAAAGCGGATTCGTAGGCCAATTCTTCGTCTTTCCAGGCAAAACGTTCATGTAAATGGGACGTAGCAGGAAGCCTTTTTTGGGAAAGAGCCAAGCCTTTGAGGTAGAAGGTTTTCGCCAGACCGAGCATTCCAAGCTCGATATCGGATCGGTTTTCGCTATACGTAAGCGCAGCCATAGCTGGCGCACAAGGTTCCAGGATGTCGATTAGATCTTCCGTTTTGCAATTAGGATCTTTCTCCTTCTCTTGCATTTTCAGATAGATGGTGTTCACTTTCGACGCCAGTTGATTCATCTCTTCAGCGGAGGACGGTTTATCGATTTGCCGCCGAAGATTCTCGCCCAGTAGATCGGGGATGACGAATCCCTTGGCCTCCGCCTCCGCTTTCTCCATTTCTACGCATAGGACATATTTCCAGACTTGATTCCAATCCTCGAGTTTGGCTTCTTCGGGCAAGGCCTGTTCAAAACGATCATACCAACCTTCTACGACATAAAATAATCCTTCTCGTTCGACGATTTCGCCGCCAAGGGTTTGCTGTGCCAAGACAGCGGCCTCTTTCGTATCGTCTTTCTGCAATATGGTGCGAAAAAGAGTGACCTCACGCGCAAAAACGGGGCCGATAATGCACAGGTTCAATACGAAAGAAATACACCAAAGCCATCTCCTCATGATGAAATCCCTCTCTTTCTTCTTCTAAAAAAACTTATTACTAAATCTTTTTCAATAAATATATTTATATCATGTTCCACAAAATATTTCAATAGATTTTTTGTTTTATTTTTTATATGATATATCTATAATGACTCAAATATATAATTATATAATACTAACCTTACGGGTGAGATCATCTACGAAATCTAGACGAACTACTTTTGGAGGGTGGAATTGAATTGTCCGGTGCGGACGTCTAGATCAGCCCCTGCAAGATTTTTCTTCACGCAAAGTCGATTCCCCTCACCACGGCCGCGGGGCTTCGGCGCCGAGGCCGGGGCCCAGGAACATGGCGTTCCACCGCAGGCGCGTGGTTTCGGGATAATACCCGCGAGGTTGTGGAGTGGAAGAGGTACATCCCTGCGCGCCAATCCATTCCCCGGCTCCTACGCGCTAATCCATCCCATGGTGCATGTCTGGATCCCCGCTTGCGCGGGGATGACCTCTTTCTATGAATGCTCAGACACGGTTCCCATCCCCCCTGTGCTTGATTGATGCCCCAAGAACAGGTAGCTTCCCAAGACAGGAGCAGCATAAGGTTTATTGGGGAAAAATCCGGCATGGAAGCCCGTTCGCGCGTATTGATCGTCTGGCATGGAGCCTTGTATCCATCGTACCGGAAACCGTTCTGGATTCTACAGACCCAGTACGGCTGGGAGGTTCATCTCCTCACGGTGCCGAAGTGGAGCCAGGCCTTGCCGCGGCGCACCCGTTTCGAATCCGCCGCCGATGAACCCATCACCCTGCATATCCGCCGGGCCTTCTGCAAAATGCACGGCGCGTTGTTTTTCCAGCCCGCTTTTTTCCGGATCTTCAACCGCGTGCGGCCGGACGTGGTGTACGTGATCGAGGAACCCTACTCCCTCATGGGCTGGCTGGCGACCTATTGGTGCAAGCGTAGGGTGCCCAACCTTCCGGTGATCCTCTACACGTACCAGGACATCCAAAAGACCTACCCCTTGCCGTTCCGGGCGATGGAACGCTACGTGTTCCGCCACGCCGACCGCATTCTGGTCTCGCATTCGAAGGGCGGCTGGGTGCTCGAGCGGAAGGGATACGCCAAGATGTGGGATAAACTGCCCGCCGCCGTGAATCTCGACCGCTTCACCTACAAGGAACCGCGCTACGCGGGCGGCCTGTTCACACTGGGCTACGTGGGGCGCTTGTCCGAGGAAAAAGGCCTGGACACGCTGTTGTGGGCTTTGACGGAGTTGAGCGAAGATGTCCGGTTGCGCATAGCCGGCGACGGCCCTGCCCGTTTCCGGCTCGAAAAGCTGGCCCGGGAGTTGGGCGTCTATGAGCAAGTGGCTTTTCTGAACGCCGTATCCCACGAAGCCTTGCCGGAGTTCTACCACGAATGCGACGCCTTGGTGTTGCCTTCCAAAACCCGCTCCCATTGGCAGGAACAATTCGGCCGGGTGCTGGTCGAGGCCATGGCCTGCGGCACACCCGTGATCGGCTCGGATAGCGGCGCGATTCCTGAAGTCATCGGCGGCGCGGGTCTGACCTTTCCTGAGGGGAAACCCAAACTTCTGGCTGACAAGATCTGGACGCTCATGCAGGACACGCGGCTGCAGAAAGACCTCTCGTTCCGCGGCCGCGTGCGGGTGGAACGCGAATACTCGGCCGAGCGGGTGGCTAAAAAATTGAATCAGCATCTACGCGAGGTGACCGGCCATGCATGTGGCGATTAACGCCCTGAGCCTCACCAACCGCAGCGGCACCGGACGCTACACCTGGGGATTGATTCACGGATTCATCCAATGGGCCCCGCCGGATTTTTTCCTGTCGGTCCTGATTCCCAGCCAATTCCCGATCCCCCCTGAATGGTATCATTCCACCCAGGCGCGGTTTTATTCCATCCCCATGGGTGGAACCGGGCAACGCATCGTGTGGGAACAAGGATTTCTGCCCGCCTGGCTGAAGAAAATCCGGCCGGACATTCTGCACTCGCCCGCGTTCATCGCGCCGGTCATGCGTTCCGTGAAGGCCAAACAAATTGTCACAGTGCACGACTTGGCCTTCTGCCGGTATCCCCAAACCATCCCCTGGGCGCGCCGCTGGTATTATGCCTGGGCGGTCCCGGCTTCCATGCGCCGGGCGGACGTGGTCCTCACCGATACGCGAATCGTGGCGGATGAAATCCGGCGGTGCTTTCCAGCAATCCGCCGCGTGATTCCCATCCCCTTAGGGGTGGACACCGCCCGCTTTCAACCCAGGCCAAGCGACTACGACCAAGAGATTCTTGCCCGTTATCAGATTCACGCGCCTTACCTCTTGTTTGTGGGGACGCGCGAGCCGCGCAAGAATCTTGATACGTTGCTTCAAGCCTACGCCGAGGCGAGGCGCCAAGGGCTGAATGCGGAGTTCGTGATCGCTGGCCGGCTGGGATGGATGATGGACGAAACCTCTCTCCCCGGCGTCCGGCTGCCCGGGCATGTGGAGGAAGACGCCGTTCCCGCCCTCTACCGCCACGCTCGAGCCGTGATCGCGCCATCGCTGTATGAGGGATTCGATCTGCCCGCCTCGGAGGCCCTCGCCTGCGGGGCGCCGGTTCTGGCTTCGGACATCCCTGTGCACCGCGAAGTGCTGGGAGACCGGGTACAATACGTGTCTCCGGAAAGCATCCAGGAATGGACAAAGGCTTTGCTCCGATTGGAGATAAAATCCCCAACCACTTCCTGTTCCGGTGTGCGGGATTGGACGGCCGTGGCGCGGGATACCCGGCACGTGTATCAAATGGTATTGGAATAGAAGAGGAACGGCCGTATCGTTTCGAGGGGCGGCCCTGAATGAATGCGGTTATCCCTAACCGGCAGCATCGCCTGTCTCTCCATTTCCCACGAAAATCAATCCCCCCTCAAAAGCCGGGGGGGATAATCCTCGCGGATTATCCCCCCGGGAGCGATGATACAAGGGGCGCTGCATAGCGCGTGTTATTTCTTTTCCCGGGCCACGGCGCGCGCGGCGGAGTGGCGGGCGATAGGCACGCGGAAAGGCGAGCAGGAAACGTAGGTCAATCCGACGCGGTGGCAGAACTCGACGGACGCGGGATCGCCGCCGTGCTCGCCGCAAATCCCCAGTTTGATGTCCTTGCGGGTTTTGCGGCCGCGTTCGACCGCGATTTGAATCAGCTCGCCGATGCCTTCCTGATCCAGCGAGTTGAATGGATCCTCGGGAAGGAGCTTTTTCTCGACATAGACCGGCAGGAAACCGCCCGCATCGTCCCGGCTGAAGCCGAAGCCCATCTGGGTCAGATCGTTGGTGCCGAACGAGAAGAACTCGGCCACTTCGGCGATCTTATCGGCCACCAGGCAAGCGCGCGGTATTTCGATCATCGTCCCAAACAGGTAGGGGATCTTCTTGACGCCGGTGGCCGCGGCGACTTCATCGTGCACCCGCTTGCAGATCGCCTGCATTTCGGTGAGCTCGCCGACCAGGCTGACGACCGGGATCATGATTTCGGGCAGGGGCTTTTTCTTGGCCTGGATCAATTCCGCGCTGGCTTCGAGGATGGCGCGGATCTGCATTTCGGAGATTTCCGGGTAGGTGATCCCCAACCGGACCCCGCGGTGACCCATCATGGGGTTGAGTTCATGCAGGGCATCAGCGCGGCGTTCAAATTCGGCCTGGCTGATTCCCAGTTCCCCGCACAGTTTCTGGATTTCGGCTTTTTCCTTGGGAACGAATTCATGGAGAGGCGGATCCAACAGGCGGATGGTCACGGGGAGCCCATCCATGGCTTCCAAGGTGGCCTTAATGTCATTCTTGACGAAGGGATAGAGTTCTTCCAATGCTTTGGCGCGCTCGTTCTGGTCCTTGGAGAGGATCATCTTGCGCAACTTGGAGAGGGGCACTTCGGCACCCTTGCCGTAGAACATGTGCTCCGTGCGGAAGAGGCCGATGCCTTCCGCGCCGAACTTGAGAGCGGTGCGGGCATCCTCGGCGGTGTCGGCGTTGGTGCGCACTTTGAGGGTGCGGACCGAGTCGCAGATTTTCATGAATTCGTTGAAGAATTCGTTTTCCTCGGCGGCGTCAATGAGGGGCAGTTGGCCTTCATAAACGTATCCCTTGGTGCCGTTAAGGGTGATCCAATCTCCGCCCTTCAACTTTTGGCCATTGGCTGAGAGGATCTTTTTCCTGTAATCGATTTCAAGTTCGCCGGCGCCGACGATGCAGCACATCCCCCAACCACGGGCCACCAGGGCGGCGTGGCTGGTCATGCCGCCGCGGGCCGTCAGGATGCCCACCGCCGCGCGCATGCCTTCCACGTCCTCGGGATTGGTCTCTTCCCGGACGAGGATCACTTTTTTCCCTTCCTTGGCCATCGCCACCGCTTCCTCGGCCGTGAAGACGATCTGGCCGCAAGCGCCGCCCGGGCCGGCGGGCAGGCCTTTGGCGAAGATCTTGGATTTCTTTTCAGCGGCCGGATCGACGATGGGGTGCAGAAGTTCATCCAGTTGGCCGGGAGAGACGCGCAACACCGCGGTTTCTTTGGAAATCAGGCGGCTTTTGCACATTTCGACGGCCATGCGCACCGCGGCGGGACCGTTGCGTTTGCCCACGCGGCACTGCAGCATCCAGAGTTTGCCTTCCTGGATGGTGAACTCGATGTCGAGCATGTCGGTGTAATGCTTCTCGAGTTTCTTGCGGATCTCATCGAGCTGCTTGTAGAGTTTGGGGTACTTTTCTTCCAGGGAAGGCAAGTGGGCACTTTGCTCCGTCTTGCCGTACACGTTCAAGGGATTGGGCGTGCGGATGCCGGCGACGACGTCTTCGCCCTGGGCGTTGGGGAGCCATTCCCCGTAAAACTGATTTTCGCCCGTGGCCGGATTGCGCGTGAAGGCCACGCCGGTGGCCGAATCCTCACCCATGTTGCCGAAGACCATGGCCTGCACGTTGACCGCGGTGCCCCAGTCGTGGGGAATCTTCTCGATTTCGCGGTAAGCGACGGCGCGCTTGCCGTTCCAGGATTGGAAGACGGCGTTGATGCCGCCCCAGAGTTGATCCATGGGATCGTCGGGGAATTCCTTGCCTAGAACCTTCTTCACTTTTTCCTTGTAAATTTTGCAGAGTTCCTGGAGGTCCTCCGCGGTCAGCTCGGTATCATTTTTCACCCCGCGGGCTTTCTTCATCTTATCCATTTCCTCTTCGAGCTGGGCGCGGATGTTCTCGCCTTCCTTCGGCTCGAGACCGGCCGCTTTTTCCATGACCACGTCCGAATACATGGTGATCAGCCGGCGGTAGGAATCCCAGACGAAACGGGGATTGTTGGTCTTTTTAATCAGGCCCTGGATGGTGCTTTCGTTGAGGCCTACATTGAGGATGGTTTCCATCATGCCAGGCATCGAGCTCCGGGCGCCGGAGCGGATGGAAAGGAGGAGGGGATTGCCGGGATCCCCGAATTTCATGCCCATGCTCTTTTCGATTTTTTTGAGCGCGGCGTCCACTTCGGCCTTGAACTCGGGGGTGTATTTCCCTTTGTTCTTGTAGTACTCAGTGCACATTTCCGTGGTGATGGTAAATCCGGCCGGGACGGGAATCCCGAGGTTCGTCATCTCCGCCAGGTTGGCGCCTTTGCCGCCCAGCAAGTTCTTCATGTCCGCGGTGCCGTCCGCTTTGCCGTCGCCGAAGAAATAGACGTTTTTTTTGCTCATGGTTCCTATCCTGACCTCGCCTTTGATATGATGAGGGAATGGTGTAATGGATGACTGCGATCTACCAACCCATGTTTACCCGCTTGGCTGCCCAATGCAGAAGCAAACAAACGTTAATATGTATCACGGTTTTTCTGAATAGGGAAGGTGCGCATGAAGGCCCGGCGGCTTTTCAGGCCCTCATCCTCTCCCTTCGCCTAATTCAAGCCAATCCCCTTTGCCGGGATTACCACTCGCCGCCCGCCGGATATACAATTTTGGTGAGTCGTTTATGGCAAATCGCAAATGTCGAATGGAAGCATCCGGTCTCCGCGAGGAGACGCCGGATCGGTCTCCCGCCTGCCCGCGGTGATTTCGGCTTCCGTCTCCTCTGCTCCTCCTCCCGGATGGCCAGGGGACGCGGCCGCGTGGCATCACGGGACTCTTTGATCCCCAGTCGAGCGAAAGGCATGGACACCCTGGAAGCCAAACTAAAAGAGATCGCCCAACAATTTGAGGAAATCGAGGCCGCGCTCAGCGATCCGGCGAACCTGTCGAACCGCGCCCGCATGACCGGCCTGAGCCGCAAGCACGCGGAATTGCTTCCCTTGATTCAAGACTACCGGAAATGGATCCGCATTCACCGGGAAATCCAAGAGGTTCATAGCCTGCTCGCCTCCAAAGACAGCGAGATCGCCGAGTTGGCCCAGAGCGAGTTGGACGAGTTGAAGGAACAGGAAAGCGCCATCCGGGCCCGGTTGCAGGAGGAGTTGACACCCAAGGACCCCAACGCCCACCGGAACACGATCATCGAGATCCGGGCCGGGACCGGAGGGGAGGAGGCGGCCCTGTTCGCCGGCGACCTGTTCCGCATGTACAGCCGGTACGCGGAATCGAAGCAGTGGACCGTGGAAGTGCTCTCTTCCAATCCCACGGGATTGGGCGGATACAAAGAAATCATCTTCATGGTAAGCGGCCCGAATGCATACTCCCGCTTGAAGTTCGAAGGCGGGACGCACCGGGTGCAACGGGTGCCGGAGACGGAAGCGTCCGGCCGGGTGCATACCTCCGCGGCCACGGTGGCCGTGTTGCCGGAAGCGGAGGAGGTGGACATTCAGATCGCGCCGGAAGATCTGCGGATCGACGTGTTCCGATCATCCGGCCCCGGGGGGCAAAGCGTGAACACCACCGATTCCGCGGTGCGGATCACGCATATTCCTACCGGGCTGGTGGTCACGTGCCAGGATGAAAAGTCACAGCACAAGAACCGCGCGCGGGCCCTCAAAGTGCTGCGCAGCCGCTTGTTGGAGCTCGAACAGCAGAAACAATTCACCGAACAACATCTCCAACGCCGGAGCATGGTGGGCAGCGGCGACCGCAGCGAACGGATCCGGACGTATAATTTTCCCCAAAACCGGCTGACCGACCACCGGATCAACCTAACCCTGCACCGCCTGGATTCCATCATGGAGGGGGAATTAGACGACATCATCGACGCCTTGATCCAGGAAGATCAACTGAACCGGCTGCGCACCAACCCGTGAGCCGGAAAATCTTATCCCGGCCCAAAACCTCAATCCATCTGTTCCAAGGGAAAACACGGACCTCATGAACATCCAGCAAGCCGTGGCCCTGGCGGACACCACGCTCCGGGCGCATCACGTCGAATCGCCCCGCCTTTCGGCGGAACTGTTGGCCGCGCACGTCACTTCCCTGACCCGCTCCCAGGTCCTCGCGAAAGGAGACCGGTCCCTGTCCCTGGAAGAAGAATCGGCCTTCCGGGCAGCCTTGGCGCGGCGTGTCCGGCATGAACCGGTTCCTTACATCACCGGCGAGACCGAATTTTATTCCCTGCCCTTTTCCATCGTGCCGGGGGTGTTCATCCCCCGGCCGGAAACCGAAACGCTGGTGGACGCGGCTTTGGCGGCCGCGCGGGGATTGGATCATCCCCCCACGATTGGTGACTTGGGAACCGGGTGCGGGACGATTCTGGTAAGTTTGGCGTATCATTTGGAGGCGGGAGAAGTTTGGGGGTGCGACTTATCGCCCACGGCGCTCCGGGTGGCCGCCGCCAACGCGCGGAGGCATCATCTGGAGAACCGTGTGATGCTCCGGGAAGGATCATTGTTCGATCCCTTCCGCCCGATAGCGGGCCGGATTTTCGATGTGCTGGTCTCCAATCCGCCGTATATCAAATCGGGTGACATTCCTGCCTTAGCCAAGCAGATCCGGGATTTTGAACCGCTTCCGGCCTTGGATGGCGGTCCGGATGGACTAACCTGTATCCGGGCCATCCTGGAAGACGCGGCGGATTTCCTGCGCCCGGGCGGGTTTCTCTTTCTGGAAGCCGAGCCGGGCCTGATGCCAAAGATTGAAGAGGAAGCCAAGCGGCGGGGGTACGTCGATTTCGTGGTGCACCAAGACGCTTCGGGAAAGGAACGGGTGGCCCAATGCCGGACTCCGGACTGAAAGCAAGTTTGGCCAGGCATTGGGATGGGAATAAGGGACAATAAGGTCCCATTGGATACAGGCCGCTCCAGGCCCCCCTATCCGGGAGCGCCGGGTTATAATTTGGTTTTCAATAATTAAAATTGGGAAATTCCATGTTCACTTTATCCAATCCTTTGTTGTTGTGGGCCATGCCGGTGCTGCTGTTGCCGTGGATATTCCGCCGGCGGCAGGAAGAACGCATCCAGCATATCCATTTCCCCCTCATTCAGTTCCTGCGGGAATCGGAAGAGAAAGAGTTGATCAATCCCCAGGTACAGGAATTATTGTTGCTGATCCTGCGCACGGTGCTGCTGGCGGTGTTGATCCTGGCCCTGGCGGGGCCGAAATGGACCTCGAACGGGCAGCCGGGCCGGGGGTGGTTCTCGTTTTTCCCCCTGGGCAGCCGTTTCCAAAGTCACACCGTAGTGGTGGATACCTCTTATAGCATGGGGTATGGCCAGGGCGAACGTTCCTGGTGGCATAAAGCCGGCCAGGCACGCAAGCAGGTGGATCAGGCGTTGTCCGGCTTCCCGGTTTCCTATGTCCGTTGGGACCGCTCCACGATACCGGCGAACCGCACCACCCGCTTGATTCCCCTCTCCGCGGCGGAATTGAATCAATTGTTCGAAGCCGCGCCCGATCACCCCGGCACGTCCGTCCCCGAATTGGTGGAAGCGTTGAAACGCAGTTTTCCCTTGGAGGGAAGTATTCTGCTGATTACCGACGGCCAACGGATTCCTTGGCTTCCCTTGCTGCAACCGGAGGCCCGGCCGGACGCGTTTCCTCCCCTGGTAGTGATCACCGTGGGAGAAGGCCCGCTGGTCAATGCCTGGTGCGAGATACAAACCGTCTCCTCCCCGCCGTGGGGGATTGCCGGATGGGAGACGCTTGCCGGGCAGGTCCATTCGCTCCGGGATGACGCGGGCAGCGAGGGGACGGTCTCGATTCAGTTAAAAGACCGCGCCGAGCAGTTGTATTCCCGCGCGGTGACGTTCCCAGGGGCCACGCCGGAGCCGGTGGCCATTCCCTTTTCGTTCACCGCCCGCTATTTGGATCTGATCCCATTCCAGGAGAATAATCCCTTGCCGCCGGAGTTGGAATTCGTGGTCCAGGTCTCTCCCGAAGATCCTTTGCCGGTGGATAATCAGGTGGTGATCCGCATTCCCGCCGCGGCGCCGTTCCGAGTTGGATATGTCCAAGGCGTGGAAGAGGACAATCTGGTCTTGCCGGTGTTGCATTCGGCCTTGAATCCCCTGGCGAGAGAAGGCCAGCCGCTGCCGGTTACCCTTTCGCGTATCGCTTTGCCTTTTATGACCGATGAAACGCAGGTGGATTTGGTGTTGCTGGATAAACACCTGACCGGCGATTCGATGACCGGGGCCGATCAATCCGCCATTATGGAGTATGTGAAAAACGGCGGCGCGGTTGTTCTCTTTACGGGTGGAGAACCGCCCGCGCCTGGCCCATGGTCCGCGATGTTGGCGGCCGTGGGCTGGCAGTGGTACGATGAACCACCCGAGAAAATCCCCCCCTCCCCGGTCTCTGTCAGCGGCGCGGGAATGTGGGGTGAAGCGCTGTCCGCCTGGGATCCGTCTATGTGGGAACCTTGGCTGCCCAAGCGCGCCGGACGGGTGGAGAGCGGCGGAATCCGCCCCCGGGCAGTGTACCAGGTTGGGGATCAAATCGCGCATCTGGTCAGCGAGGTCATCATGGGCCAAGGGCAAATCTGGGTGGTGAATACGGATACCCAACCTGACGCGGGGACATTGCTTTCCCCCTTGCTCCCCGTGTTTTTGTGGGAGACCGCCAAGGAGACCGCCCGTTTGAAACAGCCGGCAATCCTCGAGTGGGCGGAATCGCGCCGGGAATCGGATATCCGCCTGTTATCCGGTGAGGAAAAACAAAAACTAACAGAGACATATGGCATCCGGTTCGTCCAGCCGGACGAAATCCGCGAGATGGTTTCACCGCTGTATGGCGGGACTGACCTGCGCACGCTGCTGCTCGTGTTGTGCGGCGCGTTGGCGTTGACGGAATCCTGGCTGGCCAACCGTCTGGCCTCGTTATAATCCATGAAAACATTGGCGGACCGGCTTCGTTCTCCAGACGGCGGGGGGAATCCGGGATTAAGCGATCCCTGCTTGGCCGGCGGATTGTTGGCGGTGCTGGGGTGCCTGGCCCCGTTGTATCCGCAACTGATCCATTTTGGTTTCGCATTCTTTTTCCGATCCACGTTGTTTCTGCTGCTGGGCCTATTGGGATACCGTTTTGGACTGGCCGAAGTGGCCCGGCGGATCGTGACTTCTCCGCTGTTCTGGCCGGCGCTGCTGTTTCTCGTTCTTCTGTCCGTGGAGTTGGTGCAAACACCCAACGTATACCGCGCGAAGGCCAAGATTTCCCTGCTGCTCGCGGCCGGATTGATATACAGCTTGGCTTTTGTATGGCCGTGGAACGAACGGGCGCGCCAATGGGTTTGCTGGGGCTTGCTGATCGGGGGCGTCGGGGCGGCCTTGCACGCGCTCTACACGCAATGGACCGGGCATGGGGCCCTGATCGCCACGATCAAGACCAATCCCATCTACCCGGCCGACATGCGGGAGGAGATGATCCGCTCGCTTCAGGCCAACCGGGCACTGGGCCGTTTCGGCAATCCCAATCATCTGGCCGGTTACCTGGTGTTGTGCCTGTGGCCGCTTTGGATTTTGGGGAAAGCCCAGGCCAACCGGCGGCAGCGGATGCTGTTGCTGGCGGCGGGCGGAATTCTGGTATGGGGCATCTATCGGACGTATTCCCGCAGCGGGTTGATCGCGCTGGCGGTCACGGCAGCCTTGTTCGCGGGCTACGAACTCCATGCCCGCGGATTCCGGTTCACCTGGAAATCCGCGTTGGGCACGGCCTTGAGTATGCTCATCCTGGGGGCGGGTTTCTTCACGTTGTTACCTGAACAATGGCTGGGCGGGAGGCTGATGACGGTCTCCACCATCGTCGCGCGGATCCACTTTTTCCGGGGAGGCGTGGCCATCATCCAGGATCATCCCTGGCTGGGCGTGGGACCGGAAGGTTTTGAAGGCCACTATTGTGCCTACCTGCGCCCGGGGGATTTGGAATCGCGGTACGTGCACAATATCCTTCTGGAAACGGGGGTGGAAGGAGGAATCGCCGGGGTATTTCTGTTTTTCTGGCTGCTGATCGTGGCATTCCTCAGTTTAAGCCGGGCCCAACGCCGGGTAGAGAACGGTTTGCCTTATCCTTTCGCGGCATTGGGAGCGGTTTTGACGTTTCTCTTGTTGTCTCTGGCCGATTTTCACAACAACCTGATGGAGATGTGGCTGGCACCCGCGTTTCTGGCGGGCGTGGCCACGGCGCGGAAAGCCTCAACGGCCAATCCTCCGCCTGGGCGGCCTGCTGCCCAGAGGAAAAGAAGCCAAGGAGCCGCCGTTCTGCTCGGCACCGGTTTGGCGGTGGTATGGATTATGATGATCCTGCTCCGTTTTTGGAACGAAACTTATAAAGCGAACGGATATTACCTGGCGCTCGACGGGCAGAAAACCGCCGCCCGGGACGCGTATGAACGCGCTGTCTTTTTTGACCGGACCGATGCCGAATCCTGGAACCACCTGGGGCACCTGTGGGCGGATACTCCCGGCCCGGCCGCGGTCTTCGAACGGCTCGCCTGCCTGAAACAAGCGGTCCGCTGGTTGCCCCGCAGCGCCGCCTACCGCGCCGATTACGCGGATGCCCTGTTTGCCGCCGGCCAGACCGATCAATGCCTGGAGCAATTGAAAACCGCTCAACTTCTTTTTCCCTCCCGGCCCATCTATCATGAAAAGCTGGCCCGCTATTACCGCCTCCTTGGCCGGACCGCCGAAGCCGTGGAACAGGAACAAAAAGCCCAACACTTGCATCAACAAATCGAGGCAAACCGCCTATGACCGCCACCGCCCCCTTTCCCGCTTCCCACGTGACCCGGGAACGCCGTAAAACCACCCAAGTAACCGTGCGCGACATCCGCATCGGCGGAGACGCCCCCATCGCCGTCCAGACCATGGTCAAAGTTCCGACCACGGACTACGACGCCGTGATGCGGGAAATTGAAGCCTCCATGACCATCTACCCCGAAAATCTGCCGGAACGGGAGCAGAACATCCTCAAAGAGATCCTATGCTGGGAGGACGCCTGCGCGTTGGCGCCTTTCCATTGCGATATCACGCGGGTCAGCGTGCCCGACGAAGATTCCGCCGGAACGTTCGCGCGGATCGTCCGGAACTCGCCCATTCCCATCGTTTCGGACATCCATTTCCGGCCGCCTATGGCCTTGGCGGCCCTCGAGGCGGGGACGGATAAGCTGCGGATCAATCCCGGCAACATCCGCGATCCCAAACTGCTGCGGCGCATCGCGCGGGAAGCCGTGGCGCGGAAAACCCCCATCCGCGTGGGTGTCAACGCCGGCTCGCTCGACAAGGACCTGCTGGAGCGTTACGGCAACCATTCGGCGGAGGCGCTGGCGTTGAGCGCGGCCAACTCCGTCCGGTTAATCGAAGAAGAAGGCGTGACGGACATCGTGGTGTCGCTGAAGGCCAATGACGCCCGATGGACCGTGGACGCTTACCGGATTTTTGCCGAAAAATCCACGTATCCGTTACACCTGGGAGTCACCGAGGCGGGTTGCGGCCGCGCGGCGGTGGTCAACTCGTGGGCCGGGCTGGGAACGTTGCTCCAAATGGGGATCGGCGACACCATCCGCATATCGTTGACCGAAGATTCCCGCCTGGAGGTGGTGGTGGGGCATCTATTGCTCCATTACCTGGGCCTGCCGCGTTACGCGCACGGGTGATGGGCCATACCTTCTTGGATAGTGGCTTGAGTGGCTTGCGCGTGGTGTTGAACCGGCCCGGTGTTTCTCCTCAGTCATGCCACGCCTAACCTCCCCCGGTATGCGGGCGGATTTTCACCCACCAATCTTCTGTTCCGGGAGAGCGAATCTCCTGGTGAGCCGGACACATTGGTTAGGTCCCATGACAAACTCCCCCTGCGATCATTGATCATTTCCGCAATGGGATTCCCATACGTATTTCCCGCCGGATCCCTCCGCGCGGTCTTTGGGGCCGGGCAGGGAATTCATGGCGCTGGCTGGCAATACCGGATGGATTAGACACACGGCCAAATCCCCCAAAACCGTTTCCATCTCCTTATTTCCAGGTTGCCGGGAATGGCTTTCAACCGTTTAACCGGAAGGCTATGGTAGATAAGCGGGTATGCAAACCTAAGAAATGGCATGGGCGCGCTATGAGATCACGTTTTATTTTTCGTCCAACTGGAGTCATGTTCTGGATCAGCATCCTGGTGACCGGGGCTTATGTGCTTCCGGGCGGTTGGGGCTGGAGCGCGAGCGTGGAGCAAGCCACCGAGCCGGAATGCGATCCCCCCTTCGTGTATTCCCCCGTCCGCGTCCTGGAGGCGCGGAACACCGCCGGACGTGCGCAATGGACCGATTTGATGATCGACGGGGGGGTGGGCGGCCTCTCGCGGCCGGAGAATCAAATCAAAGCGGCATGCCTGAAGGCCGTATTGTTCGGCGGGGATGAACGGATGGCCCAGGCGGTGCGGATTTTCACGGATATTCTAGGAAATTGGCAGGAAGCCGGCGCCGCGGCGGACGCGTTCTCCTTGCGGATGATCGCGCAAACCACCCAATGCCTGGACTGGCTGACGGCGGCTCCGGAATGGCTGAAAACCAGCCTTCCCGAGCGGCAGGCCTTGCGGGACCGGTTTGCGGCATGGATCGAACAGGCTTTTGAGGCTCCCCCGGGCCTTCCCGCCGACGACACACGGTTCCACCTTCAGGCGGTGAAACTGTACGCGGGGCTGATTGCCGGGGCGACGGCTCTGGCCGAGGAAAGCCTTAGAGGCAATGATGAAATCCCGTCCTTGGCAACCACCGCCCGTCTGGCGTTGACCAGCGAAGGCCTGTTGCATACGGGGACGCTCCAACGGCACGTGGAAACCGGACATGATTTTCTGCTGGCCGGGGCGGCTCTCCGTTCCTGTTCGCCCGAAGCATATTCCGTGTTGGAGCCGCTCCTGCAAAAGACAGTAACCGTCTTGACCACGCTGACCTATCCCGCTCACCGCTGGCCTTCCGTTTTGGCGCGTGAAAAGATTGACGGGCCGGAACTGATCCGGTTTCTAGAACTAGGTTACGCGTTGTTCCCCGATGCCAATCTGCGCAATTGGCTGGTGGAGTTGTATAAGACGTATCCCCGCCGGCCGGAATCGTTGCTCTTTACCGAGCCCAGCCTGCTGGCTGGAGGGCCGCCGGAGGTGATCGCCTCGGTGGCCTTGCCTCAAAGCGGCGCGGCGCTGATTCATGATGTTTCGGACACGATTCCCGTATCGCTTTATTTGGATACCGGCTTGTCGGGGCGGACAGGGCCTTCTGCCTTGCTTTCCATCGAATGGATGGACCTTCCCGCGCCGGCGGATACCCCCTCCGGGCGCCAAAATACAGCGGGTTTCAACACGGTGGTGGTCAACCGGATTCCGCAACGGCCCGCCCCCACGAGCGAAGACGTGCCGCGTAATGCCTTGTTGTGGAGTTGGAAAGTTTTCGATGATGGCACAACCTATGCCAAGGCGGTGGCGGACGGCCAATACACCGAGCGCGCGGCCTATCCCGCCGAACTCACGGGAACACCCGTTAGCACCTACGAACGGACGATTTATCTTTCCTCCCCCTTCGCGGTGGATCTGTTCCGGGCCCGGGGCGGACGGACGCATGATTGGATCTATCACGCGCCCGGGATGTTGGAATCGCTGCCGGAAGGCGAATGGGCGGATTACGAAGCCCAGGAAGGGGATTACGCTTTTCTGCGGGACAGGGGGGCCGTCCGGGCGGCCTGGCTGCGAGGCGTCTATCGTTGGACGTATCAGCCCTGGGGAGAAGAAAAACGGCGGGAGCGGGTGTGGATCATCGATCCTGTGGGAACTCAATTGATTGCGGGGGAAGAGGAAAACGGCTCCTTTGTCATTGCCCGGCGGGAGATGGTGGAAGACGAGGGGAATCTCTACGCCGTGCTGCATGAATGGTTCCAAGGCGATGCCGCTCCGGACCTCTCCATCACGCGCCTGGCGCTTACGCCGCAGCCCAATCCGCGGGATTTCCAGGCCATGGCCTTCATGGTACAGAGCGGAAGTGAGACCCATCTTTTCCTCTCGTCCATGAATCCGGATGTGGCCTATTCAGCGGATTGCCTTGGCCAGCGGATTGTGTTCCAGGGCGGTTTCGGGCATATCCGCCTGCATGACAACGCGTTCCAGTCGATGCGGCTGATCGATGGAACCCAACTGCGGTATGGTCCTCACGGCCTGCGTTTTGACACTCCCCTGCATGTGGGCGTGACACGCCGGGTGAACGAACCGGAAGGGTGGATCGAATTGGACCTTCCCGGCCGCATGCCCGACGGCCCGGCCATGAAGAATACCGCCGTGCTGGTCTTATCAAACGAACTTTGCCCGGTGATGTACCAGCCGTTGCTCCTGGACCGGATCGATCCCGGAGAAGCGCCGCAAAAGGCCCGTTTGATCCATACTCCCAACCTGGTACGCCCTCTCCCCAGCTTGGGGGCGCCGGTGAAGCCCGGAGATCCGGTATTGGCGGGCCCCTCGGGGGAACTCGTCCGCCGGCATCCCGATATCTATTCCTTGGTTTATTCCGCCCCCGCGGGGGTTATGGTGGAGGGAGCGACCAACCGGTCCCGGATCTTTTTGCACCAGGCCGACGTGTTGTATCAAATCCGGGGAGAATCCAGCGCCGGGGCGATTCATTTTTCCATGGATCCGGCCGAAAGCCGGGAAGGCCGGGTGGAATTCGCCCGCATTCCCTAATCCGGAGAGTTTGGATTGCTCCCTTGATGAACGCCGGCGGAGTCAGGCATACTCTCTTATCCATCGGGTGAGGGAGTGACGCGATATGCCGGTCGTGGTATTGGTGGTAAGTTTACTGTACGGTTTGGCGCAGGATTGGGATTGGGAACCGGCAGACTGGCCGGCCCTTTGGGGGCCGGCGGAAGGATGCCCCATCACGGATACGCGGTTACCGGCTCTGTGGGCCGCGCAATCCAGTCCGGCGGCCGGGGCGGACAGTTGGCCATGGAAAGGCGGACAACAGCCGCAATGGGGGCCGATGATCGTCTTCGCCGTGGGAATCGCCTTGTTTTTGGGGGCTTATTTGTTTGTCCGGGCGCAACCTTCCACAAAAAAGAAAAAGAAGAAGAAACACTCCTGACGTTCCGCCCAATCCGCCGTTAAAAGGGGTGATCGATGCCCGCCGTCCGATCGAAGATCATTTATCCTTGCGGGGCAGTTCTGGCCCTCTCGCTGGTGGTGGTGGCTTTGTTTCCCGATCCCCAGAACGAGTCCCGTTGGAATGAAATTCGGCAGGAGATCACGGCCGCCCCTCCCTCCGGTTTCTATTCCTCCCTCCAAGCCGCGGAAAAATATATTCAATTCCAGCGTCAAGCCCTGAATCCCGCGCCAGGGACGGCCGAAGCCAGCCGGATCGCGGAGTTGTATTTCCAAGTGGGAGAGGCGATTCTATCCCGCCCCGCCGGGGATTACCTGCCCGAGGCGCGGGACCAGTTTGTTCAAGCGGTCAATTTCTATCCCCCCTTGCGGCAGGGATGGCTCTATTATCAATTGGGAAGAACCGTGGAGCGAATCGGGCCGCCGCACCTAAACGAAGCCAAGTCCTATTACGCATTCGTATCGCTCTACAATCCCGGGCGGCTGACGCTGCTGGCCGGTTACCGCATGATGGTGATCGACCGGCGGATTCAACCCAATCCGGTAGAACCTCCCGATCCCAAGCCTTTGTACAACTATATTCGTTTCTACTCGCGCGATATGTGGAATGATCTCGAGCCATTCGCGGGAGTGGAATTCGCCGGCCACGCGGAAGGGATTTATCTTGCGGCGCTCCAAGCATACCGGAACAGCGGCGCGGCCGCCGCGGCGCGGGAGATGGACCGCTATCTCACGCTGCGGCCCGCCGATCCCAGCGCGGAATATTTCCGCGACGGATTCGCGGGACGATCCCTGAGGGACATGTATCCGGCGGACGGAGATTTGCTGAGATCGTGTTACGCGCCGAGAGCGCACCGCGATGGATTCTTTTATCTCCCGCAAAATGGCGCCCTCTCGTCTGACGTGTATGTTTCCGCGCCTGAAAAACACGGACTGCGGATCACGCTGCGGCTGGCGAAACCCTGGACCGGCGCCGCGCGGATTTCCGTTTGGCTCAACAACG
The DNA here is from genome assembly GCA_013177805.1 of Candidatus Omnitrophota bacterium. GTDB lineage: Bacteria > Hinthialibacterota > Hinthialibacteria > Hinthialibacterales > Hinthialibacteraceae > JABLXU01. The sequence goes on from JABLXU010000011.1 coordinate 33,580, forward strand.
ATACCCGTGTGGCGGAATTCCATCCCAATGAGCGCCTGGATGAACAAGCCTTGGAATTCGGCTTCGACACCCTTCAGGAACGGAATCTCCTGCAATGTCTCGTATTCATGGAGGAGGAAGACGAAGCCACGGTCCCGCCGCGGCTGCTCCGGATCCTCTCACTGAAGGCGGACCGGATCCCCCGGGAGACGGCGCGGTGAGTTCCATCCTGCGGAATTCCATCTTCATGGGTTTGTTCAACCTCTTCGGCCGCGCGTCGGGATTGATCCGGTACTGGTTGTTGGTGGCCTTTTTGTCCCCATCCGATTTTGCGTTGATTACGTATTCGTTTTACGTGGGGCGGCTGGGCCGCCATTTCATGGACGGGGGGCTGGACAACCTGATCTCCCGGGACGGGGCGCGCGAAACCGGCAAGATCGCCACCTACCTGTTCCACGGGTTGCTGCTCAAATCCATCCTCGCGCTGGTGTTTTTTGGGGGGGTGTTTTATTACCTGGCCGTTCTCCGGGGAAAAAGCGGGAGTGAATTGACGGTGATCTACATCTCGCTGGCGGGTTCGGCCATGTTGTCCTTGACCGGCGTGTTGCGCAGCGGATTCACAGCCATCGAGCGGATGGAATACGTCTTCTATACCAATCTGCCCGCGCGGATGCTTTCCATTTTCATCTTGTTTCTCGCGGTGTACTTTTCCATGCCCTTGGCGGCGGCGGCAGGCGCCGTGTCGCTGGAGAATTTTCTTTGGTTTTACCTGTTGGCCGCGGCCGGGTTGCGGTTTTTCTCGTTCATCACGCCGGTCTCCTTCTCCACCATCCAATACATGCTGTCCGAGTCCTGGTCGCTGGCGTTGTATGGATTTTTCAATGTTTTCTATCTCAGCCTGGATGTCATGATGATCGAGTACCTCATGGGCGGAGACGAAGCCGTCGCCCCGTACACCTACGCCAGCCTTTTGATCGAAGGGGTGACCATGGTGGTGTCGGGGTATCTCATCGCGATCTATCCGGCCTTGTCGCGGTATTACCGGGAAAACGAAGACGCCTACCGCGCCTTGTTCCGGCAATCGGTGATCGTGCTGCTTTCGATCACGATTCCCGTGTCAGTGCTGCTGGCGGGCTGGGCACACGGCTGGATGAATTTCATCCGGGAGACGGGGATGATCTCCAGCCAGGTGTTGGCGGTCTTGTCGGCCACATTGAATCTATCCGTATTGAACACGCTGGTGATCGTGGTCTTCACCTCGCGCAACCGGCAGCGCTGGTTGGTGGCGTTTACCGGGGGGGCGGTGGTGGTTTCGTTTCTGACGAATTGGTTCTTCATCCGATGGTTTGGGCAGGTGGGAGCGGCCGGCGCATCGTTTTTGTCTCAATTCATCTTGCTCGCCGTCATGGGGTGGATTGCCTGGCGGTTGTTCGCCCTGCCTATTCCAATGGGCAAAGCGGGAGGGATCTTGCTGGTCTCTCTGCTGGCCGGAGGAATGACCCGGTTGATCCCCGGCCTGCCCCTGCTGACCGTCCCGTTCGTGTATGGGATCATCCTCTTGGGTCTCGCGCGGCTCCTGGGGGTGATGACTCAGGAAGAAATATCGCGGATCGCGCATGGGATGAGACGCCAGGGGGGGGAGATCCCGCCGAGGGACGGCGTTTCACTATAGGTTTCAATCCGGCGAAAGACACGGCCGCGTTCCAGCATCTCACTCCTGCTTGGCTTTCGGGTTGAGCCATCCGAACAGCAGGGCGGCGGCCAGCAGGGCGGCGGTGCCGGCCGTTCCGAGGATGATGTCATCCACCTGCCAAGCCGCCCATTGCCAGGCGGCCGGCCATTTCGATGAAAATGTCCCCCAGAGGATGACCAGGATACTGATGGCAATGCTTGTCACACCCTGCCAGGGACGCAGCGTGACTCCAAACAAGGCCAGCAGAAACAATCCCAGCATGCCGCCGCCGAAAATGCCCGCGAGAGTCCACCAGATATCCAGCGCGCTGCCGGCTTTGATCATCAACAGGGCAAACCCGGTGCCCAAGACACCCCACAGGAGGGTGTTCCAGCGGAGAAACCGGAGGCTGTGTTGTTCACTGGCCTGGGGATTGACATACACTTTCCAGAAATCGATCAAAGCGATCGTCGCGGCGCAATTCAAGGAGGACGATACCGTGCTCATGGCGGCGGCCATGATCGCGGCGATGAGGAATCCCTTCAATCCGATGGGCACTTCCGTGGCGATGAAATAGGGAAACACCTGATCGCCCTTGGTGACGGACTCGGGAAGCACGGCCCCCCCGCCGGCATAAAAGGCGAAAAGCGCCGTTCCGATATACAAAAAAACCGCCGTCAGGGGAATGTAAACCCACATGCCGATCCACACGGACCGCCGGGCCTCTTTCTCGGTGGCCACGGAGACGTACTTTTGGACATAATTTTGATCGGCGATCAAACTCCGGAAATTTTCCATGAGTCCATAGAGGATCATCACCCACACCGTGCGTGAACCGGCTTGAGGGGAAAGGGAGAACTCCCAGCGGCCCCAACTGAATTTGTGGTGATCGAAAGCCGTCTGGATGAGGAAATCGGGCCGCGAGAAAACCGCCACAGTCAACAGATACGCGCAGAAGGCGATGCCGGTAATCATCACCAAGGACTGCACCACATCGGTCCACACCACCGCTTCCATTCCCCCCAAGAGGGTATACAGAATAGTAACGCATCCCACCAGGATGATGATTGTGCCGATGCCGAGCGGGATGTAATGACTCACCAGCAAGCCCACCAGATAAAGGATTACGGCGGTGCGGCTGGTTTCGTACAGCAAAAACGAAAAAGAAGAATAAAACCGCGCCCACCCCCCCAGGCGGTCCTGCAAGAATTCATAAACCGATATCAATCCGGATTTCCGGTAATAAGGAATGACATAACGGCAAGAAATCCAAGCGACCGGGACAATCGTCAGCGAAAAGATAAACGGATGCCAATTGGTGTCGTAGGCTTTGCCCGGCGTGGCGATGTACGAAATGCTGCTGGTATAGGCGCCGAAAATGGCCAGGCCGGCCGCCCAGGCGGGAATCGAGCGCCCGGCCACCATGAATTGCTCGGACGTACGGCTTCTGCGCATGGAATAAATGCCCGTGCCGATCATCAGCAGGGCGTAAACAATCAAGATCCCCGTATCCAGCCACCCCAGCGACGCGGCCATGCCTTTCCTCCTGATTGCCACCGGATACATTCACCCAATGCCCAAAGAATGTGACGGGTGTGGTAGTGTAATGAGCAATCGGGCGGAGTTATAGAGAACCGGAAGAATTGGGCATCCACCAATCCTTCCCCCTGGCTTCATGCCCCTCCAACACGAATCTTCTACTCTGCATTTTTTTTCCAACTTTTTCCCTCTTTTCGACACTACTGAATAGGAGCCGGGAATCCATCGCTACTCAACATGAATTTCATCGCCGGCTTGGGAGGTGGGATATGGTTTATGATGGCGTCTCGATCAAAAAATTGCTCAAAGGGATGGAACATAAGCCGTTAACTCTGGCCGAGGAGAAAAAACTGCTGGCCCAGGCTGCCCGGGGGGATGCAAAAGCCCGGGACCGGTTGGTTGAAGCCAACCAGCGTTTTGTTGTACGGATGGCCATTTCGTTCCGCAATCAGGGCTTGTCGATCGCCGATCTGGTCCAAGAGGGCAACCTGGGGCTCATCGAAGCCATCGACCGCTACGATCCCGCCAAGGAATGCCGCCTCATCTCGTACGCGGCCTGGTGGATCCGGCTCTATATGCAACGGGCCGTGGAGCAAAAATCACGGACGGTCACCATTCCCATCAACAAGGTGGGCTCTTTGAAGAAAATCAAGAACTTCGAGTACGGTTTTATCAAGACCCACGGCCGCAAGCCCAATTACCGTGAAATCGCGGAGGGGATCGGAATGGACGTGGACAAGGTCGAATACATCGCCAACCTGGGGACCACCACCGTTTCCTTGCATGCCGAGGATGATGAGGGCCAGGCCATCGAAGACCACCTCGAAGTCCACGAAGAAGAACCGCTCCGCCGCCGTCTCTGGCTCGAGGAACTGAACCACAAGGTCTCACAGGCTCTCGCCCTCCTGACTCCCAAGGAACAGGATGTGATCCGTTGCCGGTTCGGACTCGACAACGAAGATCCGGCCAGCCTGCGCCAAGCCGGCCGCCGGCTGGGGCTTTCCGCCGAAGGGGTCCGGCAAATCCAGGCCCAGGCCCTTAAAAAACTGCAGGATCCGGAATTCGCCGTGGGATTGTCGGCGTTTATCCAAAATTAAGGGATGGAACGCCACCGTGGTGATTCGTAGTCCATAAGCACGTTTTTACGAATAAAAGCAGTTTTTACGAATAAAAGCACCGAACCTCCCCAACCGCTGATTGAAGAAGATCCTCCCCGGACTTCTTGATTGGCGGTTTTTTTTCTCACTGGACACTTATCCCGTACAGTTCAAATTCGAATTCCCTCTTGCGCTTACCCCAAAAAAATTGTAGAAGCATACCAGCCGCGGTCCCTCTTGGTGCATTGGAGCATATTTCGGAACATTGGAGCATAAATCATGAAAACTTCCCCCGTCACCCGCCGCCAATTTGTCAAAACGTCCTACACCGCCGCGGGAGCCGCCCTGCTGGCTCCGGTGGTTTTCCCCTCCGCCGATTCCCAGGCCGCTTCTCAATCGAAACCTGCCCTCTTGGGGGGCAAGCCCGCCGTGGAAGGCCCGTTTCCCGAATGGCCCATGATCGAGCCACTGGATGAGGAGAAGTTCATGGACGCCCTCCGGCGCAAGGCTTGGTGCCGCCTCTACGACAACATCACCACCACCTTTGAAAACGCCTGGGCCGAGAAACTGGGGGTGAAATACTGCGTCGCCACCGTCAACGGAACCAATTCGCTTTACACGGCCCTGTACGCCTTGGACGTGGGGCCCGGCGACGAGGTGTTGATCCCCCCCTATACCTTTGTGGCCACACTCAATGCCATTTTGCAACAATACGCCCTGCCGGTGTTCGTCGATACCGACATCCAGACCTTCCAGATGGATCCCCAGAGCATGGCAGGCAAGATCACCGAAAACACCCGGTGCGTCATACCGGTGCATCTGGGCGGGATCGTGGCCGACATGGACGCCATCCTCGCCAACGCCCAGAAATACCAGATTGCGGTGATTGAAGACGCATGCCAGGCGCATATCTCAGAATGGAAAGGCCGGCGCGTGGGCGGCCTGGGCGATATCGGTTGTTTCAGCTTCCAATCCACCAAAATCCTGCCTTGCGGCGAGGGCGGCGCGTGCGTCACCCAGCGGGAGGACCTCTATGACAAAATCCATGCTTTCCATAACAACGGGCGTGACCGGCTGACCGGCACCCGCAAGGGCTACCTCCATCAAGGGTCCAATTTGCGCATGACCGAATATCAATCCGCCTTGTTGCTGGCCCAATTAACCCGCTTGGATGCCCAATGCCGGCACCGCGAAGAAAACGCCAAGTATCTCAGCGAATTGCTCAAGGAAATCCCCGGCATCCGGCCGGCCGTCCAATACCCGCAGCAAAGCAAAAACGGTTATTATCTGTACATGATGCATTACGACAAGGAACCATTCGAAGGCCTGCCCCGCGCGCGCTTCATCGAAGCCCTCAACAAGGAAGGTGTATCCTGCTATGGCGGATACAGACCCCTGAACAAGGAACCATTCCTCAAGACGCTTCTGGATTCGCGCTGGTACAAAAAACTTTTCCCGCCCGAGCGGTTGAAGCAGTATTGGGAAACCAACGAATGCCCTGTCAACGACCGCCTCTGCGAGGAAGGCCTCTTCATGAGCCACGAATGCCTTATGGGCACCCGGTCCCAGATCGAGCAAATCGCGGTGGCCATCCGCCGGATCAAGGCTCACGCGAAAGAACTGCAGGCTTGAGCCGCGCCTGGATCAACCGGGAGTCTTGCGTTTCGCATCATCCATCCTCATATCCTGTTCCAAGGAGGACACCTCCCATGTCCAAATCCACGATACTCAGACTGTGGTTTTCCGCCTGGGCGGGCCTGCTCATCCTGGTGGGGTTGGGGCCGGCCTGCGGATCGGAAAAAGTCTCCCGGTTCACGGCCTCTCCGGTGGAAAAAGCGGCGGGCGGCTTTCAGTTCACCGAAGGTCCGGTATGGCACAAGGATGGCTACCTGTTGTTCAGCGACATCCCCGCTAACCGGATCATGAAATGGACCCCGGATGGAAAGGTCACTGCCTTCCGGGAAGACAGCGGCGGCGCGAACGGGCTGACCTTCGATCCCCAGGGCCGCCTCATTGCCTGCGAGCACGGCAACCGGCGCGTGTCGGTTACCGCGGCGGACGGGACCATCACCGCCGCGGCCGAAACCTGCCAAGGGAAGAAATTCAACAGCCCCAACGACTGCGCCGTGCGCTCCGACGGGATGATTTTCTTTACCGATCCCGACTATGGACTCGGCCGCCGGGCCCGCGAGATCGACGTGAAAGGCGTGTACCGGGTGCCGCCGGGCAGCGAAGCGGTGTTGCTGGCGGGCGATTTCGATAAGCCCAACGGCATCGCCTTCTCACCCGATGGGAAGATCCTCTACGTGGCCGACACCGCCCAGTCCCACGTGCGCGCCTTCGACGTGGAACCGGATGGTTCGTTGAAGAACGGCCGGGTGCTGTTCGAGGTCGAAGGCCCGGATGGGATGAAAGTGGACTCGCAGGGCAACCTGTACATCGCCTCGCGCAACGGCATCGAGATCTTCAACGCGGAAGGGATCCGGCAAGAGATCATTGCGGTCCCCGAGAATCCCGCCAACTGCGCCTTTGGCGGTCCGGACAACCAGACTCTCTTCATCACCGCGCGGACCGGCCTCTACCGCGTCGAATTGACCGTTCCGGGGGTGAAGGTGTGGAAGTGAAGTAGTGGTTGCCCCCCGCTCCGGCCCAGCGGGCACCGTTTGAGAAGAAAGAAATCAAGCCTTGATTATCAACCCCATGGTAGAACCTTCTTTTTCCTTGCGGGCGTGGCGGGATGTTAGTGGTTCCGAAAATGTAAGTCCGGAAACTACGGGATCCTTTTCTGCGGAATCACGTCCTCTATCCAGGTGGATAACATGATGGATAACATGAAAAATGTCTCCACAAGGTAAATTCCACCGGTCAACGCGGGCCCAACGGGAATTATTCCCTGGATTCTCCATCCCGGGGGGGCCCTACTTTGTATTTCGCGCGCATCACCACTCCCAGGTTCAATCCCACGATCTGGATCCGGTACCGTTTCGTGATGTTGGCTGTCTCCCGCAAGGGCACCCGCCGCATCCCGCCCGGCTCCAAGGCGTGCGGCCGTCTTTTATTTTGGTGATCTGGGCTTCCGGATCATGGGGATTGATCCACTCCGCGTTCGCGCCTTTCTTCTCCCGTTTCCGGTCGAAGCGCGCCAGCTCCTCCCGGCTGGGCTAAGAAAAGGCGGTTAACAAGGTTCAGTGGATTTTATTGAGTAAGATCTCCCGCGGTTTGCTGCCGCGCGGGGGGCCAACGATTTCGTTTTGTTCCATCAGGTCCAACAGGCGGGCGGCGCGGCCGTAGCCGATCTTCAGGCGGCGTTGTAAGAGGGAAGTCGAGGCGGAATCGTTCTCCAGCACGCATTGCACGGCCTCGTCGTACAAATCATCCTGCTCCGATCCGCTCATCCCCGCCTCGCTGTCCGGCGTGTCCTCGTCCTCCAGCGGCGTGAATTCCTCCTGTACGTATTCCACTTCCTGCTGGGACTTCACGAACTCGACGATGTCCTCCACCTCCTCCGTGGAGATGTAGGCGCATTGCAGGCGGATGGGTTTTCCCGCGCCGGGAGGCGCGAACAGCATGTCTCCGCGGCCCATGAGGGAATCCGCTCCCTTGGTATCGAGAATGGTGCGCGAATCGGCGGAGCTGGATACCTGGAAGGCGATACGCGAGGGGAAGTTGTTTTTGATTACGCCGGTCAGCACGTCTACCGAGGGGCGCTGAGTCGCCAGCACCAGGTGTATGCCCACGGCGCGGGCCATGGCCGCCAGCCGCGCGATAGCCGATTCCACTTCCACCCGGGCGATCATCATCAGGTCCGCCAACTCGTCGATGATGATCACGATGAAGGGCAAAAAACCGGGCAGGATCATGGAGGATTCGGTCTCTGGTTGTTTGCCTTCTTGCTGGTCCATGCGTTTTTTGTTGTATTCCTTGATGTTGCGCACGCCGGCCTTTTTGAGGAAGCGGTAGCGGGTTTCCATTTCGTCGACCGCCCAGCGCAGGGCGGCCCCCGCCTTTTTGGGATCGGTCACCACCGGGGAAAGGAGGTGGGGGATGTCGCGGTACAGCGCCAGTTCCACCTGCTTGGGATCGACCAGCAGCAGTTTCACTTCGTGGGGCGCGGCGTTGTACAGGATCGAGGTGATGATGACGTTGATACACACCGATTTTCCCGAGCCGGTGGCGCCGGCCACCAGCACGTGCGGGGCTTTCATCAAATCGAAGATATACGGTTCGCCGGAAATGGTTTTCCCCAGCCCGATTTTCAGTTTCGAAGTGACGGCTTGGTATTTTTCACAGCCGATGATCTCCCGCAGCAATACATCCAGCCGGTAACGGTTGGGCACTTCCACTCCCACGGTACCCTTGCCGGGGATGGGGGCGACGATGCGCACACTTTCCGCCTTTAATGTGCGGGTGATGTCGTTGGCCAGGTTCTCGATGCGGCTGATCTTGATGCCGGGCGCGGGTTCGATCTCGTAGCACGTGATCGTGGGGCCGTAGTTCACCTCGACTACCTTGGCCGTGATATTGAAATCCCGCAACGTTTGTTCCAAGGTCTGCGAATTGTGGATGATTTCTTCCCGCGCCACCTCCGGTTTGATTTGTTCCGGTTTTTGGAGCAACGATATAGGCGGCAGCTGGTAATCCGTCTGGCTGGGGGTTTGGATCAGGTTCACGCCCAGATCTACCTCTTCCAGTTCCTCCTCGTCCTGGGTGACGATGCGAGGTTCGCTCGCACCCTCTACCTGCAGCGGGGGCAGGTGGGAGTCGTCATCGGCCGCCTCGGATTGCGGCCAAGAGGAGGCTTCCGGGATGCAGGGGGGGGGCGAGAGCGGTTCAAGGATGAGCCCGGAGGTTTCCCGCAGTGGTTTCAAGCGGATCCCGCTTGTAGTCCGCAACAGGTTCCGCCGTTCCGAGGATTCCCGCGGCTCCTCCTCCGGTTCTTCCAGCTCGCCGGTTTCTTCCCTTTCTTCATCCTCGATGCGTTTCCGGGGCGGGAAGAGGTAGGCCGACACGCGTTGATAAAAATCGGAGAATAAAAACGTCGTGCACAGCAGGGCCGAGACCAGGAGGATGGAGATATTGACGATCAGCGCTCCGGCGGGACCCAGTTCTAGCAGGCGCCGGCTCAGCAGAAAGCCCATCGCGCCGCAGACCTGCCACGCCTGCTCGTCACCGAGCGCTGGATTGAGCAACTCCGTCAGCAATCCCATGAAGCTGGAGAGGGTGATCAGCAAAATCAAGCATCCCAGGATGCGCACCTTGCGCAGCGGCGAATAAGCCCCGCTGCGGATCCGGTCGATGCCCCACAGCAGCAAAAGGGCAGGCAAGGAATAGCCCGCCGCGCCGAACATGAAAATGATGCTATAGGCCAACAGGGCGCCTGGTTTGCCGACCCAGTTATGAATCGGGTGTTCGGTTTGTCCCGCATTTCCGGAATAGGAATACGCAGCGAGATCTTCCGGCGAGTAGGTGAGCAAAGCCAGAAGCGAAATTAAAGCCGAGGCGATCAAAAAAATCGATAAAATTTCCCGCCGCCGCCGGGTATCAAGTTCCTCCCATGCGCCAACCATCAGCTCCTTGGTTTGAGTGGTCATACTACCTGCCGCCTTCGATAACCGTTCGATCCACAGGGATGGTTGTTTCGGTTGTGCTTTCTTTTTACTCGTTTTACTCGCGCGAGATCCCATCGAATCCCTCAAATCCCTCAAAAGCAACTATCGGCCCCACAAACAGGAAGATTAAGCATTCCCTCAAGGGAGGAGATCTAAAAGAATGGCCCTCAATATATTAGATCAAAATGGTTTTGTCAAAAACGAAATGTTCAAATCCTCACGGTTATTTTCAATAGTAAATTTCATGCCAAGATTACCTTAATCCAGTGGATCCGTATATCCCTTGCGCCAGGAGGAGTGAGGCCGTTCCCGTGGATTTTTATACATAGCCTGCCGCCGCTAGCAGGGTCATTTCAACCCGGTCATGCTCTTTGCAGGAACCCGGGCACGGTTGCCGGCGGTTTGAGGACGGCACGGACCTGATCCGGTGGGTAGGAATCGAAGGTCTCAACAATCCGGGACGGCAAATTATGCCCGTTTTGCTTTGGATCATTTGGGGAGCATGTATCCAGGATATGTCCCCAGAGTTATGGCGTTTCCTCCCCCTGGCCTTTTCCCTGAGGGAGAAGGAACCCGGGGAGATCGCAAGCCGGATCGATCGGATTCCGGATCGCTTCTCATGCTAAAAAGAACACACTGGCTGGATGAATCGAAAAAAAACCTCCGGAGATTCCGGAGGCTTGGGATTCTTCTTGGTAGGCCAGGGGAAAGCAACGCCGTTCTTATTCGTCATTCGTGGGGCCGATGCAGATCATCCACAATTTGAAGAAATTGACAATTTGTTGTTTGGTCAATTTGTTGGCGTTTAACTTGTAGGTGATCTTGCTGCTGGCCGGCGCTTCACTGCCGGAAACCATCGTGTCCACGTATTCAACGGTGCCGGTCAGACTGGGAACGGAGTTGTCCACGAAGAAGAACGCTTCCTCGTCGCTGGTCCCGCCTCCGAAGACATCGCTCTCGCTGGTGGCCGATTGATGTTTGTCTTCATTGAAGCGCAGGTTGAATTCGTATCTTCCTTTGCCGTTCTGGTCGCGGTTGGGATCTTCCACCCACTTAATGGATCCGGTCATTACGTCCTCGACATCGGTTCCTTCCAGGGAATAGCGGAACCGGATGCCATCGGTCAACCAGTTGCCGGTTTCATAGTCATAATCCAGGCGGCCGTTAACGGTGGTCCGGGGATAGATCTTCGCGGGCCCCGCGGCCAACACGATGTTGTCGAACCGCATGGGATCGCTGTTCTGGATTTGGAGATTGATCTTTTTTCCTCCAATGACGCGCGTGAAGGTATAGGGGACCAATCCTTTTTTCTCGGGAGCCTTGCCGGCTAACCGCCCCGCGAAATTTTCGGTGAATCCTTCCGCCTTCCCGACCGTCTCGATGGCCATACGCAGGGGGCTGCCCTTCTCGCTTCCCCCGGCGAGGTTGTAAACCCCTTTCTCATCGATGGGCACCGAGGATATCAACTATTGGGATGTCTGGATTCCCATCGGCGAGGTTGTAAACCCCTTTCTCATCGATGGGCACCGTGCCGACCCATTTTCCGACCCGGACTTTTTGGGCCAGGTTGGCGGGATTCCGCACCGAGAGGGTGACATCATAATACAGTTCCGCCGCTTGCATCTCCCGCCCCAAGACCCGGCTGAACAAACGCGGCAGCGGGGTGATGGTGCCGGCAAACTCGGTGGTTTTCGCGACATCCAACGTGAACGTGTAGATATCCTTGGCGCTCTGCGCGGGCGAGCCTTCGGCCAGTTTCCCTGTGGCGTCGCGCAGGACCCGCGTTTGGAAATCGATGGTCATTTCGCCCGCGATCACTCCTTCTTCCGTGACCAGTTCGGTTTCGCCGGCCAGCGCCACGGCGGCCGGGAAAACTCCCAGCAATCCTAGAACGAGGGAAAGCGGAACGGCGAGGGTTAAAGCGGCTTGCTGTTCATAGACGAATTCTCCTTTGTGATTGTCCCTTGCAGGCAAGGGGGATGGATGGGGTGATCGATTGATTGCTCGATAAAACGGGGAAGAATGGAAACCAAGGTGAAAACCTATTTCACACGAATCGGGGTTCGCCGTCAACCGGTTACGCCATTTTTGACCGGAATGATTCTCGGGATTGCCTGCCAACCGACGCCCTTTTCGGCCGGATCATTCCTGGTTAATCCAATCCGGGCCTTCCAGGCGGGAGAGCGCCCGGATATCCGGCGGTGGATCGAGCTGGAGCCGAATGGTTTTATCCAGGGAGGCGGCCAGCCAGCGTTTGGTCTCCGTGGGCACTCCCAATATCACTAGAATAGCAGCATGCATTTCCTGGTTTGTGTCCGTGCCGCTAGCAAAAACACGTAATGTATTGGAAATCGTCTCCATCTGCCGGCGAAGCGGCGTGCAAGCGATATTCCGCCCACAAGCGGTAAAGGGCTGTTCCGGATGGAGAGAACCGCCGATTGCGCCGAGGACGATCCGGAGGTTTTCACTAAACCGCCAATGGCAAGGCCACAGCATGTCGATGGCCAAGCCCAATGATAAAACCGCCGGGCATCCGTCCACCGTGTCATGCAGGAGTGTCCGCACCGTGGCCTGCCAGAAATCCTCATGCTCCAGGTATGGTTGAGGGCAGCGGTCCCGAAACATCATTTCATTTCCCTCTCCTCCCAAGAGAAGCCAAACATACTGAGTTGTGGGATCTTCACACGAACGCGGCCAATGGATGACACTCCGGATTTTCTCGATTACCCGGTACACCTGCCATTCTTTCAGGGGGGAGCGCTCGCCGAGGCCCGCCAGCATCTGCGCCGCAGGCACGGTATCGATCATCACCGTCAGCGGACTGGCCGGACTTCCCGCACACCATGCGGACAGGGCGGCGCAGGTGTTTTGCCAAATCCCTTCCGCCGGGTGGCCATGATCCGGGGAGCGAGTGCCCAATCCCTTTTGGGTGTCTCCAGCGCCGATTGCCTCCAGGATATTTTGGATCCAACGCCCGGCTTTATGGTGGCATAATTCGAGGGTGGAGATGAGTTCCCGGATTCTTGACACGTTTGGGGGGAGAGGAGCGATGCGGTCTTCCCACCGGTCGATCTCCCGGATTTCCGGATCGGGTTTTAGGACGCAGTTCCGCCATCGGGGCCGAAGTGACAGGGACATGGCTTTGGCCTTTCTGCCTCATCCGCCGCAAGGATTTCTTTCCTGGGCTTTACTTTATCCCAGCCGGGCGCGCCGGGGGAGAGAAGAGTTCGTGAAAAGCACGAACCCAAACCGGCCTGGTCAGCGGATGGGGCACATGGCATTCAGAGGGATATTCAAGGGAGCGGATTTATCATACAATCATTAGAATCGTATCACCTGGGGGAAGGCGTATCGATAACAAGAAGCCGCCGGGAAGGATCCCCAGGCCGGGGATGGATACTGGAGAACAAGGAGAGCACCATGCATCTTCCCGATGGATTTTTAAGCACACCCGTCTGGCTGGCCTGCGATGTGGTGGCGGTGGGGGCGCTGTACGCCGCCACCCGGAAAAGCCAGCGGCAGTTTGAAGAGAAAACCGTTCCCCTCACCGGGATCTTGTGCGCCTTCGTGTTCGCGGCGCAGATGATCAATTTTCCCGTGGCGGGAGGGACGTCGGGGCATCTGTTGGGGGGCGTGCTCGCGGCGGTCTTTCTGGGGCCGTGGCTGGGCTGCCTGGTGATCTCACTGGTGCTGATCGTGCAATGTTTTTTGTTTCAGGACGGAGGGGTGGCGGTGCTGGGGGCCAACATTCTCAACATGGCGGTGATCGGCACCGGCCTGGGGTATCTGCTCTTCACGTTGGGCAAAAAGGTTTGGCCAACCCGGCAAGGCTATCTGGCGGCCGTGGCCGCCGGTTCCTGGTTTTCAGTGGTGGCCAGCGCCGCGGCCTGCGCGCTGGAAATCGGATTTTCGGGCACCTACCCAACCGGATTGACTCTCAAGGCCATGTTGTCGGTGCATGCCGTGATCGGCCTTGGGGAAGCCATCATCACCACCTTGGTCGTGACCACCGTGTTGGTGCTGCGGCCGGATCTCGTCACGACGTATCCCGTGGAGGTGAAGGCATGAAAACCTCGGAAATCTTGATCGGATTAGGGATTGCGTTGTTCGTGGGGGCCGTGTTGTCGCCGTTGGCTTCGACCTGGCCGGATGGATTGGAAAAAGTAGCGGAGCACTATGGATTCATCTCCAAGGCGGTGGAGAAGCCATTGACGCCTGAAGTGATACCCGATTACGCGATGCCTGGAATCCAATCGGAGAGCCTGGCGACGTCGGTGGCCGGATTTGTGGGGACGCTGGTGCTGTATTTCGGCGGGTATGCCCTAGCGCGGGGACTGCGGCGCGCCCCCGGCGGGACGGAGCCGGAGAAGCCCGCTCATGAAGCATGAGTTCCTCGATCATCACAGCCTGGGCCATAGTTTCTTCCATCAGTTGCACCCCGGCGCCAAGTTGGTCATGGTATTGGTTTTCATCGTGTCCGTGGTGACCATCGGGCCCGGGCGGGAGGCGGCTTTTATTCCGTACGCGTTTTTGCTGCTGGCGGGACTGATTTCCACCGGTGTTCCACTCCGGCATACGCTGTGCAAGGGTTTGAAAGTGGTGCCCTTCCTGCTGATCATTATTTTGTTCATTCCGTTTTTCAAACCGGGGGAATCCTTGTGGCATGGGACGATCGGCTTTCTGCCGGTGCGGATCACGCGGGAAGGATGGCAATTGTTTTTGAACATCCTCATCAAGGGCAGTATAGCCATTTACAGCATGGTGTTTCTTAACCTGACGACGCCGTTCCACCGTCTGCTCAAGGGCCTGCAATCGTTCGGCGCGCCGCGGATCATCACGGACACGCTGGCAGTGGCGTACCGGTATCTTTTCGTGATCACGGACGAAAAGGAGCGGATGCTGCTGGCGCGGCGGTCCCGCCTGATCGCCCCGTCACTGCCGTTGCAGTGGAAAAGCCTCTCGCAGCTGGTGGGGGTTCTTTTTCTGCGGTCCTATGAGCGGGGAGAGCGGATGTACCAGGCCATGTGCGCCCGCGGATTTCACGGGACCATTATGGATTTGAACGAACAGGCATTGACTCCGCGGGACATTCTGATAGCCGCGCTGGTGTCGCTGGTGGCGGTGGCGCTTCGCGTTTGGGTGATCTTTCAATAAGATGAAGCCCCCGGCAGCCGGGGCATAATGGGTTTGATGGTGCAGGCATGGGCGTTCCCGCGATACGAGTCCAGGATTTGAAATATACGTTTCCCGATGGCACCACGGCTCTTCAGGGTGTCTCATTTACCGTAGAAGCCGGCGAGCGGGTGGCGGTGACCGGCCCGAATGGGGCGGGGAAATCGACCCTGCTGACCTTGCTCAATGGGCTTTTGGCGGCGGACGGAGCCGTGGAAATCTTCGGTGTGCCGGTGATTCCCGCGAATCTGCCCGAAATCCGCCGCCGGGTGGGACTGGTCTTTCAAGATCCCGACGATCAGTTGTTTTGCCCGACCATCTTCGACGACATCGCCTTCGGGCCGCTGAACATGGGCCTCGAGCCGGTGGAAGTGCGCGGCCGGGTGGCCAAAGCGTTGGCGCAAGTGGGATTGTCCGGTTTTGAAAAGCGTTCGGCGTTTCATCTCAGCGGCGGCGAAAAGAAGCGCGTCTCACTGGCCACGGTCTTGTCGATGGATGTGGAAATTCTGGCGATGGACGAACCCAGCAGCAATCTCGATCCCCGGTCCCGCCGGTTGCTGATCCACTGGTTGCGGGAATGCGACAAGACCCAGATCATCGCGACCCACGATCTCGATTTGGCTTACGAACTCACCAGGCGGACCTTGATCCTGCATGGGGGAAAGATCGTGGCGGACGGGCCGACCGCGGAAATCCTGACCGACCAGGCCCTGCTCGAGACCCACGATCTGGAACTGCCGTATCAGATTCAAAAATAATCATTCTTTCCTTCCCATCACGAGGCCCGAGTTGACCGCCACGTCCCGCCCGCCCTCCCAGGCCAGGCCGGCGTCCTCCATCCACGAACGGATCTCCTCGCGGGTATAGCAGTTTCCGCCCTCCGTGTTGACCAGCATGTTCACCGCGAACACCGCGGCCCAGGGCGGCGAGGTCCGGTCCGGATTCAGCAGGAAATCCTTGACGCATAGCCGGCCCCCCGGGGCGAGCGCCCGCGCGCATTTGTGGAGGATGTGCCGGTTCACGGCATCCGAATAACTGTGGATGAGATTCGAGAGCAAGATGAAATCGTACCCTTCGCCCGGATCATCCTCGATCACATCGCCGGGATGGAAGGAAATCCGGTCCGAAAATCCCGCGTGTTCGACGTTGGCGCGCGCGATTTCCAGGGTTTTGGCGTTGTCGAGGATCGTGACCCGAAGATCCGGATTGCGGCGGGCGAATTCGATGGCGTAGAGCCCCGGACCGCCGCCGACATCCAACATGCTCCGCGCCCCGGGCAGGGGGATGGCCTCCGCGGTTTGCGCCGCGCTGCTCCGCGCCACGTCGGCCATTGCCCGCGCGAAATCGGTTTCGTCTTGTGCCAAACCGGGGCTTAGAGCCTCTTGGGGGGCGGGGCGGCCGGTCTTCACGGTGTCATACAAATGGCCCCAGCGCTCATAGAGCTTCGCCCCGTGTTTTAAGATCGCGATCTTGGGATTGGGACTGTCCGGCAGCAGGTATTCCAGCGCCAGTTCGCTGTTGCGGTAGGTATCCTCCTCTTTGCGCAGCAAACCCAGGGCGGTGAGGGCGTCACAGAGAATGGCAAGCCCGCGCCGGTCGGCTTCGAGTTGTTCCGCCAGTTCGCCTGCCGTCAAGCGCCCTTTCCCGAGGGCGGGAAACACGCCGAGGCGGTTGGCGGTCATTAGGATTTGCGCGGCCGTGTACCCCCGCGACATTTCGTCGATAGGATCGGAGAACGGTGGTTGGGATTGGTTCATTTCTTTTCGCTCCCGGTGGTAAGGCGTTTACTCTATCTCATTGTATTCAACGCGGTAAGATAAGCCAAAGAGGACAGAGAAGGGTCGTTGATCGAGAGGGCCGGGAGGGGGAATTGAAGTATAGAAATAGAAGTGGAGAGAAAGGGCAGGGTGAAAAATCGGAAGGAATACGGTAGGCGGGACGGATATTCCCTCACCCCGGCCTTTTCCCCAAGGGAGAGGAAGGAAAATGCGGGTGGATTTCGCGATATGCAAATCCCATTAATTTGGAGAGGAGAATCGATATCCTATGTGTAATCCGATCATGTTCGTAACCGCGGTTTTGTGTCCGATGGTATTCGGGCTCCCTTCGTGGGGAGAAGAAACATTGATTTTCACAGAGGATTTTGAATCCGGGACGTTGGACAAGTGGGACGCGGATTCGGTAGTCAACGATCCGTCCCGCCTGCGGCTGACCGAGGACCCGGACTACGTGTTCCGGGGGAAGTACGCGGTGGAGGTCACCGCCCCGGAAGGAGCGGGGACCGGAGCGAAGCTGAACAAGTGGTTCCTGCCCGGCTACGATCAGGTTTATGCGCGCTGGTATTGCCGGTTCGCCGAGGATTTCGACCAGGGCAACCACATGCATTTCGTCCATCTGCTCGCCAACCGCGCCGACAACCGATGGTCCGCCTTCGGCAAGGCCGGCCAAAAACCGGCGGGGGATGATTTCTTCACTACCGGGCTGGAGCCGTGGCGAAATTGGGGACGCCATCCCGCTCCCGGCGAGTTGATGCTCTACACGTACCACATGGACATGCCCATCGATCCCAAGATGGGCAAATACTGGGGCGAAATGATGCGGCCCGAGCCTTCGGTGCTCATCGAGCGCGGCCGCTGGTACTGCTTGGAGATGATGGTCAAGGCCAACACGCCGGGGAAAGCCGACGGGGAGCAGGCATTCTGGGTGGACGGGAAACGCATCGGCCATTTTACGGGGATCCGCTGGCGCGATACGGCGGATTTGAAAATCAACGACTTCTGGCTGATGCTGTACGTCCACAACAGCCCCAAGGTCAACCGCGTGTGGTTTGACGAGGTGGCCATCGGCACGGAGTACATCGGTCCCCTCGAGGCATCGGGAACGACGCCCTCCGCGCCGCGGTGAGCCGTTATTTCAAACGGGTGGCCGCGCCTTCGCCTGCCAGGGGCCTGGGCGTAAGATCCGTCCGTACCGCGACGGCCGGGGCGGGCTTAGGAGGGTTCCTCAGCAATCCGGGCGCGGGGAACGGTTCCGGAGACACGGGATTCGGGTGTTCCAACGGAGGATAGGTTTGGATCGCGAGCCGGGGCCGGATGCCCTGTCCGGATTGGGGAGTGGCCTCCGCTTGCTTCAAACCATTCGCGTGAGGAGAGCCAGACGGTTTCGAAGGAGCCGCGGGCTGGGGAGCCTCTGCCGCGGCGATTTGCTTTTGCAGAGACATATATTGGCGGATGGCGGACAGGTACAAGCGGATCAGGGTGAAGGCCTTGGAATCGGTCAATTCCTTTTGTTGCCCGATTTCCCGGCTGAGCCGCTGGATGAGGTTGGCGAGATCCTGCGCGATTTGGGATTCAAAGGAAGCGGCGGTCGTGGACATGGATTGTTCCTCTCGCGTCTGTGGAATCAGAAACCTGGCACTATGCCCCTATAAATAGAGAGAGCGCCGCAAAAAAAGGGCATTAATAATCACAAATATTCAGCCGGTTCCATAATGGATTCATCCGGGAATTACGTGCCTTCGACGTTTTTGGCCCAGGATAAAAACCCTGGGCTGCTGCAAAGCCGTCTCCTGAAGGGTGGAATAATTCCAGTTGGTTTATCCCTCCCCGGGCTTGCGTCCGGGGCTCTCCGTGTCCCTCGCCGGCCGCGCTTCCCAATTTGGACAGCCAACCGGTCAAGGGTATCCCTGCGCGGATTCCCTTAGGAAAGTTTTCGCGCGTCAGATGGTCAGTTTTTCCGGTTGTTTTTTTGAGGAGATCAGAGAAGCCGACACCGAGAGAATGATGAATCCGGCCACGACTCCCAGGGAGATGCCGATGGGAATTTTGTAATAATCCGAGATGAGCATTTTGGTGCCCACGAAAACCAGAATCCCCGAGAGGCCATAATGCAAATATTGGAAGAGCTGAATCAATCCGGCCAGGGCGAAATACAAGGCCCGCAGCCCCAGGATGGCGAACACGTTGGAGGAATACACGATGAAGGTGTCCAGGGTGATCGCCAGAATGGCGGGGATGGAATCGACGGCGAAGATGAGATCGGTGGTTTCGATCATGAGCAATACGATAAAGAGCGGGGTGGCATAGCGGATGCCGTTTCTGCGCACGAAAAACCGGTCTTCTTCATAATCGGGCGTGACCGGCATGAAGCGCCGGAACAGCCGCAGCACCGGATTGCGTTCCGGGTGGATTTCTTTCCCGTGGCCGGTGATCATTTTCACCCCGGTGAAGATCAGGAAGCCGCCGAACACGTAAATGATCCAATGCAACTGTTTGACCAAAGCGACTCCGGCGAAGATGAAGACGGCCCGCATCACCAGCGCCCCGAGAATGCCCCAAAACAACACTTTATGCTGGTATTGGGCGGGCACCCGGAAATACGTGAAAATCATGAGAAACACGAAAATGTTATCCACGCTGAGGGATTTTTCGATCAGGTAGCCGGTCAAGAATTCGATGGCCCGCTGCGGTCCGCTCCAGACATAGATCCCCAGATTGAACAACAACGCCAGCACGACCCATACCACGCTCCAGGTGATGGCTTCCCGGAACGAAACGGCATGGGCTTCGCGGTGAAACACGCCCAGGTCCAAGGCCAGCATCGCAAGGACAAATACATTGAAACCGATCCACAAATACAATTCACCTGACATAGAGGCGCGATCCTTTCCAGGGCTGGAATTCCACACATCCTTCCCGGCCGCTCGTTTGGGGCAAGTGACTGAGGTGGATGTGCGGACATTGACAAGGCGATCATAATGCAAAGTGATTTCGGAAAGGAGTGCGGAAAGGCGAGAAGAAAAAGGTTCATCCGCGAGGTGCGCACCCAATGAAGTGCGTGCCAAATGAAATTGATTCCATCCGCCCCTGGAGGAGAGCGGAACCACAATCCGCCTTTCCTAAAATTCCTCAGCCTGATCCGCTCTCGGAAGGAGAGGAAATTTTAGGGGGAGCATCGATCGCATCGACAAGATGCGAAGCGGCCATCTGAAACCAAGTACACACTTGCCGGACGAGCCAGTAAAAAAATCCCTCAAGGTCAAAACCCCGCCGCCGATAAATGGGACGAATTCAATTCCGGACGGAGAAGCCGGGATTGGAGGACGCCGGATCTTCCGGCAGGGAACCGCCGGGATTCACGGATGAATCCCCGGGGTTCGTTCCCCGTTCAACGCGGTCCCCACCCGCATTCCGTTTCTTTCCCGGAGGGAGAGGAACGACACCACCGGCAAGGATTGCCGGTCCGCCAGTATCAGGGAGGATACGAGCATGAGCATTACCCGTATCAACAATAATGTATCCGCCATGAGCGCCACCCGGCGTTTGAATATCACGGGAGGGCGGCTCGCGCAGAACATCGAGCGGCTTTCGTCCGGCCTGCGGATCAACCACGCCGGGGACGACGCCGCGGGCCTCACCATCCGCGAACGGCTTCGCACCCAGATCCGCGGGACCGATATGGCCATCCGCAACGCCCAGGACGGTATGAGCATGGCCAACACCACCGAGGCCTCCCTGGACTCCCTGGTCTCCAGCCTGCAGCGGATCCGCGAATTGGCCATCCAGGCCGGCAACACCGGAACCAACGACGCGCCGGCGATTCAGTCCATCCAAGACGAAGTGTTTCAGCAGATTGATGAAATCAACCGGATCGCCTCGACCGCCCGGTTCAGTTCGCGCCTGCTCTTCACCGGCGACAACGCCAACGTGACGCAGGTGAAGGCCGGGCAGGACCAGGTCGGCGTGCGGGTGTCGGCCGATCCCACGGCGAGCAATTTGCGATCGGGCACGTCGATTCTGAACATCATCCGCACGAAAGAAGGTTCGGAAAATCTGCTGCCCTCCAAGAACGAGAACGGCCACGCCATTTACGCCACCGGCGTCAAGGACACCGTCGATATCGCCGTGACCCGCGGCCGGTTCTTGCGCGGGGCGAACGCGGCCGCCGCCGCCGATCCGCTCAACACCCTGACGATCGATGGCGTCACGATCGCGGGCAACGACACCATCGCGTTCCAAGGGGTGCTGTCGGACGGCGTGACCCCCTTCGCCGGATCGCTCAGTGTCACCAGCGGGGGCAGCACCCGGACCATGACTGAGTTGATCCAGCAGATCCAGGCCGCCATCGACAACGCCGAGACCGCTCTCTTTGGGGGCAATCCCGCGGACATTCCCGCAAGTTTCGTCCAGACCCATGTGAGCCTGCCCGATAGCGCGTTGGCCGAGGAACTGGGCAGCGGGCGCATCCGCTTTCTCAGCGCCCGCGCGGCAGGCACCACCGTCACCACCGGCGCGGACATTGCCGAAGCGCCCTCGTATTTCCAGATCCATTTCAGTGTAATCAATGACGCCGGGCAGTTGAAACACCAGGTGGAATCGACCCGGGATTTCGTCGAGGGGCGCCGAGTCGGCGGCCAATACGGCAACCGGGTGCAGGGCATTACCGGCTCCACCTTTGACACCGGCCTGTTCCGCATCGAAGTCACCGATGTCCTGCCGCCCAACCGCCGCAAGGTCGAGACGCAACTCTCGTTCCGCGACACGGCCGGTTCGATCATCACCCGCAACACCACCCTGGCCGGAAAAGCGGTTCTCAATGGGACCTTTGTGGGACCGGTGTTCACGTACTCGCAGGCGGGTATCCCCCTGCAGGTCAACGACACCATCACCGTCCAAGGCACCAACGCCGACGGGAGCACGTTCCAGACCGTGTTCACCATCACGGCGGACGCGGGCGCCGACGCCGATCTCGGCGACGGGCGGATCAACACGCTGGGGGGCCTCATCGACGAACTCAACAACCGGGACCGCACCGCGGGAGTCAATGCCCCCTTGAATCAGCAAAGCGGATTCGTGGACGCCAAACTCACCCTGACCGGGAATGGCACCTTGCAACTCATCGACGACATCGCCGAACACTCGCAATCCTCATTGTTCCTGATCGTCAATGGGCACAATCCGGTGGATGGCAGCAAACGCACCTTGACCGACCGCGCCCAGGTGCTCATCGCCGGCAATCCCGAAGAGGCCACCGTCTCCATCGACGGCGGCCCCCGCCAGCGCGTCCGGACCGGGGATCAGGTATTATTATCGGGTCCCACGCCCACCCGTTTTCAGGAACCCACGCCCCGCCTCATGATGCGGATCGGCGCGGGCCAGCGCGAAGCCATGGAGCAGGCGATTCTCAGCCAGGGAGCGGACACCGTCGAGATCGAAGCCCAGGAATTTGTGGGCCGGTTGAACGGAGGCCCGGCCGTGACGTTCCAAAACGGCGATCGGAATGTCTTCTTTGAAAGCGGGGAAAGCAGCGGGGTGGCCGAGACTTTGATGCTTGACTTCGACGTGATCCTCGATATCCCCGGCCCGTCCGGCCAGGGGACCCAGACCGGCTACGCGGTCCTGCTCTCTACGGTGAACCAGGCGCTGAATTTCCAGGTGGGGCCGTTCAAGGGGCAGGATCTGCGGCTCAACATCCCTGATTTGCGCGCCGACAACATCGGCTTCGGCCGGGGCAGCGGCATGACCGTTTCCGACATCAACATTACCACGGTCAGCGGCGTGAACCAGGCCCTCGAGATTGTGGACGCGGCGCTGGATCAAATCAGCCGCACCCGTTCCCAATTGGGGGCGTTCACGAACCGGCTGGAGACCACGATCGACAGCCTGTCGGTCAACTCGGAGAACCTGCGGGCTTCGGAATCGCGGCTCAGTGATGTGGACCTGGCCTCCGAGGTATCCGATTTCACCGCGAACCAGATTCTCTTCCAGGCGGGGACCTCCGTCCTGGCGCAGGCCAATTTCCTGCCGCAAGGATTGTTAGCCCTCCTGGGACAATGAGGACCGCAACGGGAACACGATCATTCACGATTTGATCCCCGGCGCCGGGGCGGGGAGATACCGCTCCGCCTTCCCCGCTCCGGGCCGGTCTGAAGACGGCCAAGACGAAAGATCAAAGATGAAAAGCATCCGGAGGAGCATCCATCGCCCAGAATTAAATGGCCTGGCGGTATAGGCAGCCATTCTCTTCATCCCTTGAAAGGATTCCCGGTCCGGCCGGCGGCCCGCCCCGGTGGATCCCTTGAATGGATGAGGCGGGAATGTGGCCTCGATCAGACTCCATGAGAAAGGAAAATGGGACCATCAATCCAACCAGAATTGCCGAGGAAGGATCGGCCACGCGAATCCTTCGCCCGTTCCCGTTCCGGAAGTGCGAGCCGGAACGGAGCGGCTGACGCCCGGGAAAATCGGGAGTGCGACCCGAAGTCCACTATGCTATCCGGCGGATACTCTTCTTCTTCCTCCGTCCGCGGGATGGGGTGGCGATTCCCCGGCCGATGGGGCCGGCCGTCCATACGGTTGCAGGATTGGGGCTGTCCGGGATGAGGGCAGCCCCTTAGGAGAGGGTTGATCAAAACGGTCCGGCACGGTGGATTCGATCAACCCCCTCCTAACCTCCCCCCGGTGGGGGGAGGAAACCGAAGGCCGCAACTTGCCGCCGTCCCAGCCACCTGAATCTTATCCCCCTCTTCCTCGGGGGAAGGGCTGGGGTGAGGGAAAACAAGGCCTCCTCCTGGAATCCCGCGTTGGCGGGAAAGACATCCAGGAGGACAGCAGGAAGCGGTGGAGATGGAGATCAAGAGAGAACCGTGTATGCCCATTGTTTATGTCATCGCACCCATTTTTGATTTTGGTATTGCGCCCAAGGCGGTTACGGACAAACCGCACTGCCATTAGCCGTTGCGTGTCAGCGGTACCCAATTTGGACTTCCGCGAAGGAGTGTATCCCGTTCGAAATCCTCACATAACCCGCCTTCCTCCGGTGATCGCGCCAGAGTGAACCAGGTTGACTCCCTGGGACCGGCGGGGAAGAGGTCCACGATGGCTTCGACTCGTGATCGGAGTATGGCCAAACCCGGAACGGCCGTTTGATTCGGTCCGATCCGGAAGGCCGGCCGGGGGATAGAGCCTAGCACCCCTGTCCTTTCTTCTGGCGGCGTCCGGCCTGGTGTAAACGGCCAAAACTCCACCCACTCCCGGCGGAAGACCCGGAATCGATTCCATGCCGGCCGCGTTTCGTTCTCCCAGGCGCGCGCCGAGGCGGCTCACTCGACGCCTCTACGCCCGCCCGGCCGAGGAGGACGCGATTTCCTGACGCGGTTGGTGGAGTATACCCAGGGGCTTCTGCCTCACAACCCACGGTCCGGCACGGAAGCCGGACGATCCCTTTCACGGAGGAAAACCATGAGTATCTCAAGAGTCAACAACAACGTGGCCGCTTTGACCGCGAACCGGAACCTGGACCGGACCGGCCGCCAAGTGCAGAAGTCCATTGAGCGTCTCTCGTCGGGGCTGCGCATCAACCGCGCCGGAGACGACGCGGCGGGGATGACGATCGCCACCCGTCTGCGCGCCCAGGTCCGCGGCCTGGACCGGGCGGTCATGAACGCCGAGGACGGCATCAACGTGATCAACGTGGCGGAAGGCGCGTTGGAGGAAATGACCTTGCGGCTGGACCGCATCCGCGTGCTGGCCATCCAGGCCGCGAACACGGGAGTTAATGATATCCAGGCCCGGCAGGCGCTGCAAGATGAAGTGTTTCAGAGTATTGACGAGATCACTCGAATCGCCAATACCACGATGTACAACACCAATCATCTCCTGAACGGCGATTTCAGCGTCCAGACGGCGGTCAAGCCCGGCCAGGGCGGCGCCCGCAACTATGGCATCCGCATCGACACGGGGCCCAGTTCCAACACCCTGGAGAGCGGCACCCATTTTCTGAATATCGTCCAAACCAAAAAGGGGCATCAGATTATGCTGCCCGGCCTGGGCAAGGATGGCGAATCCTTCACCATGCACACGGGCATCCAGAACCAGACGGATCTGGCCGTCAGCCTGGCCCGCTTCACCACCACCATCGGGCTGAACGGGACCGCCGCCGATACCGCCACGGTTCTGGGCAGCGGCGCTTTTTTCAATGGTGTCTCTATTATCGATGGCGACCAGATCACGTTCAGCGGCGTGTTGGCCGACGGGGTGACCCGGTTCAGCGGCGTGCTCAGCGCGTCGGCGGGATCGTCCTTTGGGGATTCGTCGATGACCGGCAGCACCACGCATCTGCTGGGATTGATCAACAACGCCATCGACCAGGCGGAAATGGCGCTCTTCGGCGTGGCCACGCCCGCCGAGGTCCCCGCGGCGTACCGGACCACCGTCACCCTGGCGGAAACCGGCGACAACGCCGGGCGGCTGCTGCTGTTCAACGAGGTGGAAACCATTAATCTCGCTTCGATCAACCTCAGCCTGGTCCGCGGCGGCACCCTGGTCACGCAAGCCGCGGGAGTTACGCGTTCCGGCCCGATCGGCGCGAACTCGGCCCTCCAAGGCCAAGGCCGGATCGGCAACGCGGTGACGGCCATCACCGGATCCACGTTCGACACCGGGCGGTTCCTGATCGAAGTGCAGGACGTGCAGGGCGCGCAAAACCGGATCGTGGAGAGCGACATCCTCTTGCGCAACCGGGGCGGTTCGATCATCAGCCGCACGGCGACCCTGACCGGATCCGCCAACGGCCTATACCTCAACGGAACCTTCGTCAACGGCATCTACACCGGCGGCGTTTCCATCAGCAGCGGCGATACGGTAACCTTGCGCGGGACCGAGGCCGATGGTTCTACGTTCGAGGCCACCTACACCTTCAGCCTGAATCCCGCGGCCGATGCCGTCCTGAATGATTTCCAGTTCACGACCCTATCCGGCCTGATCCAGGAACTTAACTACCGCACGCGGATTTATTCGGGAGGAACCGTGGCCGATGGCGTCCAAACCCGGTTTGAGACCGCCCTGTTCACCCTGACCGCCCAGGGGACGTTGCAACTCATCGACGATTTGGGCCGCAACGATTCGAAATTGGCCTTTACCTTGATCTTCAATGATAGCGCGGCGGACACGACCCCCGATTATACCATTGCCAGCAGCGGCCAACTGATCCAGGAAGGTTTCGCCGAATCGGCCACCATCCGGATCAACGGTGGAGCCCCCATCCGCGCCTCGGCCGGCGAGATGATTCACTACATCGGGCCTGAGCCCACCCGGCCGGGGGATGTGCGGGACGAAGTCCTCTTCCGCCTGGGATCCAACCTCTCGGGGGGCGCGGATTACCTGGACGTGGAGGCAAAGGAATACGTGGGGCAACTCAACGGCGGGCCCAAAGTCACGTTCCAGAACGGCGCGCAGGATGTGGTCTTTATCGACAATGCCACCTCGGGAGTCGCGCGGATGTTGACCGTGGATTTCGACGCCATCCTCGATATCACCGCGTCGGGCGCGGGCCAATCCGATCCGGGCGTCACCTTGATCCTCTCCTCGGTGAACCGGTCCATGAACTTCCAGATCGGCGCGTTCGCCTATCAGAATTTCCGCACCAGCATCGGCAATCTTTCCAGCGAATACCTGGGGTACGGGCCGGGCAGCGGGCGGACCATCAACGATATCGATATCACCACCATCGAGGGGGCCAACGAAGCCCTGATCATTGTGGACAAGGCCCTGGATCAGATCAACCGCACCCGGTCCCTGCTGGGCGCGGCCACCAACCGCCTGGAGGGCACGGTTTCCAACCTGAGCGTCGCGTCCGAAAACCTGCTTACCGCGGAATCGCGCCTGCGTGACGTGGATCTCGCCCGCGAGTCGTCCACGTTCACGCAAGGCCAGGTGTTGTTGCAGGCGGGCGTCTCGGTCCTCGCGCAGGCCAACTTCCTGCCGCAGAGTTTGTTGACACTATTGCAATGAGCGGGGAAAGTCAGAACGGAGCAGAGGATTCCCGGGGCGGACGGTCCGGTCCGCCCCGGCCGGATCCTGAGAACGGAGTTGTTGACCGCGGTGGCTTGATCCGTTACATTGTTTTCAGTCAATTTCCTTTGAGGAATCCCATCATGCCACCATTGGGTATTCACCGGGCAGCTTTCACCTTGATTGAGTTATTGATTGTCGTGGCCATTATCGGCATTCTGGCGGCCATCGCCGTGCCCAATTTTCTCAACGCCCAACTGCGCGCCCAGATCGCGAAAGTCAAAGGCGACATGCGGGCGCTGGGTTCCGCGATCGAAACCTACCGCATCGATCACAACCGCTATCCCTATTTCGACGCCTACGCGTTGCCCGCGCGCTACAACTCGATCACGTACCGCCTGATTCCCTTGACCACGCCCGTGGCCTATATCGGCAGCGTAGATTTGCAGGATCCTTTCTTGAAGACCTTGCCGGCCGAGGGTTATGAAGACGAGATGCTCCGCGAGTCGTACAACTACCGCAGCTACGAGGCGATCAATCCCGAACTGAATATCAAGGCCTGGGTGCTGAACAGCATGGGCCCGGACCGCACCACCGACCGGGGCTTGCAGACCGAGTTGTGGGCGCGCGGCCTGGTGAGCCCGGACACCGTGGTGATCTACGATTCGACCAACGGCCTCGTCAGCCGCGGGGACATGCCCTACACCGGGGGGGAAACGCAGTACCGGTCCAATTTTTGAAAAGGCTTTTTTTGAAAAGGCTTACTTTCCCGCAGGCCCGGTTTTCAAGCGGGAGGGCGAGGCTTCCGCCATGCCGCCTGGGATTCCACGATCGGGCCGGGCAAGTTCAAAACGCAACCTGGTGTGTCCCCGGCGTTCTCTTTTATTCACCCTTTCCCACTGGGGAGAGGGCCGGGGTGAGGGATTATAGTAGGGGCGGCCTGGATACCGTCCTTCATCCCGGGGTGAAGGGAATCGATTTTACCTCCCTAGGGACACACTTTCCGGATGATCCCCCAAAAAAGAAGGGAAAGCCCCCGGCTTTCCCTTCCGTACCTGTCTTCGGGCATCCGTGGATTGCCCGATTGATTTTCCCCGCGCGTCATTCGTGGATTTCCCAATCCGGCACGCCCGTGATGTCGCCCGACCGGAGAATGATGTTATCGATAGCCCACCACCAGTTGTTGGTGCCGTACAAGTAGCCGAAGGTGATCACCATGCTTTGCGCCCCGGCGGGATTATTGATCTCGACCGTGACCGATTCGTTGGTGCTGGTGTCGGGATGGAAGTGGGGATCCCCTTCGGTGGAATTCCAATACAGCACCTCGACGGGTTCGCCGCCGTCAAACGAGACGACGATGTTCACTTCCTGTTGTCCTTCCGGCCGCCAGCTGGAATCGAAGGTCAGGACTAGCGAATTGGCCGGCACATTGGCGATGGAGATGGGGGGCGTGGACAGATACCCTTCCCACGGGCCGTCATCGTGGGGCATGTCATCCCATTCATCCGAATCGGCGATGGCCGCCGCGCCTTTCGCCTTGGTGAATTCCGAGCGCCGTTGATCCTGGGCCACAAGCGACCACGCCACGACATTGGCGAAAGCCCACCCGCGCCAATCCAGCACGCCGCCTTCGGGCATGAAGGAATCGTCGATGGTCCAACCGGGCGGGGGAGTCTTTGTCCAAACCTTGTTGGGATCGATGGTCTGGACGCCTTCGGGCAAGTTTTCATCAAGGAACGGCCCCAAGGGCAGCCCTTCGAAGTCTTCCTCGAACACGACGGTGTTTCCACTGGTGATCTTGATGTTGTCAATCGCCCAGAACCAGTTGTTCTGGCCGTAGAGGTAGCCAAACGTCAACACCATGTTTTGGGCCCCCGCTGGATTTGGGACCGCCACCGTGACGAATTCGTTGGTATTGGTATCGGGATGAAAGTAGGGGTCCCCTTCGATGGAGTTCCAGTACAGGATCTCCACCGGTTCTCCCCCATCAAACGATACCACGATGTTCACATCTTGCTGTCCTTCCGGCCGCCAGCTGGAATCGAAGGTCAAGACCAGCGAATTGGCGGGCAATCCGGCGATGGGAATCGCCGGCGTGCTCATGTAGCATTCATAGACGCCGGGATCGTGCGGCAGGTCGTCCCATTCATCCGAATCGGCGATGGCCACCGTCCCCTTGGCGTTAGTGAATTCCGAACGCCGCTGATCCCCGGCCACAAAGGCCCAGGCTTGCGCGTTGGCGAAAGCCCATCCGCTCCAGTCGCGCACGCCGCCGGCGGGGATGAAGGAATCGTCCAGCGTCCATCCCTCGGGGGGCGTTTTGGTCCAGACCTTGGTGTTGTCGAGGGAAGGGATCGAGCCCAGATTTTCATTTTGAAACGGCCCCAGCGCCAATCCTTCGAAATCTTCTGTAAACAAGATCTGGCCGTACGACCCATTCCCGGCCATCACCAGGCCAAAAGCAAGTAATCCCAGCGCAAACAAACGCGATCGGGTCATATTATTCAATCCTTTCCTTTTTTTTTGAATCGGCTTGTACCCAAGCCTGCATCCATTCTGCTTGCCGGCCGGGCTTTTACCGGCCCCGGCCCGAATGCTCAGCGAAACTCCATTTGCGGCCACTTTGCAGCAACCTTGATCGAGTGGATTTTTACCGGTATTTGAGCCTCCTTTCCTTCAATCGGTTTTGCGCAATGCAGAAAGAGATGTAGAAAAATACCTCCTCTTTTGCAGCCGGAAACGCCCATTCGCGAAAAGCAAGCGGACGCTATCCGGCGCGGGGCATGCAAGTAAAAAGCCAGAGCTATTAATGTCAGGTTATCAGAAATTCCAATAAATATATAGACTTGTTCATCAGATGAGCGTTTGATGAAGCTAGGATCGTAGAACCCTATGGCCTCAAGCAGGGAATGGTTTGGCCAGGTTCGTGATTTTCGTGTTGCCCGGCCCGGGATTCGCACTTCCCGGTGGGGCAAGCCAAAGTCCTGGGGATGCAAGTAGATTCAAGGGAAAGGTTAGATTCTTCGGGGGGAGGCGCTTCGGGGGGGCAACTCCTCCGCACGGGATCCAATGATGATTCTGTGACTGTCAAAACCGGTAGCCTACCGTGAAAGAAGCCACCAGTTCGTCTTCGCGGTTCACGGCCCAGGGAGAATCGTCCAGCGATAGTTGCGCTTCCAGGGCGGGTGTGAGATAGAAGTTGTTCCACTCGAAGGTCGTCGAAGCGCCGAGCGAGGTATGGCTCCAGGCGGAATTGGCCTGCAAGGCGCCGTCGTTATAGGTGACGTCCCACCGCAGATCGAGATCTTGCCTTTCTTGTCCGGCCAGCAACGGGGGGAGGGGATACGCGCAGGTCAGTCCGAAGACCACGATGTTGCCCGCGTCGAAATTCCGGCTGCTTTGCGTGCCGTCCCATACGAAGAAAGTATCCACGAAGGGAACCAGACGCGCCGGGCCGAGGGGAATCATATTGGGAAAAGCCAGGCCGTTGGCCAATTCCTGTTTGTCCAGCTGGTTGCCCGTATGGGGATGGGTGTAGTAGATATACGTGATGTAGTTGTACAGCGCGTACCAGTCGTCTGGGAACAAGGTGCATTCGTATCCCAGAAACGGATTGATTTCGGTCTGATCCACGAATCCGCCCGCATCGGGCCATTCGCCCACGACGCCCGCGTAGAATCCGTTCCATTCCATCTGCCACCGGGGTTGGAAGGTTCCATGCTCATCGAAGACGTCATAGCCGTGCCACAGGTACTGGGAGGAATACGTAATATCCAACCGTCCCTCAACGGTTTCTCCCCACAGTTCTACGGAAGACGAGGCGGAGGGAAACGCCAGGAGACAAGCGATCAGCAGGCAAGGCATTCGAAGGGGACGGACCAGCGAACGGTTGGAATCATTCATCTTTATTCCTTCACAGCCATCTTAAGAATCGACAAACACTGTACCTGAATAAGCGAACGGAGGAGAAGAATCAAGCCCTATGATCCGCCTCGGCACCGGGAGGGCGGTGATCCTTCCTGGATGCGGTTGAGTTTCTCCAATGGAGATCAAATGACTAAAACAGTACGGGTTCCCCCCCTAGCCCAAATCTTTGCCCAGGGCTTGGGGGGCGCGCATGGTTTGCCGGCCGCACGAGAGGACGAGCAACGCCAACAGAAACGGAAACGCCAGCAGCAGCCTGGAGGGCAGCGCGGGCCAGGCTCCTTGCAGCCGTTCAGCCAACGCTTCCGCGCACCCGAAAAAGAGGCAAATGGCCGCCGCGCGGCCGGGACGCCAGCCGCTGCAGATCAAAATCGCGAGTGCCACGAATCCCCGCCCATTGGTCATGCCCGTGCTGAACTGACTGATGTCGCTGAGCGAGAGTTGCACGCCGCCCAATCCCGCCAGCGCGCCGCTGAGGATCACCGCCGGGTAACGGTACGCGTTCACCCGCACGCCCGCCGCCGCCGCCACCCGGGGATCCTCCCCGCATGCCCGCAGGCGCAAGCCGAAACGGGTCCGGTAGAATACCATCAGAGTGACCAGCCACACGCCCGCGAGCGCGACGTGCAACATCGAGAGGGGAAACAGCAATTCGTTCAATCCGGGAACGGTGAAAGGAGCGGCCGTGATGGCGGGCAGTTTAGGCACCTCGGGCGAATTGCCCCGCGCCTCGAAAATTTGGAAAAGCAAAAATCCGGTCAGGCCCATCGCGATCAGATTGATCCCCATGCCGGAGACGATCTGGTCCGCCCGGCCGCGGAGGCACACCCCCGCGTGCAGTCCTCCCGCCAGGCCGCCGCCTGCCGCTCCCGCCGCCAGGCCCCACCAGGGATTGCCGGTCAGGCCGGACACCGCCACGGCGCAAAACGCCCCGGTCAGCATCATGCCTTCCAAGCCGATGTTGACGATGCCCGAGCGCTCGCTGAATGCTCCGCCCAGCGCGGCCCACAACAGGGGAGCGCCTTTCAGAAAGCCGGCGTGGAGCAGCAACGCCAGCTCGTGACTCAGCCAAGGAAGAATCCAATCGAATTCATTCATGGGACCGCATCCGGGTAAAGAGGGCGATGCAAAGAATCAGCAAGCCTTCCAGAAGGAAGACCATCTCCCGGGGAACGTTCCAATCGAGTTGCAAAGCGCGGTCGCCCGCCCGCAGGGTGGCGATGAGCAACGCCGCCGGAATGGTGGCCCACGGCTCGCCCAGGCCCAAAAAGGCCACCGCGATGCCGTCGAATCCATACCCGCCGCCGAAGCGCGCGTAGAGGGTGTAGTCGATGCCCGTGACCTGCAACGCACCCGCCAGCCCCGCGCAACCGCCGCCCACCCACATCGCGCGCTGGTGGATCCGGGGCACCGCGATTCCCGCATAAGCCGCCGCCGTGGGATTCTCCCCCACCGCGCGGAGATGGAAACCGAACCAGGTGCGGTACAGCATCCCGCTGAGGCCCGCCGCCAGGCCGATGGAGACGAGAATCCCCGCCGTCAGTTGCGCCGCGCCCTGCGTGTACAGCAAGGGAAACCGGGCGGAGCCGGCGATCATCGCCGTGCGGCTGCTTCCCGGTCCGGCGTTCAGAACGCCCAGCGTCAGTTCGTTCACCACTTGAAAGGCGATGAAGTTGAGCATGATGGTGGTGATGACTTCGTGAATCCCCCGCCGCGATTTCAGACCAGCCGCAAGGCCCCCCCATAACGCCCCGCCAAGACACCCGGCGGCAACACACAAAACCCCGTGCAGCGGCCCCAAGGCATTCCACGGTTGGACACCCAAGGCCACGGCCGCCAACGCGCCCATGGACAACTGACCCTCGCCGCCGATGTTGAACAATCCCGCGCGGTAGGGCAACGCCACCGCCAGGCCGGTCAGGATGAGCAGCGTGGCCTTGGTTCCCAGCAAGATCAATCCCGTGGGGGAACCCCAGGCGCTGGTGATCAGCGCCATGAATACCCGCGCGGGCGGATAGCCGTTGATCCACAAGAACAGCGACAGCAGGAGGAGGGCCATGCCCATCGCCAGGATCAGGGAACTGAGTCGCTTCATGCGCATCCTCCTCCAGCGCATCATAAGGCTCCCGCCATGGCCAGGCCCAATTCCTGGACGGTCCATTCTTCCGCCGGCCGCGTTTCCACAATCCCGCCCCGGTACAGGACCGCGATCCGGTGACAGAGCCGAAACAACTCGGACCATTCCGAGGAAAACAAGATCATGCCCGCGCCCTGGCGGCATTGCTGGATCAGCCGTTCCCGGACGAAACGCGCGGCCCGGATGTCCAGCCCCCGGGTAGGATCATGGGCGATGATCAATCCAGGATTGGCAAGGAATTCCCGCGAGACCACTAACCGCTGCTGATGCCCGCCGGACAGCTGACCAGCGGGCGCGTCCAGGGAGGGCGTCTGGATGAGATAGCGGGCGGCGCAGTCCGCGGCCACGGCGCGCGCTTGTTGGCGGGGCAGCCGGAACGAACGGCCGGAGGTGAACGCGGCTAAATTGAGCAGGTAATTTTCCGCGAAAGAAAACTGGGGCAACAGCGCGCGCCCGCGCCGGTCCTGCGGGATATAGGCGATTCCCGCGCCGCGCCGCCGGGCCACGCTCCAGGACGTGATATCTTGCTCCTGGTAGAGGATCTTGCCGCCGGCAGGTGGACGAATCCCCAGCATGGCGTCGATCCACTCTTCCTGCCCGTTGCCGGCCACGCCCGCCACGCCCACGATCTCCCGCTGCAAGACGTACAGGTCGATGGGCACGCGTTCCGGGGCCTTGCGCGCGGGAAGATCCAGCAGCAGGCCCCGGCATTCAAACAAGGGAGCGCCAGGCCAAGGCCGCTCGTATTGTTCCTCCGGCAGCGATTCGCCCACCAGGGCCGTGGCGAGGGAGTCCAGGCTGGTCCGGTTCATGAGCTGGTGATACACGACTTGCCCCTTGCGCAGGACGGTGACGGTATCGGCCACCCGCTCCACTTCCGGCAGCCGGTGGGTGATGAGCAGGACCGCGATCCCCTGGTCCCGCAGCCGGATCAGGGTTTCCAGAAATTGGTCGATTTCACTGGAGACCAATGCCGCCGTGGGTTCGTCGAACAGCAGGATCCGCGCCTGGCGGTACAACACCTTGGCGATTTCCACCTGTTGCTGAATTCCCACCGGCAGCCCGCCCACACGGGTGCGCCAAGGCAGTTCCAGGCCGTAGGATTTCAGCCAGGCCTGGACTTCTTTCTCCGCCCGGCGGCGTTGCAGCCAAGACCCCCAATGGATTTCCTGGCCCAGCAGAATATTCTCCAGCACCGTGAACGCCGGGATCAGCGAAAAATGTTGCTGCACCAGTCCCACACCCCGGCGGATGGCGTCGCGGGGATCGCGCAGACGCACGGTTTGGCCATCGATTTCGAGAGTCCCGCTGTCCGGGGCGAGCAGGCCGGCGCAGATCGAGACCAGAGTCGATTTCCCCGCGCCGTTTTCTCCTACCAGGGCGTGAATCCGCCCGTAGCGGAGGGTGAGGTCCACCTGGTGGTTGGCCTGAACCGCGCCGAACGATTTGCAGATTCCCCGGGCGCGCAGGGCGGGATACGCGCGCGGCTGGTAAGCCAGGTATGAGGAACGCATGTGTTTTCTCTCCGCGTCCTCCGCGTCTCGGCGGTAAAATTCCGTTCGGCGTCTATTCCACGGCGGGCGGATTGAATGTCTCCAGTTCCGCGTAGGTTTTGGGCACGGTGATTTTTCCCGAGACGATCGCCGCGCGCGCCCGTTGCACCGCCGCCAGGGCTTCTTCCGGGACGCAGGACCGGGTATGCCGCATGTCCGTCAGTCCCACCGCGCCGTCCTTCAAGCCAGCCGTGTAAATGCCGCCTTGGAATTTCCCCTCATACGCGGCCACGATCTGGTCCGCCACAATTTGGTCCATGCGCTTGAGCACGCTAGTCAGAATCTTGCCTGGCGCGAGGTCGTCCTGGTCGATATCCACGCCGATGGCGAACACCCGGCCCGGCTGGTCTTTCACCGCCTCAATCACCCCCAAACCGCTGTTGCCCGCCAGTTGGAACAAGATGTCCGCGTTTTGATTGAGCAGCGACAGGGCGATGGATTTCGCCTTCACCGGATCGTCGAAACTCCCGATGGTGGTGGAGAGGATGCGGACTTCCCGGCTTCGCATCCGGCCGCCGGTCAGGAAGCCCGCGCGGAATCCCGCCGCGAAGGCCTCCACGGGCGGGATGTCCATCCCCGGGATGATGCCCGCCACGCCGGTTTGGGTGACATACGCCGAGAGCAGCCCGGCCAGGAAGGCGGCCTCGTTGGCGTGAAAATCGAAGCTGGCGATGTTCGCCCCCTGCACCTGCCCGTCGATGAAGATGTACCGCGTGGCGGGATTGTAGCGCGCCACCTGCTCCACCGCGTCCGCGATCAGGAAGCCCAGCGCGATCACCACATCCGCCCGCTCCGAGGCCGTGTTCAGGTTGGCGATGTAATCGGTCTGCTCTTCCGACTCGATGAACTTGACTTCGATCCGCTTCCCCTGTTCCGCCAGCCGCCGCTGGGCTTCCAGGCATCCCGCCCAGCCCGAGTCGTTGAAGCCCTTGTCCCCCAGGCCGCCCACGTCGGTGATCAGGATGGCGGTAAAGTCCCGCGCGTGCTCCGAATGGGAAGGCGTGTGTTCCGAACACCCCAGGGACGCTACAAGGGCCAAGAAAGCCACGCCGGGCCATCCGGAGATTCCAATGGATTTCATTCCGTCTTACTCCCGCTGGTTGGATTCATTCGGTTTCCGCCCGCCGATTCCATGAAAAGATCGATTGTTAACCCGGAGGGGCACGATGACAGAAAAAGGTTGAATTTCCCACATGGCAAGCAACCCTCATCCGGTCCCTTATTCAGAGGAAGAGGGGACCGGTGCGGCTCACTCCCTCCCGTCGAAACGATATCCGGACGTGCGTTCGGAAAAAAGGATGCCCGCATGGGAAGAACCTTTTTTAGAACGAATGCTCTATTCCACCACCCTGATTCGTATGATACAGTAAGCCCATCCTATTCCGCGAGGCATATCATGCAAAAATCCCATGTTCTCTCCTGCTTGATGTGTGCCTGGTTCCTTTTCATTGCCTGGATTCCAATCCCGTGTCCCGCTGCAACCGATGAGACCTTGTTCCTCACCAGCCCCGCGGTCACTACGGACAAAGTGGCTTTCGTTTACGCCAACGACCTATGGATCGCCGGCCGCGATGGCGGCGAGGCCCGGCGGTTGACGGTCAATCCCGGGATGGAGTCCAATCCCTGGTTCTCGCCGGATGGGCAAACCATCGCCTTTTCCGGCGACTACGACGGCAACACGGATGTCTTCGTCATCCCCAGCGCCGGCGGCAATCCCACGCGGCTGACCTATCATCCCGGGGCGGACACGGTTCTGGGATGGACGCCGGACGGGCAGCGGATTTTATTTCTCTCCGGCCGCGACAGCGCCACCATGCCGCGGTTCTTTACGGTTTCCCGGGACGGCGGTTTTCCCGAACCGCTGCCTATTCCCGCGGGGTTTGAAGGCTCGTATTCTCCCGACGGCCGCTTTCTGGCCTACAATCCCGTGCGGCATTTGTTTGGATATTGGAAACGGTACCGGGGCGGGCAGATGGGCCGGATCTGGATCTTCAACCTGCAGACGCACGACTATACGGAGATTCCCCCGGAGAAATCCAATAACGTCAATCCCCTGTGGATCGGGGAGACGGTGTATTTCTTGTCCGACCGCAACCATACGATGAACTTGTTCGCGTATGACACGAAAACGCAGACCGTCACCCAGGTGACCTGGTTCACGGATTTCGATATTGAAAAGGCCTCGTCGGGGGATGGCGTCATTGCGCTCGAACAGGGCGGCCGGCTGCACATTTACAATCCCGCCGACAAGTCGCTGAAGACGCTGAAAATCAAGGTTCATGCCGATCTGCCCCACTCACGCCCGCATTTCGCGAAAGTGGTGGATCTGATCCAAAACGCGGATGTGTCGCCGACCGGCAAGCGCGCCGTGTTCGAAGCGCGGGGCGATATTTTCACCGTTCCGGTGGAAAAGGGCGATATCCGGAACCTCACCCGCACGCCTGGCGTGCATGAGCGCTTCCCGTCCTGGTCACCCGACGGCAAGTGGATCGCCTATTTTTCCGACGCGGGCGGCGAGTATCAATTGATGATCCGCGAGCAGGACGGCCTGAAGGAACCCACGGTCATCCCCTTGGGCGGCCCCACGTTCTTCTATTCACCCAAGTGGTCTCCCGACAGCAAAAAGTTGGTCTATACCGATAAACGCTTGAATCTGTTTTACATCGACGTCGAGAAGAAAGAGCCGGTGTTGATCGACACCGACACCTACGACCACCCCGACCGCAGCCTGGACCCGGTCTGGGCGCCCGACAGCCGCTGGATCACTTATGCCAAGCGGCTCGACAACCACCTGCGCGCCGTATTCGTGTATGACCTCGAAACCAACAGCAAACGGCAGATCACGGACGGCATGAGCGATTGCACATCGCCCTGTTTTAGCCGGGACGGAAAGTATCTGTATTTCGGCGCCAGCACCAGCGTGGCGCTGACCGTGGGGTGGCTGGATCTCACCAGCTGGGAGCGCCCGGTCCGGCGTCATTTGTATCTCGTGGTGCTGAACGCGAAAGATCCCTCGCCCTTTGCCCCCGAGAGCGATGAAGAACCAGCGAAGGAAGCCGCCGGCGAAATCAAACCGGCCACGGCGGAGATCGAGGCCGCCACGGATGACATCCAGACCGCCACAGCCGGGATTCAAGATGCCTCGCCGGAGGAATCCAAGAAGGAAGAGGGGAAGGAGCCCCCCATCAAGGTCACGATCAATTTCGAAAACCTGGATCAGCGTATCCTGGCCTTGCCGGTTCCGGAATTGACCTTTACGAGCGGTTCCGCGGACGCGGCGGCGAAATCCATCCAAACCGCCGCGGAAGGCAAAGTCTTCTACTTGGAAGAAAATCGGGGCCAGTCCGGTTTCAAACTCAAGCGCTTTGACATGAAGGAGCGCAAGAGTGAGGATTTTCTGGACGCCGTGAATGGTTACCGGGTCAGCCAAGATGGGAAAACCCTTCTTTACCAAGCGCCTGGCAACAAGTGGGCCATTGTGAAAACCGAGGGCCAACCCAAGCCCGAGGACGGCGTGTTGAAACTCGACCGTCTGGAAATGCAGGTCGATCCCCAGGCCGAATGGGCGCAGATCTTCGAGGAGTTCTGGCGCATCGAGCGCGATTTCCTCTACGCGCCCAACATGCACGGCGCGGATTGGGCCGCCATCCGCGAGAAATACCGCCCCTTCCTGAAATACGTCGGCCACCGCGGTGATTTGAATTCCCTCATCGGCATGATGATGGGCGAATTGGTGCTGGGCCATATGTTTGTCGGCGGCGGAGACCAACCGGAAACCCGGCCGGTGTCCGTCGGCCTGCTGGGAGCGGATTATGAAATCGTGGATGGGTATTACCGCTTTAAGAAGATTTACGATGGCGAGAATTGGAATCCCGACTTGCGCGCCCCGCTGACCGCGCCGGGTGTAAATGTAAAGGAAGGCGATTACCTGCTGGCGGTCGACGGCCGGCCGCTGAAGGCCCCCACCAATATTTACAGCCTGTTCGAAAACACGGTGGACCGGCAAACCGTCCTGACGGTTCACCCGTCTCCCCACATCGAGGAAGCCACGCGGGTCACGGTGGTGCCCATCGGCAGTGAGGGCGGCCTGCGTTTCCGCGCCTGGGTGGAGGGGAACCGGAAAAAGGTCGAGGAACTCTCCGGTGGGAAAGCCGCGTACGTGTACCTGCCGAATACCGCCCGGGCCGGATATGAGTATTTCAACCGCTATTATTTCGCCCAGCTCGACCGCCAAGCGGTAATCATCGATGAGCGCTTCAACGGCGGGGGATTCGTGGCCGATTACGTGATCGATTTTCTGAACCGGCCCTTGCTCAGCTACTGGGCGACGCGCGAGGGGAAGATGTTTAAAACCCCCCTCGCGGTGATCGACGGCCCCCGGGCCATGGTCATCAACGAATTCGCGGGTTCCGGCGGGGATTTTCTGCCCATGGCCTTCCGCCGCCGGGGATTGGGCCCGCTGGTCGGCAAGACCACCTGGGGCGGTTTGGTGGGGATCTACGATTATCCGAATCTGATCGACGGCGGCCGGGTCACGGCGCCGCGCGTGGCCATTGTCAGCCCCAACGGCGAGTGGGAGGTGGAAAACGTGGGTGTCAGTCCGGATATCGATGTGGAAATGGACCCCAAGTTGTGCATTCAGGGCCACGATCCCCAATTGGAGAAGGCGGTCGAGGTGGTTTTGCAGGAACTGGCCAAGAATCCGCCGCGCGCCACGCCCCCCATGCCGCCTTATCCCAACCGGGTGAAATGAATGGCGGGTGGAAAAAGGGAAAGAAATTATCCCGTTCCAAAGAAGGGCAATAAATCATTCCAATCTTACAGACGAAGAAGACGTGGCCTCGTTCCCGCCTCAAATAACACCTTTTACAATGTTTTTAAGCCAAAATCCTTTCTGAAGCCGAATGACTTGATGTGTGCGGGATGGAAAGAAATCCGGCCTGTGGTTGACCCCATGTTGGATTTCATTTTTTTGAATGGTCACAAAAATTATTATAATCAAGAAACAATGATTCCTATGAAAGACTGCGTGGTAAGTCCAAATGCATCTTCCGTTTTCCCTTGGTTGATGGCGTTGATTCTGGCCGCCGGCGAGGGATTTGCCGGGGAAAAGCGAGGATCAGAATCCTTTCTCCTTCCCGCTTCCATTAGTCCGATTGCGATCGCTTCTTCACCCATGGAAGTTCCGGCGCCCCCCGTGGAGGAACTAGTCCGGGAGGCCCTGGCTAACAATCCTTCGGTAGCCGTCATGGCCAGCCGGATGGCCGCCGCGGTGGAGATGGCGGTTCCCGAAGGCGCGTTGCCCGATCCGATGGTGGAATTCGAGTTGACCGACGTGAATTTTCCCCGACTCACGGTGGGGGATGAAGAGATGTCGATGGCCGGGGTGCGGATCTCGCAGGGGGTGCCGTTTCCCGGCAAGTTGAAGGCGCGCCGGGATGCGGCCCGCGCGGCCGTGCCGGTCCGCGCGGCGGAGTTTGAGGAAGTCCGCCGGCGGCTCGTGTCGCAGGTCCGGATGGTATACGCCCGCCTGTACGCGATCGACCGGGAATTGCAGGCGTTGGAGTTGGGCCGGGAGTTGCTGGAGATGCTCACCGCCACGGTGTCGATGCGGTACAGCGCGGGGGAGAGTGAGCAGGAAGCGTTGATCAAGGCGCAGTTGCAGCTCTCCCGGCTGGGCGAACGGCAGATCGATTTGGAAGCCGCACGCCGTGCCCAAAATGCCGCTCTAAACCATCTGCTGGGCCGCGATGAGCCCATGACAATCGGCCGCGTGGACCAACTGCCGGCAAGTTCCCTGCCGGAGACACCCTGGGCTGCGGAGGCGCTGGGCAACGCGGCTGAAATCCGGATCAAGGAAAATCAAGTCACCGCGGCCGAGCGCCAAGTGGAGGCCGCGCGCGCCGATTTGAATCCCGATTTCACCGTGGGAGTGGGCGTCTTTTCGCGCGGCGGTTTCGACCAGATCGTGACTCTGCAAGTGGGAATCGAGTTGCCGTTGTGGAAAAACCACAAGCAAGAACCCCGGATGCGCGCGGCCGAACGGGAACTGGACATGGCCCGTCATGAAATGCGGGAATCGGAAATCGCCACGCGGTCGGCAATCGAACGGCTGGCTGCCGAGTGGGCCCGGGCGGACCGCCAGATCCAACTTTACACCGAGGCCATCATTCCCCAGACCAGCGCGGCCCTGGACGCCGCCCGGTCGTCGTACCTGGTGGGCCGGGGCGATTTCTCGACCGTGATCGAAGATTTCAACTTGTGGCTTGAAGCCCGCGTGGAACAGGGGCGGCGCGAGGCCGAACGCTTCATCACCTGGGCGGAAATCGAATACCTGATCCGCCCGGCGCCTGCCGCCCAGGACGGGGAACTTCGCTTCCTGAATGGAGAGACGCGTCCATGAATACCCTTCGAAAGAGAATTCCATTCCTCCTCCCGCTTCTGTTTATCGGATTGATGTGGGCCGGTTTGTCCGGCTGCGGATCCAAGGAAGAGGCGGGGAAGTCATATCACTGCCCCATGCATCCGACGTATATCTCCGACCGGCCCGGCGATTGCCCCATCTGCGGCATGCGCCTGGTGCCCATCGAAACCAAGACGGCCCCCACGGTGGCGCCCAAGTACGTTTGCCCCATGCACCCGGAAATCACTTCGGATCAACCGGACGACCGCTGCTCCCTGTGCGGGATGAAGCTGGTCCCGGCCGGGCGGGCCAAACAGCCCATCACCGAACCGCTCTACACGTGCCCCATGCACCCCGAAGTCCTCTTGCATGATCCCAATGCGCGGTGCCCCAAGTGCGGCATGAAACTGACCGAAGTGAAGCCCGCCACCCCCACGCCCGCGGCTGTCGAACCGGCCCTTCCTGATCCGGGCCTTCAGCCTCCCATGCCCACGGCCACGCCCGCCGCGGGGCATGAGCATTCGGGCAATGCCTCGGCCATGCCGCAATCCACGGGCGAAGCGGCGCGCGCCTCGGAACGCCGGATTCTCTTTTACCGCAGCCCGATGGATCCCGCGGTCACGTCACCCGTCCCGGCCCAGGACAGCATGGGCATGGATTTCATCCCCGTGTACGCGGATGAAATGGCCCAGACGGCCCCGGCAGGGGCTCCCGCCGGGGTGCCCGGAGAGTTGGCCCCGGTCCATCTCACC
The DNA here is from genome assembly GCA_013177805.1 of Candidatus Omnitrophota bacterium. Taxonomy (GTDB): domain Bacteria; phylum Hinthialibacterota; class Hinthialibacteria; order Hinthialibacterales; family Hinthialibacteraceae; genus JABLXU01. The sequence continues at coordinate 75,206 of JABLXU010000011.1, forward strand.
GAGGAATCCCTCCGCCTGGCAGGTGTGCAGATCGTCGAAGCCACGCTGGGGAAGCTGCGTTACACCACCCGAACAGTGGGCGCGGTGCTGGCTGACGAAACCCGCGTCCGGCATGTGCACACCAAGATCGCCGGCTTTGTCGAGAAACTCTACGCCAACTTCACCGGCCAAGCGGTCAGGAAGGGGGATCCGATCCTCTCCCTCTATTCGCCCGAACTGCTGTCCACCCAGGAGGAATTTCTGCGGGCCTTGGAACTGCATAAGCGGTTCCGCGATTCGCGGATCCCCGAGGTCCGCAAGGGCGGGGACGATCTGCTGGCCGCCGCGCGCCGCCGCTTGGAGCTCTTCGACGTGCCCGCCGATTTCATCGCGAATCTCACCCGGACCGGCAAGCCTCAACGCACGGTGGTGCTCAACGCCCCCGTCTCCGGTTTCGTCACCTCCAAGGACATCTACGAAGGCCACCGGGTGGAGCCGGGCATGGAATTGTTTGTCATCACCGATCTCTCGCACGTGTGGGTGGAGGCGGATTTTTACGAGTACGAGGCCCGGGCGGTCCGGGTGGGGCAGGAGGCCACCCTCACCTTTCCGTATGATCCTGACCTCGAACTGAAGGGCCGCGTGGCCTATATCTATCCCTATCTCAATCCCGAAAGCCGCACGTTGAAGGTCCGCTTGGATTTTGCCAATCCCGCCTTGGCGCTCAAGCCTTCCATGTATGCCGATGTCACGCTGCAAATCGACACGGCCGAGGCGGTCGTGGTCCCCGATTCGGCGGTGATGGACACCGGCTTGCGGCAAGTGGTTTTCGTCCAGGAGGCGGATGGGCGGTTGCTTCCGCGCGGCGTGAAGGTGGGTCTCCGCGGAAACGGTCAGGCGCAGATCCTGTCCGGCGTACGGCCCGGCGAGAAGGTGGTGGTCAAGGCGAATTTCCTGATCGATTCCGAATCCCGCCTGCGCGCGGCCATCCAGGGCATGAGCGGGGGGATGTGAGGGAATGGTGGTGCGTGGACGCTTCTTCGGCCTCATGTAGGATTGACCGGCAGCCCGCCCAGGGGGAAATGGCCCTGCTTCAAGGTGCCGTTGGTGAGATACCAGGGCCATGATTCGCGAAAACGGCTTTCCCTCACTCTAACCCTCCCCAGAGGGAGAGGGGATGAGTTCCCGGAGGTTAACGTGGGATGGGTTAGCGCGATAGCGCGGAACCCATCATCATCCGCCGCGAGAGGGCCAGGACGAGAGAATAAAAGGATGTTTCGGTTGGTAAGCCAGGCGCCTGAAACGCATGTCATCCACGGCGTAATACAGCAATTCATCGCATTGGATTAACCCATGATCAAATCCATCATCGAATATTCGGCCCATAACAAGTACTTGGTGCTGCTGGGGGGAATCGCCCTGTCGGTGCTGGCGGTGTATCTGTTGGAAGAGATCCGTCTCGACGCGTTGCCCGACCTGTCCGACACCCAGGTCATCATTTATTCCCGCTGGGACCGCTCGCCGGACATCATCGAGGACCAGGTCACCTACCCCATCATCACCGCGCTGCTGGGCGCGCCGGGTGTCAAGGCGATCCGCGGCTTTTCCGATTTCGGCTTTTCGTATGTGTATGTCATCTTCCAGGACGGGACCGACATGTACTGGGCGCGGTCGCGCGTGCTGGAGTATCTCTCAAAAATCACTCCCCGCCTGCCCGAGGGTGTGCAAACGGAAATCGGCCCTGATGCCACGGGAGTGGGATGGGTTTTCCAGTACGCGCTGGTGGATCGTTCGGGAACCCATTCGCTGGACCAGCTGCGCTCGTACCAGGATTGGACTCTCCGTTACGCCCTGCAGTCCGTGCCGGGCGTGGCCGAGGTGGCCGCCATCGGGGGATTTGTCAAGCAGTACCAGATCACCGTGGACCCCAACCGGCTGGTCAGCTTTCAATTGCCCCTGGATGAGGTGGTCGAGGCCATCCGGCGGTCCAACAACGAAGTGGGCGGCCGGCTGCTGGAGTTCAGCGGTAAGGAGTACATGGTGCGGGGCCGGGGGTACGCCCGGTCCATCGAGGATTTCGAGCAGATCGTGGTGAAGGCCACGGCGGGCGGGGTGCCGGTGCTGCTGCGGGATATTGCCCGCGTGGAACTGGGGCCCGAAATCCGGCGGGGCATCTCCGACCTGGATGGCCTGGGTGATCACGTGGGCGGGATCGTGGTCATGCGCCATGGGGAGAACGCCCTGAACGTGATCGAGCGGGTCAAACAAAAACTCCACGAACTGGAGCCGTCGCTGCCCGCGGGCGTGGAGATCGTCACCACCTACGACCGCGCCGATTTGATTCAGCGAGCCATCGATACCCTCAAGCACGAGTTGACGCTGGAGATGATCATCGTTTCCCTCGTCATCTTGATTTTCCTGTGGCATATCCCCTCCGCCATCGTGCCGATCGTCACCATTCCCGTGGCGGTGCTGCTGTCGTTCATCCCGCTGTATTACTTGGGCGTGACGGTGAACATCATGTCGCTGGCGGGCATCGCCATCTCCATCGGCGTGCTGGTGGACGGCGCGATTGTGGAGGTCGAAAACGCCTACAACAAACTGTATCACTGGCAGGCGGAGGGGCGGAAAGGCGATTTTCACGCGGTCCGTCTGGAAGCGTTGAAGGAAGTGGGGCCGTCGGTGTTTTTTTCGCTGCTGGTGATCGCCGTGGCCTTTTTGCCTGTCTTCGCGCTGGTCGAGCAGGAGGGCCGCCTCTTCAAGCCCCTGGCCATCTCCAAGAACCTGGCCATGGCCATCGCGGCGGTGCTGGCGGTGACGCTCGATCCCGCCATGCGCATGCTTTTCACCCGCATGGACCCCTTCACCTTCCGGCCCCGCTGGCTGGCCTGGCTGTTCACCAAGTTCGCGGTAGGGACGTATTACCCCGAAGAGCGCCATCCCATCAGCCGCGTGATTCATTTCTTCTATGAACCGGCCTGCCGCCTGGTCCTGCGGTTTCCCCGGTTGACGATTCTCGCGGCGTTACTGCTTGTGGCCGTCAGCCTGCCCATTTACTTTCAATTGGGTTCCGAGTTCATGCCGCCGCTCAACGAAGGCACTATCCTCTACATGCCCACCACCCTGCCCGGCATCTCCGTGACCCAGGCGCAGGAACTGTTGCTGACCCAGGACCGCATCCTGCGCTCGTTCCCCGAGGTGGAGCGGGTCTTCGGCAAGGCGGGCCGCGCCGACACCTCGACCGATCCCGCCCCCTTCTCGATGATGGAGACCACGGTGATCCTCAAACCCGAGGACCAGTGGCGGCCCAAGGAACAGTGGTACACCGGCCGCGCCCCCGAATGGCTCAAGCCGTTCCTGCGCCGTCTGTGGCCCGACCGGATTTCGTGGGAGGAACTCATCGGCGAAATGGACCAGGCCCTGCGCATTCCCGGTTCCACCAACGCCTGGACCATGCCCATCAAGGGGCGCATTGACATGCTGACCACCGGCGTGCGCACGCCGATCGGCATCAAGATCTTCGGGAGCAACTTGAAGGAGATCGAGCGCATCGGCTCGGAACTGGAGACCTTGTTGCAAGAGATCCCCGGCACGCGCAGCGTGTACGCCGAGCGGGTGGCGGGCGGATATTTCGTCGATTTTGTGCCCCGCCGCGACCAGCTGGCCCGCTACGGGCTAACCATTGACGAGTTGCAGAGGATCATCGTCAGCGCCATCGGGGGCGAGAACATCACCACCACCATCGAGGGCCGCGAGCGCTATCCCGTGAACCTGCGCTATCCCCGCGAGCTGCGCGACGACATCACCCGCCTGCGGCGCGTGCTGGTCCCCACGCGGACGGGCGCGCAGATCCCCCTGGCGCAGTTGGCGGACATCGAACTCGTGCAGGGGCCGTCGATGCTCCGCAACGAAAACGGCTTCCTGGCCGGGTATGTCTATGTCGACATCACCGGGCGGGACGTCGGCGGCTACGTGGAAGAGGCGAAGCAGAAAGTGCGCGAAGCGTTGTCCCTGCCCACCGGCTATGTGTTGCAATGGAGCGGGCAGTACGAAAACATGCTGCGCGTGCGCGAGCATTTGAAACTGATCGTGCCCATCACCCTGGCCCTGATTTTCGTGCTGCTCTACGCCAACACCCAATCGGCCTTCAAGGCCATCCTGGTGATGCTCGCCGTGCCGTTTTCGGCCATCGGCGCGATTTGGCTGTTTTATTTCCTCGATTACAACGTCTCCATCGCCGCCTGGGTGGGGATGATCGCCCTGTTGGGCCTGGACGCCGAGACCGGGGTTTTCATGCTCCTCTTCCTCGACCTCTCCTATGACGACGCCCGGCGCCGGGGCCGGCTGCGCACGCGGGCCGAGCTGGACGAAGCCATCGTGCACGGCGCGGTCAAGCGCGCCCGGCCCAAGATCATGACCGTCTGCTCGGCCTTCATGGGCCTCTTGCCGATCATGTGGTCCACCTCGGCGGGAGCCGACGTGATGAAGCGGATCGCCGCGCCCATGATCGGCGGCCTGGCGACCTCGTTTTTGTTAGAATTGCTCATTTACCCGGCCATTTACAAGTTGTGGAAACTCCGCACCGAAATGCGTCATTTGCGGGATTCGTAGGAGAAGGCCGCTCCTCCGGACGGGGCCTCACGATCCGGGAGGCCTTTACGGCTTCACGCGGGCGCGGGAGATGATCTCGCGCGTGACGCGGCGGGATTCGCGGTCCACCTCGTAGATATCATTCAGCGTGTAGGATTGGACCACGTGATGATGGCTCAGGCTTTCCTCCAGATAGCGGGGGATGGCTCCGAAACAGATTTGATCGTGCAGATAGGCGTCCACCAGTTCCTCGTTGGCCACCGACATGTAGGCCGGCATGGTGCCGCCCACCCGGGCGGCCTCGTAGGCAATGGCCAGGCAGGGGAAGCTCTCCAGATCCGGGGGGTAAAAGGTCAGTTGCGAGATGTCGAGCAGGTTCAGTTTGCGGCCGGAGCGGGAGATCCGGCAGGGATACGACAGCGCGTATTGGATGGGAGTGCGCATGTCCGCGTCGCCGAGCTGGGCCATGATCGATCCGTCGCGGAATTCGACCATGGAATGAATGACGGACTGGGGATGGACGATGACATCGATGCGGTCCAAGGGGACATCGAACAGGTGATGCGCCTCAATCACTTCCAGGCCTTTGTTGAAGAGCGTGGCGGAATCGATGGTGATTTTGGCCCCCATGCTCCAGGTGGGGTGATTCAAAGCTTCCTGAATGGAGACATTTTCAAATTCGGCGGGTTTTTTGCCCCGGAACGGGCCGCCCGAAGCGGTGAGGATGATCCGTTCCACCTCCTCCGGCCGGCCGCATTGGAGGCACTGCAGGACGGCGCTGTGTTCGCTATCGATCGGGATGATGGGCACGCCGCGGGTCCGGGCGGTTTGCATCAGGAGGCCGCCGGCCATGGCCAAGACTTCCTTGTTGGCCAGGGCGATGCGCAGGCCCCGCGCGGCCGCCGCGAAGGTGGGCTTGAATCCCACCGCGCCCACGGTGGCGATGACCGCCACGTCCGCTTCGGCCGCCCGCGTGATTTCCGTGAGCGACTCGGGGCCGGACAAGAATCCCGTGCCCTCCGGGAGCCGGTCCCGGGGAAATTCGCGGGCGGCGTTTTCATCCGCGACGGCGATCCACCGGGGGTGGAATTCGAGGGTTTGATCCCAAAGGATCCGGTGATTCGTGTTCGTGGCCAGGCCCACGATGGTGAACTGATCGGGATGCGCGCGGACGACGTCCAGGCATTGGCGGCCGATGGAGCCTGTGGATCCCAGGAGGAGAAGTCGGGTAACCATAGTTGTGGGAGAATCCTTTTATCACAAACGCGCCGGGACAAACCGGGATTCATGCAACCGGCAGTCTCTCCCCGGCCTTCCAGCCGGTACCGGCTGAACGGATATTCATTGTACTCCATTATACCTAACTGCCATAAGAGACGGAACTTGGAGCGACCGTACGCGCCTTCCGGGCGGAGCCGTTAACGGACCGCTTGTGAATCTTGACCTTTATTACTCATTCCATTATACTTAAGTTGTAAATGCATTCCTATTCTCGATCCACCAGAATATTTCCTTGCCCGGGTTCGAGAGGCGCCGAACCGCGTTACATCTGAATGCTGATGGGGATGAGCACTCGGGATACGAGGGAAACAAACACTATGGCCAATATGACACAGTCAGTCTCCACGTATGATGAAAGCAATATCGTGGTATTGGAAGGTTTGGAAGCGGTTCGCAAACGCCCGGCGATGTACATCGGCAGCACATCGCAAGAGGGGCTCCATCACTTGGTGTATGAGGTGGTGGATAACTCCATTGACGAAGCGGCCGCCGGTTTCGGCAAGCGCATCGATGTGATCATTCATTCCGACAACAGCGTCACGGTGCAGGACGAAGGGCGCGGCATCCCAGTGGGGAAGCACAACGTGTACAAGGACAAAAGCGCCCTGGAGGTGGTGCTCACCGTCTTGCACGCAGGCGGGAAGTTCGATCATAAATCCTACAAAACCTCCGGCGGATTGCACGGCGTGGGCGTTTCGGTGGTCAACGCCCTGTCGGAATGGATGGATGTGGAAGTCAAGCGGGACGGCAAGATCTACTACCAGCGTTATGAGCGCGGGGTGCCGCAGGGGCCGCCGGAAATTCTCAAGGAAACCAAATCCACCGGCACCAAGATTTTATTCAAGGCCGACAGCAAAATCTTTGAAACCATCGAATATTCGTTCGAAGTGTTGGCCAAACGCCTGCGCGAACTGGCGTTTCTGAACAAGGGGATCACCATAACCTTGACGGATGAGCGCGAAAACGGCAAGCAGGCGGTGTTTCATTTCGAGGGCGGCATCATCGAGTTTGTCAAGTATCTAAACACGAACAAGACCGTCTTGCACAACGAACCGATCTATTTCTTCAAGGAGCGGGAAATCGAGGGCAAGGAGAACGAAAGCGTATCGGTCGAGATCGCCATGCAATACAACGACGGTTACCAGGAGAACGTTTATTCCTTCGCCAACAACATCAACACCCGCGAAGGGGGCACGCACCTGGTGGGATTCCGTTCCGCCCTCACGCGCAGTACCAACGATTACATTAAAAAGAACAACCTGCTCAAAAAGAGTGATATTTCGATCTCCGGCGACGACCTCCGCGAGGGGTTGGCGGCGGTGATTTCGGTGAAGATTTCCAATCCCCAATTCGAAGGCCAGACCAAAACCAAACTGGGCAACAGCGAAGTGAAAGGGCTGGTGGAGTCGATCGTCAACGATGGGCTGGCGGAATTTTTTGAGGAGAATCCCGCCACCGCCAAAAAGATCGCGCAGAAAGTCATCAGCGCGGCGGAGGCGCGCGAAGCGGCCCGCAAGGCCCGCAACCTGGCCCGCCGCAAGAACGCCCTGGAAGGCAGCAATCTGCCCGGCAAGCTGGCCGACTGTTCCGAGCGGGATCCGCAATTGTGCGAAATCTTTCTCGTGGAGGGCGATTCGGCCGGCGGATCGGCCAAGCAGGGCCGGGACCGGCGCTTTCAGGCCATTCTTCCCTTGAAGGGCAAAATCATCAACGTGGAGAAGGCCCGGCTGGATAAGGTCTTGTCCAACGAGGAAATCCAGACCATCATCACCGCCCTGGGCACCAGCGTCGGTGAGGAAGATTTCGATATCTCCAAAAGCCGGTACCACAAGTTGATCATCATGACCGACGCGGATGTCGACGGCGCGCACATCCGCACCCTGCTTTTGACCTTCTTTTTCCGCCAGATGCCGCAGCTGTTCGAAGCCGGCTATATGTACATCGCCCAGCCCCCTCTCTTCCGGGTCAAGCGGGGCAAGAAAGAGCAATATCTCGAAAGCGAGCGGGACCTGGACAACTACCTGATTCAGCTGGGGATGGAAAACCTGAAATGCTATTCGCTGACCAACGGCAAAGACGGCAAGCCGTTGACCAACCACCAGTTCCAGGAACTGCTGGATCAGATTTCGCACCTGGTGGATTTCGACCGCAAGCTTCACCGGCGCGGCCTTTCGTTGCGCGAGTTGTTGCAAGTCCGGCGCGAACGGGACAGTTTGCCGTTGTACAAAATCGTCAGTGAAGCCGGGGAACAATACGCGTTGACGGAGAAGGAATACACGCGGATCGTGGAGGAATTGCAGGCGTTCAACGAAGAATCCGAAAAGGAAGCGCTGGCAGAAGGCGTACCGGCCGAGACCCAGAAACTGCATTACCAGGCCATCGAATTTTTTGAATCGCCTGAAATGGAACCCCTCCTCAAGAAAATCGAGAAGATGGGGATCGATGTATTGGCTCACTGGCCCGAGGAGGAGGAGTTGCACCGCGCCATCAATGGACGGAACGGGAAGAACAGCGCGCAACCCCCCGCCATTTTCCGCATCGAAGAGAAAGAAACCGTTCATCATGTGATCTATCTGCCCCAGGTGCTGGAACTTGTGAAGCAGTCCGGCCGCAAAGGCGTGGATATCCAGCGGTATAAGGGATTGGGTGAAATGAATCCCGAGCAGCTATGGGAAACGACCATGAATCCCGAGACCCGGACCATTCTCAAGGTCAGCCTGGAGGACGCCGTGGAAGCCGAAAACATTTTCACGGTGTTGATGGGTGACGCCGTCGAGCCACGGCGGGAATTCATCCAGCGGCACGCGCCCGAAGTGCGTTTTCTGGATATTTGAGAGTGAGAGAAGAGGAATTCCTCGCCGTCGGGCTTCTCCCCCTGGTTTTTTCTCTGGAAACGAGGGGACAAATTTCCCGCATGGCATTGGGATGGTTGGGATGAGTGTTACCCGTCAAATCCAGAGGATCGGCATCCTGCTCACGGTGGGCCTAATCCTGGGGTGGGAAGCGGACGCCGGGGAAGCCGATTTCCACCGGGTGGCCGCGCAATTCCCGGACCGGCAGATCCAGAGCCTGGAAGAAATCGCGTCGGCCGTGTCCAGCGCTTCCATGGAAGTGGGAGCGGCGTTGTTGTTCCTGAACCGGGATCTTCCCCGGGCCAACGCGTTGCTCCAGACCTTCGATAACCGGGGAGCCGGGTTGTTGCAGTATCCGGTGGTGTTGCGGATTCTGCGGGAGTATGGGAGGCGGGAAGAACAGTTGCACCCGCCGGCGCGGCTCCATCTGGAAAAGCAGATCGCGGAATTCATCCTGACGCGGGAGATCCCTACGCTTTCTCCCATGGCCGATCCCGATTCCCCGGAAAGCCGCCAGATTTTGGAAACCTCTCTTTTGTTGTTATGGGCGCAGCATGTGGCGGAAGCGACACCGGGATTCGTCTGGCCCAACAAGATGGCCAACCAGACCCTTTTGAATCAGTATCAAAACGACGCGCATCAATGGCTGGATTTCCGCCTGCGTCATGGACTTGAGGAACGCGGTTCGCTCTATACCAGTTACACTTTGGCCGCCCTTTTGAATCTGCGGGATTTCACCCGCGATCCGGTGTTGCAAACCAAGGCGGACGGGGTATGTGATTTCATCACCGCCGATCTGGCGCAGGAATCCCTGCATGGCCATTGGGGCGGCGCGCGCCTGCGGTCGTTCGAATCGCTTGGCCCTCTGCCGGGCGAACGCCTCCAGGCCATTTGGTTCGGCGCGCCCCTGCCCCCCGGACTGGATGGCGAAATTAACACCTTGACTCTCATTCTGGGGCATACCGGCTACCGGCCGCCGCCCGTGCTGACTGGATTGGGTTGTGATCCGGAAGCGCGGGGCACATATGAGATTAAAAACCGTTACTTTCGGGAGATGGCCTCTTCCGGCCCTTCGCGCCCGGGGATCGTGTACAGTTATGTAACTCCTTCGTATATTCTGGGATCATTCTACTTGCGGGACGAACCGGTTCCCTGGCAGTCGCGGCCGTGGGATCTGCTGGTGACCGATGCGGAAGGCATGGGGCATCATTTTTTCACGTTCACGGGAGATCAGTTGTTCAGCGGCCGCCGTCCCCCGCTGAGCGGGGAATATTACCTTTGGAACAGCACGTGTCTGCAATACCAAAATGTTTTGTTTTGCCAGTTTCACCGATCGGACCGGAAACGGGCCGATTCCGGCAAGAACGTGAACCGGATCGATCTCCGTCATGTCCTGCAACCGACCCGCGTATGGATTCCGGATTCATTTGCCGCCGTATCGGAGGAAGCCTCTTGGTGGTTTGCCCGGATGGAGAATGTGTTTTTGGCGTTCCGTCCCGTCACGGGGCATAGTTACTGGTGGCGAACCGCCGAATCCCGGCAGCCGTTCGTGGACAATGCTTCCATTCTGTCGTTTCAGGATCTCGCCACCGGTTTTTTGCTGGAAGTGGAGGATGCCGCCCACTTCGCATCGTTCGAGCAGTTCAAAAGCGATGTCCAGCAATCCCCGTTGGAAATCGATTCGGATTCCATCACGTATGTTTCGCGCCGGGGGGATGTTTTTTTGTTTCCCCTCAATGGCGGCGACTTTCTCGTCAACGGCCGGGTGGTGGATCCGCCACAGGATCCAGCTTTTCAACTCTACGCCAGTCCGTTTATCCAGTCGCAATACGGAAGCGGATTGTTCAAGGCCGAATGGCGGGGCAGTTCGCTGACGCTTGATTTTCAAGATCCCAAGCATCCCCAACGGATCATGGAACCGTGAGGGGTGATGATCGTGGGGGGAAAGGGCCATCTTGACGGATGGAACGGCGCGCGTTCCATTGTCTGAGACGCAGGTATCCAGGTATCTTTGACGCAGGTATCCTTGACGCAGGGGGCCGCGGCTTTCTGAAACCGCCATGAAATCAAATCCAACCACCTCGTTTATCCGTGTGGGCGCCGCCCAGATCAACACCACGGTCGGCGACCTGCCCGGCAACACTGAAAAAATCCGGGAGTGGATCCGCCGGGCCCGGGAACGGGAAATCCAGATTTTGGCGTTTCCCGAACTGGCCCTCTGTGGTTATCCGCCCAAAGACCTGCTGCTCAAGACGAAGTTCATCTCCGATCAGCAGGGCTACCTCGAACAGATCATTCCCGAAACGCAAGGCTTGTTGGCGGTAGTGGGCCTGGTGATCCGCGAGGGGGATAGTTACAACGCCGCCGCCGTGATTCATGACGGGCAGTTGGTGGGGTATGTCCGGAAGGTGGGGCTGCCCAATTACCGGGTGTTCGACGAAAAACGCTATTTCCGCCGCGGCGATTTTTTATCGGTGTTCGAGACCGATATCGCCCGGGTGGGCGTGTTGATATGCGAAGACGTGTGGCATCCCGAAACCGTGGCCAATATCGCCACCACCGGGCTGGACCTCATCGTGTGCCTCTCCGCTTCCCCCTTTCATGTCAACCGGGGCCTGGAACGGGAAACGCTGGTGAAAAGCCGGTGCCAGGACCATTCTCTCGGCATGGTGTTTTGCAACCAGGTGGGCGGCCAGGATGAATTGATTTTCGACGGCAACAGCCTGATCGTTTCGCCCCAGGGGCAGATTTTGGCGCAGGCCCGGGCCTTTGAAGAGGATTTGATCGAAGCCGATCTCCGTTTCGAGGAAATCCACCGCCGGCGTCTGGCGGTTCCTACGCAGCGGGATGTCCTGCTTAGCGAAGTCCCCGGCCGGGAGCCCGTGCGTTTGATTGTATCGCCCGGCCGGACCGCGCCGGTCACGAAGACCGCGCCGGCCCTGGATCTGCGCCCCAATCCCTTTCTGCCGCGGCCCATAACCCGCGCGCACGATCCCATTGGGGAAGCCTATCAGGCGCTGGTGCTGGGTGTCCGGGATTACGTGCGCAAGAATGGATTCCGGGAGGTGGTTATCGGCCTCAGTGGAGGGATCGATTCCGCGTTGGTGGCCGTGATCGCCACGGACGCGGTGGGCCGTGAATCGGTGATAGGAGTCTCCATGCCCAGCCGGTATTCCTCCGAACATAGCCAGACCGACGCGGAACAGCTGGCCCGGAATTTGGGCATCCGATTCAAACGGTTTGCCATCGAACCCCTGTATGCCCGCTACCTCGAGTTGTTCCAGGAAGAATTCCAAGGGTTGGCGCCGGACATCACCGAGGAGAATCTGCAGTCCCGCATCCGGGGCAATATTCTCATGGCCCTTTCGAACAAGTTCGGGTATCTCGTGCTGGCCACGGGCAACAAGTCGGAACTGGCGGTGGGGTATGCCACTCTTTACGGGGACATGTGCGGGGGCCTGGCGGTCATTGGTGATGTGCCCAAGACCTGGGTGTACGCCATGAGCCGCTACCGGAACCGGACCGCCGGCCGGCCGCTCATACCGGACCGTATTTTGGAGAAACCGCCGTCGGCCGAATTGCGCGAGAACCAGTTCGACACGGACAGCTTGCCGGAATATGATTTGTTGGACGGGATCCTCCACGCCTACATTGAACAGGATTGCAGCATTGCCGAAATTGCGGAGCTGGGATACGATCTAGAGATGGTGCAGCGGGTGGTTAACCTGGTGGACCGGGCGGAATACAAGCGCCGGCAGGCCGCGATCGTCTTACGGGTGACTTCGAAGGCGTTCGGCAGTGACCGCCGCTTGCCGGTCACCAACAAATACCGGTCGTGAAGGAAGGGGTAGGATGAATCATCTCTCCGGTTTGATTTTGCTCATCGCAGTGCCACCTTCCGCCTTTGCTCAGATGAGCGAAGAAGAAGGATTTTTCGATACGTACCTGCCTATCGCGAAACTTTTCGATTCTCCGGTCTTTTTCGGAGTGGTGGTCGGCAGCGCGGTGCTCTTGCTGCTCGGCGCGGTGGGATTTGTGTTGTACACGCAACGCTTGGAGAAACGAGCCTTGGCCTGGGCCTCCAGCCTGTCTCCGCGCGAACGGGTGGAGCGGTTGAGCAGCGCGATCCGCTCCGAAGCGCACCTGGCGTTTGTGTATCTCCGCAAGCATGCCCAACAGCCGGAAATCGAAGCGATTGTCGCGGCCTTGGAGGAACAACGGAAAAGCGGCAAAATCAATCCCGCCCTGATTTATCTGCTGGAAGATCTGCAGGCGGTTCCTGCCCTTCCCATTTTGAAGCAGATCGCCGGAGGCAAGTCCCGCACTGCCGAACTGGCCGCCCTGGCGATTGAGCGCATTACGGCGGGCGAGGAACCATCCGCGCCCGCGAAATCCTGAGGGAATGCGGCCGGTGAATCGCCTCTCGCAACCATTCCGCGAAAAAAATCCCGTGTAAGAAATCCGGGTGAGAGAGAATCCCTCACCCGGATTTTGTTGCATTTGGATTTCTCCAGGCTGTCCTGGAGACCGGCCACCGTCCTTTGGCACAGAGTGAATATTATCCGCTCATCCCGCTTCAGCCGGCGGCCAGCATCTCATCCTTCACTTGTGACGATTCGCGGACAATCAGGCGCTGCGGGAGGACGATTTCGCGGTCTTTTGGAGGCGACCCCGTTCCGGCCGCGGCGTTCCAGTCGCTCCGCAACGCGCGGAGGACCGCATCGGCGAACTCAGACCAACTGCCGGCCATTGTGGAGAGACGCGGGGAAGCGTATTGCCCATGGGGATAATCGCCATGACCGATGATGGCGACTTCTTCCGGCACCCGCACGCCGATGGCCTGCAGACCCCGCATGGCATTCAGGGCCGTGGTGTCATCGAACGCCAGGATCGCCGTCGGGGCATGAGCGCGGTGGAACAGCGCCTCCAGCCGTTTGACATGCACGTGCCATTCCCGGAACAGCGTGGGGGGAATCACCAATTCATCCGGACTCCACAAATTGCGTTGTTTCATAATGAACTTGTAGGCGTTCCAGCGTTCCGGAACCGGGCCGAAATCGGCTTCCGTGCCCTTGGGGCCGACATAGGCGATGCGCTTGTGACCTTGATCCAGAAACTGGTTCAGGGCCGTCATGGCGCCGCCGTAATAGTCGAACCGCACACAAGTCCACGGCGTGCTGAATTCCTCGGCGACTTTTTCGCCCAAGACCACCGGCAGTTTGTTTTTCCGGAAGAGCGAAGCGGCGCTGACATGCCGTTTGGGTTCGACTGGGAACCACACCAAGCCCTTTACGCCTTTTTCCAGCAAGAGGCGGGCCTGGTTGAGTTCGGCCTCTTCATCGTCCGGGGCGTACATGACCAAGGCATCGATCGAATTGTCCACGGCTTCATGCACGAATTCGGGGACAAAATGGTGAATATCGTTCCGGGATACCGGGACCAGAACACCGACCAGCGGATTTTCCCGGTTTTCATCCTTGGGCGCCTCGCTCCGTTTCACGACGAAGGTCCCGCTGCCTTGGCGGGAGATCAACCACCCTTGGCGTTCCAATTCGGAAATCGCCCGGGTGACCGTGCTGAGGCTCAGTCCATGCTCGCGCATCAGTTTTTCCCGCGTGGGAAGCGGATCACCGGGTTTCAAATCGCCGGAGTCGATCTGTTCCCGCAGTTGAAACATGAGTTGGACGTATTTAGGGACGCGCAATGAATCCAAATTGTTCACCATGACACCTCATCGATACACATGTGATAATCCCTTTCCCGTATCGCCAGGACTCAAAAAACATTATGGTTGAGGATGAGTTATTCGAATATTATATTGACGGCCTATTTTGCTGGTTTATTCATTTAATTAGTTTTTTTCTGTCTATTATTAAGTCCACCGATCTTGCGGAAAAGTTCGTTTTTTTCTCAAAAAAAGAGTAAAAAGTTCATCCCGCCTGCTTGCGTCCGAAAAACGAAGCGTTTCCGGTGACGCTGTGCGGTCCGTGGAAGCAAGCCATTGGTTCAATTGCGTCAAGATAGGGTGTCTTCCTGTCTGCATCGTGCGGTATCGGCTACTCCGGTGGTTCTATTGCTCACTAGAATAGTTATCACGTTCTATCCAAATCGTCAGGTTAGGAAAGGATACAATTAAAAGAATAAAAAGCGCATCGGGCCGGGTGTACTATTTTAAGGGGTGTAAACCGTTGGATGGTTAAGTTCTTTGAAATGATACTCCCTTACTCTTTACTCCCTCGGATTACTCCCTCGGAGAGAGGACCGGAGTGAGGGGATGCCCGTTTCCCCCGGTATCTTGGCATCGCTCGCCGGATTGGATTTTCAATCTCTGGGGAATGGTGGAATCCCCTTCAGGGGAGGGCAAGACGGCCGTCCAAAGAATCAATTCAAGGGGGCCGTCTGCGGCGCGCGTTTCTCCGAAGTTTGTTATTTCAGAAAATAGTATATTTATTTATTATTTAATCAACAAAAAGTCCTACTCCGCCGGCTGGATCAGCCCGCTGAATAGGACTTGGGGGGAGGGAAAAGGAAAAGCCGCATGGATGGTTGCGATTCGTTGGCTTCTCTTTTCATCCGCAGCAATACCCGAGCAACTCGATGAGGAGATAGAGATAAAAACCGATCAGGGGGAGAGCGGGGATGATATACATGATTGGATCTCCTTTGCGTGTTTTGGATTCGTTATCTATGGATACGCCAAAAAAGGGCGGATTATTTTAAAGGCCCGTGAATTCGTTGGAGAAAACCAATCGATTGCAGAGAAGGAATGAAATTCACTCCAGCAAATTACCCTCACCTTGACGCTTTCCCCGGGGAAGAGGGAATGGTTTAGCGCTCTCACCGGCGCTCAGATCCCAGCGACAGCAGAACGAACGGCAGCCGGGTACCGAGTGGCCAATGGGGTCTTATGGCCTTGGGGATGAGGAGGATTGGCGCGCCTGGCGTTTCTGGTTGATGAGGAGGTTGTCTTTGGCGAGTTGGTTTTGCGGATCGATTTGCAGTACTTGTTTGAAGAGGCGGGTGGATTCCTCGAGGTTTCCCCGCTGGGCGTGGATCACACCCAGATTCAGCATCAGGGAAGGGAAATCGGGGTAATAGGCGAGTCCTTGGGTGTAATAGTGCATGGCCTGGGTTTTATCCCCGGCCTGATCGTATTGAACCCCCAGATTATAATACCCGATACCGATTTCCCGGCCGCGGTTCCAGGCCAGAAAGGGATTGGCGGTCAACAAGGCGGTGAACAAGAACCACGCCGCCCAGCCATCCCGCTGCTTCCGTGAGAAAACCGCCGTCCAGGATGGCGGTTTTTCCCTCCAAGAACGATACCCCTTCCGCAAGGCGTCCGTGGCGGCGATGGCCAGAAACGGCAGCAGGGTCAGCAAGAACCGGTCGGAGGCATAATAAACCAGAGACAGCAGAATATAACCGGCGAAGACGCACAGAAAAAATCCTGGCACCGGATCGCGGCGGTTGAATGCCCAAGGCAGGCCGGCGATCCCCGCGAAGAGCGTCAGCCACGTGACGCGGGACAAAAGTTCCACGAGCGGCAGCCACTGGCTTTCGAACCAGGGGGAATCGTTCACGGCGGGGGGAGAATAATGCAGGGCCCACAACAATTTTTTGATTTCCAGCACCAGAAACGCGCCGGGATGCGACACGGCCCAGGCGATGGTTTTCCGGATCCAGAAGTTGGAGGCTTCGGAAGGTTTCAACGGCCGCCCCGCCAGCCGCGAGGCCAGGGCGACGCTGCCTTCTTTTTGCTCCTCGATGTTGTTGGAAAGCCCTTCCACCGCGGCCAGGCCGCCCTGCGCCTGGGGATTGGTCCCCATGTAGAGAGTCACGCCGGAATTGGCGGCCAGGGGGACGAGGTCGCCGCCCACGAAATAATTCCGCACTGGGGCCGGCAACACTCCCGCGATGAACACGGCGAGAAACAATCCGCCGTGGGCCAGAGACCGGCGGGAGATGTTCATTTGAAAATCTTGCTTGAATCCGCCTAGCCCATAGAGCACGAGAAACGGGAGTGTGAATACCATATTCGGCCGGCAGAGGATCACCAGGCTGAATACCCACGCGGCGGCGAGGAGATAGACTATTCGCGAGCGCTCGATCCAGGCCGTGAATAAACACGCGAATACTAGAAACAAAAACAGCCCCAGTGTTTCCGCGAGAATCTTGCTTTCAAAAAAAAGGGGATAATGGCCCAGGCTGAAGAGCAACGCCGCGCCGGCCGCCCAGCCCCTGGGCAGCCGGCTCCGGGCCAGGGCGTAGGTCAGCAGCCCGTTCGCCACGCCGAGCACGGCTTGCGCGCGGATGATTTCTTCGATCCGGTGGATTCCCAGGTGATGCAGAAGCGCGAGGAAATAAGCATAGAGGGGGGCTTGGTAAAACGGCCCCTCGCCGGGAAGGAGCCAGCCTTTGAGGTAGATTTGCCGGCCGAGATTCCAATACATTCCCGCATCGTTGCCGGGCTGCAGGGCGTTGGGCATGAGGATCAGGTATTGTTGGATGTACCACGCCCGCAGGCAGAAAGTCAGGACCGCCACACCGGCGAGGGTGAGGATCTCGGGAAGGGGAAGGGGCCGGCGGTTACCGGAGCGGGACCAGAGCGGCATAATCCACTTGCAGCAAAAATAGGGGTTCGTTCAGTTTCCGCAATCCCATGCGGGGTGACTGGATGCGGTTGGCTCCGTTGCTCCGTTCGATTCGTGCCAGCAAGGGCTGGTTCAACACCCGTTCGCTTCCCACCACCCACAGGCGGTTTCTGGGCCGCAGAGTTTGTTGCGCGGTGCGGAGCACGGTTTCCGCTTCGGCATGCAGATTCACGTAGGCAAGATACCAGGATTCATTGAGATGAGCGAGGTGGTTTTTCATGTCGAGCGGGTAGGAAAAAAACACAAATCCCCGATTCCGCAGGTAATACTCCAACACGGGACGGGTCAGGCCCGTGCAGAGGATCCCGTCGCCCGTCTGGGCGTGTTTATCCAGATAGAGCACGAGGTCCCGCTCCGACCGGGGATCCTCGCGCAGTTGGTACGCGGTGTCGATTCCGGCGGCTTGGGGCAGAAAGAGCAACAAGAAAATCACCGGTGCTTGCTTCCAACGCACGTGGGAGATGCCGTATCCGGCCAGCAGGCACCAAAAGGGAAACAAGCCGTAATCCGTCCGCCCGGCCAGGTAGATGGGCTTTCCGGCCAACGAAACCAGATACGGACCGCCCAATCCCACGAACAGCAGGATCAGAACAAAGAAGATGAACCGCTGGTTGATCCGGATTGCCTGATAGACACCCCACAGCAAGGCCCCTCCAACGATCAGGCTGTTCGCGATTTGCCCCCACACGGGGAACCGGGGCAGGTCCATATAAGCCGGCAGCGCGCCGCCCGGCAGGAAACCGGTCCACGTGTAGCCGAGCATCCACGGTGTCCAGGCTTTCTCGACCCACGCGATCGTGCGTTCCGTGTTTTGCCATTGCGCCGCCAGCATGGGCAGCCAGGGAAGATAGAGGATCAGTACCAACGCGCCGCAAGCCAGGAGAGCCGGGAATCGTTGTTTCCCGCCTGGCAAGGCCAGCACCGCCAGCCCGGAGCCGAGCGCGATGAACCATCCCAGGTTGTGTGTATACACCAACGCGAGCCAGCCCAACCCGGTTCCGGCAAGATAGGGGAATCCTCCCCGCGTGACATAGCGCCGGGCGTACCACGCCACGCCCACCGCCAAGGCCGCGAGGAGGGTATACTGGCGGGCTTCCCGCGCGTAGGCCATGGTCAGAGGAGAAAACGCGAACAGCAGCGTGGCGAGAAGAGCCGCTTGGCGGCCGATCGCTTCCCGGGTGAGTTGGTAGATCCCCGCCGAGGCCGCCAGGGCGGCGAGCAGGGACAATCCCCGCAGCGCGGTTTCGGATTCCCCCAGGACGGCTCGCCACATCCGCAAGAGCATGTAATAGAGTGGCGGGCCGGCGTCGAAAGCCATCGCCGGGATGATATCCTTCAGCGGCAAACGAGCCATCAGCGCCGAATAGGCTTCATCCAGCCAGAGGGTTTTGTTGGCCAGAAAGCCGGCGGACAGAAGCCATTGCGCGGCCAGGATGATCCATAGCCAGCGGGTATCCCGTCCCCGGGGCGCGGAGGGGAAAACCAAGTTGGGAGAGGTGGCATTCGTTGGCGGGACTGGTTTGGAATTCACCGCGTGCCTTCCAATTCGTCTTTAAGATGCGGATCCAAATAGTCGCGTAAGCCGTCCCCCAGGAGATTCAGGCCCAGCACGGCCACCATGATGGCGATACCGGGAAACACCGCCACCCACCATCCGGTTCCGGCCAGAATATATCCATAGCCGTCGTTGATCATCCGCCCCCAGCTGGGGATGGGAGGTTGCACGCCCAGTCCCAGGTAGCTCAACGCCGCTTCGGCGATGACCGCCTCCGCGAAGCCCAGCGTCACCACCACGAAGACCGGGGTGATGAGATTGGGCGCCAGGTGGCGGATCATGACCCGCGCGGAACTGAAACCGAACGCCCGCGCCGCCTCGATGTACGCGTTTTCTTTGATCGACAAAACCTGCCCGCGCACGATGCGCGCCACCAGCACCCAGCTGACCAGCCCCACCGCCAGGAACACCCGGACGATGGGTGAACGGATCATGTGCGACAGGGCGATATCCATGGCCAGCACCAAGAGCAGGTAGGGAAACGACCAGAAGACGTTGATGAGCCACATGACCACCGCGTCGGTTTTTCCCCGGAAGTAACCGGCCAGGCAGCCGAGCGGAACACCGATCAGCAGCGCGATGCCTTGCGAGATGAATCCCACGAACAGCGAGATGCGCCCGCCGTACAAGACCCGGGTGAACACGTCGCGGCCGAACTTGTCGGTCCCCAGCCAGTTATCCGCGCTGGGGGGAAGCAGCGACCGCTCCAGCGCATTGATGTCCTCGTAGGTTCCGTCCATTTCCGCAGGGAGGGGCAAATTCCCGTCGAACCGGTAGGGCGTCAGCCAGGGCGCCGCCGCGGCCAGCCCTACCAGGAGGGAGGTCAGGATCAGACCGGTCAGGGCCATTTTTTGTTTGAGGAAAACCGCCATCACAGTTTCACGCGTGGATCCAAAATCCGGTATCCGATATCCGCCAGCAGGTTGACGATGACGAAGATGAACGCCGCGAACAGCACGGTTCCTTGAATCATGGGCAAATCCCGCGTCTGGATGGCCTGGATCGCCAAGAGTCCGATCCCCGGCCACACGAAGATGAATTCCACAAAGAAACTGCCCACCAGCAAGGCTGCCAACGAGCCGCTCAATGCCGTGAAGACCGGATTGAACGCGTTGCGGAACGCGTGCTTGAGCAAGACCACCGCCTCGTTTTGCCCCTTGGCCCGCGCGGTCAACACATAATCCTGGCGCATGACTTCCAGCATGCTGGACCGCGTGAGCCGCGCCAGGATCGCCATGGGCCGGGTCCCCAGCGCCACGCTGGGCAGCACCAGCGCCATCCAGCCCCGCTGATCGATGTAGCCCGTGACCGGAAACCAGCGCAGTTCGTAGGCGAAAATCCACGCCAGCAGAATGGCCAGAAAGAAGATGGGAATCGAGATCCCCGCCAGGGTGGCCAGCATCGAACTGAAATCCAGCCATGTGTTGCGCCGCACCGCCGCCAGGATGCCGGCGGGCAGTCCGATGGCGACAGCGAAGAGCATGGACGTTACCGCCAGCAACGCGGTCGCCGGGGCGCGTTCCAAAATGGTCTCCAGCACCACCCGGTTGTCGTTGGTCGAGCGTCCCAAGTCGCCTACCGCCGCCCGCTTCAAGAACATCCAATACTGCACCACGAGGGGTTTATCGTATCCCCATTGCTCGCGGAGCATTTCGATCGTGGTGACGTTGGGGCGCATCCCCAGCATCATGCGCGCCGGATCGCCGGGAATGGCATGAAACAGCAGGAAAGTCAACAAGGTGACCCCGATCAACACCGGGATCATATGGAACGATCGGTGAAGGATATACGTTCCCATTGGTTTGGTTCAGCTAAATCCCTGTGATGTGGGCTCCCAGCGGCGCGCCGCCCATCCCTCTCATTCTCCCTCCAGCGTCACGTTTTCCAGCTGGTTCAATACATAGGCCCGGATTGTTTCCACGTCCGGCAGCGCCACGGTGGTTTTTCCATGCCGTGATTTCAGGGACAACATATCGTCCTTTGCGCGCGGGTCGTTGGCCTCCCAGGGCACGAGGATCCGCTGGGACGGCGCGGGGCCTTGCCGCAGCAGCCGTTTCCGTCCGGATAATTTCCCCCGCTTGACGGCCGGTTTTCCGTCGATTTCCACGATATCCATCGAAAAGTCCACCACCGGCGCGTTGCTGAGCGCCGTGCCCACGCCATACCCATCGCAGTAGGGGTTCAATTCGCGGATCTTGTATTCATCCAATCCGCCGCTGGTCATCAGTTTGACGTCCTTGAAGCCCCGGAGATCCAGTTCCCACCGGATTTCCTTCAGCATGGCGATGAAGTCCCCCCGGCGCGAGGACGGCGTATCCAGGCGCATGCCGTGCAACCGTTTCCCCAGCGCTTCCGCCACCCGGAGGGCCTCGAACTTTTCATCCAGGAACGTGTCGATCAGGGAAATCCGGGGGACCGCGGGATCGATGACCTCGTCAAACATCCGGGTTGCTTCCACCGTGTCGCCGGCCAGCAGAATCAGCGCGTGGGGCATGGTGCCGGAAGCGCGCCCGCCCAGCCGCGCGGCCGCGGCCATGTTGGAATATCCGGCGCAGCCCCCGATGTAGGCGCTGCGGTCCACCATCGGCGCGAGGGCGGGATGAATCCGCCGCGTGCCGAAACTCTGCACCGGCCTTCCCTCAGCCGCCTTGACGCACCGCGCCGCCCGGGTGGCGATGCCCGTGGCCTGGCACAAGAACCCCAGCATGGCGGTTTCGTACACGCAGATGTCGATGTAGTCCCCCGTGACGTATCCCACCGGATCGCCCGCGCGGAAGAGGGTGCCTTCGTCCAGGCAGAACAATTCCAGCGGTTTTTGAATGCCTTCCAGGAGCGCCGCCAGTTCTTCCAGCCCGGCAAACACGGCCCAGGGCCATCGGTCCGGCAACGCCGTGGCGCGGATTTCCATGACCACCGGCCGGCTGACCGGTTTGCGTTTCAGGATTTCCATCGTGCGGGCGAAATAGGCGTCCGTCACGGCGCCCGCCAGGATTTCGGCTTCTGTCGCGACATGAAATTGAACCATGGCTTTTTCAACAACGCGGTTTCGATTCGACGTTCAAGCTGGAAAAACTGTAGCACGGTTTGATCCGGCGCTACAGCAGAGCCAGCCCATGAGGTTTGCCGGGTAAGGGGCCGCGGGGAGGATTACGGGGCGGAGGCCGGTTGCAAGACCTGTTTTAACATCCGCAGTGCCGAGGCGGAATCGGCCTCCGAAAGTCCGTGGACGCAGTCTTCGGGCACGAGGACGCGAAAACCCCGCTGGATGGCTCCCACGCCGGTGTAATGGATGCAGATTTCCGTGCAAACGCCAGTCAGGATGATATCGATCACGCCCAGCGACCGGAGAATTGATTCCAGCCCGGTATTGTAAAACGCGTCGTAGCGTGTTTTTTCCACGAGGAGGTCATCTTCCCGCGGCTGCAATTCGGGAATGATTTCCGCGCCCGGGGTGCCTTTCAGGGCATGCGGGGGCCAGACATTCAATTCCGGATCGCCGGGCCCATGGCTGTCGCAGACGTAAATAATGGGCGTGCCCTCGCGGCGGGCTTTCTCCATTTCCCGCTGGATTGCCGGGATCAGGTTCCGCCCGCCCGGCACCTCCAGGGGCGCTCCCGGCTGGATGAAATCATTCAGCATGTCACATATCAGCAGTGCTTTTTGGGGCATGGGACGTTCTCCTTGTCTTCTTTTTATTCTATCCAGTGGATCGGAGAATGGGGGATTGGAGAATACGAAAAGCCGATTTGGCACCCTACCGGGATTTTCCTCACCCTGACCTACTTCCCGAGGGTGAGGAAGTTGGTTGTCTTGGTTCCGGCCATATCTCAGGGTTCGTTGCCGGCGCGCCGTGGAGGCTTGAATCATTTCCCTGAATTCCGGAGCGAACCACTCACGCCGATCCTTCCGCTTCCCCTGGCTTTTGCCAGATCACCTTCAGAAAATAATCGAGGTAGTTCTGGCCGATAAAAACTTCCACCGCCGCCCGGGTTCCGTCCTGGTTCATACCCCAAAGCGCCGCCTTGGCGTCGGTCCCGGATATCGCGATCTGCACAAACGCTTGGGTGTTGTCCGTCCAGGCCACGGGGATTTTTTTATAAACCTGGCTGGTCGCCTGGTTTACGCCGGGACCGCCGATAAAAATCGTGGGGCAAATCTGGAACAGTTCGTTATCCATGTACCACCGGTCTGATACCACGATGGCCCGGTGGTAAGGGCTTTGCCCCCGGGGATCGATCAGGGCCTTAAGCCGGTAGGCCAAGGGGCGGTCTTTTTCCTCGGGCACCAATTCAGAACCGGTGACGATGAGGATCGTTTCATTGATTTCCAATTGGGCCATAGTAACTCTCCCAGGCGGGATTCAGCTTGAAGGTGCCGCGACACAGGCCATGGCGGCCCCCAGGCGGCGGCATCCTTCACGGAGTTTCTCCCCGCCGATCATGCCGTAAGAGAGGCGAAGCGCTGACGATTGCCGCGATTCCGGCCGGTCGGGCGAATAGCAGAGGCATCCGGGCACATACAACACCTTTTCTTCCAGCGCCCGCCGGAACAAATCGCCGTGGGGGCCGGTATCGATCCGGGCGGGCAACGTGATCCAGAAATAAAATCCCCCTTGCGGCCGATACCAAGCAGCCCCGGGGGGGAACGTTTCTTGCAGGATTTCCAACGTGATGTCCCGTTTGCGGCGGTACACCTGGCGCAGTGCCTCCGTGTGCCGGTCGAACAAGCCCTCCCGGAGAACTTCCTTCAGCAGCTGCTGGCTGAGATTGCCGCTGCCGAAATCGTGATTTCCCTTGATGTCCACCATCTTCTCCACGATTGCCTGCGGGCCAACCCCGAATCCCAGACGGAATCCGGGGGATAACGACTTGGAGAAGGATTCGAGGTAGAGCACCGACTCATTGTGGGAATCGAACGACTTCAGCGGGGGCGGGGGAACCGGATCGAAGCTCAACCGCCGGTACGCGGCGTCCTCCACCAGCAGAACCGGATGGCCGGTATCCTGGTGTGACCCGAGTATATCCATCAACTCCTTTCGCCGTGCGAGGGACAAGGTGACGCCGAGGGGATTGGTGGCGTAGGTCATTACATACAGCATCTTCACCCGTGGCCGCTCGCCCTGCCGATGGAGACGCTCCAGGCATTCCGCCACCTTCTCCGGCCGGATTCCCTGTTCGTCCGTATCGATGCCGATGATCCGGGCGCCCCGCGCGAGGAATACCCCCAACACCACGAAATATGTGGGTGCTTCCACCAGTACGATATCGCCTTCGTCCAGGAGCGCCTCCGCCGCCAGGTACAACAACTGCTGCGAACCGGAACCGATCAAGGCGTGCGCGGTATTCACTTCCGCCCCGGGGCTCAATACGCCCTCGCGCCGCAGCCGGCTTACCAGTTCGGACCGCAATTCCATATCGCCGGCCGTGGTTCCATACTGCAGCGCCGTTTGCCCTGTGGCAGCATGTTCCATCCATTTCCGCATGAGGGAAGCGATCTCCAGATGGGGAAGCGAGTCCTGGTCCACGAATCCGGCGGCCAGGGAAATCAATCCCGGGACCTCCAAAGCCTGCGCCATCAGCCAGCTGATCTCGGGAGATTGCGTGCGCCGGGCCAAGCGGGAGTACCGTTGTTTCCAGGCGGCAGCGTTTCTTGATTGACGGCCTTCCTCACATTCCATTATCATCCTCGGTGTAAGGGTGTATCCCGGATTGTATCCTGAACGCGGAGATCATCATACACGATCGTGATCCGATTGTCTTCCAACTTGCAACTGCTAGTCTTGGGGGTTCTTACGTATCTCCTGCTCATGATTTTTCTCCTGGAGAAGACCGGCCTTATCCCCCCCATTCCATCCCTGGTGTACCGGTTATACTGGATGGTCCTGGCCTTGATCTTTCTCTGGTGGCCGTTTGATCTGCTTCTCCATTGGGAGAAACGCACGCCGGCGTCCATTGAAAAAGACAAGTATATCGCCATGCTGGCCGGGACCGTCATTCTGTTTGTTTTTCCCTATTTCTGGCTGGGCACGCCGCTTTGGCCCACGTTGGGGATTGCCATCCTGACCGGCCTGGTCATCCCCGGCGCGTGGATCGGAATGGCCCGGAAACGCGCCCGCAAGGTGATTGTCAATCCGGAGACGATCTATGAACTCGGCATGAAATCGCCCCGCGCGGCGGAATTCCTGAAGTATTTTCCCGATGCCCGCATTTACGTTCATGGCCTCACCGCGGCGGAAGGGGACCGTTCCCACATGGTCCTCCATGCCCGCCGGCCTTGCCTGGATGTGCCGGGCGCGCAGCTCGATTACGTCATGGATATCGGCGTGGAGCGGCGGATCGGCATCTACGCCGGTGGCAAGGAGCAATTGCAGTGCTATTTTTTTATCAACGGCGAGGATTCCGCCCGCGTGGGATTTCTGCCGTCTTCCAATATCGGCCGGGCGCTGGATTACGGCTTTTCGGAGGAGGAATACGACCACGCCATCGAAGAGGCCAACCAGTCCGAGCAACGCTGGCGGCCGATCGGGGAAAAACCTTTGTTGCTGGAACACTACCCCGGCCGTGTGGTACGGATACGATAGCCATGGAATGAATCTGCATCAATTTACCCGATTGCAGAGAAGGATGATGAATTATGCCCTTTTCAGGGCTTCCCGCACCCTAATCCCTCTCTCAGGGGGAGAGGGAATCAGAAATGAGAGGCTTTTGTTGAACCGGATTGTACCGCGGATGGCCATGATTTGTTAGAAATTTTGCGGAGAGAAAATGGGAGGGGATCCGAGTTTATGTCCGAAAGAAAGAGCACTGCCGTGGGGTTTATCTTTCATCCGGACCATTCCCCGGGAGAGGGAAGGGGGAAGGGTTTCCCACCCCACTCAAATCCCCAAAAGCGGATGGAGAAGGTTCTGGATTCGGGCCGATTGGTATTTGATCATTAGGAGATGTTTGGTATGTTTCTATGGATTGGATGGATTTTCGTTTGGACGGGCTTGGGGGCCATGTCCGCGTACTCCGCGCCGGTGACGATTTTGGTTACCAGCGACACCCAAGCCTTGTTGGAACCGTGCGGCTGCGCGGAAAACATCGAGGGCGGCCTGGAAGCGCGGGCGGGGTATTTCGAGCGAGCGCGGAATGAGTCGCCGGACGCCATCCGGGTGGACCTCGGCCGCTTCTTTCCACCCCGGAAGCAAGACAAGAAGCCAGCGTACCTTTTGCCGAACGAGGATCAAGTCAACCGCGCGGTAGGACTGCTCAATCTCGAGGCCATGCGGAGACTGAGTTATCACGCTATCCTGCCCGGCCCCCTTGATCTGGAGTATCTCGACGAAGAAGCCCGCCAGGCGCTATCCGCGGATTCCACCCACAATCCCCAGCCATCGTTTGTGGCCACCAATGTGGTGGATGTGAAAACCGGCCAACCGGTTTTGCCGGTGTCCCTTATTCAGTCCACGCCGAATGGAACCCTCGCTTTTGTTGGGGCGTGTTCGCTGCAAGAAGGGCCCGCCGCGCATGGCGCCGGCCGGGTGGAAAAAACCCGGGAAATGATCACGAAGACCATCGAGCCACTGCGCCAGGATCCCGCCGTGGATGCCGTAGTGCTGCTGGCGCATGAGCCTCCCATGGCCGTGCGAAAATGGCTGGCAGATTATTCCGGTCCACGGATCGACCTGGTCATCGCGCTCGACGCCGGCCTGGCGGTGGAAAAAACCGGCGAGACCTACATCACCAACGCCCCCGCGAAGGGCCGGGCGGTGGGCAAAATCGTGGCCGAAGTGGAAAAGGGGAAGGGCATCGTCACCGTGACCTTTGAACGGATTTCCCTTGATCCGGCCGTGTATTCCCACCCCGCCACGCGCGAGTTTCTGACTCAAGCCTACGCCAGCCAGGTAAAAGCCTTGGGACTCGCCCTCCCCGGTCCGCCGGTGCTGATGGATTTACGCGAAGAGAAAGAAAGCGTGGGCTACGCGGGGGCGGAAGCCTGCGCCGAATGCCATCAAACCCAATACGATCAGTGGAAAAGCACACCGCATGCCAAGGCGTTTTGGCCTCTTCTCGATCAAAACCGGCACTGGATTCCCTATTGTGTCCAATGCCATGTCACGGGAATGAATCAGTCCGGCGGTTTTCGAGCCTATCCTGCCTCGGTGAAGATGATGCATGTGCAATGCGAAACCTGCCATGGCCCGGGCCAATCCCATATCGACGAGTTCGGCACCGGTCCCATCCGCCGCGGCGAAGCCAAGGCCGTTTGTATTCAATGCCACGATGCTAAAAACAGTCCGCAATTCGAGGAGACATTCGATTTGTATTTCGACCAGATCAAACATTGAGAATCAACGCGGCGGGGCGGGCGCCGCGCAATCCAGCGGGAACAGAAGGCGCGCCGGAATGAGGTTGCGGTGAGTTGGATGGTATGATCGTGCCCGGTCAAGAATTGTCCTTCCTTGTTCCCCCTACCCAGGCGCCGATTCGGATCGATAAATTCCTGGCGGCGCAAATCGGCACGCTTTCCCGGACCCGCATCCAGCAGCTGGCTGGCGAAGGCGCGATCCGGCTCAACCATCGCGTAGTGAGTCAGTCGAATGAAAAAGTAAAGCCCGGCGACCGCATCGTGGTGTATCTTCCCGCGGCCGAACCGGCCGGGGTGCTTCCCGAACCGGGCGAGTTGGCTGTTTTGTACGAAGATGAATATCTCCTGGCCGTCAACAAACCGCCGGGCCTTTGTGTCCACCCCACGGAGCACAAAAAAACCGGGACCTTGGTGAATATCCTTCTGTATCATGGGAAATCCCTGTCCGGCACCGGGGGGCCGTTTCGTCCGGGGATCGTCCACCGCCTTGACCGGGGGACCAGCGGCGTGCTCCTGATCGCCAAGCAGGATGAAATCCACCACCGGCTGACCGGGATGTTCCAGGCCCGGGAAATCCACAAGGTGTACTGGGCGATTTTGCATGGCGCGCTTCCCCGGATCGAGGGGGAAATCAACTTGCCCATCGGCCGCCACCCGCGGGACCGCAAACGGATGGCCATCCGTTCCGGGGGCCGTCCCGCCCTGACCCGTTACCGAATTTTGCGCACAGGACTAGGCGGAACGCTCGCTGAAGTTTATCCTACCACCGGGCGGACGCATCAGATCCGGGTGCATTTCAGGCACCTGGGGGTTCCCATCGTGCATGATTCTCTCTACGGATTAAAAAGGTATGCCGGGAAAGGGACCTTGGAACGCCTGTTCGCGGATTACCCGGGGCTGGGATTGCACGCCCGGTCCCTCCGCTTCCGCCATCCGGTCACTGGGCAGGAGCTCGCGATCACCGTGGAACCGCCGGACACGTTCAAGTCCGTGATGGAACAAATGACATGCCTGGAAACGAACCGCAACGCCGACTGATCATGACCGCGGAGGACATCTCCCGCGCGATCCGGCGCATGGCTTCCCAGATTTGGGAAAGCCATGTGGGAGGGGAATTGGCGCTGGTGGGACTCCGGAGCCGGGGGGCGACCCTGGCCCGGCGCCTGCAGCCCCATATTGAGCAAATGGCCGGCAAGCCGATTCCGGTGGGGATTCTTGATATCGGCCTGTACCGCGACGACATCGGCCATACGACCATAATCCCCGAGGTCCGCAGCACGGAGATTCCCTTCGACATCGAAAAGCGCCACATTGTCTTGGTGGACGATGTTCTCTTCACGGGCCGGACGGTCCGCGCGGCCCTCAACGCCCTGATGGATTTGGGGCGCCCTGACCGTGTGGAGCTGCTGGTGCTCATCGACCGCGGCCACCGGGAGCTGCCGATCCAAGCGAATTATGTGGGGAAGGACGTGAAGACGTACGCCAACGAAAAGGTCATCGTCGCCCTGCAGGATGATGATGGGGAAGAAGGTGTGTATATCGTTCCCGAATAGCCCGAACGCGGGGGAGGGAAGCGGCTTCCATGAACGAGTCAAGCAAGCGCGTATGGCGCCTTAAAGATTGCCTGGGTTTGCGGGGCGTGTCCCGCGATGAGATCGAATTGGTGCTGGACACCGCCCGTTCGATGAAGGAGGTGCAGGCCCGCACCGTCAAGAAGGTTCCCACCCTGCGCGGCAAGGTGGTCGTGAACCTCTTTTACGAGCCCAGCACCCGGACGCGGACTTCGTTTGAAATCGCCGCCATGCGCCTCAGCGCCGATGTCCTCAATATTTCCACATCGCAGAGCAGTGTGGTTAAAGGGGAAAGCCTCCTGGACACCGCCCACAATCTCCGGGTGATGGGCGCGGATGTGATCGTCATGCGCAACAACCTTTCGGGGGCGGCGCATCACTTGGCCCGGAACATCAATATACCCGTCATCAACGCGGGCGACGGGACCAACGAGCATCCCACGCAAGCCTTGCTTGATCTATTCACCATCCGCGAGCACAAAGGCCGAATCGAGGGGCTGACCGTGGCCATCGTGGGCGATATTCTCCATGGACGGGTCGCCCATTCCAACATGTGGGGACTTTTGACTTTGGGCGCCAAAGTCCGGTTCATCGGTCCGCCCACGCTCATCCCTCCGCAGGTCCGGGATATGGGAGTCGAGGTGTTTCATGACATGGACCAAGGTCTCGAAGGGGTGGATGTCGTCAACATGTTGCGCATCCAGCGCGAACGGATGTCCAGTAATTTTTTCCCCAGCCTCAAGGAATACAACCGTCTCTATGGTTTGACCCCCGAGCGGCTGAAACGGGCCAAACCGGGTCTGCTGGTCATGCATCCCGGCCCTATGAACCGGGGGGTGGAGATCATGTCCGAAGTGGCGGACAGCCCCAATTCGGTCATCCTGGAACAGGTGACCAACGGCATCGCCGTGCGGATGGCGCTTCTCTATCTGCTCGTCAGCGGCGAACGGGAGACCGCCGATTCCTCCAAAGATGCCACCATGAGTTTGTTTTAACGGGACCGCGAACATGAAAACACTCATCCATCATGCCCGGATACTGAATCCCGCCGACCAGGAAGACCGCATCGCCGATGTCCTCCTCGACGGCCCCGTCATTGCCGCGATTGAGCCTTCGATTTCCAGCCCCGGCGCCGAGATTGTGGAGGCCGAAGGCTTATGGCTGATGCCCGGCCTTATTGATATCCATGTCCACCTCCGGGAACCGGGTTTCGAAGGCCGTGAGACGATCGCCACCGGTACGAAGGCCGCCGCCGCGGGCGGCATCACGTCCGTGGTATGCATGGGCGACACCAATCCCCCCGTGGACGACAAAACCGGGGTGGAATTCATTCTCGAGCGCGCCGCGCAAACCGGCTGGATCCGGGTTTATCCTTGCGGGACGCTCACCAAAAACATGGAAGGCAAGGAGATCGCCCCCATCGGTGAAATGGTGGAAGCCGGGGCGGTAGCGATCACCGACGATGCCAAAAGCGTCATGGATTCCCTGGTGATGTTTCGCGCCCTGCAATATTCCACCATTTTTGGCATACCCATCATCACGCATCCCGAAGATACCATCCTCGTGGACAACAATTGTGGGACCGACGGGCCCATGTCTGTCAAATTAGGCCTTCTTCCCGCCCCCCGCGAGGCCGAAAGCGCCATGGTGGCCCGTGACCTGCTTTTGGCCAAGAGCACCGGCGCGCATATCCATATCGCCCACCTCAGCACCGCCGATTCCGTGGATCTCCTCCGTTTCTATAAGAAGAAAGGCGTCAACGCCACCGGTGAAACCGCCCCCCATTTTTTGGTCTTGACCGAGGACGCCACCGAGGATTTCAACACCCATGCCAAAACCAATCCGCCGCTCCGCACCCAGGAAGACCAGGACGCCCTTTACGAGGGATTGCGTGACGGGACCATCGACTGCATCGCCACCGATCATTCGCCTTGCAGTATGCTCGAAAAAAACCAGGAGTACCCCATTGCCCCCGCCGGCGTCATCGGTTTGGAAACTTTGCTGCCGCTTTTGTTGAATCCCATCCGCGAACGTTCCGGCTTGGACCTGCTCGCTTTGCTCCGGCTGGTCACCTGCCAACCCGCCCGGGTCATGAACCTCCCAGGGGGGCGTCTTGCTCCCGGGGAACCGGCCGATTTGGTTTTGTGGAATCCCGAGACGCGTTGGAGCATCGACAAGGAGAAATTCTTTTCCAAGTCCCGCAACACGCCCTTCCACGGTTGGCCCGTCCAGGGACAGGTAGTCTCCACTTACGCCGCCGGCCGGCTTGTCTATTCGCGCGATGAATGTCCGCCCGCCTGATTCCTCCTCCGCGCGCCGGTTCCCCTGGTATTTTCCGTTGCTCGGAGGGCTGGTCTCCGTGGGGGTGGCGTTGCTCTTCGGCGAGGGGGTGTGCCGGATAGCCGGCCTGGGCCGCCCCAATCTGACCCTAACCGGCCCCCGGCAGCTGTACGTGCCCGATGCTGATCCCCAGATCGCTTTCCGCATGCGCCCTGGTTATGCGGATTTCGTCTACGGCGCGCCGGTGGCGATTAACCGCCAAGGTTTGCGGGATGATGAATATCCGTATGCGAAAGTAACAAACCAGAAACGGATTCTCGTCCTTGGCGATTCCGTCGCGTTCGGGTACGGCGTTCCCGCGCAAGACACATTCGCCAAGCAGTGGGAAAAGTTGCTGCGGACGGATCCGGGGGTGGAATGGCAAGTCATCAACGCGGGAGTGCCCGGCTACACGACGGTTCAGGAGGTGCGGTGGTTTGAAGTGGAAGGATTGCGCTACCAGCCTGACGCGGTGATACTTACCTATGTCATGAACGATCCCGAAGAGGTCCACACCCTCGACGCGAACGGGCAGATCGTTCCCTTGCCCGCCGACCAATTTTACCGGGCGATTTACGACATCCTGCCCCGGCCGGTCCTGCCTTTCACCCGTTATTCGTATCTCATGAAATTTCTGGACCGGTGGTTTCAGTTCGCCGAACCGGGATGGCATGAGGTCCATGACCGCCTCACCCGCTTCTTCAACGAGGCCATTTTCGATCAGCCGGGCTGGCCCTGCTGCCAGGAAGCCCTGCTCTGGCTTCGGGACCTCTGCCGGGAGCGGGAGATGTTTTTGCTCGTGGCCATTTATCCTACCATGTACCGCCTGCACAGCGTGGAAGAGCATCCTTTCGCTCTTCATTACCAAAAAGTCCAGGATTTCCTGGAGGCCCATGATATTCCCTCCCTTCTTCCGCTTCCGGATTTCATCGGCCAGTCCGTGGACGCCATGCGCGCCTATGTGGACGATCCCCATCCCAGCCGCGCCAGCCACGCTATCTTCACGCGCAGCCTCCATAAGGAATTGCAACGAGCTTGGCCGGAGTATCCCCAAAACATTTTCTCAGAAGGAGAGGGAGCCGAATAAGGCTGGTTCTTGAGGGGGGGGCAAGGTATCGCTGGCCGCTCACTCAACGCTGCCCCTATTCACCCATCCCGCCGTTGCATGTAGGATGAATCCAGCCATCCAATCCCCAAAACGGACAATCCAGCCATGCTGGCGGATCTGATTCTGTATTGCCATTTTCTTTTCGTGCTCGGGGTAATTCTTCCCGTTCCGGTGATCATTTTGGGGGGATGGTGGAATTGGCGTTTGGTCCGTCATTTCTGGCTGCGGACCGGGCACTTGGGCATGATCGCCTTCGTGACCGCAGAAGCGCTTTTGGGGATTGATTGCCCCCTGACCATTTGGGAGGATGGATTGCGCCGGGCGAACGAGGAAGATGGGTATCAACGCGGCATGATCAGCGATTGGGTGTCTTCCTGGCTATTCTATGATTGCGAACCGTGGGTCTTCACCGCGATATACGCCGGTTTCGGTGTGGTGGTTCTTGCGCTGTTTTATTTCGTGCCGCCGGAGAAGGCGTTTCGGAGACGTTCTCCCCGGTAGGTTCTGTTGAGTTTTCTTAGCGTAGATCCAAATACCCGAACCATACGGGATACTCCTTGGTATGAAAAGCCGATGGGGCGTTTGTTCAGGATTTTTCTCCTCCCGGCCTTCACCGGGGATGGGGGGATTTTGGGATGGGTTTCTTGAGTTGGTCATTTTTCGAAGAGCGCGAATCCGTAGTTTGAATAAGGTACGCCCATGCTGGAGAAGCCTTAAACATATCTCAGGAACGGGGGAACGATGACATGTATCTCCTGCGCTGGACCGGCATAGCCCTGGCGGCGTTGCTCCTCTCCACTCTCCGGGCCGTGGCGGCGTGGGCCGCGGATTGGCCGAATGTGTTGATGATTGTCAGCGACGATCACGCGGCCTATGTCTGCGGCGCGTATGGCAACCGCCAGGCCCGCACGCCCAATCTGGACCGCCTCGCGCGCACCGGAGTCACTTTCACCAATGCCTTCGTCAATTGCCCCATGTGTACGCCCTCGCGCCAATCGTTCCTCACGGGACGTCTGCCCCACGCCATCGGCGTCACTCAGCTGACCACCGCCCTACCGGATGAGCCAGTCACGTTGGCCGAAGCGCTCAAGGAACTGGGCTATGCCACTGCCGCCATCGGCAAGATGCATTTCAACAGCACCCGCGCGCACGGCTTCGACGTGCGGTTGGATCTAGGCGATCATCAGGGATTTCTTACGCAACACCCGCCGCGGCCCGTGCCGGCCGGGATCGAAGTCCTGCCGGTGTGGAAACCCTTCCAGGATCCCGCGCGGATTTGGCTGAACGGATCGTATCTTCCTTACGGCGCGTTCGATAAGGACTATTCGGGTACCTGGTTTGCCCGGCAGGGGCAACAATTTTTGCGCGGACACACCCAAACGCCGTTCTTTTTGATGGTCAGTTTCTATGAGCCGCATTCCCCTTTCCGCTTCCCTATCGAATACCGCGGCCGTTTCGATCCCGCGTCATTCGCCGTGCCCCAGCCGGGGCCGGAAGACGACTGGCAAATCCCTGAAATCTTCCGCAACCTGACGGACGAAGAGAAACGCCATATCATCGCCGCCTATTACACCTCCACCGAATTCATGGATCACAACGTGGGCCGGATCCTCGACACGTTGGAGGAAACCGGCCTCGACGACAACACGCTGGTGATCTACCTCGGCGACAACGGCTACAGTTTGGGACAGCATGGGCGCTTCGAGAAACACACGATGTATGAAGAATCGGTCCGCGCGCCGCTGATTATCCGCCTGCCCGGACAGGAGCGGTTCGATCAACAAGAGGACGCGCTGGTGGAATTCATCGACCTGTTCCCCACGATCATGGAATTTTGCGGGGGGACGCCGCCTCCCGAGGTGGAAGGGCGCAGCCTGTTGCCGCTGCTCGAAGGGAAAACGGAGCGGGGACATGAACCGGTTTTCAGCGAGTATTACGACAACGAAGAAGCCATGATCCGGACCCGCGAGTACAAGTTCATCTATTCGACGGGACGGCGCGAGCGCCAGGATGGGTATAAAACCGGTTTTCCGCTGTCCGGCCGGACCCGGAGGTTGTACGATTTGCGGAACGATCCTCAAGAGATGACCAATCTCGCAGGCGGGGAGAAATACCGGGAATTGATCATCCATTTCCAACAAGAGATGCTGAGGCGGTTTGAAGCGTCGCACCCCTTGGCTTCTCAAATCCCGCCGGACCTGACGCTGGAAGATGCCTTGGATTATTACCTGACCTGGCGGGAGGAGAAATAGAGGGAAGAATCCAGCCGATCCCGACGCCTGCCATTC
The DNA here is from genome assembly GCA_013177805.1 of Candidatus Omnitrophota bacterium. GTDB lineage: Bacteria > Hinthialibacterota > Hinthialibacteria > Hinthialibacterales > Hinthialibacteraceae > JABLXU01. The sequence continues at coordinate 109,752 of JABLXU010000011.1, forward strand.
ATAAGTAGGGCATTAAGTGAGTGCTGGATTCGAAGAAACCGTTTCTCATGACAAAACCTCGATCTCCTCTGGGAGAGCCTGCTCAATTGAGCGAAAATCCTGCTTACGAAATTCATCATCTATCCGAACCCATCCACCAAGGATCCGCAGGGAGGAATTCATCTCATGAACGCTCCCGTTCCGGTTGTTCAACACGTTCCCCTGGCCATGCCGGCGGGGATGAAGTTGCTTTACCTGATCGTCTGTATGGTGGGTCTTCTGTTCGCTGGCGGCAGCGCCGCTATCCTCTTTGCCGAGGAGCCGGGAGCCGACACCATCGTGATCGCCGTCGTGGGTGTGTTGTTCTTCGGGGGCGGATCGCTGTTCATTTTGTCGTTGATGATAAAAAAAGCCGGATATCTGGATATCCGGGAAGACGGGATTTTGATTGATAGTTATCTCACCATTGGATTCATCCCTTGGAACAATTTGGCGGCGGTGAGTAAAGTGAAGGCCCTTGGGGCGGGGTATCTCGGTTTCAAACTCAAGAACGTGGAGAATTACCTCCAATCCAAGGAGAACCTGCCGGGTGTAAACCGCGCGCGCGCCCGGTCCCAGGCGCAAAGCCTGTTGCGGGTCATGATGATGGTGAACCACTTCGTGCCCCAAAAAGTGCTCGATCTGCTCTTTCTCCTCCTGGGGATGTCGGGCATGCCCAAATCCAGTGAAGAAAACGATCTGATGGCGTGGTATGATAAAAACTATGGCCATCACCTGCTCATCCAGGCGTTCTGGTTTTCGAACTTGGATGAGCTGATACGGATCATCCATCAATTCCAGGACCGGATCAAACCGGGGCCAGACGAAGCCGCCGCGGTTGTGGATCCCTCCGGGCCGCCTCCGGCGCCGGGATCGGCGGTTCCCGCGGGGTATAAAAAATGCCCCATGTGCGCGGAATTTGTCCGGGCGGAAGCGAAAATCTGCCGCTATTGCCGGCATGAGTTTGACGAATGAACCAGGCGCACGGTCCGGAACGGCTTATTCAATCACATTTTCTATGAAAGAGTTTGATCATGTGGGCAGGGAAATGGATTTTCGTGATCTGTTGCCTAATGACGGAGGCCGTCCCTTGGGGGAGTGAATCCCTCCCGAACGAGAATTGGATCCGGCAAATGCCGGTATATGTCTCGGGATTAGACGGATACGACACGTACCGGATTCCCGCCCTGGTGGTGACGAATCAAGGCACCCTCTTGGCCTTTTGCGAAGGGCGCAAGGCGGGACGGGGGGATTCGGGCAATATCGATCTGGTGCTCAAGCGCAGTGTGGATCAAGGGAAAACCTGGCTTCCTATGCAAATCCTGGTGGATGACGGGAGCAACACGTGCGGGAATCCCGCTCCCGTCGTGGACCGCCGCACGGGGACGATCTGGCTGCCGTTCACCCAAAACGACGGCGCCATCGAGGAGAGCGCCATTCACCGGGGCCAAGGATCCCGCACGGTGTGGCTCACCCGCAGCGAGGATGACGGTCAGACCTGGCAGGAGCCGGTGGAAATCACGCCTCATGTCAAAAAACCGGAGTGGCGTTGGTATGCCACCGGCCCCGGCCATGGAATTCAATTGCGCGATGGGTCATTGGTGATCCCTTGTGATCATTCCACCAGCCCCGATTTTTCCCAGTGGTTTTCCCATGTTTTTTACAGCGACGATGGGGGAGCCAGTTGGCGGCTTGGTGGAACGGTGCCCGGGGGATTCACCAATGAATCCATGGTCCTGGAACGGGACGACGGTTCGCTGTATCTGAACATGCGGGGTTACAAAAAAACCCACCGCCGCCAGGTTGCCATCAGCCGGGACGGCGGCCGGAATTGGACGCCCGCGCGCGAAGATCCCGCCTTGATCGAGCCGGTCTGCCAAGCCGCGGTGATCCGCTATACTGCATCGCGGGAATACCACAAGAGCCGGATTCTGTTTTCCAATCCCGCCAGTACGGAGCGGGAAAAAATGACGATCCGCTTGAGTTACGACGAAGGCGAAACCTGGCCGGTGGCGCGGATGATTTATCCCGGACCTTCCGCCTACTCCGATCTGGCGGTTTTGCCGGACATGACCATCGCTTGCCTCTACGAGCGGGGCGAAGCCCATCCTTACGAGACAATCACCTTCGCCCGTTTCAGCCTGGAATGGATTTCGGAAGAGAAAGACCACCTGGACCCGCGGTAATAGTGAAAGGGAGCGGTGTGTTTCATTTCCGGCCGCCGCAACCGGCCAATGCAACGCAACAGGAGGTCTGTCTGTACCTGGTTGCAGCGAGAGGAGGGATTCCGCTCTTCAGGCATTCCCTCACCCCGGCCCTTGTGCAGGCTGATCCGCGCATTGGGCAGGGGAAATCATTATTCCCGTTCCAGAATCCGCCGGTACGTTTCCAGAATCTGGCGGCCCATGGCTTCCTGGGTGAAGAGATCCTGAACCCGCCGGCGGGCGGCGGCGCCGTACACGTGCCGCAGATTGGGATTGGCCAGCAGGGTGTTCAGTGCCCCGGCCAGGGCGGCGGGATCCTGGGGCGGGACCACCAAGCCGGTTTCGCCATGCCGGTTGACGTAGGAGGTCCCGGTGCCCAGCTCGGTCGAGACCAGGGGCAAACCGCAAGCCGCCGCTTCCACCAGCACCAGCCCGAACGCTTCGGACCGGTAGATCGACGGCAGGCAAAAGACATCCGCCGCGTAGTAATAGGGAACCACCGATTCCACTTGCCCGACGAAAATGATCCGCTCGGCATGCGGTTGTTTCTGCGCGAAGGCGATGAGGCCGGGCAGCAGGGGGCCGTCGCCCACGATGACCAATTTGCCTTCGACGTGCTGCATGGCTTCGATCAAATAATGCAGCCCCTTGTAGTAGCGCAAAATCCCCACGAAAAGCACCAGCCCGGTCCCGTAACGGCGCCGGATGACTTGCGCCAGATCTTTGATCTCGCCGGTGGGAGCAAAGCGGGCCACCGGCACGCCGAAGGGGATGACGGCGCATTTGTCCCGGAAGCGGCGCAGCGTATCCGACGATTCCAGGTAGTTGGGCGAGGTGGCCAGAATGACATCGGCTTTCCGCAAGAAGCGGTCCCGCAGCGGCCCGTACAGTTTCAGCCATTTTTCCTGCCGCACGATGTCGCTGTGGTAATGCACCACGACCTTGCCGCGGGGGTGGACCAGCAGATGGGAGATCACCGCCGTGGGATTGGGCACATGGTAATGCAGGATGTCGGTCTGGAGGCGCTTGAGCCAGTAGGGAAAGTACGGCGAGACCGGGGCGGACAAAAAGCGCCCCCATTCGCCCGCCTTGTACACCGGCGTACCTTCCACTTCGGCGAATTCCGATTTCCGGTTCCGGCTGCAGATGAGCACCGAGATGGCCTCGCACGCGTCGCGTGTGGCCTCGATGATCCGCCGGATGGCGATTTCGATTCCCCCGCAGGTTGGAGGATACACATCCTTGTAAATATGCAGTACCCGCACGGATTCTCCGGTTTCCGCCCCCTCTCCGATCGGCGCGCCTGGTTGATGCGGTGCAATCAACAGCATACTAGCCCTTGATTGGTTCGATAGAAACCTCCAAACTTCCGATCCATTATGAAATCCATCAAATTGTTGGGACCCACGCTGGCCGCCCTGGCCTCGTGCCTGCTCTTTTCGACGGGCGGACTTGCCATTAAGGAAATCGATCTGCCCGCCCTGCCGCTGGCTGGATTCCGGGCGTCGATCGCCGCGCTCTCCTTGTGGGCCTATCTGGCGTGGCAAGCGGGAGCCGGGTCGGTAGCGCGCCTGGGCCGGTATGGGTGGATCGGCGCGGGGAGTTACTTGGTGATGACGGTTTGTTTCGTGGCCTCCACGAAACTCACCACCGCCGCCAATGCCATTTTTTTGCAATACACCATGCCCGCTTGGGTGCTGGTGGGGGGGGCGTTGTGGCTGGGAGAAGCCATCACGTTCGGCCGGTGCCTGACCATCGCTTTGAGCCTGGTGGGAATGTTCTTTTTCTTTTTGGGCGAACTGCGGCCTGAAGATTGGCAAGGCAATATAATCGCCTTGCTCAGCGGGGTGAGTTTCGCCGCCGTGACGCTCGCGTTCCGCAAGGACCGGGAGCACCGCCCCTTGAACGCCGTTTTTTGGGGTAACGCCCTGACGGCGTTGCTCATCGTCCCGATGACCGTGATCGGGATGCCGGATGCCCTCTCCGCGTTGGCCTCGGCCCGAAACTGGCTGGGCCTGTTATGGCTGGGGATTTTTCAAATGGGCTTGGCGTATATCTTTTTCGTTACGGCCCTCAAGTATCTGCCCGCCATCGAGGTTGCCATCTTGTCGTTGATTGAACCGGTGCTCAATCCCACGTGGGTGTATCTTTTTAATGGGGAAACGCCTTCCGCCGGCGCGATTCTCGGCGGCGCGTTGATTCTTCTTTCGGTTTTTTCCCGGATTTTTTTGCGTGAGGAACTGCCAGAAGCCGAGCCGGAGACTCCCCCGGCCACCCGTCCGAGGGAGTTGAGCCTGGCGGATTCCCCCAATCCTGATAATTAATCTTTTATATTTCCTGTTTCACGCCGGCATAGATATTTCACTGTGGAAGGGCGGCCCGCCTCCTTCGGTTCCGGCCATTCTCTTCGGGAAATGGGCGGTCAGCGGTATACTATACGTTTCCACATTGAAAAAACGGCCTGTTTTTCAGGCCTCGAGGCGTTTGGAAACTATGTCATCCGCCCAACCTTTAATCGTCCAGAGCGACAAAACCGTCTTCCTCGAGGTGGATTCGCCTGCTTTTGAGGAAGCGCGCGATACCTTGTGTGGATTCGCGGAACTGATGAAGTGTCCGGAGCATATCCATACCTACGCCATTTCGCCCTTGTCACTCTGGAACGCGGCCAGCGCGGGACTCACGCCGGATAATGTCCTGGAGGGCTTGCGGCGGTTCTCGCGGTATCCCATTCCCGAAAACGTCGAGACAGATATCCGGGAATACATGGGCCGGTACGGCCGCCTGGTGTTGGAGCACCAGGATGGGCAGCTGGTTTTGCGCAGCGCGGATCCCATGCTGCTGGACCAAATCCGGCGGCACAAAAGCACGCAGCCGTTTGTCGAGGACCGTCTGGACGAACGGACGTTGAAAGTGGGAGGGGCCTACCGCGGCCGCTTAAAACAAGCGCTGATCAAACTCGGATTTCCCGTGCGGGACCTGGCGGGATACGTTGAAGGCGCGCCGTTGGAATTGTCGTTGTCTCCCACCCTGGCCTCGGGCGCGCCGTTCCAGATGCGGGATTACCAAAAGGCCGCGGTTTCGGCGTTTTACCGGGGAGGCAGCGCGGCGGGCGGCAGCGGGGTGATCGTGCTGCCCTGCGGGGCCGGCAAGACAGTGATCGGCTTGGGCATCATGGCCGAGCTGAAGCGCAAGACCCTGATCCTGGTCACCAATGTCGTGGCCTTGCGGCAGTGGAAACGGGAAATTCTTGAAAAAACCACGTTGCGGGAGGCGGACGTCGCCGAGTACAGCGGCGAGCGGAAAGACATCGGGCCGGTGACCATCGCTACTTATCAGATTCTGACCTACCGCCGCAAAAAACCGGAAGAATACCCGCACTTGGCGGTTTTCGAATCGGAAGACTGGGGCCTTATCATCTATGATGAAGTGCATCTGCTGCCCGCGCCCGTGTTCCGCATGACGGCCGACATCCAGGCCCGGCGGCGGGTGGGTCTGACTGCCACCCTGGTGCGCGAGGATGGTTTGGAAACCGACGTGTTTAGCCTGATCGGCCCCAAATGTTACGATGTGCCCTGGAAGGTACTGGAAAAGCAAGGCTGGATTGCGCAGGCGGAATGCCACGAAATCCGCGTGCCGTTGCCTATGGAACAGCGGCGCGAGTATGTCATGTCGCCCCCCCGCGCCCAATACCGGATCGCTTCCGAAAATCCGCTGAAGTTGGACGTGCTCGAATCACTGCTGGAACAACACAAGGACAACCGGGTGCTGATCATCGGTCAGTATATCCACCAACTCAAACTCGTGGCCGCGGCGTTCCGGATTCCCCTCCTCACCGGCCAAACCCCCAACCAGGAGCGGGAGAGATTGTACGACCAGTTCCGGCGGGGGGAGATCACCCGCCTGGTGGTGTCCAAGGTGGCCAATTTCGCGGTGGATTTGCCGGACGCGAACGTGGCCATCCAAATCTCGGGCACATTTGGGTCGCGGCAGGAAGAAGCCCAGCGGCTGGGGAGAATCTTACGGCCGAAAAGCGACGGGCACATCGCGGTGTTTTATTCGCTAATCACGCGGGACAGCAGCGAGGGAGAATTCGCCCAAAAGCGGCAGCGGTTTTTGACCGAGCAGGGATACAGTTACCGGATCCGCACCATGGAAGAGGAAATGGAAGGATCCCCGGCCGCCGCGAGTTCCCCGATTGGATAGAGGGATGAATCTCTTCACCATTTTGGCGCATTTGCCGCATGAACAACTTCGCCGTCTGGCGCATGAATTCGGCATTACGGCCGCGTCGCCCTCCAAGCGCACCCTGCTGGATGCTCTTACCCTCAAGTACCGCGATCCGTGTTTTCTCTCCAACCTGATGAATGAATTGCCTTCCCCCTCCCGCGGCTTGTTGCGGTTTTTGGTGTTTTTCAGCGAGGCGCAATCGGAAATATTTCTCTTCCCGGATACATTGCCCAGTGTCGAGCCTTCGGGAAAATTACTGGCGGATCACCTCACTCCCTTGTTGGAATCCGGCCTCCTTTTTCTGGATCAAACCGGACCGGAAAGACAAGTGCTCTTTCCGGCGGAAGTGCGCCGGGCGCTGCGGCCGTTGTTTAGCGCGCCGTTCGGTTCGCTGCGGCCTTGTGAAGAACGCTCCGTTGATTCCGTCCCTCCGCGGATCCCGGCGCTGGAAGGGATTTTTCACTGGCTCAGCCTCCTCCGGCGGCGGAAAATCCGCCTGACGCGGAAGGGGGCCGTCCCGCGGACAATCCTGGATCAATGGCTGGAACGTCAGGGCTATCCGGCTGGACGGGAAGAACATTTCGAGTTTGTTTTGAACTACGGATTGTCCAGGGGGCTGATACTTTCCGCCCATGGAATCTACCGGCTCTCCCCCTCCGCGGAAGAGTGGTTTGCTCGCGGCGAATCCCAAAATGCATAGGGACGTATGGGAATATTTCCGCGGCACGATGCTCCCGCTGGAAACCGGTATCCAGACGGTGTTGACCGCCTTGTACGCGGCCGAAGACTGGGTACGGCGCCACCAAACCTTGCCGGTGTTTCTCGTGGAGGATTTGGTTCAGGCGCTGGGCGCGCAAGCCCGGCCGGGCGGGGAGGCACCATCCCGGGAGCGGATAACCACTTGGCTGCGATGGCTCGAGTTTTTGGGACTCGTCCATCTTGGGAACCGGCAAACGGCTCCGGCATTAACCTTAACGCGTACGGCCGCCCGGATCTTGTTCGAAGTGGAACTCCCCAGCCCCGCAGCGGCTTCATCACCGTGTATCCTGCAGCCCAATTTTGATCTGTTGGTGCCTCCGCTGGCGGGCTATCGAATCTTGTGGCAATTGGAGCAGATGGCCGAGTTCCGCCGCCGGGATGTGTTGACGGAATATCACCTTTCCCGGCGGAGCGTGTTGTCCGCCATGCGGCGGGGATGGAGCCGCGCGGAGGTGTTGGATTTTCTGGAGGAACTGACCGGGGGCGGCCTGCCGGGCAATGTCCGGTACACGCTGGGGGAATGGTGCGGCCATTACGGCCGGATCCGGCTGCGGCGCACGGTGCTAGTGGAATGCGCCGGAGCGGATTTGGCTGAGGAATTGGAACACGTGCCGGACGTGAAATCCATTTTGGGAGAGCGGATTGCCGACCGGTTTTTCGCCGTGCCCGAAACCCGGGCGCGGGAGTTGATCCGGTTACTGCGGGAACGGGGGTACGAGCCTTCTCCTGCCCAGCCCGCGTCACCCGGAAGACAATCATCCGAATCCATGAATAACGAGGCAGTTTGAAAATGGGGCATGAAAAAATTGGACTGATCTTCATGAGTGTCGTGTTGGTCACCGGTTGCGGCGGATCAGGGGTGAATTTCGATTATCCCACCCGCCGGGGTGAAATCACGCCTTCGGGCGTCCGGCTGGGCGGCGTCTTCCGGATGAACGAAGAAGGCACGCCGCGCAGCCTCGATCCGGTGCGCATTGGGGATTCCGTGTCGCATCACATCGGCCAGCAGATTTTCGATAGTGTCTTGACTTTTGATGACGATCTGGAATTGCGGCCCGGTATTGCTGAATCGTACGAATTGTCCGGAGACGGGCTGGTATACACCTTCAAAATCCGCTCCGGAGTGCGGTTTCAAGACGATCCCTGTTTTCCCGGTGGCCGTGGCCGCGAAGTCACCGCCCACGATGTGGCCTATTCGCTGACACGGAACCTCATTCCGGCCAACCTCTCCACGGGCGTGTGGCTTTTCGATACGCTGGTGGAAGGCGCCAAAGAATTTCTGGAAGGCCAGGCCGATCATGTGAGCGGTTTCCGTGTGTTGGACGATTCCACATTCCAGATCCGGTTGAAGAAACCTTTTGCTCCATTTCCCTACCGGTTGGCGATGTCGTATTGCTTTGTGGTGCCCCGGGAGGCGGTGGAGCATTACGGTCAGGATTTCTTTCAGCATCCGGTGGGTACCGGGCCGTTCCGGTTCGCGTATTGGAAACCCAACCAGGAGTTGTTATTGGTCCGGAACCTGAATTACTGGCAAAAAGACGCGGACGGCGTGCCGTTGCCCTACCTGGACGCCATCCGGATTTCGTTCATCAACGATTTGAAAATCGCCTTTCTGGAATTCGACCTCGGCAATCTGGATTTCGTGCAGGAAATCCACGACGACATCTGGAGCAAGGTATTCGACGAAACCGGCCGGGTTCGGCCGGCGTATCAAAAATACCAGATCGACGGCCGGTTGATGTGGATCACGCAGTATTATGGTTTCAATCTCACGAAGCCGCCTTTCAAGGATAACCGGGCGCTGCGGCAAGCCTTCAACTACGCCATCGACCGGGAATCGTTGATCAAGTACGTGCTCAACGGCCGGGGCGAAGCGGCGCGCGGGGTGGTTCCTCCGAACATGCCGGGATACACCAGCCGGGTGGAGGGCTATCCGTTTAACCTGGAGAAGGCCCGTAAACTGATGGCCCAGGCCGGGTATCCCAACGGGGAGGGATTGGGCGAGATCACTCTGCAACTCAACAGCGCGGGAACCTTGAACGAAAACGTGGCGGAAGCCGTACAGGAACAGCTTAGTAAGATCGGCGTGAAGGTGCAACTGCGGGTAGTGGACTGGAGCCAACACCTGGAATCGCTGGATAACTATGAACCGGTTTTCTTCCGCATGGCCTGGGTGGCGGATTGGCCGGAACCGGAGAATTTTCTGGCTTTGCTCTATGGCCCCAATTTGTCTCCTGCGGGCCCAAACCACACGGCCTACGCCAATCCCGAATTCGACCGCCTCTACGAACAGGCCATCGCCACGCCGGACGAGGCGGAACGGTACGCGCTTTACCAGCAGGCGGAGCAAATCGCGGTGGAAGATGCCCCCTGGCTGTTCCTGTACAACACCAAGCGTTACAACGTCCGGCAGCCCTATGTGAGAAACATGCGCCTCAACGCGCAGGAATTGATGTTCCTCACCCGGGTTTGGCTGGATGAACCATGAAGTATAATTTCTGTCTCTCTTCTGTATCCGCTAGCCGTTTGAACAGAGAAATGACATAAAATCACCGAGAAGCGGCATAAAATTAATGAGTCAAAAAAGGCCCGCAGGGATCAATCGGGCGGCCTTGGGAAATCGAGATGAGTGATGAAGATCTTTTTATTTAAGATTTGTCCATGAGGCGAGATTCGTGCCACTTTGCGATGGATCGATCCGCACCACCTGTCCCAGACCGGGCATCGCCCCGAAGTTGGAAACATACAATGCCTTGTCCGGGCCCACAACCACCGCCGTGGGCATGATCAAGCCTTCCTCGGCCACGGTATGCCGCATGCCGTCTTTGGTGAGGTGGATGAGCGCTCCGCCGGGAACATTGGACAGCAGAGAATTTTTGGCGATTTCCAGAACGTACCATCCTCCGTCCTCCGCCACGGCCAGGCCGATGATGTTGGTGAATCCCTCCGCGAAGACCTCCGGTTGTTCACCCGGGACCACGCGCCAGATGCGGGCCGATCCCTTTTCAAAGGGGAAGCCGGTCAGCTCGCCCACGTAAAAGGCGCCATCCGTTCCCTGAACCACGCAGTCCGGCACCGATTCCATGGGGATCTGGGCGCCTTCCGGCAAATTCAATTGGGGGGGAGCGCTGACCATCCGGGGGGCGAAAGTAGCCAATGTGGTGATGGTTTTGTTGTTGTCCACGTGCAGCAGCGAGTTGCCGCCCGCGTCGGCCACAACAAAGCCATCCGCCACGGCGATGACCGCGT
>JABLXU010000012.1 GCA_013177805.1 Candidatus Omnitrophota bacterium
TGTCGCCGGGCGCGGGCTTGGCTTCCATGTACAGTCCCATACTGGGTTCTGCCCCCAGGGCCACCGCCTCGGGATCGTAAATCGGCCGCATTTGCAGAATGTTACGGTCCGAATCCGGCCCCTCCAAGCCCACCGGCCGTCCATACGCATCCACCCATTCCGCCGTGCCGCGTTCCTGGATCAAGTCCACGAACTCCTTGATCAATTGTTCCGCCGCGTTCGAAACCTGAAAACCCGTCACCATAAATAATGCCATTACCGTCAAAGCCCTTCCGATGAACTTGCCCATGGCGCGTCACCCCTTGGATCTTCTCTAATGTGATGATTTACCCCTTTCAGTTGATTACTATATCATGGTCCACAAAATCGTCAACAAAAATTTTTATATTCTAAATAATGGTGACTGAATTGATCGGATTACTGAAGAAGTCAAGAATATAAAATTAGATAAATAATATACTAATTGCGAGCGGGCCTTTGCATTGGCCAGTGATTGGCCGGTGGTATATAATCTCCTCTCACTCCTTGGGAGTGTCATACCATTCATCTCCACCCTGGAGGTCACACGATGCCATCCCGATATGCCTTCTTGGCTTTGATCTTGGTTATAACGTTTAATCTACCCGTCTTGAGCGCGGAAAATCCCATCCATATCACACCGCGCCTCACCGTGGTTCCCGGGCCGGTGAATGGCGTGCTGCTCGAAGAAGACGGTCACGTACTCGCCATCTACGGCGACCCCCGTCCCGAACCGGTGAAGTCCGAGAAAGTGCTCTTCACCCATTTTCGGCGCGATGCGGCCTGGGCCGGCCAGCGGCTGGTGGAGAACGGCGCGCAGGCGGTGGTCCCCGCCGGCGAGGTGGAGTTTTTCTCCGGCGCGCGCGATTTCTGGGAGAAATATCAAACCGCCTACTTTCATGATTACGCCCAGCAGACCAGCCGGATCCTCACCCGGCCCCTTCCCGTCGATCAAAGTGTGAAAGGCGGCGATGCCATCGAATGGCAGGGGGTGAAAATCCAGGTGCTCGATACTCCCGGCTACACGCGGGGCGCGGTATCATATCTGCTGGAACTTGACGGCAAGCGGATTGCCTGCGTGGGAGATTTGATCTACGGCCAGGGCCGAATCCTCGATCTCTACAGCCTGCAGGACGCCATCGACGAGCCCAAGACCGGCGGTTATCACGGCTACGCCGCCCGCGCGGCCCAGGTGATCGCTAGCCTGCGCGCGGTGCGGGATTGGAAGCCCGATCTCCTCATCTCCGCCCGTGGGCCGGTGATCGAAAATCCCCGCCAGGCCATCGACCAATTGATCGAACGCCTGCAAGCGGTGTATGAGAACTATCTTTCCATCTGCGCCCTGCGGTGGTATTGGGGTGACGATTACATCCGTGGTCTTGCCGGCCGCGTGCTGAACACCACGAAGGTCGATTGGATGCCGATGGCCGAAACGTTGCACCAAGAGCCGCCCGCGTGGATCATCCCCATCCAAAACACCCGCGTGATCATTTCCGAAGCCGGCGCGGCCTTTCTGGTCGATTGCGGCAACCGGCGCATCGCCGAAGAGGTTAAAAAACTCCAAGCCGGGGGCCGTTTCCAAAAGGTGGACGGCATTTACATCACCCACTACCACGACGACCACACCGACTACGCCCAGCAGGCGGCCGAGGAATTCGGATGCCAAGTGTTCTTCTGCCCCGAACAGAAGGAGATCCTCACCCATCCCGAAGCCTGGCGCATGCCCTGTTTGACGCCCAATCCGATCCGCTCGTACACCGTGAAACCGGAAGGCAGCACCCTCCGCTGGCATGAATTCGAACTGACCTTCTCCTATCATCCCGGCCAGACGCTCTATCATGGCGGCCTGTTGGTGAAGAAGGACAATGGCGAAAGCGTTTTCTTCGCCGGGGATTCGTTTACTCCCGCGGGCATCGACGACTATTGCCTGCTTAACCGCAATTTTCTGCATCCCGGTACGGGCTTTTTCTACTGCCTGGACACACTGAAAAACTTGCCGAGCGATACCCTGCTCATCAACCAGCACGTGGTGGAAACGTTCCGTTTCTCCGTGGAACAGATCCGTTTCATGATCGATGCGCTGAACAAAAGAGTGGCGTTGATGAAGGAACTCTTTCCGTGGGATGATCCCAACTACGGCATCGACGAGCAATGGGCGCGTCTCTCGCCGTACGGCATCACGGCGCGGGCAAGACAGCCGTTCGATGTCCAGGCCGTGATCTTCAACCATTCCCCCGTGGGGCGCGAGTTCCGGATCGCCCTGAATCTCCCCGATGGATGGACGTGCGAAGATCAAACACAGGTTGTCAAAGTGAATCCCCGCGAGGAAAGCGTCGTCACGATGACAGTCACTCCGCCCGCCAACGCGGAAGGACTGACCGTATTGACGGCCGATGTGGCCTTCGGCGAAGTGGACCTGCGGCAATGGATGGAAGTGTTGGTCAACGTGGAAAAGTAAACCGAGCACGACCGCCATCCGGATAAGCAAAGATTCTGTTGTGATTTTGTGGCGAGTGATTGACCGCAATGCGGCACGGTCTTTTCATCGCCCACGGCGCGCCAGAAACCAGCCCAAGGCGACGCCCTGGGGAAAGGACGGCAAAATAAGAATTCCCTCTCCCTATGGGAGCGGCTTGGGGTGAGGGAATTTTGTAGGGGTGGACCTCGGTGTCCGCCCGAGTCATTTCTTCAATAATCCTCATGCCGGCGCTGCGAGGTGGTATTGGCGATGAATTTCAACGCGGTTTCCAACGTCTTGGGGGAGATGGACAGCTGCTTCACCGTGGCCAGATCCTCGTATTGCCTATAGAAATCCCACAGAAATTGATCCCCGCCCTGGTTGTTGAAATCGTAGATGTGTTCGAAAAAGACCTTCTTGATCCCCGCGCTGAGCAGCACCTTGAAACAGTTCATGCAGGGGGAGAGCGTGCAGTAAATGGACGCCCCCTCGATGCGGATGCCCTTGCGCGCGGCGTGGGCGACGGCGTTCATTTCCGCGTGAACCGCCCTCGACAGCTCGCGCGGCTCAATGCCGGGAACCTGGTTTTCGGGCTGCCGCCAGTAACATTGCTTCTTGTCGGTGCAATGCCACGCGCCCGGCACGGCTCCGTTGTACCCGGTGGCCACCACCCGCTTGTCGAGCACGATCACCGCCCCCACCGGCCGCGAAAAGCAGGTGGACCGCGTGGCGGCCAGCTTGGCCAGCAGCAGAAAATACTCATCCCACGACGGGCGGTAATCGCTGAGCGAAGCGCCCAGGTCCATCATATCTTGCTCTTGGATAATCGGCAGATCATCGGGCATCGTTCTTGCACCCCGGTTTAAGGATCACGGCTACAGTCTCTATGGAAAGTACTAGATATTGTATCACAATTTAGTCTGAACCACAATTAGAAAGATTCAAGACTATGATTAAATCTGACGTAAGCTTCATCCAGCCATGGCAGATCATGCTATGAGTATCATTTCGGATTATCAAAACAAAAAATTTTTGAAAAAAATCGAGGAATTACGGGGATCTGAGGCGTTTAAATAAGAGAATGTGAAACGGGAGTTTTCGAAGCACTTGGGGGATTTATCAAAAGGATTTAGCTCTTTTCCGAGAAAAATACACGGATCTGTCTTAAATTGCGTACATGAAGAGGGAAGGGTGGGGTACAGATGGCCACAGAAGGTCCACATCTCTAAAAATTCCTGCATCCCAATCTCCTCGCGGAGGGAAAAGGGACTGGGTTTACCAGAAAGGAAAAAAATAATATGAAAATCAAGTATCTGCTCCTCCTCCTGCTTTTACTGCCCGTTCGCGATGGATATGTCAATGACATACGGTCAATGCTTATGTCAACCAATAGCCGTTTCATGGCTAAATTAATTCAGTACTCACTACAATGGAACAACGTATCATATGATTCATCGGGAAAGAAATACCAGGAAGAATCATCCCAATCAAGAGTTCAATTTTTATATGATCAAGACCATTACATGCTCTTCTCGAATACGGTGCATGACAATGGATTGGATGACAAAACCACGTCTTTTTATTGCTGGACTCCTGCCATTTATTACGAACTACTTTCTGGTACTACAAATGATGGCGCTGTTTATTTGCCCGCCTTGCGGGTTGAAAATAGCACATACAATCCTTTTACAGCCAAAACAGAGGAAGGCGGGAAAAAGCCGCTTGTTCTATATCATGATTCTTGGGGGATGTATGAACCATTTACGTTTGGAATTTTACCTTTGCGATTGCTGGAAAATAATGCGAAAAAATTAGAAGAGCAGCAACTCAACAGTTTAGAAACAACCGGAGTCCTGGAAGTCGATTTATCTCCGGAATACTTTGAACGTTTTATCAAAGGCCATGATGATACCGTCCGTTCTAGTTTTATCGCGAAGTTAAAACAATGCAAATATGGATGTGTTATAAGTGAATATGAAAGCGATCACATACTTTTATCACAAAGTTCAAATGATCTTTCTCTCCATTATACGATAAAATTCTTTGTCGAAGAAATAAATGAGGAGGGCCTGCCCATCAAGGGATTTTGCAACTATACGGCGGATTATTATAACGGTGACAGTTTGAGCCGTAAGCGCGAAACTATTTTGGCATGGCAGGATCTGTCGATCAACCTCATTGATGATCCTCAAAAGTATATCGAAGAAAAAATTCAAAGCCTTCCTCATACAAGCACACGATCCTCTGGAAATAAATAACAAGATAATAAAATTATTAACCTATCGCCGCCTACTTCAAAATGGCCTTAGTGGAGATAATTACAGAGATTATATTTCACACATCACACAGCATCACCGCATGCCGCAACGATTCCATCCCCTTCTTGGGAATGAATTCGTGGGCCACGTAACCCTTGTATTTCCCCTGGTCCTGCAGTTCGGCGATGGCGTTCATCACGGCCGCATAATTGATTTCCTGGGTCTCGTCCAGGTCGAGCCGGCCCGGGTTGCCGCCGGTGTGGAAGTGGCCGATGTAGTCGATGTTCTCCCGGATGGTGCGGATGAGGTCGCCTTCCATGATCTGCATGTGGTAGATGTCGTACAGAAGTTTGAAATGGGGCGAGCCGACGCGCTGGCAGAGCTCGACGCCCCACAGGGTGTGGTCGCATTGGTAATCGCGGTGGTCCACCTTGCTGTTGAGCAGTTCCATGTTGATGGTCACGTTGTGGTCTTCGGCGATCTTGACGGCTTCCTTCAGGATTTCGCAGCAGTTGTCCCATGCCTGGTAGTCGCTGGTCCCGCGGCGGTTGCCGGAGAAGGTGATCACGTTGGGCCAGCCGAAGTCGGCTGCGGCCTTGATGTTCTTCTTGAAATCTTCCATGGCTTTCGCGTGAAAGCGCTTGTCGTTCAATCCGTCACCGATGGAACCCGCCCCCGGGACCATGGTGGCCACCAGGCCGTGGTCCTTCACAATGGGCCAGAACTTGGGATCGACCAGGTCGATACCTACCAGCCCCATTTCCGCGCAGGCTTTGGCGAACGGTTCCCAGTCCAGCACGCTGTCGTAGCACCAGCGCGAGACGGATTGCTTGATCCGGCCCTTGAGTTTCGGTTTGTCCTGCGCTCCGGCCGGCGATCCTTGAACCAAAACCGCGCCCGCGGCGGCCCCGGCGAGGGACGCGAGGGCTGCACGGCGTGTCATTTCGCTTTTCGGCATGGTTATATCCTCCCGTCATGATATGGGCCTATTATAGGGGAAAATCGTTGTGGTTGTACAGGATGGGGAGTTAAAGGAAAACCTATAAAGATTCATTTCGCCAGTGCGTACCTGTCTTCAGAGCACCGGTTCACACCTCTTCGAAATAATCGATGAAAGCTGCCCCCCTAATTCTCTCATTATACATAAAAAAATATATTTGTACATTATGGCAGATGAAGATATTTGTATCATCCATCATCCGGGAGTGAGACTCTTGTTTTCTAGGCCACGATTCAGTACATGCAGATATGCTTCCTGTTTCCATGGGGAGGAGCGGCCGTCATTATTCTGTTGACTTGTTCCCTCAATTTTGTATACTCACCCAAAATCTTGAAAACATAATAATATTATAATCTCATGCGAATTATTGACCGGCAAAGCCCTCGCAAACTGTATATCCAATTGTATGACATCCTTGCTGATGCCATCGTCCGGGGTGAACTCGTCCCGGGTCAACAGTTGCCTACCGAAGAAACGCTTTGCGCGCAACAAGGCGTCAGCAAGGCGGTCGTGCGCGCCGCCTTGAACGAATTGACCCGCAAAGGCTACATCAAACGGATTCCCGGCAAGGGGACTTTTGTTCAACATGCCATGGAAAGCCAAGGGGTATGGCTGCGCGTTAAACTGACCGAAAACATCCTGGATTTCGGCCTCCCCTGGGAAACGGAAGTGATCCAAAAGATGCTTTCGGTCGCTCCCTCGGATTTGATGGAACTTTTCGCCTTGGAGACCGGGCACCAGGTTTTCAAAGTGTCCCGCGTGCGGTCAATCGATCAGGTTCCCGTCGTCCTGGAAACATCCTATGTATCGCACGATCTCTGTCCCGGTCTTCCATTGGAGGATTTGCGGGGGTGTTCACTCATCGATATCCTCCACGAAAAATACAGCCTTCCCATCACCCGGGTTGCCGATTCCATCGAAATCACTGCCTTGGAAGATAAGGAAGCGGAACTCCTCAAGAAAAAAAAAGGCCAAATTGCCTTGTTGGCCGACCGGATTTTGTATACATCCAACAACCGGGTGGCGGCATTCATTCGCCTGATATCCGTGTCCGAAAAACACCGGATCTCGTATGAGGCGGTGCGCCATCCCGGCGATTGAATCGGGCGATGGAATCGCATGTCTTGCGGTCCCTTGGGGGAATGGATAAAAAAGCCCGGAGCATTGGCCCCGGGCTTTTAACGGTCCTTTCTTGCCTTGGAAACAAGAATTCTACAAATTCAACTCTTTCTTCATATCGAGCTGGCGGGCGATTTTGGTCAAGTCGTTCCGGTATTTATTGTATTGCCGGGTTTCTATCAGTTCGGCAGCCTTGCGGACCATCTCCTTGGCCTGGGCGGTTTGGTTGTCGAGACGGTAGGCATTTGCCAAGTCCAGAAGGGTTACCACCGAATCCGATTGGATTTGCATCGATTTCTCATAGTAGGGAATAGCCGCGGCCGGTTGTTTTAAATTCTCGTCATACGTCTTACCAATGGCATGATAGGTCTTGGCAAGTTGAAGGCGATCCTCAGCGCTGAGAGAACCACGTTCTCCGATCACTACAGCTTTTTTCAGATATTCCAATCCCCGCTCCCATTCACCTTTTTTGCGGATATACAGAGTGCCCAGATGATGCAAGGCAGAAAGGCTTTTGGGATTGTCTTTTATGACGCTGAGCAGGATCGATTCGGCTTTGTTAACGTCTCCCCCGAAAATGCCGGGGATATCGCGCAGGATCACAGCGTACCCGATCCGGGCGCGCTCACTGGATGGATCCAGGGAAATCGCCCGCAGGTACAAGTCCCGGACGGTTTTGCCGTCGGGAAGCAGGGTCATTTTGGAAGCGCCGCGCATGGCCCGTTCCCCAAGCGTAAAGGCGAGCGATTGAGCCAGCCAGCAGGTATACTCCGCGTTTTGAGGATCTTCCTTTACTAAATACCGAAATATATTTTCGGCTTCGTCATACTTTTCCGAGATAAAGAGATTCACTCCCTTTTGATAGACATCTTCCACTGGAAGGTTGCCAACCGGTGGAATGTCCGTCGATGAAACCGGCACGGAAGGCGCCAGCAAAACGCATAAAAAAATCCCCAGCCAGATGCGGGATCCGGGTGAACAGCGGCGGATCATGAAAAAAAACTCCCCTCAAACCTTTGAGAATAATGATCATTTAGTATACCATTCCCGGATACGGTTGAGAATAGTGACGTGTGATTATTTCACGGTTTCAGTCCGGAAATGCCGGTATATAGGCGTGGTTTTTACGAGTAGCAGCCTGAACCATCTCCCGGTAAGTTCATTTCCGCATCCTTCCGGGAGCAACCGGTCCGGCCGGGTGGAACAACTTGGAGAAGGTTTTTTTATGAAATTATGCGATGTGGTGCAATTTTATAGCCCACTCGGCGGTGGAGTGCGCCGGTATCTGGAAGACAAAATGCGTTTCCTGGCCGGCCGGGATAATTTTGAACATCTGGTAATTGTTCCCTCCCACCGCGACCATGTGGATTGTATTTACCGCACCCGGATGTATGAAATCAAATCCCTCCGGCTGGTGGGCTCATTCAGTTACCGGATGCTGCTGAACCGCCGCCGGATTCTGTCCATTGTGAAAGAAGAAAAACCTGCCTTGATCGAGGTCGGCGATGCCTACCGCTCCGCCTGGATTGCCTTGGAGGCCGGACGGCGGCTCCGCATACCCATCGTGGCGTTTTACCATTCCGATTTTCCCCGCGCCTTGGGACGCACGATCCGCCGGTTTTGCGGCCAGCCGGTGGAAAGAATTTTATCCCGCGTAATGAACCGCTATATCGTCAATCTCTATAACCGGATGCACGCCACTGTGGTGGCCAGCCGCCGGCTGCAAGATGTTTTAACCCGTTGCGGCATAAAACGGGTGGTCTGGATTCCCCTGGGGACGGATGTCCAAGTCTTTAAACCCAACCCCGCGGGCAGGGAAATCCGGCGGGAATTGGATTTAAGCCAGGAGGATTTCCTCATGCTCTTCGTCGGCCGCCTGGCCCGCGAAAAACAAATCCGCAACCTGATCCATATGATGGAAGAACTCACCGCCCGTCCGGGAAAGGCCCGGCGCTATCACTTGCTCCTGGTAGGGGATGGCGAACTGCGGGATTTTGTCGAGAATACCGTTCAGCAGCGCCACGATGTGACTTGGCTCCGGTACTCCGATTCCACCGAGCGTCTCACGGCTTATTATTCCGCCGCGGATCTGTTTGTCCACGCCGGAACCTACGAAACCTTCGGCATCACCTCCCTGGAGGCCCAAGCCTGCGGCGTCCGGGTGTTGGCGGTCCGTTCCGGCGGGCTGGATGAAACGGTCATCGGAGAAAATCCCTTGATCATGGCCGAATCGGCTTCTCCGGCGGATCTAGCCGAAGGGGTCCGTCAATGCGAATGCGTCCAAAATGCCCAAACCCCGGAAGAACGGCGCGAACGCATCGTCCGGCATTTTTCCATTACTACCACCTTTGAACGGTTGACATGCCTCTATCAACATATTCTGGAAGGCCGGCCGGTGGAACAGTTTTCTTATCCGGGAGAAGAATGGAACGCCCATGAGTACAAGTGTCCGGCCATACTCACCCGCTGACCGCGACGCCATCCGTTATATCTGTTGTGAAACCGGTTTTTCCGGCAATCCTATCGATCCCCTCTTTAGCGACCGGGAAGTCTTCGCGGATTTCCTTACCCGCTATTACACCGATTGGGAACCGGAAAGTTCTTGGGTGGCGGAAGTGGACGGCCGGGTGGTGGGCTATCTGCTGGCCTGTGCCCGGTACCGCTATCATAAATGGGCGGAATTCTGTATTTTGGCGTCCTTGGTTCCCAAGGTGCTCTGGCGGTTGATCCGCGGCCGGTATGATGTTCCCACAAAAAAATATCTCCACTGGTGCCTGACCAACGGCCGGAAAGAAACTCCGGCGGCGCCCAAGCAATCCGCCCATTTCCATTTCAACATTTTACCGGAATACCGGAACAGCGGACTGGGCATGCAACTCGTGAAAACCATGGTGAATAATCTGCGGGCCCGGGGAGTGAAACAGGTGTACGGGCAAATTCAAACCTTTGAAGACCGCCGCACCGAGCGGGTATTCAACAAGTATGATTTCCATACCCTGGATCGGCGGGAAGTCACCAAGTTCCAGGATTATATCGGTCATAAAGTTTACCTGTCCACTATGGTGTTGGATTTGACTGGCAACAGCCGTTTGTTTCGGGATGCGGCTTACTCCGTCCGTACCCAGGACGATGCTTCCGCCGGTTGAAGCCGCCGTTCCTCCGCGATGAAATGCCGGGGAATCATCGCCCGGCTGATTTTCGATAAACCTTCGAGTATCATGAATCATGCCTCTTCTCTCCGGCGAAAAATACCTGGTGGTTTCCTTTCACGATCTGGCCCCTCCGTGTCAAGATCTATGCAATGAATTTATAGAGACCCTGCGCGGTCTGGGCATTCCACGCGTATCTCTCTTGGTCGTTCCCAAATGGCACGATGGGCCATGGATGACCCGGGATTCCCGTTTTACGGACTGGCTCCTGACGCAGGCGGAGGCCGGACATGAAATAGTCCTGCACGGTCTCACCCATCTCGGAGGGCCGGTTCGCGGCGGATTGATCGCCCATGCCGTAGCCCGGATCTATACTGCGCGGGAGGGTGAATTTTACCAAATTTCGTATGACGAGGCTAACCACCGGATTTCTCAGGGATTAGACCTGTTTCGGAGGGCCGGTTTGCCTGTGGAAGGTTTCACCGCTCCGGCCTGGTTGCTTAGCGATAATGCCCGGCAGGCTCTAAAGGATCTGAATATGCTTTATACGACAACCTGGGGAACAATCGAGGTTTTACCGGTCCGGCGGATTTACCGCGCGCCGGTTTTGGCGTTCAGTTCCCGCAGCCGGTTGAGGCGCTGGATCTCCCGGCTTTGGATTCCGGTGTGGTTCCAACTCAACCGCGACGCCTCGATTCTCCGCTTGGCGGTGCATCCCATCGACTTGAAATATTCGGCCGTCCGGGAGACGATTTATAATTTGGTCCGCCGGTTAGCGCCTGTGCGCTCCGTGGTGACATACGCGGAACTGGCCCGGCGAATACTGGAATGACAGGCCCGCTTGCCCATGAAACCGCCCCAACGGTTGACGCAAAAAGCGATCCTGCGCTACGCCCTACAGGGTGCCTTGTTCGCGGTGGCCGCCTCCACCGGCGTGGTGATTTTCTATTCCGCCCCAGAAACCCTTGAGCATCTTGACGATTTCAACTGGTGGATCAATGGCCTGCTTTTTGGATTGATAGTTTCCGCTTGGCTGCTCAACGGTTCCCGGGTGTATTTGCTTTCGCGTTCGTTAGGATACACACTCACGTACAGGCAAAGCTTGTCGGTTTCGCTTTCTTCGGAATTCGGCATCGCGGCCACGCCGGCAGGAATGGGAGGCGCGGCCATTCGCCTCTCCTTGCTCAAGCGGGCCGGGATTTCCTGGGCGCATGGAACCACCATGCTGGCGGTGGACGTGGTTCTGGACAGCATTTTTTTTCTGCTGCTTGTGCCCTTTGCGGCGTATTCCATTCTGAACAATCCTAAAATCCGCCAGACCGTTAGCAAGATCCCGCCCGGGGGGACGCTTGGCCTGCTTTTGAGTCTTGCGGTAGCGGGCATCCTTCTCGGCTGGGCGGTGCGATCGCGCTGGTTCCGGCGATGGATTCATACCCAGTGCCTGCGGCCGGGATGGCGGGATTACCGTCTGCCCGCGCGATTCCGTCTCTTAAGGTGGAAGGTAGCCCATGGATGGCATCAGATGAAGGAAGGATTCCGTCATCTATTGGGATTGAAACGGGGCGCGGTGCTGCTGACCTTCGCCGTGGCGTCGTTGCAATGGACCTGCCGGTACAGCGTTTTACCCATTCTTTTCTACGCGCTTTCGTTTCCCACCGATCCGGTGCTGCTGTTCTTACTCCAGGGATTTCTCTTCACCGCCTCCCTTTTTTTCGTTCTTCCCGGCGGCGGCGGGGGCGTGGAAGTGGCCACCGCCATTATCCTGCGGCAGATCATCAAACCCTCCGTGGTAGGCGTGGTAGTCCTTCTCTGGCGTTTTTTCACCTATCACTTGTATCTCATCGGCGGGGGCTGCATGTTTTTTTGGACTTGCGCCCGGCTGCCGCACGTGTTTCCCGCATCCCCTACGGCGAAGGAAGAAGTGGAAATCGCTTTTGATGACGCACCCAACCCTGATTCTCCCCCGGTGTGCGGCGGACCGGGGATCTAAAACGGTACAATAATAATATAATGATAACAGCTCGATCCCGATTCAGTCCCATGCCGTATTCATCCCGGCGGGACGAAGAATACTCATGGCTGACTCTTCTAAAACCCCACGTTTTTTTTCTCTCCGGGCCTTCTTCTTCCGGATGTTGCCGGTTATGGCAGTGATTCTGATCGATGTCTTTTTCCTGGCTTTGCTGGACACCTTGTTCTACAACAAAAAACGCACCTTGATCCTGGACACGGCCGACCGCTGGGAAGAGATGTTCACCCACATCGATCCCATCAAGAAAAAAATGCAGGAAATCAAGGACCGCTATCCCGATCCCGCCCGGTTCAAAGAAGAGGCCGTCCGCTATCTGGCGGAAAATGCCCCGTCGATTCTCGCCGGCGGCCATCCCTGGTTCCGTGTCCGGCTGACCGATGAAGAAAAACAAGTCCTCTATGAGTACGAAGACCTGAATAAGCTCGAGCAGTTCAACACGTGGAAAAATTGTTTCCTCTCGCAGTCCTTCCATGCCATGGTGGCGAGCACCATTGAAACCGTACCCCGCCGGCCGATCCGGCTGGCCGTCTATTACGCCACTCCTCCGGGTTGGCCGGAAATTGAACGCATGGTGGTGCGTTATTGGATTTATGCCCTGCTTTTCATCGCGGGCAGCGGGGTGTTTTATGGTTGGTTATCCCGTAGTGTGCTCCGTCCCTTGCAGCGGGTGGGGAGCGCGATCGAACGCATGATCCAATCCAACCGAGTCGCCCTCATCCGGGCGCCCCGTCACGAAATCGAAAAAGCCTTCAACCGCTTGGCGCAAAATCAGCGGGAGATCCTCTTCGGCCTGGAAATCGACGGCATTGTCGATACGCTTCATTCCCAAGCGGATGACCAAGTCGTGGTGGATCAATTCATGAATGCTGTGATTCCGGCTGTCCAAAAAATCTATCCATTTACCCACGTGCGTGTTTTCCGTTGGCTGGCGGACGAACGGCGCCTTGTTCCCTTTGAAAACAGTACTCAATCAGAATTAAATTCCCCCGGTGCCTGGCCTGAAGAGAATGCGCCGATTCAAATCACTCCCGGGGGAGCTTGCGCCATCCTCCTGCAATCCGGCGAACAGACACTCGGGGGAATTCTATGTGAAATCAGCAGAGATAACCGTTTTTCTTCGGATGAACTTTGGCAAATGAGTCAGGAAATCAAAAAGCAGGCGGAGAATGGCCTGGCCCGCGCCTTTACCCGGAGCCGCGCCCTCACCCAGGAACGGAACCGGTTTGGCATCAACCTGGCCACCAATATGGGCCACGATCTGACTAATATCATCGCTTCTGGGAAATGGGACCTTGATACCATCCGCCGCGCCCATGACCTGGGAATCGTTTCCATGGACCATTCCAAGGGAGCCATCTATCTCCAAGCGGTGGAAGGTCTGGAAAACAACCTCCACTTTCTCCAGGATATGGTGGATATCTACCGCTCTTTCGGATACACCCGCCGCCCCCGCTATGAGCGGGTTGATCTTACGGCCCTGATTCGCGATGTCGCCCAGTTGTTTCAACTTTCCAGCTCCCAGCGGATCACGACGCAAGTCCTGGATCACGATCCGGTAGAAGTCGAGGCCGAGCCACGGCTGCTGCGCATGGCTCTGTTCAATCTTTTGGCCAATGCTTCTCAGGCGATCCGGAACGGGATGGATCACGGCAAACAAGGAATCATTCAAATCCAAACCCGCCTGGAAGGGGAGGGGACAGTCACGGTATCCGTTCATGACAACGGCCCGGGGATTCGGGATAAACAGGGACGATTACTTTCCGAGTCCGAAATCGGCCAAATCTTTCAGTCCGGTTATTCCACCAAAGATCAGAGCAGCGGCGGAGGATTGGGATTGTCCTGGGTCAAATCCATCATCGAGGATTTCCACGCCGGGAGCATCCAGGTCTATAACCGACCACAAGGCGGGGCCTGCTTTACCTTGTCCTTCCCGGTCAAGACGTGCCACTGGCCCACCGATTCTTAATCCTGGGATTCTCCCTTTGTCCTTATCCTCCTTATCAGTCTTCCTCCCGCCTTGAATAATCACCCGGAAGAGATAGGGTTCTAAAGAAGAACGTATCTAAATTCAATCTATTGAATTATTTACGTTATTTTTTTGCAAGACCATACCTATTTACAGGGAGGAGTATCACATTGCAGAAAAATCCCGGCTTCACCTTGATTGAATTGCTCATCGTCGTCGCTATTATCGGGATTCTCGCCGCGATCGCCGTACCCAATTTTCTCAATGCCCAGATCCGCGCCAAGGTCGCCCGCTCGTACGCGGACATGCGCAATACCCTAACCGCCATTGAGCAGTTGCGCCTGGATAAAGGGGTGTTGTTGGTCGATTTCTGGGATGATGACACGGATTGGGGCCGCAAGCGGATCCAGAACGTCTTCAACGGCGTAGGCAATGAACCCGAAGCCACACGCCGCCAAATTCATGTTCTGGCTCCTCTGACCAGCCCCGTCTCCTACATGACCTCTCTCCCCCGCGATCCTTTTGCCCCGACGAACGCCCAAAACGTGTCGGGAGGGGAGTCGGAACGGTTTGGGCTGGCCGGCAATGAAATCTATTATTATGCCGACAACGATCCCGCTAATCCTGGCGGGGATTATGGGGCCACCATGTACGATCCTCCTCTCGGAGAAGGAGACTATATCCTCTATGCTTTCGGTCCTGCCGCCCAGACTATGTATGGCGGCTCCACCGGCGTCCGCTACGGTATCCCCTATGACACCTCGAACGGCACGGTAAGTATCGGGGACATCATGATGCGTTCGGGGGGAGGAATCGTCAGACAAAACCGGTTGGGTGGACGTTAATCCATACGGATTGTGTAGAACTCAATCTCATTCAAATCAACGGGAGCGTGAATCACACGCTCTCGCTTTTTCTATTGTCGCCTCTTTTTATTGTAATCCATGTATCTCCAATAGTAAAAATTTTATTATTTAAAAAATACATAGGTTTTCAAAAAAATTTCCTCCTCCTTTTCCTCCACCGGAAATGGATTCATCTCCTTTATGCAACTTATTACAAATCGATTTATTGGAATACATCCGGGAAACTACACTTAGGAGAAGAGGATAAGGGACGATACACCGGCAAGGGATGATGGCTTGCATCAGGAGCCGAAGAAAGGAAAAAACATGAAACAGCATGCCTTCACTTTGATCGAATTGCTTATCGTGGTAGCTATTATCGGCATCCTGTCGTCCATCGCGGTCCCGAATTTTTTGAACGCCCAGGTTCGCGCCAAGGTCGCCCGGAGTTATGCTGATATGCGCACTACCTCAACCGCCATCGAGCAACTCCGCCTCGACCGGGGAGTGTTGCTGGTGGATTTCTGGGATGATGATACGGATTGGGGCCGCAAGCGGATCCGTGATGTCTTCCGAGGCGTGGGTGACGAACCGGAAGCCACCCGCCGTCAAATCCATGTGCTGGCGCCCCTGACCAGTCCGATCGCCTATTTGTCTTCGATTCCAAAAGATCCCTTCGCTCCCAAATTCATGCAGGCAGTATCCGGGGGCGAATCGGAACGGTTCGGCCTGCGGGGCAACGACGTGTACTATTACGCGGACAATGATCCTGCCCAGAATGGCCCGGATTATGGGGCTACCCAGTATGAACCGCCCCTGCGGGAGGGAGATTATATCCTCTACGCTTTCGGTCCGGCGGCGGAGGCCATGTATGGCGGCGCCACCGGTGTGCGGTACGGGATTCCCTATGACGCCTCTAACGGGATTGTCAGCATCGGCGATATCATGATGCGCTCGGGAGGCGGTCCGGTACGTTCTAATCTACGGGGCGGCCGGTGAAAATAGAAGATTTTTGGCTTTCCTGGAGTGGGAAAGCCTATTTTTTTTCAATCGAAAGATGATATGATATATGATTTGAGAAGGATTTTTGAGGAGAAGAAGGAACGGGAGATAGAATTACATTTTTTTACAGGATAAACAGGTTGGATGGATGGAATTCTGATCCGGTCTTGCGGTAAAATTACTCAAACAAACCCATGAGTGGGGAGGAGGATGGTTCATGAGGAGGAAATCTGGCTTTACCTTAATTGAGTTATTGATTGTGGTGGCGATCATTGGCATCCTGGCCGCGATTGCTGTTCCCAACTTTTTGAACGCCCAAATCCGGGCCAAGGTATCACGTTCGTATTCGGATATGCGCTCCACGATTACAGCCATCGAGCAACTCCGCCTGGACAAGGGAGTGTTGCTGGTGGATTTTTGGGACGATGACACGACGTGGGGAAGAGACCGGATCGCGAAAATTTTCAATGGAGTGGGCAATGAACCGGAAGCCACCCGGCGACAAATTCATGTCCTGGCCCCATTGACGAGCCCCGTCTCCTATATGTCCTCGGTTCCTGTCGATCCTTTCGTGCCCAAGAACTTGCAAGCGGTATCCGGCGGCCATTCAGAGCGGTTTGGGCTGCAAGGGAACCAGGCGTATTACTACGCGGACAACGATCCGGTCAATCCGGGAGGGGATTATGGCGCCACCCAATACTCTCCCCCATTGAAAGAAGGCGATTATATTCTTTACGCCTTCGGACCCGCGGCCGATTACATGTACGGCGGTTCCAACGGGATTCGATATGGCATCCCGTATGACGTGTCCAACGGAACGGTGAGCATCGGTGATATTATGATGCGCTCCGGCGGCGGCATCGTCAGAGATAACCGTTTGGGCGGGCGGAGTTGAGTCCGCAAGAGAGCATGAATCTCCTCTCGAAATTACAGCATACGCCGTAACCCATCCGATCGACGGCCAGGATTTTCCAAAGAGCGCTAAGGGCGCTCTTTTTTTATGAGATAATTTTTTTGAGACAGAATCTTCTTTTTTTGATAATCTACGTTACGGTTCAATTTCTGCTTGAAATTGGAGATGCAGGTGGAATGATATTTTTTTGAATAGACCGGCTCTCTCTTTCGTCCGAGACACCTAAGATGACTTACGGAGAGGGGGTGGTTCAGGAAGGAATTGGGATGGAACGCTGTTCGATAAACCTCCTAGCCGGATTGGCTTTACGGTGCTATACTTCGTGCAGTTTCTAGATATTAGCTCAAATCGATCAATTAGGTGAATGCCAAGTCCGGGTGTAGAGTATAAAATATTGTTGCAATTAATTATTTTTGTGATATACTTTTTACATTTACGATTATTTGTTCTGGCTTGATGCTCGTGAATTGGATTGAAGTCTTCTGGTGGGGTTTGCGGGAGCGTGGCGGTCACACCCTAAGAAGCAGGGAGGTTAACGCTATGCGATCGATCATTGGGATACTGGTAATAGCGGCCCTATCTCTTGGGTCGCTGTCTCCCCCAGCATTCTCCCAAACTGAATTCCTCAGCAAGGATATACTGAACCTGGAGGCCGTCCGGCAGGAAGAGCATTTGTCGGAGAACAGCCAACTCAGTATCCTCTACATCTTTCTGGCCGTACGGAATCATCCGGGTGAAAATTTCACCATCTACTATACCCGAATTGATCAAGACCTGGATAACGATGGCAAAACCGTGTTGGATGAGCCCAATGATCTGGCGGAATACCAAAAATCCAATGTGAGTTTCCAAAAAGATATACAAATCCCTGGAGGGGAACGCACCTGTTACATCACCGCTTTGCCCCATTTTTCCGATCTCTATCCCAAAGAACGGGATCCCTTCAAGTATAATACCGTTGTGGAAGTCTTGACCCGCGCTGCGCAGGATAATCCCAACCGTTTGGTGGGATCCACCTCGTTCCCCCTGATCAACGCGTACGGTGTGACCGCGGGCATCGAACGGTATACGGTGTTTTATAACAAATCCTCGGAAAATGGAGAAAATGGCGAGGTGGTTTTTGTCTCATCCTACGGGATCATCCTCATGGGCATTACGGAACCCGCCAAATAATTCTCTCCCTTCCCACAAGGCCGTATGAATCGGTTTCGGACTAATTTCCCATCGTCCGATTGTATGATAGGATTTTCCCTGGGTACCAATTTTTGAGTCAGGGAGGTTACCTCATGCGCCGAATCGAATTGCTACTCGTGTTCGGATGGATCACGTTGTGTCCCTCAGGTTTTTCCCGGCCTTTGGATTTGCTCCAAGTCTTGGCGTCTCCTCCCGATTTCGAAACGCGCCGGATTTCCAGTTACGACCGCACGGGTGGCAATGAAGACCGCCTGACGATCGAACCTGGAGAAACCAAAGTGCTGGCGGAAATTGAAGGCCCGGGCGCGATCACTCACATCTGGAACACCATCGCGGCGGAGAAATATTATCCCCGCATGTTGATCCTGCGGTTTTACTGGGACGGCCAGGATATTCCGTCCGTCGAAGTCCCCTTGGGAGACTTTTTCGGTGTTGGCCATGGGCTGGACCGGGCGTTTCAGAGTTTTCCCGTGAATGCTTCCTCCGATGGACGCGCCCGTAATTGCTATTGGTACATGCCGTTTAAAAAATCCGCGAAAATTACGGTAACCCACGAGGGATTTCAAACCGTCCGTGCCTTTTATTACTACATTGACTATCAGAAAATTCCTTCTTTGCCGGACGACTTGCTTTATTTTCACGCCCAATACCGGCAAGCCACACCCAATCCTACTTTAAATCTAGGGGGAAAAAATCCGGACGGACGGGTCAATTATGTCATCCTGGAG
The DNA here is from genome assembly GCA_013177805.1 of Candidatus Omnitrophota bacterium. Classification (GTDB taxonomy): domain Bacteria; phylum Hinthialibacterota; class Hinthialibacteria; order Hinthialibacterales; family Hinthialibacteraceae; genus JABLXU01. Next base: position 18,683 of record JABLXU010000012.1, read on the forward strand.
ACCGAAGGGCGGGGGAAATACGTGGGGACCGTTCTGAGTTCCCAGATCAATGCCGATGGGTGGTTCGGCGAGGGAGACGATATGTTCTTCGTGGATGGGGCGACAACCCCCACTATGATTGGCACCGGCACCGAGGATTATTTCAATGACGCCTGGGGATTCCGGGAGTTTTGTTACCCATTTCATGGGGTTCCGCTTTGGGAAGGCTACAAAACCGGCGACCGGTGCACAGCGTACAAGTGGCATCTGTTCGATCCCGTGGCCTTCACGAAATCCCTCAAGGTCACCATTGAACACGGTCATGCCAATGACCGCCAAGATGATTATTACACAGTGGCCTATTGGTATCAAACGTTGCCCAGCCCCACTCCACCTCTCATGGCCAATGCCGTCGAGCGCCTGCCGGACGAAGGTCAACTTTTAGCCAAGAGCCTTTTCTTGAATAAGGAAATCGCTATCCGGTGGGATCAGGGTGAGAAAAAAGACGCCCTGACCCGCATTGACGAATTCCTTCAAGAAAATCCCAAAGCCGATCAATATGGATATTACTCCTTGCGCAAGGGACTTTTGCACAAGGAGATCGGTCAACTGACGGAAGCCCGGTCCGAACTGGCAGAAGCCTTGAAGCGCAGCACTCCTTCCGATCCGCGGGCGGTTGAACGGGACGCCCCTGCGATTCATTGGCTGGCGGATCATGAAAGCGCCATACTGGAAGGAAGAAAACTGGCGCACATTTACGTAGCCAGTGCGGGATATCATGAAGTGTTCGTGGATGGGCAGCCGGTCGGTACCGGCAGCGGCTGGCAGGCCATCCGGGATTATCCAGCCGATATTGGGCGGGGAAATCATGTCCTTGCGGTATCCGTAAAGTATGAAGGACAACAACCCGGCCTAATGATCAAGCTCAGCCATCGTAATGGCTTTGTCAGCACCGACGCGACCTGGAAAGTCTCCGCCGAATTGATGAAAAACTGGAACCTGGAACGTTTCGATGACAAGTCTTGGGCCTCCGCTGCCGAGGTGGGAAAATTGGGAGAATCACCCTGGATCTCTACCCGCGATCCATTTCCCTTCCTGGCCCCTCTTCTCAATTCCCGCTTCATATGGAGCACGGCTCCAGTGAAAGAGGATCAAATGCTCTATTTTCGGAAAGAATTTCGCATTAAATGATGCATTCTATCGATGTTATTGCATTATATTTTTGTCTATATGTTTGAAAACTAGCTTGACAGTTCTATATCGAGCATACTACATTCTCTCTTTGAAAGAGATGTCGTTTTTTCATGATCCGCAAGGATCATTTATTTTTTTGTGGCGGCCCGCGGCAAGAAAGATCTGAAAAGGGAAGGAGGTGATGTCCGGTACTGGGAGAGGCGGGTGGATCCTCGATCAGGATCGTTCCCATGTGGTAGAAACGTTTTGCGTCACATTCTTGGAAGGTCTTTCCAGGCTTTCCCCCCTATCGACGAGTTCAGGGAAATCCGGTATGAGGTGGATCGGTTTGGTCCCGCGTGGGGAGGACCGCACCCCATGAACCTATGGGATTTCCCGGGAACCAGGCTTTTTGGCCAATCAACGGCAAGAAAAGTGGAGTAGTGAAACTATGCAGAAAAAAATCTTTGCATGGAGCGTATTCGTATTGATATGCAGTCTGACCGCCGGGCAGGCCCTGGCGCAAGGCCTATTCGAAAAAACCGCTGACTGGGGGACAACAGAATATCCCCCCCAGCGGGGTTCTTTCAAAGTTCCCGGCAGCGTGACCTTTGCCAATGGAACATACACGCTGTGGGGTAATGGCGATGACATTTGGGATAACAACGACGAAGGTTTTTTCGTGTACACCGAAAAAACCGGCAGCTGGCGTTTGTCTGGGCGTGTGCAATGGATCGATCCCGGCCCGAACGAGTGGTCCAAGATCGGCCTGATGATCCGCGAGAACGGGGCCGATCCGTATTCCCGTACTTTCTACACGATTCTGCGCGGACAGGATTTTGGTGACCGGACGGATGTCGCATGGCGTGACAACACCGGCGGCCCTTCCTACAACACCCAGACTTTTCAGCCTGATCCGGACTTTCCCGGTTCCTCCATCCCGGTGGAAGCCACCCTGGAGGGATTGTGGTTAAGCGTGACCCGGATCGCCGAAGCGAACATGGTGATCGCCGAATATTCGTTCGACGGCGCCACTTGGGTGACCGCTGGATCGCGGGTGATGGAATTACCTGAAACCGTCGCGTACGGTCTTTGCATCACCAATCACGATGATAACGATTTCTTAGCGGAAGCGATCGTGAGCGATGTAAAATTGGAGGAAGCGGCGGGCACCATCGTGATGCGTTCCTTCTCGGGACCGGAATACTTTGGGGCCACTTCCTTGTATAAAGCCGGGGATACGTTCCAGGTGACACTGACCTTGACCAACACCCACGGCGTTGCCGTCGAATCCGTTTTGACAGAAACCGTGCCTGCCGGGTGGATTGTCTCTGAAATCAGCGATGGCGGCTCCGAAACGTCCGGGGTAATCATGTGGAATCTTTCCGTTCCGGCCGGTAACTCCACGGTACATTATAAGGTGACCGTGCCGGATGATCCGGCCCTCAATGTCTCATTCAACGGGAATCTGGATGGCGTGACCACCGGCGGACCTGCCCAATTCAACAGATTGCTGGACGGAGTGGGGATGTTTACGGCGCATGCTGATATCGGCGCGGTGGCCGCCGATGGCGCCGCCACATACAATGAAGCCCTGGATGAATATGAGGTCACCGGCAGCGGGACGGACATTTGGGACTATTCGGATGAGTTCCATTTTGTGTTCAAAGAAGTACACGGTGCTTTCAGCCTCAAGGCGCTGGTGGAGCTCGATCCTTTCGAGAGCAGTAACGAGTGGGTGGAAGCGGGCCTGATGGCGCGCGACGATTTGTCTTCAGATGCCGCTAACTACGCAACCATTATCCGTACCGATCTTCAGCAAGATGCCCAGTGGCGGCTCGTAAAGGGTGGCTCATCGGACAGCACCTCCGCCAACATGAATGCCGATCAGCTGGGAGAGTTGGAAATCACCCGCGCCGGCAACATCTTCCAGGCTTGGTACATCAGCCTGGAGACCGGCCAGCGGACGTTGCTCAACACCCAGGTGGTGGAGATGCAGGATCCCATCGTGGTTGGCCTTTGCGTCACATCGCACGAGGACGGCAGCCTTTCCAAAGGCTATTTCCTGAACACGGAGCTGCACGAATATCCGGCCTTCGCCGTTCGGAGCCTGCCCGTGGATGCTCTGCCGGCGGGCGGTGGCGTGGTGGAGGGAGTGAAACTCGTGGTGGAAGTCCTCCCGGGAACCTCTTTCACCGGTACGGTGGTGGAAAATCTGCCCATGGGCCTGACCGCCGCGAATTTCAGCAGCCCTGACGCCAACTTTGCCAATGGGATGATTACCTGGACCCTCAGCGGGATGGAAGGCACGGCTGAGTTGACGTATGACCTGACCGTCTCCGAAAACGTGGCCCTGAATGGGGTGACGTTAAGCGGACAGGTGAATTTCAGCGATGGGTCTTCCCTTGCCACCGTGGGGGATGATTCCCTCTTCCCGGTCTTCTGGACCGTGCCGTATTTCGATCGCGCGGTTACCTTGGACGGGGTGATCAGCGAGGGAGAATACGAAGGCGCGTACGTGGAGACCTTCGCGCATGAAGAGGGCGATTTGACGCCTCCGGGTGTCCATTGGAGCGGCAAGGCCTATCCGGCGGACGAAGAGAACGCCACCTTCCACATCTTCCACAACAGCCGGTACATTTTCGTGGCCGTGGATATCACCGATCCGATTTTGGATTTTGAGTCCGGATTTACCGCATACACTGAAGTGTGGCGTAACGATTCCGTCGAACTGCACATGGATGGCAACCTCAGCCGCCTCGAGGCCAAGGAAGATAACCGGTTTGGATTCCAGGCCGCGGTGCTGGGCGACGGCTCCAGGACCGCCAGCACGTCGGCTCCCACGCCGGTGGCGCTTCCCGGCGGCGGGTATGCGTCCAACGACGGCGCGTTTTGGAACTACGGCGCGCGGGCGAAAGAAGATGGATCGGGATATGTCGTGGAGTATCAGGTGGATAAATTCCAGATTCTGGATCCTCCCACACGGACGGTCATTGGTTTTGAAATCCTCATAAACGGGGCGGAAGGGACCGGTGACCGTACCTCCAAGTGGGGGTATTGGAACACAAAACTGGGCATGGCGCAGTCGGATGCCGAGCATTGGAACGATGAACGCGGCTGGGCGATCATAGAATTGATGGGAGCGCCCGTTCAATCGGTTTCCGACTGGTCCTTGTTCTAGCGGTTGATAAATTCCAGTTAAACAGTTAAACAAGCAAAAGGGCGGTGAATTTCTTCACCGCCCTTGCTTCTCCTCTTAGGAATGATTTCCGTAAGTGCCTTCCTTCCTGGGAAGTGAATCTTGGTTATTGCCGCAAAAAGAACCAAACCGCCGCGAAATACGGATTCTTATTGCATGATTTCCCAATCCATGACCATTGTCGGTTCCGGACTATCCACGTAGAGGCCGAAAATGTGGCCGATGGACAATTCCGGCTCCCAAAATTCGATTTCAGCCGCACATTCAATTACAATTCCTTTTTCGACCAGTTGGTTCCCCTCTTTTTCAAAATGGACAACGGTGCTCCAGGGAAGGGAACTTCCACTGGTGATGACCAGGTCCAGGTTGGCATCGCCGTCGACGTCACAATAATGGACCGCTTCCGCTCCATGGCCCGGTTGCCCGTACCATAATTCCTGGAAGGTCCCGGACCACTGGTCGGCGGAAAGGCGCTCGATCAATTGGATGGAAGCGCCCGATGGGCTGTCCCCGTAAAACATTTGCCCGACAATAAAATCCAACCGTCCGTCCCCGGTATAATCGCACACAGTCAAACCGGCAATCCCACCTAAGCCGCCCCGGTTTCCACTCCAGTTGAGGGTGCGGGAGTGAACCAGCGTTTTGGTTCCCTTGGCGGTCAGGGTGCCGTCCGCGTTGATGGTGTACGCTTGGTCATAAATTTCACATTTCATGCTTTTAGGACCTGCCGCGTCGTTGTCTTCGACCCAAGCGATATGCAGTTCGCCCCCGTCATAGTATGCCTCCACCCCAATGGGGCTGATGTCGGCCGGGGTAGTGAACAGAGGGGGTTGGACCAGTTCCCATTCCCCGGCGGCGTTGAGTTTCCGGTGTTGGAACTCAGTTCCTTTACTGGGGAAATGGCTATCGCCTTTGGAAACCGTCAAAATCGCGTGCAACTCTGGTTGGCCGCTGATCCGGAACATGTCCATGCCCATGTCGAACACGTTGCCGGAATACGCCTCCCCGGAGATGATGGGTTCGGCCAAGGGCTGCAAGGCGAAATCCCACAATTGCGTGCTGGCCTGGAAGGTAAATTTGTAGATGTAATACCCCAGCGATGGTGAGTTGTTATCCCAGTCCGTCACGTACACGGTCAAGCCGTCCCTTAATGCATCCTGGGCTTGGACGGGAACCGCCATACTGAGGACCACACTGAGTGCCACGATGATAAACCATTGACGCTTCATGCTGCACAACCTCCTTTTTGTCGTTCAAATCATGAGTTGAAGGGAATTATAAAGATAGCAAAGCGGAACTGTCTATAAGGAAATTCCCTCACTTTTTCAGGGAAAAACCCCTGAAATAGGTCTCTGTGGGAAGGAAAAAAGCCTGGGCATCCTCGAACTCTCGTAAAGCAGAGAGAATTAATCATCGAGGGTGGTCAATCCTTCCCGAATGGCGAATTTCGTGAGTTGAGCAATGGAATGCAAATTCAATTTATCCATGATTTTCTGGCGGTGCCCTTCGATCGTTTTTTCGCTGAGATTCATGGCGGCGGCAATGGCTTTGGTCGAGAGGCCTTCGGCGATCAGCTGAAGCACTTCGCGTTCCCGGGCGGTCAAGCCGTGCCGGCTGGGTTCCTCATTTTCAGGGACGTGGCGGATGTAATCCTCTACCACCAAGTGGGTGATGCCCGGGCTGAGATACATTTTCCCTTGCACGACCGATTGGATGGCTGTCGTCACTTCGGCCACGGCCCGGTTTTTGAGCAGATACCCGGAGACGCCTGATTTGAGCGCGCGTTCTACAAACCGTTTGTCGGAATGCATGGAGAGAATGATGATCTTGAGATGAGGATGGGATTTAAGGATTTGCCGGGCGGCATCGATTCCGTTCAAACCGGGCATGCTGATATCCATGAAGATCACGTCGAGGGGCATCGCGGTGGCCAGGCGGATCGCCTCCCGCCCGTCTTCGGCTTCGGCCGCTACCTCGATTCCCGGTTCTTGGTCCAGCACATGGCGAATGCCTTCCCGCACGATGGTATGGTCGTCCGCGATCAATACCCGGATAGTACGCATGGTTCCATTCTTTACGTCAAGGATCGTATGATCCCCGGTCAGTCAATTGACCTGTTTTTTTCGGTGATTTACTCGAATACAGTACTTTCTCAGGGATTTTTCCGGTGTTCCGGCACAGATAGGAACGCAATACGATTCCCCTCTTTCCGGGAGAAGACCAAAGAGAGAGTAGCCCTGAAAAGGCGGAATTCATTTTTCCCTCTGCATTCAAGTAAACAGTTACCTGTTTTTCTTTATTCTTCTTTTAATCCGGCAGGTGATATTCCGCAATCCAGAAAAACCCTTGTTTTCCTTTCAGAAATTACTTGGCGGGTGGTATTCACCGCCTAGCCCGAAGCGGTGGATTCTTTCCCGGCGAGGGGCATTTCCAGCACTACCCGTGTGCCTTCGTTGAGGTGGGAATGGCATTCGAAACGCCCGCCCAAGTATTCAATCCGTTCCCGGATGCTGAACAGGCCGAAACTGTGTTTCCGGTTGGCGTGCAAGGAACGGATGTCGAAGCCCTGGCCTCGATCCTCCACCGTGATCCGCACGCGGTCTTCGATTGTGCAAAGATTTACCGAGGCGGAGGCCGTTTTTGCATGTTTGAGAACGTTGAAGAGCAGCTCCCGGACCGCCCGGAACAGAACCCCGCGGGCGTCTTCACTGAGCGGTTTCGGATGACCGTCATCTTTCAATTCCACTCGCAGGCCGTGCAGGGTTTCCATTTGTTCGGCGACCCATTCCAGGGCAGGCTCCAGTCCCAACTCATACAAAACCGGCGGGCTGATCTCGAAGGTCAACGTCCGCGCGTCTTGAATGGTCTGTTCGAGCATGTCCAGCGTCTTTTGCAACAACGCGGATGTCTCAGGGGAGTGATTCTTCCGCTGCAGGGTTTGAATCATCATTTGGCATGCGGCCAATCCATGCCCGATGCGGTCATGCAATTCGCCTGCGATCTGGCGCCGGTCCCGCTCTTCGATCAACGACATCTCGGATGCGAAAGATTGAAGTTGTTGTTGATACTGGAGCAACTTTTCATGGGCTTCCCGCAGGTGGGTTGTGCGTTCCGTCACCAGGCGTTCCAGGTTGATATGCCGGGATACCGCATAACCCAGAGCGGTGATGGTCACCACCAGCAAAATCCAAAACCCCGGTTCTTGATACCACGGCCGCAAGACGAGGAAATCAAAATGGACCGGTTCAGGATCGATGTTCCAGTTGCGGTCCATGGCCCGGACCTGAAAGCGGTGATGGCCGGGGGGCAGATCGGTATACAGCGCGGTGGTTTTTTCCGTAAAAGGGGACCAGGGAGCCTCGTCTATCCGGTGCGAATACAGCAAGCGGCCGCGCGGTGTGTATTTCCATTTGTCGGTTCCCGAATACACAAACTGGGCCACTACCCCCGGGGCCAGGGTGTCGGGATTGCCTTGGGGATCCAGAAAAGTCCGGGGTGGGTCCGGATCCGCTTCCGGATGATAGAGGCTCAATCCGCGTGAGGTGGCCGCCCATAACCGGTCTTGGCTATCCTCGAACACCTTGAGTACACAAAACGAGGAAAGCCCTTCATCCACGGAATTTTGCACCCAGGACCCTTGAAAATAACGGTATAAACCGTTCCAAGTGGCCGCCCAAACCGATCCGTCGCGGCTTTTTATCAAATTGGGCGTCGCGTCCAGGTTGGCGCGCACCGTCCGCCAGGACCGGCCGTCGTATTCGTAGATGGCATTCCGGTCCGTGAACCACAGGATTTTCTCGCTCGCCGGGAAGATGCACATAGCGGAATCGCCCGGGTACTCAGAGCCGAATGTCCGGTATTCTCCGTTTTGATACCGGCCCACGCGTTCGTCTGTCATCCCCCCCAGCCAGATCGTTCCTTCCCCTTCTTCATACAAATACCGCAGTTGTTCGATGTTCCACCGGTCTCCCAGGTCCAAAAAGGGATGAAACGCGGAACCGTCATAGATGTCCAGACGGTATATGAAATGTTCCCGGGTAGATTCTGGGCTTTCGGCCTGCACCCAAATCGTCCGGTCGCTGCGGGGAAAGATCCAACTGATCCGCCGGCCCTCCGGATGGGCCACCGGCTGGAATTCGCCCGTTTCGGGATCGAAGGTGAGCAAAACCGAATTGATGGTTCGAATGGCGATTTTACCATTTTTTAAATAGCAAAGCCCATAGGGTTCCCAGAGATATGTGCTGTATCCTTCCGGTAAAGAATAAAAATGCCATTGATCCCCTTCCAGCCCGATTAGTTTATTGAAGGTGGCAAACCATAAGCGGCCTTGCGGATCTTCACAGATGGCGTTGATGGGTTCGTCAAGACGGGCCACGGCTTCCGGAGTCCGCCATGTGGCCGGTGCGTACCGGGCGATCCCAGGAGACAGGCTGACCCAGAACGTATGGTTGGATTCATACATGACGGGCGCCCCCCGTTCCAACAGGGGAAGTTGGATGCTGGTGAGGGAAGGGAGTTGAATCTCCGCTTGTTCGATAGCGCCGCCGATATTGGTCACATAACTCAGATATGGATAATAGGCGTCTGACTCCCACAGCCAAAAACTGGAGAAAATACCTGGCCAGGCCGCTTGAATATCGCGGTGCGAAATAAATTTCATATGCCAGGTTTTTCCATCGTAACGCAACAGGACGCGAGTCCCTGTCGGGCGGAACAAAGCTGTGGCGTAAAACCGGCCGGCTTCATCTTCCAGCACAGAGTTGAGATGGAGCACGCGGAACGCCTCGGGGACGAGATATTCTCTCCAGGAGGAGGAGGGATTGAGGGGAAGATTTTCCGCCGTGATTTTGGCAACCCCGCGGTTCCCCGCCACCAAGACATTGCCGTCGGGCGAGGCCGTGAGAAACGTGAAGGAACCTAAGTCGGTTTCCGTGGCGTACTTGATCACGCGCGATGCCTTCAGAGGAGCATGAAATTCTACAAGCCGGTCCGGATAACACACCAATACCCGGTCTGTCCCCCCCGGAAGAACCTGCACCTGCCCGAGATCAAAACCTTCAATGGGGTAGGATTGCCATTCCCCATCCTTGAATAATTTGACACCTTCCGAATAAGAAGACCACAATTGTTGGGACCGGCTTTCAAAGACTTGCAACCACACCCCGGGAGAGGGGCGTTTGTGGACGGCATAACCATCTAAAAAACTGATGTAATCCACCGCGCCATGCCGGATCCAAATTTTACCGTCCATTCCGATTTGGCACAGTCCGCAGGATTCAGTCAGTCCATCTTCCGTGGACCAATAACGCCAGTGCCCTCCGGGTTGTTTGTTTGTCGACTGGATCACCGGCTGCAGATAATGTCTCCCCAGGATGGGAAGCGATTCCACCGTACCCGTAAATAGCGCCATCCCGTTTTCTTCCGCGGGCGGAATGGCGGTGTAGGACAAAACGATGGTCTCCCTTTGCGGCGTCAGCGTCCAGGATATCTGGTTGGCCGATGGAGAATATTGGCCGCGGCCGCCGGGTTCCGCTTGCCACCCCGGAGGGAGTGTTTCCGTGATCGTAAAAGAGTGTTTCTGTTCCAGGCCGCAGATCACGGATATACTCACCTGCAACGGCACTCCGGCCTGGTAGGCGCCGGTGGGAAAATCCCTCCAGGCCACGGTGGGCGCCGGCCGCAATTGGATTTGTGTGATCCGGGCCTGCGCGAGCTGATCATTGTCCTCTGAATTGGTAACGACGAATCCGTAGGCGGCGGATTCGTCCATTTCGATCTCCTTCTGGCTGTCGAAATGCCATTGTTCCCCATCGGTGGACCATTCGGAAAAAAATACCCCTCGGGGGGCAATCCGGGTGGCACGGAACCAGACTGCTTCACCCGGTTCGAACCGGTTTTTCCCATAGGGGTCGTCGATCCGGAGGGATTGTTCCATGGATCCCGAAACCGCCGCCCGCCACGCTGAAAAAGCACTGGAGCCCAGGCGGCCCTCCGGCCCGGCGTTCCGAAAAATCATGAAAAAGGGAGAATCGGCCTTGCGGGCGCTGTCTCGAATCATGAGGCCGGTCCGGGCCTCGGGATTTTTTCCGCCGCGGTTCAGCCATTGCACTTGGCCCGACAGCGACCAGGAACCGGTGCGTTCCGCGTACACAAAAAAACCTTCGTCCTGTTCACCGCCGATCTGATTCCCATTCCCCGACAATACGATGGTCCAACCGTCAGACGACTCGATCATTTCACGGCATCCTGGGATTTTCCAGTTGCCGATCTGGGAGGCGTCCTCCCATCCCCAATCCGCCGTAAGGAGTGCAAGTGATTTTGCCTCCCCTGGTTCATCGGCCGGACAAATCGAAATCCATCCCCACACGGAGAATGTGATCCCAAGGCTAAGGAAACCGCAACGCGTCGTCATGCCGGTCACAGGCCCAAGGTCACAATCCCACGATTGAAACCCTGGGAATGCTTTCATTTCTTGAGACTATCGGCCCGAATGCAGTACTTTCTCAGTACCAGTACTATATTCGTGGCATGAGTATCGATGAGAAGGCCAATCCATTCCCTCTCCCTTGGGGAGAAGGTCCGGGCAGGGGATACCCTGCAAGGGCGAAAAGTATCCATTCCCGGTCATGGCGCAAATAGTTGCTTTCGCTTGATAGTCTGGAATTGATTCAAACATGGTTAGCGTTTGAAAAAAAGGATTGCGGTAGGGGAAATAACGATTTGCGTTTTTTGGGGCAGCTAGGCTTCCGCGGCCGGCTGATCGTGCGAATGGACCACTTTGATACCGTACATTTGGCAGAAGGCTTCCACCTCCCGGCGGTGATTGCCATAAAAATCCACCTGATGGAAGCCCCGCACGTCCCGCACGTCCTCCACTTTGTCCATGGCGATTTCCACGCTGGTGCGGCACCCCCCCGCAGGCGGCGTGTTGACGTTGCCCGCCACCGTTCCCGTGTCGACGATCAACTCTTTGTCCCCATTGAAGCGCACCTGGGTGACCGGCTGCCCCACCTTCCAGAGCACTTGAGGCGAGACGCCCAGCCCGGATTCCGAATGCGAGCGCAGGATGTAGGGTTCATGGCCCTCATTCAGGCCGTTCAAGCGGGTCCCGCTGACGCAGTGGGCGGCCACTAACACGTTCTTCACGGTTTCGGGGACCGGATCCTGCATGAATCCCGGCTTGTCAAACAAATAACTGCACAACATCAGCGACAACGCGCCCCCCCACATCGGCCTCGCAACCGTAGGTGACTCCCGCGTCCTGGAACAGGGAAGCGCCCATGCAGGGAGGTGTGGGAACCGCCCGGTCGGTCACCATGCCCAGGCAATCGGTGGTAATGGCGTTGCACTCTTCGTCCCGCAACAAGCGTTTGGCCGTTGTGAAGGACCGGGCGGCATTGAGGCAATCCTGCCGGGTGGGTTCGACGATTTTTTTAGCGTGACGGCGGAATTGGTTGGCCACGTCATGGACTTCGTCGTTCTCGGGCATCTTGGCGAACAGGTCGCTCAGGGTGTTGCGCGGTACGCGGCGGATCTTCGTCCCCAGGTTCTCCAATATCTCGTCGGAACGCTGGTCCCCGCTGACCACGAGCAGGCGGGTTTCTTCGAATTGCCGCTTGGCCCGCACCATGCGGAACGCCTGCTTAACCGCCGGCGTTTCCAACGAAGAGATCACGTGGACACCCGGATTGCGGGAGAATCGCAGCACATGTCCTGTGAACGCCGTGCCGATGGGCGCGAAGACGATGGTGGGAAATCCTGCCTGGGTGACAGTTTCCGCCCATCCCCAGCAATTGAGATGCTGGAGACTCACCAGGACGGCGTGGGGCTTTTCGGCCTGGACTCGTTTCACGAATCCGGCGATGGCTTCCTCGCTTTCGAGGGGAGTCTCTTCTTGCCGCAGATCGACTCCCACTTCCTGGGCATATTGATCGAAGAGCCTGCTGAATTCGGCACGGTGTTTCTCGAGGTCGTACGAGGTTCCCGGCCACCCTAGCCAGTACGGCGGCTTCAACCGGATCACGGCTGCCAATATACGGACCTTGGGTTTCGGGCGGAAACTCGCCAGGTCGATATATTCACCCAAATCCCCGGTGTCTTCCGGTTGGCGTTTCGCGGCCATTGCTACAGGCGCGGCCATCGCCAAGGTGGACATCGAGATGAAACAACGGCGCGACAAGGAACAACACGTGCACGATTGGCTGACTGGCGTTTGCATGATGCGATCCTCCCCTTGGGACGATTTCAGATAGTTTTCTTGGTTTGGATACTCCATTCGATGATATCACTGTAACAAAACGGGGAGAAATTATGAATCCAACCACGGGGAATTGCGGAGGAAATGGCAGGAGACCGGACGGGAAGGGCAGGGGAAAGAAATCCGCGCCGGGAAGGCGGCTGACAGGGGACACACCGTAGCTCTTACTCCAATTCTTACTCCAAAAAACGGGGCGCCTTACTCCATGCGCCCCGTATCACAGGATTTCTTCAACACCTTGGACCGTGTGTGCTAGAACAGACTCCAGAATTCGACCGGTGTGGCAGACATGAAAATGATGTCTCCCGCCCCACCGCCAGTCAGCCGTCCGGTAGAATCGATTTTTAAATCGTACGGTGTGGTTTCGGGATCCAGCCAGGCACGATTGGCCAGCTCTTCCTCGGTGAAGAATCCCCAGTCGAATTCATCCTGGTTCCAGCCGATGGCGCGGACCCGGTTGGCCCAGAAATACTGAATTTCCAGATCTTGGGTGCGGACCCCGCTGCCATTGGGGCCTGGGCCTTGCCGGTCGTCGTCGTCCATACCGATGTTGAATCCCATCTTGTAGCCGTTGTCGAAGACGATACCGGAATCGGGGGGAGTCAATGACGCTTTGGAGAACTTGGCTTCCAGTACCCAGCCGCCGGCAACCTCCTTGCCCACACCGAACACATCCCCATCCGGGCCATAGGTCCAATCCGGATTGGCGGGGGAGTACGTGGTGCGGGTTCCCCGCGCGTTGGCGGTGTCATCCCAATCGGAGAAACGGCCTTCCCAATTCATGTACGGGTGCCCGCCGTAATCAGGCGGGTTGCTGTCGTAGTTTTGATCGAATTTCCAGTTTTCGACATCGAAAATCAATTCGATGGCATCATCTTTCCAGAAGGCGTTGTTGGGATCGTCCGAATTCACGATGTCGTCTTTGGCCGAAACCCCGATATAGAAATAGTCGTCGTCATGCGCCAGGAAGAAGGTGAAACTGGTATCGTCGGGGCCGTTGGTTTCCCGGTCTTCGGGATAGTCCAGATTCCACGCGCCCGCGCCTGGCACCACCGGTACGCCCACGAAGCCTCCATATTCCGCGGACGAGACCGACGCGTCCAGGGTAATGGATCCCTTGGCCACCTTGGGTACCGAAAGCGTGGTTTTCTCAATGTCGGACCAGGGGCCTTCGGCAGTGACATCAAATGTCTTTGGATCATAATCGGGTGGCGGGACCTGAGCCCATCCCAGGTTACCGGCCATCCACCACAAACCGATCACGCCTAAGAAGGTGAAACTCATTTTTTTCATCGTTGATTAACCTCCCGCGGATGCTAGGGTTATTCATACATGGGATGAAATGCGTCCGAATTTAGATTACGTGCGATACCCTCCTTTCTTCAGTATAAATGAAAGTGGCAAGTTTACCGGTTGTTTTTTTCACTCCTCTATTTTCCCAATTAAACACAACTTAAATCAAAACAACGGCCACTCCTCCACATTGGTTGCCACTACGAAGGAGGCAGGGGCCCAAGTGGAATCATCATCTCCCGTACCCACCCACATGATCTGCCCTCCGAACGTGGGTGAATTGGAGGTGGCGATGACCAGTGGTGTGAACAGGACCTTGCGGCTGTCGAGCGGATCGGGTTTCTTCAATTCCCAGCCGAAGAGATCTTGATCCTCGGGGAACATATCCGCCACTTCGGGCGTGTCGCTGTATGGGGAGGTTTCGATCGATGACCAGGGCACGAACAATTCATACACATGTGTAAAGGGATATTCGGCCTTGAACGATTCATGATAGGTCTCGACGAATTTGTACACCGCTACCCAATCGGTCATGTGCATGCCTTTCAGATCCCGCCCTTGATCGTCTTGCAGCCACCAGGGCCCGTCCGTATCCGTGCGTCCCCCGCCGCGCCGCCCATGGTCGAACCGGCGGGTATAGAGTTTATTCATATCCTCGACGGCAGTCATCGCGATAATGAACTCCCCCGGATACCACTTGCGCCCTTCCACAAAGTTCTCCACTTTATCCGGCTCCCAGGGTTCGGTGTCGCCGTACCAGATTTTCGCTTGCCGCGGATTGCCGGTGAAATCAAAAAACCACGTCATGCTGTCGCGCAGATACCACTGGTGATAGTTTGTAGTTTCGTTGTCGTCGCACGACTGGTCGAACTCCATGGTTTCACAAGCGAAATACATCCCCGTGGGGCTGTGCACCACGCACGTGCGGCACACCAAATCCGCATCGTTCCAGTTGGTCCCGCCGATGGCCGCGGGATTGACGGGATACCCGATCCCGCCGAATTCGAGCCATTCTCCCTTGGCCCAGCCGGCGTCGTCGAACACTCCGTCGATTCTCATCTCGCTGTCTGCCACCAGCATGAAATGATACTCCGGCGCGAGAGGATTCTGCGCCCCCGCGGACATCCCTAGAAACCACACGAAACCAATACTCGCGAAAATGGATGATCGTCTCATCGCTTGTCCTCCTGGAATCGATCCATTGGGGATCGTGATGTCCTCGCGGGCCCCCTGAGCGATTCATTTCGTCTTGCGATTGATCGTTCATCCTCCTCCCCGGGAGGATGGATGTCAATGCGAATCCCGGAATTTTGTGCACGAGCTGGGGCAACCGAGAGCAAAATGAAAGAAGAAAAGAGGCGGGGAAATCAGGGGCCGAATATGATGATATCCCCCTGGCTGACCACACCGTTGGTGATGTCATAGATCACCGCTAAGCGCTGATCCTGGACTTCGGAGAGGTTATCAGGGCCTTGGCTGGAGAGCAGGTATTCGGGATTTTTCGGGGAGCCGGGCGAGTGGTCCGCGGCGAATTTCAGCAAAGTCGCGGGCCAGGCGCAAACCTTGCTTTGGTTCAAATAAAAATATTCCTTGTCATCAAACGTACTGGTCCGGCTGCCTTCCTGGGTGTTAAAGGGATCGATGGCCGGCACATTGGCGTAAGCGACCGGCTGAAAAATTTCCCCCGCCCGGAACTGAACATCACCCATGATCTCGAGCGAGCATGAATCGGGATACCCGCTCTGATCGGCACGGTACATCTCGATGGCAGTCTTCATGGCGCGCAGGTCGGCATACACGCGGGCCACTTTGGCTTTCAGTTGCGCTTGTAGAAAATTAGGCACGGCGATGGCGGCCAGAATGCCGATAATCGCCACCACGATCAACAGTTCAATCAACGTAAAACCACGGCGGGCGGATGAAATCTCCATGAATTTCGAGCACCTTGTCATTCGCATGATTTTTGTTGATTGATCATACCGGGGGGAGAGAGTGATGTCAAATAACTTGCGGAATGTGTTGCTCCCGATCCCTATCATGGATCCCGGGCGGCGGTAGGCCGCGCTGGAGCCGGAAGAGGGCAGGGAAGGCCGGCTTCGGGCTTCATGGTGTTTTCTTCGGGATGGTTGGCCGCACCAGTTGCAGAAAGACGTCATGCAACAGGCCGTTGGAGGCGATGGCGTGCGTCATGCCCAATGAAACTTCCCCCGCCAGGTTGGTGATCTTCCCACCGGCTTCCTGGATGATGGGGATCAGCGGGGCGATGTCCCACGCGTGCATCGTGGTGTCGAAGCCAATGTCCACCCGGCCTGAGGCCACCAGCAGGTAGGCGTAACAATCCCCCCAGGTCCGATGGAAGCCGGTTTCCTTGAGGATGTTCAGAAACGTCTCCAGACCCCAATCGTTCACCACCGCTTCGAACGAAGTCATCATCACCGCAGCCTGGGACAACTCGCTGGTCTGGGAAACATGGCAAGGCTCGCCATTCAGATAACAGCCGTGACCGCACAGCGCGGCCAGGGTTTGCGCGAGGGGAGGATAGCGGATGACGCCCAGCAGGCTCTCCCCTTCGCTTTCCAGGCCTATCAAGGTGCCGAACAGAGGCACCCCGCGGATGAAACTCTTGGTGCCGTCGATGGGATCGAGCAGCCAGCGCAACCCGGAACGGCTGGGTTTCTCACCGAACTCCTCGCCGAGTATGCCGTCATCGGGGAAATGTTTCTCGATTTCCCGGCGGATGTATTCCTCGGCGGAACGGTCGGCATCGGTCACCGGGGAGTTGTCCGGTTTGATGTGGACATCGAAGGACTCCTGAAAATACTGCAAGGTGATCTTCCCTGCTTCCTCGGCCACGTGCACGGCGAAATCCAGCAATTCTTTCATGGGAGGAGACTCCTGATCGATGGCGAAGGCCCCATCACTTCTTGATCCGTAAATTCTCAAAGACATATAGCCCGCTTTTGCCCGGGCAGGCGAGGTCGATGTCGCCGTCGCCGTCGATATCATCCGCCGCGGAGAGCAGGCCGAACGCGGCCGTTGTCCCTTCGTCGATCGTATGCCGGGTCCAAGACACGGATTTCGGGGTGAACGAGTAGTAATAAATACACCGGGGATCATTTTCGCCGGGATCGTTGCCATTATGCGCCCAATACCGTTTGCCGGTGATCAATTCCGCGCGGCAATCGCCATCCAGATCGGCAAGCAGGAGGCAATGCGGCTGCGACCAGCTTTTATCGATCACGTGGATTGTCCAGGTCCGTTTCGAGTCTTCTTGCCGTTGCTCCGCCCAGAACAGGCCGTAATCATGGCCATAGCCCCAGATAAGATCCATCTGCCCGTCTTCGTTGACGTCGTGCGCCAAGATGGGGACGCTGGTGGAGCCAAGGTCGAACTCAGCATGCCATCGATACGTGAATTGACTGTTTTCTTTTTTTACCTCATACCAGCCCTTAGGGCAGATGATATCCCACTGCCCGTCCTGGTTGACATCGCCCACGCCGATGCCATGCCCCGCGCCTTCCTGGCCCGCCGTGTGCTTGATCCATTTCGGGCCACCGGCGGGATCTTTCATGTATTCATACCAGGCGACTTCCCCCATGATGTTGGGGACGATGTCGTCCACTCCATCTCCGCTCAGGTCCGCGAACAGCGCGGTTTCAACGTTTCCGGGTTTGTCGATCGTATGCGTGGGCCAATCGCCGCCCTTCGCCCCGGGATTCTCGCGCCAGAGAATCTCCTGACTGAACCAAGTGACCGAGATGACGTCCAAGTCGCCGTCTCCGTCCACGTCCTGCAAGTGGTTGGCGAAATCGTTATGGTAACCGCTGGACTCCTCGATGGTTCCCACCCGGTGGGGCTGCCAATCCGGCGCGACGTACCAAAATCCGCCACACATGACATCTTTCTTGCCATCTCCGTCGATGTCGCCGATGCCGGCGGTTTCAAAACGGGAATCGGCGTTGAGCACATGCTTTTGGAAGGAGACCGGGTGGGGGGGCGGTCCTGCCTTATCTTCTGCCTGGAGCAAGGATGCCAGGACTATTGGTAACGAAAGCAACGCCACGATCAGAAATGTTTTGGGGGAAGGATAACGATGGACGTGTATCATCTTTCAAACCTTTCTTTCCGTACTCGGTTTGGACAACTGGATAACCCAGCGCGGGGTGAATAAATCCTTGCGGCCAGCTGGCGAATTTCAGGCAGCAAAAACCGCATGGGACAATCCACATCATAGAGGAGTGAGGATAGAATGCAAAGCGTGAATGGTGAATTTCCGGGGAGTAGAGGCAAACTGGAATTGCATTGGATTATCCGGGATTTGCGGAGGTTGGAATTTTGCGTTGGATTGAAGCCTTGGGCAGCCGTGAAGCGGTCACCTTACGGAGACTCCGCTGTTTCGTGAGGTTGCTACTTCTTCCGTCAAGTCATGAATTAGTGAAAAGGCTGTTCCTCACCCTTGTCCTCTTCTAGAGAGAGAAGGAACAGGGACTGATTGGGTTCAGGTGGCTCGATTGAACTACCGGCTGCCATCTGTGGGGAAAGTATGCATTTGCCGGATCATCCATTGTTATATTTAATTCGAAGAATAGGATGCCTTCGTTGTGGAAGCCGAACCATAGAAATTGGTTTCAAACCATAGGAAGCCGAATCGCATTCCTGGCGCGCGGCCGGTTGGCGGAAACCGCCGCCGGGGCGGGATTGGCCGCCTTGATGGTGCTGGGATTGCTGAACATCGCGCGGGGATTTATCCAAGCGGGATTGAATAGCGACGCGCTCTATTTAGCCTGCCTGTACAAAGACCTTTTCGTCGATGGGTATGGTTGGGAGGGCTGGAATCTGCCTCCCGCGCCGTACTTTTTCCCGGACATGGCCCTGATGTTCGCCTGCCTGGGGCTGGCGGAGGATGTGGGGCTGGGATACGCGCTTTATATTGCGGTGTTTTGGTTGGGAATCGCCGTGTTCTTCACAGGCCTCCTATGCTGGACTTCTACGCCCAAGCGGGCGTCACTTTATGCGTTGACGGCGATGCTATATTTCATTGCCTTGCTGCAACTTCCCGATAATCTGCAATTAACCACCTTTTTCTTTATGCCTTCCTTTCATGCGGGGAATTTCTATGCCGGATTGCTCCTGTTGGCTTTGGTGTATCGGATTCTGACCCGGGGGGAAACATGGGGAATCTTGATTCTCTATTTTTGCGTCGTGACCGCTGGTTGCGTATCAGATATTCTCATCCTTCCCCAATTCATCATTCCCCTCCTGTTGACGGGGATTTTTTTTTGTGCTTTGGGCGCGACGGCTTGGCGTGGATTCCTTTCCTTCTTCGGGCTATCCCTCCTGGCGGCCGGTTTGTCGCATGGCGTATGGAGTGGCCTGATTCAACACCTGCTTGGCGCTGTCTTGGTTGATCCCGGGACCCGGATCAATCCCGCCCGCTGGGGGGCCACCGCTTCCCACATGGGGAACGATTTATATACCTGTTTCACCACGGTGGATCGCTCGTTTTTGATTCATTTGGTACTGTTTGCCGGATTGTTTATCGGGATGATCCGGCGATCCATCCTGGTGTTGCGGGGTCGTGATTCCCGTACGTTTGGGAATGTCCATCCGGATCACGCCCTATTGTTCTTGGTGGTGTTTACCTTTTTTTCCCTGGCCGGAAGCGTGTCCTCCACCATTTACGCGTCGTTTTGGATTTCCCCTTCCGAGCGCCGGTATCTTTTGCCCTGCTACCTGTTGCCTCTGCTTTCTCTCACGATGGCACTGTTCACATACCGCGATCGGATTTCGATCTGGATCAAATCGTCCCTCTTGATCTGCGTGACGGTTTACAGCGCGGCCGTGGTCCTGCCCGAGGCTCTTTCCTTGCGCTGGAGCGAATTGAAATTGAGTTACCCCTCCAATGTTCAAAGCCTGGACCGGCTGGCGCGGGAGAAAGGCCTGCGATTCGGCTATGGCGATTATTGGAACGCGAAATTCATCACGATGTATTCACGCGCGGGCCTCCGGGTTAACCAGCTTCATCCCAACCTGGCTCTCTATGCCTGGATCAATAATCTTTCCTGGTATGGCAACGATCCCGGCCGGAAAGGGAGATTCCCTGGGTATCAGTTCATTGTGACGGACCGCATGCAGACCAACCGGATTTTGGAGGAATTCGGCGAACCGGCCTTCCGGCAACCCTGCCGAGGAAGTGAAATTTTCATTTACAACCGCCAGGAGGATTATCGGTTCCGGAACTATTTGCGCAGCCGCCTCTCCCGGGATCTCCACGCCCCCGTGGAGCCGGCTTCTCTCGCGCTTTCGAAACCCGATGGGGCCGCGTGGGACACGGCCGCCGTGGGGATCATCCCCGCCACGGGAGAATTGTCCGTGCGGTTCGATCCCCCTGCCTTGGGGAATCTGCTGGAAATCGCGGCGGATAACAACGATGAATACGAAGTGCGGATCTACGGTCCGGACAGGGAGGCCGACGATGCGCCCCTTTTGGGTTCCGTGGTGGTTCCCAAAGTCACCGCCCGGGGTCTGCGGAGCCGGATTCTCCCTCTTCCGGAATCCGCGCAAACTCAGTCCGTTGCCCGGGTAGTGATCCGCCCCATTGCCGGGGATGGCTTTTACGGCGTGGGGCATGTGTTCATTTATGAGGACACCTGGCGCAAATGGTGAACAGGCCCGGTCCATTCTCCGCGTAATCCATATCTGATCCACGCCCGTTGTGATTCCATCCAGTGGAACCATGAATTTATTGATTCGGTGTGTTGGTCTCCGGTTCCACTATTTCCTTAATTTCTACCGGCAATCCCTGAAAAACGCCTGTGGGCACCAAGGATAAATCCTCAATTTGGGTGTGGGAATTGAATTCCACACGCAAGTCCCGGATACCTTGTTCGAAACAGCAACCGACGTAAATCACCGTGCGGCCCTTTTCAGACGCCACGCCCACGGCTCCCCGCCTTTTGAACGGGCCCATCTCCTCGAGATTGGCTTCCCACCATTTTTGCAGCCGCGCGGGGGACATTTTTTCTTTCAACGCGGGAGAAAATAGGGTCATTGGGTGTTGGAAATCTCCACCTGATACCAGATTCAGGCACAGTTGGGCAATTTGGGCCACATTTCCGGAAGACACCACCGTTTGTATTTCTTCCTCGGAAATGAAAATCCGGGGTGGGTGCAGATCACGCGAAACAGCGTCCTCGGCTGTTGTTTTTTCCCCGTTCTCCGGCTGGATGGAGCAACAGAGGAGTAAAAAAACACTCGGAATCAACAAAAAAAGAGGAATCCAATTTCTCATAGCGCTTGCCCTCCCTCCATGTTGTATAAATCTTCATGTTGTATA
Organism: Candidatus Omnitrophota bacterium; assembly: GCA_013177805.1. GTDB lineage: Bacteria > Hinthialibacterota > Hinthialibacteria > Hinthialibacterales > Hinthialibacteraceae > JABLXU01. Next base: position 39,920 of record JABLXU010000012.1, read on the forward strand.
AATCTTAACGAAGGGAAGAACGGAACATAACGGTTAGCGGCCGGAGGTTTGTTTATTGGGATCCGATTTCCAGATCACATACGAGTAAATGACTGGTACCAAGGCGACCACGGCGATTCCAGTGATGAGCACATAGATCAGGAACGATCCCCCGGTAAACCATGGGAGTATCAGGATTACGATCCCCAGAACGGTGAACAGGATGCCACCCAGCTGGTGGGTTTTCTGCCAGGACAACTCGCTGGAAAGCGTCCACGGCGTGCGGATGCCCATGAAGAAATTGCTATGGATTTTCCTGATACTGATCCCGATGATGACGAACAGGAAACCCACGCCGGTAAAGACGATCTTGTTCATTTGGAATCGGTGTCCCAACGCGCTCAAGACCAAAACCCCATGCAGAATAGTCATGAACAGAAATAGACCGATGGCAATCGCCTTGTAGGCCGTCTGGGATTGCTCCAGGTTCAAACGCCGGGGTTCCAGCCAGGGAATTACCAGAAACAACGCCAATAAGAAAACAGAAACCAACGGGATGCTAAGCAGGCCTTCGAACTTCGATCCATAGCGGTCCGGCTGCCCGTCGATTCCCCAATGGACGGGAATTTTCTGCTCCGGCCCCACTTGAATCCACCCATAGACCGAGAGGATAAGCATGAAGACAAGCGCGCTGATTCCAACGTAAACAACCGGTTTTAAATTCATCCGCTTTTGGGTATCCATGAACGCTCTCTCCCTATGATTGCATCCGTCCCTTATGTTGGACGGCATGTTTCCTATTGTACCCAATCCTTACCGGCTGCGGCGGGATTTTTTGACCTTGACAAACTCCAAGAGAATCGAGGAAGGATCGAAGGATTCGTTTACGAGCCGTTCCCGCGCGATGGCGCAATAGTCCGGATTGAGGTCGATTCCGATGAAGTTCCGCCCGGCGGCCTGGGCGGCGAGGGTTGTCGCGCCCGTGCCGTTGAACATATCGAGAACGATGTCGCCCTCAAATCCGGCCTCGGGGGCGCGCCGGAAGGTGTACATCCAGATCAGCCGCAGCGGCAAGGCTGTCGGAAACGGGCAGGGATGGCAGCCGGAACGCTTCACGTCGGCGGGGTAGATTGGCCATACCTGCATCGTGAGGTTGCGCCACTCGGCCTGGGTCATCCGGCTGGCTTCTTTGGCCGCCTTGGCGATGGGCGGCGGCGGGCCGTCCTTCACGAAGACGTTGATGAACTCGATGGTGTTGTCTTCGTAGAGATTCGGCGGATAGGGATAGCTGCCGAACATCTTGACGGTGGTTTGCTTCTGCCAGACAAACAGGCTGAAGCGGTGGAATCCGGGAATGCCCGCGAGGATGGTCTGCTCGATATCGCTACAGATGTTTTTGAGATGGCGGGTGTGCTGGCTGTTTATCACTTTTTTGGGGATGGGCATGATGGGCGTGACGATGGCCAGTTTACCGTTGGGGATCAGCACCCGGAACGTTTCCTTCCAAACCGCCAGCAAATCTTCCAAGTAGTGCTCATAGGTCGAGTGGCCGATTTGCCCTGGAATGTCGTAGTCGATCACGTTCCAGTACGGGGGGCTGGTGACCGCCAAGGCCACGCAGGCATCCGGCAGATGGCGCAACGTGGCCCGCGCGTCGCCGGTGTGGATTTGGTTGAGCCACCGGCCAGGCCAGTGGGAAGGATCAGGAATGCGGTAGGGGGAGGTTTTCATTGAAGCCTTAGTCATCCACGGAGTTCAGATAGAAATACCAGCGGGTTAAACGGTTGCGGAATTTATATTCCCCGCGCTCTTTACCAGGAACCAAGACGTTGAGTTTTTTCATCCGCTGCAAGAAAGTGTTGAATTTTTTCTTCTCTTCTTCATTCAATTGCTTTTCGATTGCACTTTTTTTGAATTCTAAATCAAAATCAAAGCGTCCCAATTTTTTGAGAATATTTTTATAGTCCTTGCTCCGTAACGCCTTATAGACTTGTTGATCCACGAATTTCCGTCCCACTTCTTCCGCGGAAGCCGCGACAGCCGAAATGGCGGTCTCCTTATCGATAACGGATTGCTCGGCGATCCAAAACGCGGCATCACCCAACAGATGCATCAAGCGGGGAAGGCCGCCGGAAAAATCGCAGAGAATATTCATGGCTTCCTGGTCCACCTGCATATTCACTTTTTGAAAGGCCTTGTCGAAAAAAGTTGATCTCTCTTCCTGTGTCATAGCCTCAATGAGGGCAATCTCGAAAATCCTTTCCACAGGGCGATGGTGTTTGACGATTTCGCCGTATTTCTCTTGTGTCCCGCAAACGATAAGGAGAAGAGGCACGGGAGCGCCACTGACCGCGTTTTCATCCACCAGGCGCTTTAGAAATAAGGCGAATTCCGGCTGCCCGGCGATCCCGTTGATCTCGTCCAGGATAAGAATCAAGCCTTTAGAGCGGGGAGAAAGGGTTTGATAAATAGATCGCAAGAAAGGCAAGAAGCCTTGTTGGATGGAAGGCGCGTCTTTCTTCAATTTATCGAGCCGGAGAGTCATCCCGAACAAGGTTCGCTCTCCAATATACATACTCACAAAATCGCGTATCTTGCTGGAGGTTGATTGCCGGACGGCGTCAGATTGGAGTATCGCCTCCACGGTGGTCATGGCCAGGCCGTCCAGGGAATTCTTTTCACCCAGCATAACGTGGAAGCCACAGAGGCCAGTATCCGCTTCCGCCATCACCCGGATGAGCCGCGCCAGGGAGGTTTTCCCAATGCCGTATTCCCCCATGATATAAACCGCCTGGGGTTTCCCGTACGCGACCTGTTTGGCTGCGCGGTTGATCCGGTCGATTTCATTCCGGCGGCCGACAAAGAGATCCACGGGAACCGGCTGCCCCGGGTGAAAAGGGCTTTCTCCCTTGCGCTCGAACCGCATGGTCTACCTCAGTTCAAAAAAATATCCTGCCGCCGCAGGATATCATACAACCAAAGTAAAAAGAATAACCAACAGAGATGCCTTTACGCTTCAGCCCACTGCTGCTTGAGATACGCCATCATCTTGGGGATTTCCACTTCGGGTTTTCCCTCGATGCCGCACTCGAAGCTGCAATAGTCCTGGTAGCCGATTTCCTTGAGCGCGCGGAAGCCGGGGCGGAAGTCGTCGTTGGCGTCGTAGCCGGGCTGCTTGCGGCTCGGGCGGCTGGCCAGGTGCACGTGATGCAGATATTGGCGGGCGGAGAGGAAGGCGGAATATTCGCAGACTTCCTCGATACCCATGTGGTAGAAATCGCCCATCATGCAAATGGCGGGATGATTGACTTCCTGGCAAATCTTGGCCGCGTCCGACAACTGGCGGACATACCAGGTCTCATGCCGGTTGAGGGGCTCGAGGAGCATGCGGGTGCCGGCTTTTTGGGCGTGATCGGCGATTTCATGCAGGAAATCCAACAGCATGAAGCGCGCGGCTACCAGTCCCGCCTGGCTCTGGCTGTTGAAGGCAGGCACGAAGATGAGGCCGGTGGAGCCGAGTTGTCCGGCGGCGTCCAGGATCTGCTTCATCGATTCCATGGCTTCCTTGCGGCGGTCGGCAAATTCGGAAACAGGCACGCCCCGGAAGCCGGCACAGATGGCGCTGACTTGGATGTTCCGGCCTTTCAAGGCTTCCTGAAACTCGTTGACGCGCTTATGAAGGCCGCCGCCGCCCGGCTCGATGCCCACGAATCCCCACTCTTCCATCTTGTCGAGTTTTTCCGCCAGTGTCTTGCCGGGGATGATGCCTTCCTGGCAAGAGAATTTCAACACGCCTTCTTTTCCAGAAGGATTAAGGGAAACCGCGGCCTTGGCCGTGGATGCCCCGGCCAGCAATCCCGCGCCGAGCCAGGTGCTGCTCGCCAAAAAAGTTCTTCGGGTTTGAGTCATGGTTTTACCTCCCACGGATTGAATGATCCATGTGAATATGGATATTTTTTATGCAAATCGATGTTGCCCATCATTCCTGAATCCACCGGGCGGCGTCAAGAGCGTGGTAGGTAAGAATCAGATCCGCGCCGGCGCGTTTGAAAGCGGCCAGGTTCTCCATGACCACGCGCTTCTCATCGATCCACCCGCGCGCAGCCGCGGCCTTGACCATGGCGTATTCGCCGCTGACGTTGTAAACGGCCAGGGGTAAATCAAAGCATTCGCGCAAATCCCGGAGGATGTCCAGATAAGGCAATCCCGGCTTGACCATAAGGAGATCCGCCCCGGCTTCCTGATCCAGCCGCGCTTGGCGCAGGGCTTCGCGGCGGTTGGGGGGATCCATTTGATGCGAACGGCGGTCGCCGAAGGCCGGGGTGGATTCGGCGGCGTCCCGGAACGGGCCGTAGTAGCCGGAAGCGTATTTCACTGAATAAGCCAGGATGGGGGTATAGTGAAATCCCGCCGCATCCAGGCCTTGGCGGATGGCGGCCACCCGGCCGTCCATCATGTCCGACGGGGCGACGATGTCACACCCGGCGCGGGCGTGGGCCAGGGATTCCTTTACCAGGATCTCCACGGTTTCGTCGTTGAGGATGCGTTCCCCGTCGAGCAGCCCGCAATGGCCATGGCTGGTGTATTCACACAGGCAGACGTCGGTGATCACCACCAGGCCGGGGCAGGTTTTTTTGATGGCTTCGACCGCGCGGGGAATCACGCCGTGCTCCTGCCAGGCCTGGCTGCCGGTGGCGTCCTTGGCTTCGGGAATGCCAAAAAGGATCACCGCGGGGATGCCCAAGTCTTGCACGCGCCGGCATTCTTCCGCGATCTGGTCCACGCCGAGTTGAAAACAGCCGGGCATGGACTCGATCGGATTGCGCGCGCCGGCCCGGTGCGTGACAAACATGGGGTAAACCAGGTCATCGAGCCGGACATGATTCTCGCGAACCATATCGCGAATCCGGGGATTCATGCGCAACCGCCGGGGACGGTGTAAAAAGGGATAAGGCATGAGGTTTCACTCCGGAATTGAATGTAAGGTGGATTGAGCACCGCGAAGTCCACCAAGAACGCTGATTCCGATCACTACGGTTCATCCGAGATGTGCGTACATCATGAGGTGAAATCGATTTCATTCCCTCCGGGATGAGGGCGGACACCAAGGTCCGCCCCTACAGAAAATCCCTCGCCCTACCCTTCTCCCTGGGGGAGAGGGAAAGGGTGAGGAAAAAAACATATCATTACGCGTTCACGTTTCGGATGGCGTATTCCTCTCCTTATTGCGTCCGCGCCTCGGCGGGGAAAGGATCGATTCTCAAATTACCCCCGCCATTCGAGCGAGAAGGTTTTCCCGTCGTCTTGGCGGTTGCCGCCGAAGGCATGCAGGGTGAACGATCCGCCCCGCGCGGTCAACTCGGCTTCGATCCAGCCCACGGGATCGACGTCCCGGAAATTGTATCCCACCGCGGGCAAGTTGATCAAATGCACACCGAGGTGCTCGAGATGTTGATAGACATGCGAATGGCCGAAGACAAGGGCTTTCACGGCGGTGTGCGGTATCACCGTGGCGAAGAAGCGCTCCGTGTCAAGCAGGCTGCCGTCTTCATCGCCGAGGGTATGATGGAAAAATAACAGTGTGGGGGTTTTATCGGCGGATCGCAAATACGAAGAGAGCCATTCCCGCTGCGCCTTGCCCAGCAGGCCGGGAACCTGGTTGGTGAATAGCAGCGAATCCAAGAGTATAAAACGGACCGGTGGTTTTTCGATAATCAAGACATGCTTCCCCCGGACGGATTGCTGTTCTCCAGGATGCTCCGTGAATGCGTTGAGGAAATTGGCGCGGTGATCGTGATTCCCCAGCACCATACCCACCGGTATTTTCTCCACGAGCGGACCGGTCAAGGTTTTAAGCATGGCGTAGTTACCGGGAAAGCCTTCGAGGCGGGCCAGATCCCCTGTGATAATCGCCCCTTCGGGACTGACCTCCAGCACCTGCTGAACAGCCGCCTTCATGTTTTCATAGGGGAAAAAGCCGCGGTACTCGTTGGTGATGTCTTCGGGCACATGCGTGTCCGACAGGAACGCCCAGCGGGTGGATTCGCGGGAATCGTCACCAAACGTCCGTGGAACACCGAGTGCCGCGATGGCCCCCATTGAGACCGCCGCCGTCCGTAGAAATCCCCGCCGGCTTAGATTATTGTGCAAGAGTATCGGCATGATTTGAATCCTTTCAGTTCGCCGCTTTCACCTTGTTTATTAATGTGCCTAATCCCTCCACCGCGACTTCCATGGTATCCCCCGCGCGGGCGGACAATGCCTTGGTGGTACCGGAGAGGATAATATCCCCCGGTTCGAGCACACACACCCGCGACAAGTCGCTGACTATCTTTTCAGGCGGGAAAAGCATGTTGGACGTGTTGTGCCTGTAGGTCAATTCTTTGTTCTGCGCGGAGTTGCTTACCTTCAAGGTACGCTCCCGGTTGCGCCAATCCACCCCCCGGTGAATGAAAGGACCGAAGGGCGCGAAACCATCGCCGATCTTCAAACCCGGACCCAGAAGAGTCTCGGCCTGGTCCAAAGGTTCTCCATTGACTTGGTGGTACGAGGTCACGCAACCGACGATATCGTTCCCAACCGTATACCCGAAGATCGCCTCCCTGGCTTCCTCCAGCCCGGCATTCTTGATTCGTTTGCCGATGACAATGACCAGTTCGGTTTCGACCTCCAACTCATCCAGCGAGGCAGGGAGGATCACATCATCATCCGGTGAAGCAGCAGCGGATGGGGGTTTTAAAAACCAGCGGATGGTATTGAAGGGCTTTTTCCCCCCGGCCCACGCTTCTTTATAGCTCCCCGATATCCCAAAGATTTTCTGGGGGGCGCTGGGATGCAACAGGCGGACGGCCTTTACAGGGATCGTATGACCGGTTGCCTGGCCGCCGTCCCAGGGCGCCTTGTCGAGCTGATGAATGATCTCCCCTTCCACCCGCCCGTAATGGATCGCGCCGGCGGCCTCGTAACGGCAATACACTTCCTCACTCCAGGAAAAGGTGATGGGAAGAAGAACGAGAATCAAAACAGCGAGCCTGAATCGTTTCATGTGAGTGTCCCTTCGTTTCAGATTTTTTCAGATCATGCATTGCCAACCGTTTTTCGAAAAGGCGTGATCGAGTGTAAATCGGGCCCGTATGCGAAAAACGCCACCATCCCCTCTCCCTCTGGGAGAGGGCAAGGGTGAGGGAAGGTCTTGCCTTGGAGCTTCTCCTTAGCTTTCTCTAGAAGTATGAGGAGAATGAAAACACCAATGAACATCCTTCTTTATCACAATAAGGGAACCGTGGTCAATCCATTTTCCTCGCCGTCGAGGTAGCGGATGGACTGCTTTTCCTGGATTCTGCGGGCTAAGGTTTCCAAATAGTATAAGGTCGGGGCGGTGATGTGCATATTGTTGAGAAACGGCTGGGTATAGTTGACATCCCCATACACCACGCCGCCCACGTGAATCGGGATCTGTTTGCCATTGACCATGCGCCACTGTCCGTTGTGATTGTTCCAATCGACTCCTTCGGTAAGGAATCCATAATCGCCGTGGTGATGCAAGGCCGCGGCCCGCAGAATGGTCAAGCCTTTGATCTCATACGACTGGATCCGCGTCGTGGCGGCGGCTTCGAAATAAGCCAGGGCGGCCTCCGCGTTCTCCCAGAGGTATGAGGTATCCCACGAATCCTCCATGTAAAGCAAGCCTTGAGTGGCCACACCGTTGCGGTCTTGTTTCATCTCGAATTTCTCCAGGCCGTGCAGGCAGACCGCCAGCGCCCAATCATACAAGGCCGTGTCGCGCAGCAGCTGGGCCGCCCGGGACAAGCAGCGGAATCCCACGCTGTAGGCCACATTTTCGTGGTCGTCGTAGGTGTCGTGATTGATGCTGCCGAACGCCCCGCCCAGGTCCCGGTACGCCTCAGCGATGGCGCGGATTTCCTTCCGGTAATCTTTGAATCCCCGGCGGGTCAGCTCCACCCAAAGCCACAAGAGATAAGTCCCGTCCCCGCTGTGATCGAACTGGGGATCCGGCGCTGAGCCCATCGCGTTAAAGGGAGCGGGAGATCCATCCGGTTGGCAGCGGCGGGGATACCAACCATTCTCCAGCCGCTTAACATGATTCCATAGCCAATCCGAAATAAGTAAAGATATTTCAGTAAGTTGTGATTTCAATGGTTCCGATACGAGGTCCGCTGCCCATAATAATTGTAGTGCGATATGGGCCGTGGAACCCGGACAGAACCAATGGTCGTACTCGGGTTTGTGCAAATAGTTCAGATAGCGTTTATCTGATGGAATGTCCCGGTAGGGAATTACGAAACCATCTTCGCGGAAAAATCCCCCTTCAAGAGCATGGTAGAGCAGGGAAACACCGATCGCCCGCATCCGGGGATGGTTGAAAAAGCAGGCAAACCAGAGAATCTCATGCGCTCCTCCCACAACATTGGCGGCCCAACCCACCCCCTCCAGCTCGCCGAATTCGTGCCAAATGGCGGGAATGCCTTCCGGATCCACAAACGTGGATGTGGCGCAAAGGTTGCCCTGATAGGTGGTCAGGCAACGCCGCGTCGTGAAGCGGAGCGAATCGTTGAGGCTATCTACAATCGTGTAGTCATGCCGGGCGGCGCGGTAGAAACGGTCAGGCATTTTTCCAGCCTCGAGAAGAATTTAAAGGCGAATAGACAGACGGTTCGAATTCATGTGAGGTCATTGGAGATTCAGTTTATCAAAGTTTGGACCAGTCCGCCTAGGCACGTGCCTGTCCCGCCGGGAAATTTTCAGAGAGAAAAAAAGATCGCAAGAATTTATGATTTTGCGATCGCAGGCGTTACAATAGGAAATGGTCCTTCCTTAAAATCTGGGGAGAAAATCCTCGAATAATGGAGAAGCAGTTACTTTTCATTGGCTAGTGGTTGTGATACTTTTAGCAAAGCGCCATGAAACCGGGATTGATGATGATCGGATAAGTAACGGGTACAATAATGGCTTGTCTTGTGTCCATGAATGAATCGTCTGCCAACTTTGTGGAATTTCCCGCGACACTGGATGAACTCACCCGGATCTGTGACCGGATTCGTGAAGCAGCACGGGCTTCGGGGATGACGGAATCCAACATTTGGAAATTGGAGACATCTGTGGACGAAGCGTGCACGAATATCGTTTGCTACGGGTACTGCGGGAGAAAGGACGGGAAATTGTGGATCCAGTGGAGAAGGGACAATGATTCGTTTTTGGTGACCATCGAGGACACAGGCATACCCTTCGATCAGACGCAGCCCACGACTCCGGATTTTTCCCAAGACATCTGTAAACGTCCAGTCGGTGGACTGGGCCGGTATATTATGCGGGAACTCTTGGATGATATGGTTTATCAACGAAAACAGAACCGGAATTCTCTCACGCTGATCAAGAATCTTTTTACGGATAAAAATAAATCATAATTGCAGATTGTTTTCGAATTTCCACAATCTTACCCCTCTCTACCAACCACGGCGCCGGCCGGCCGTCTCCAGCAGCAATAAAGTATCTCCTTGATTCTAAACGAAATTCGATTTATTCATATGTTTATAAGATAAGCTTTTCTTGAGATAGCATGGATTCATGAAAGGGAGACGAGAATGCCGAAGTCATCCGGTGGATTCACCCTGATCGAATTGTTAATCGTTGTCGCCATCATTGGCATTTTAGCGGCCATCGCTGTGCCGAACTTTTTGAATGCCCAGATCCGGGCGAAAGTGGCCCGGGTGCAGGCGGACATGAAGGCTCTGGCCACCGCCCTGGAAACCTACCGGTTGGACCGTAATAACTATCCCCCTATTTTCCCGCCGACCTGGATGGATGAGCGTTACCGTCCCTTGACGACTCCGGTATCGTACATGACCTCGATTCCCCTGGATCCGTTCAACACCAATCCCTTGGACACCTCCACCGGGCCTAAAGACAGCAACAACCGGTATGGGAATTACGATTATTGGACGCGGCTGGCGGCCAACGGCAATCAGAAAACCGCGAATTATTGGAACGCGACGACCGCTTTTCCCGCGGGCCGGTACGAATGGCAATTGCGCGGATTTGGCCCGGCGCAATCGTGGATCGGCAATCTGGTATATCCGCCAGGGCATCCCAAGGCGGGCGAGTATATCAGTTACGACATCAGCAACGGGATCAAGAGCGCGGGAAACATCGTCCGGTATGGCCCATAACGCATCCGCATCCGTGGCAAGGAAAGGATCAAAGCGAAGCATAGAGATCTGGTTGATAGGAACGAAATAATTCCAGGCCCTTAGCAGTAACGAAGAGAATTACGAATTTTTCTCTTTTACTATCTGGGAAATTTATAAGAGTTGTACGCTGTTTGCCAATCTCAAAACCTGCCCATTTTTTTTCTTTCCTCCGAACCAGCCGATCCACTTTCTCCGTTATATATTCAGGTTAAGGGTCGATGTGGACCAGTGATTCAGTGGTTTGTAGGACGGCGCAGAGTTTTACTCCATTTCGGATCGGTTGCCGATGAACGATCGACAAGGGCCATTCCTGTCTGATGAAATTCTTCCATCCGGTTGGCAATCCAAGGTGCAATCCTTTTTGGCCCACTTGGTGGAAAGTCTGCTATTCAGCGGCATTCTTCTGCTCCTGATCCTGGTTTTTTATCCGCAGTATGAACGGCTGCACCAGCGCCGGGAATTGGCCGATTCCACCCAGAACCTGCACAACCTCGTGGAAGCCTTGCTCATTTATACCAGCGATCAACCTGGTCATCGGGCATTTCCGCCGAGTCCCTACCGGGTGAACACTGGGATCGCGCTTTGCCCGATTTTGCCGCCCGAACCTTGTCATCTGGCTTTTCTGACCACACCCGTGCCCTATATGCCCAGGCTGGTCAAAGATCCTTATTTGACCCGGATGGCCGGCGATATTCCCCAGACACCTTTTATTCTGCACTGGATCAAAACCGGCTCCCTTTCCCTGATGAACCGGGAGGATTACCTCCATCTGGGCTGGGGAGCGTTTACGGTCGGTCCGTCGTTGGCGTTGCCGGCCGCGTATGATGTATCCATTTTCCAATGGGTGCCTTATGATACCCGTCCTTTGCGGTTCTATTATTTCAATCCTTCCAATGGCCTCGTGAGTTTAGGATTTGTGTACTGGGATAGTTTGGGGAATACCTCGCCGGGGTGAGAGGGGAAAGACTGTCCAATCCCATTTTGAAATAACCCTGCCTTGTTTTCCGGTTCGAAAAATAGACGCCTTCCTGCTTTGATGGATTGGTCGCGGGTAGAATTTATGATTGAATGGAATCAGTCTAGGTTTGGATGTCAGGAGATCGTGCGATGTGGTTCCAGGAAGATACCGCCAGCCGTTTCAAAATCACCGCTTTGTGTGTGTTTATTCTGTTGTTCGGGATTTTTTTGGGGAAAAATTATACGCCCGTCTCGGTGTGGATCTTTGGATGGACCCCCGCGGTTCCCCTGATCTTTTTCGCCCTGTTCTGTTTCGGAGCCGGATTTGTTTCCGGTTGGGCCGTGACAGTTCTCCTGCACCGGCGTCTGGAATCCTGATTTTTCGTACTGGGACCCCGCGGCTTACTGAATGGACGCGACCGCCTTTTCGACCGAATCATACAGAGGAAACATATTGTCGAGATTGGTCACATGAAAAATCCGGGCCACGTGTTCGTTGGCCTTGGCAAACGCGATGGTCCCGTCTTCCAGGGACTTATACGCGGCTAAAAAGGTGGCCAAGGCTTTGCTGTTCAGGCTGTCCATATGCTCGCAATCCACGACGATTTTCTTTTTCCCTTCCCGTACCAGACGGTGCAACGCGGATTTTAACGTGGACACGTCCGAAAATGAGATGGAGCCCGATACCTTCAGCAGGGCTACATCGCCTATCAATCTCTTTTCCAACCGCATCATTTTCGTAGCCCACCCTTCTGCCCTTGCCAGGTTGTTAAAACCACCCTCTTTCCAAATTCCCTATTGGAACATAAGTTCAGGCGTTTGGCAATAACCCGGCAACCGGTTTAAAGATAGCTGCCTCTCCTTCATTCTGGGCCTGCTCCTCTCCGCGGAGGATTCTCCCATTGATGATTGTGGAAAAATCGGGCAAGGTAATATGCGGATCCGCACATTTCCTCGGCCGCCGGCCATTGGGCGCGAGGGAAAAGGAGCATCCCGGATGTGTGACCGGTTCTTCAAAAGGCATTGGTTTGTCCTTTGGCTGATTTGGTTCATTCCTGCCGGGGAGGGCCAGGAAATTCCGTCTCCCGAAGCGGTGCTCGGTTTTCAGCCGGGCGCTGATTTCCGGTTGGCGCGGTGGGAACAAATCGTGGACTATTTTTATAAAATCGGTTCGCTTTCCCAGCGCGTCCACATCGAGGAGATCGGCCGGACCACCGAGGACAATCCGTATATTCTGGCGGTGATTTCCGATCCCAAAGTCATCGCCGATCTGGAGTTATACCAATCCTATCAGCGGAAACTGTCTCATCCCCACGAAATCGAATCCGGAGAAAAAGATGATCTCCTCGACCAGGCCAAAACGGTGGTGCTTATCTCGTGTTCGCTGCATTCTAATGAAATCGGCGCATCCCAGATGGCCATGGAACTCCTGCATGAGCTAGCTTCTCTCCATAATGAACGGATCCGGGAGATCCTGGATAACGTAATCCTCCTCCTTGTGCCTTCCGCCAATCCCGATGGCATCAACAAGGAAATCGACTGGTACGAACGGTCTCTCGGCAAACCGTGGGAAGGGCAGGGAATGCCATGGCTCTATCAAAAATACTGCGGGCATGACAACAACCGTGACTGGTTCATGCTCACTCAGAAGGAAACGCAAATTCTTACCCAGATTTTGTACCAGAAATGGTATCCCTGCGTGTTGTACGACATCCACCAGATGGGGAACCAAGGCAGCCGCTTTTTCGTTCCTCCTTTCTATGATCCCATCAATCCGAACGTGGATCCTTTGATTCACGAATCCTTGAAGATGATCGGGGGGCATATCGCTACCGATCTGACGGTGGCAGGCAAGGCCGGCGTGGTCACCAACGCGATATTCGACAACTGGTGGCAAGGAGGGAACCGCACAACCCCGTACCGTCACAACATCATCGGAATATTAACCGAAGCCGCCAGCCCGCGTCTTGCCTCCCCATTATTTCAGCCCCAGGGGGATTTAACCGGACAAGTCCGGGGATTGCCCCGCCTCACGATGCAGGTCAATTACGCCAATCCCTGGAAAGGGGGGTGGTGGAGACTGCGGGATGTGGTGGAGTACGAAAAAATTGCTTGCTATTCGCTCCTCACCTTAGCCGCGCGGTACCGGGATCAATTGAATCAAAATTACCTCGCCTTGGGAGAAAAAGCCATCCGGCTCGGCCGTGAAGAACCCCCTTTTGCCTATCTGATCCCGCCGGATCAGCGGGATTTCCCCACGGCGGTCCACATGGCATGGATCCTGCGGGAAGGGGGAGTGCAGATTAACATCGCGGAAACCCCCTTCGCGGCGGAGGGCGCGGAATATCCAGCGGGAACCTATATTATTTATGCCTCTCAACCGTATCGGAATTACATCTTGGATCTGCTAGAACCCCAACATTACCCAGAACGTTCCCTTTATCCCGGGGGACCCGCGGAACCGCCCTACGATGTCGCCGGTTGGACACTGCCCATGCAAATGGGAGTGCGAACGGTCCGGGTGGATCAACCTTTCCCAGCGCAAACCCGGCCACTCGATTCAATCTCTCTGCCGCCCGGCCGGATCCAGGGAAATGGTACTCTCCTGATCAGCCCCAATACCACCAATTATGATTTCATCGTGCTCAACCGGGCGTGGAAACAGGATATTCCGGTTTTTATTTTGCAATCGGATTGGTCGTCTGACAGCCATACCTATCCGGCGGGATCGCTCGTATATTCACCCGGCGATAGCCGCCGGACCGCCTTGGAAGGGTGGATTCACGATCTCGGGCTTACGGTGGGAAGCATTCCGGCCACGCCCGGCGCCTTGCCAGATGGTCTCCGGCTGAAGGCGCTGCGCAAACCGCGGATCGCCATGTATCAACCTTGGACGGCCAACATCGACGAAGGCTGGACGCGTTTTGTGCTGGAACAATTCGAATTCGAATACACTACCCTTCACAATGCGGCTATACGGGCGGGAGACCTGCGCCGCCGCTTTGACGCCATTATACTGCCCGATATCCATATCCAAGCGTTGCTGAATGGACGAGACATGGCCCTTACGGCTCCCGAATACGCGGGCGGCATCGGTGAAGAGGGGATCACTTCTTTGCAGGAGTTCGTGGAATTGGGTGGCAGCCTGCTCTGCCTGGACAGTTCCACACGTTTTGCCATCCGCTTCTTTGATCTGCCGGTCAAGAATGTATTGGAAGGCGTAGGGCGGGACAAGTTTTATTGTCCCGGATCCATCCTGCGGATCAATCTTGATCCCTCCCGGCCGCTCGCGTATGGCATGCGCCACCGGGCGGCGGCGTATTTTGTGCATTCTCAGGCTTTTGAAATTACCCACACCTCGAACCGGGATACCGTGAAGGTCCGGATGGGAGAACCCATAGTGCTTGCCTCGTATGATAAATCGCTGACCCTTTTGAGCGGCTGGATTCAGGGTGAGGAACTGATTCACGACAAGGCCGCGATTGTTTCCGTGCCATATGGGCAGGGTCAGGTCATTCTATACGGTTTCCGTGTTCAACACCGCGCGCAAACCCATGGTACATTCCGGTTATTGTTTAACGGCTTGCTCTTCAGCGGACCGAACCGGTAGAATTGAGTCACAGGGATTTTTCACAAGCCCGGTCATGGATTGGATAAATCAACAACAGAAAGATAGATGGTACACGATTTTAGTACGTGAAAAGGATACGTGAAAAGGATAATAATGCCGGGATTCCTTGGTGTGATGGTTTCCCGAAAGATCCTCCCTGGTGTTTTTCCTTTATGGAAATCCGTTCATGCGTTAACCTGCCCTGCAATGACTTGCCCATAGACGGCTTTTTTGGAAAGGATCCATCATTTTGTCATGAACCGCCCTTCCTTTTTTCTAATAATCGCTTGCGTGGCCGGAGGTTCGGGAGTCATCCTGGGAGCTTTCGCCGCCCATGGTCTGAAAGACCGCCTCGAGCCGCGGATGCTGGAAATATTTCAAACTGGTGTTCACTACCAAATGATCCATGCCCTGGCCTTGTTGGCGGTCAGCTTGGCGGGATCCCGTCTTTGGCCTGGTTCATGGACTGCGGGCGCTTGCGGAGCATGGACACTCGGCATCCTGGTATTTTCCGGCAGTTTATATTTACTGGCAGTAACAGGGATCCGTTGGTTGGGCGCCATTACACCCATCGGGGGAGTGGCTTTTATCGCCGGTTGGATTATGCTGGCCTTAGCCGCACTATACGGAAAATCCAATGGCCCTCTCTGACGGGATAGGCCGGTATATACGGTCGAAGGCCCGCTTTCATTGCCGCGATTCCCTTGAAAAAAGCCGGCTATGAAGTAATATCGTTCAGGAATCGGCTCATAGATTCCGAAGAATAAAAGGGAGCAAGTATCATGGCGCACGTAAAAAGCGGCGGCGGCAAACAAAAAAACGGCCGTGATAGTCAATCGAAACGGTTAGGTGTTAAGCGGTTCGGCGGCCAATTTGTCAACGCGGGATCCATCCTTGTCCGCCAACGGGGAACGCGGATTCATCCGGGAATCAACGTCGGGCGCGGAGGAGACGACACTTTGTTCGCTTTGGCCAGCGGAATCGTGAAATTTGAAACCAAGCGGAACCGCCGGATGGTTTCCATCGTTCCCCAGCCGGAGTGAACCGGAGAGGGAGGGGTTCCTGACCGTTGGAGGGGAACCGTTTCGGCAAAATAAATATTTTATCATTCTCTAAAAAGCCCCGGGTTGGGGCTTTTCTCATTAATATGAAAAATTAGGCTTAATTCTACCAAGGAACGGATTCCAGAGTTACAGTATTCAGCGAAATTCCAACTTTGGGGTGGATAATAGCGCGTGTTACGGTTTTTGATTTTCGGTTCGGGAGCGGTGGGAACTTTGTTGGGCGGACTTCTTGCGAAGGCGGGCCACTCCGTCGTTTTTGTCGGCCGGAAATGGAACGTGGAAGCTATCCGCTCGCGGGGCATCCGGATTTCGGGCGTATGGGGATCGCACTCCATCCCACCTCAACCGGCTTTTGAGAAAATTGAAGATATTCCTAACGATTTGAGGTTATTCGATTTTATTTTCCTTACGGTAAAAGCATTCGATACACTACGGGCCATAGAGGAATGCCTGCCCGTTTTGCAAGACGTGACGCAAGTGATTTCATGCCAAAATGGTTATGGCAACTGCCAAGCCATCGCGGAAAAAATTGGATGGAACCGCACGCTTGGCGCGCGGATCATCACCGGAGTCGAGATACCCGAACCGGGAATCATTCAGGTAACCGTCCACGCGGACGCGGTGCGTCTGGGACATTATTTGCGTGAATATCCTATGAGCCAGCTTCAAGGCATTGCGCTAACTTTGCGCGAAGCGGGAATCCCTACTGAAGCCACGGATCAACTGGAACAGTTCATTTGGGTGAAAATTCTGTATAATGCTGCATTGAATCCTTTAGGAGCCCTGTTGGGCGTGACGTACGGCGCGTTGTCGGAGGAAGCATCCACCCGGACCATTATGGATCGAATTATCAGGGAAGCGTTTGCCGTGACGGCTGCTCATGGCATCCGGTTGTTTTGGGAAACGGCGGAGGAGTACCTTCAGACTTTTTACACGAAAATGATCCCTCCAACCGCCGCGCATTATCCCTCCATGTTGCGGGATTTGCAAAAAGGCCGAATGACCGAAATCAACGCGCTCAATGGTGCGGTAACCCAGCTGGGACGAGAAAAGCAGATTCCTACGCCGGTGAATGACACTCTCGTTTCTTTGATCCATTTTCGTGAAATCCATTCTCGTGAGCAGCGCAAATCAGGATGAATCCGAATCTTAAAAATCCGTCTCCCCCGGAAGCTGTCCGTTGGCTGCAGGAAATCGCACAGGCCGTTTCCCTACGGGAGGGAGTCGAAGGTGTGGCCCGGGCGTTATGGACGGTATACGCATCCAAAATCCCCTCCACCCGGGAATGGTCCCGCCAGTTGCACATCCCGGTTCCCGTTTTGGCGGCTTTGAGGCGGGAGTTGGAAAAACGGGATATCCTTACTCCGGGAGAAGGATTGCGCCTCTCGCCCGCGGGGGCAAAACGGCTTGAGGAGTGGTTTGGGCGGCATGAACCGGTGAGCCAAACCTGCCCCGCCTGCCAAGGCCGCGGCCGGATTCTGCCTCCAGAAGCCTACCCCCTCTTGGAAGAATTCCGTGACTTCTGCGTCCGCCGCCCCGCCGTGGATGTCACCCTCGACCAAAGCCACGCCACCCCGGAAACCGGTATTCGCAAGGCCCTTTATCTGCTGGAAAATGGACTGCTGGGGCAATCCCTGTTTTTCGCGGGAGATGACGATTTCATTTCGCTGGCCTGTTGGCTGGCGCGGAAACGTTTTTTGCCTGATCCGAACCAATGGAAGCCGATCCAGGTGATCGACATCGACCCGCGTTACTTGGACGTGATCTCCGAACTATCGGAAGGGGCGATCCAAGTCCAAGTTCAGGATGTGCGGGAAGACTGGCCGGCTGAATGGAAAGATAACTTTCACGTGGCCCTGACCGATCCCGCCTACACGGAGAATGCCATTGCCGTGTTTTCCGCCCGGTGTCACCATGTCCTGCGCCGGGGAGGCATTTTATTGCTCTCCATGCCCCTGCCTGATGGTTCCTCTCTGGCGGGCATTGAATCCAATTGGCTGGGCATGGGGTGGGCCATTCGCGAAATTCTTCCCCGGTTTAACGAATACGAGGGTGCTTCCATCCACGCACACCAGTCCTGCCTCTTTATTTGCGAAAAGGTTTTTGACTTGCCACCTGAAAAATCGCTTCCGTTGCGTTATACTCCTTTTTATACAGGAGATATCCGCCCGCCGGGGGCGGATTACGAATGCGCCCTGTGCGAATTCATCATTTCCGTCGGGCCGGGCCGGGAATTTAACACTATTCAGGCCTTGAAAGAAGCAGGGTGTCCGGAGTGTGGCTATACCTCGTTCCGCCGCCGGGGAAGTGAAAAATCCGCCGCCGGGGAAGCGGGGAATCCGGACGGGGCCTGACGCGGAGCAATCCCGTCCAGCAACGAGTCGGCCGGTTGCGGGATCAACAACAAAAACCAAACAGAAATTCATTTAACCCAAAGCGCGCAAAAACCAAAGACGCGGGGAGAGGAAAAATGGGAAACAAAATGAAAGCCATCGTGTTAATCGCGGCCGCGGTGGGAATTGTCGCTATGCTCAATCTGTTCGTCTTCGGGCCGATCAAGAAGGACTGGGATGAATACAATCAGCGGCTCAGCACTTTGAAGAACGAATACCGGAGCATTGTCCAACAGGTATCCGGGGAGGAAAGCAGTGAATCCCGGTCGCAGCCGATTGTCACCCGGATTGATGAAGTCATCAACGCCATCCAAACCCAAAACCAAATCGCCCGAAGCGGTTTTGAACGATTGGACAAACAACTCAAGATCATCGAGCGGTACGATCCGACCAAAAATTATGTCAACGAAGTCCTCAACCAGATCGACCTGATGAAAAAGTTGGAAGCCAACAGCACCAGCACTAAGTTGTCTGTCAGCCGGTCCTGGGGAGTAGACGGCGGCTTGCGCGAGGGACGTTTCGGCACCGGTTTTCGCGCCTCGGGTGGACGCTCCATGGCTTACGCCAATCTCGATTCCAAACCGGTGATCAATCCCCGGCAAGGGACGCTGGAATTTTTCGTCAAACCGGAATGGGATCCCAATGATCCGGAAGTGCACCACAAGTGTATGCTGATCGCCATTGACAGCCGTAAAATGAGCCGCGACGAAATCGCCACCCGGATGGAACAAGACCAGGCGGCGAACGCCGATGCCCAAAGCGGCATGAGCGCGCCCATGACTAAAATGAGCATCCAAGCGATGCTGCCCCTTGGGGCCGGCCCCTTCCAGCGGGACAGTTTATTGGCCGTATACAAAGGGGAAGGGCCCACGCTCAGTTTTGAACTCCGCGACTACGTGAAACCGCCCAGCATCGTGACGGCGATGATCTCGGACTGGAAGGAAGGGCAGTGGTATCACATCGCCGTCGTGTGGGAAGCCAAGCGGCAGGCCCTGTACATCAACGGCCAAAACAAGGGACTGCCCATCGGGGCCGGCCTGTCGATCCGGGACGCCCGGGACGTGGAAGATGAACTGCTGCTCGGCGGCGGCATGGGGATGGGTGGCATGGGCATGATGGGGATGGGCGGCATGGGCATGATGGGTATGGGGATGATGGGCATGGGCATGGGGATGATGGGCATGGGGGGTATGGGCATGATGGGCATGGGGGGTATGTCCAGCCGTCTAGGTACCTCCGCCGGCCAAACCCTGACCAGCAACATCTCCCTTCCCTCGGTGTTGTCAGGCATTTACCTGGGGACCGACGAAGCCGGTGGCTTCACCGCCGACTGCACCTTCGATGACTTGCGGATTCAGGATCGCGTGAACGTGGGATTCGATCTCCAGAACGAACTGCGGGCCACGGAATCGACTACCCTGCTGGATCATTTCGAGGATGAAGTCCCCGAGCCCGTGCAACTCCCCATGCTGCTGGCGGAAATGGACCAATATCAGCGTCTGAAGAGCACCGGGACCATCAATCCAGCGGTGCGGGAAGGATATGAAAACCGGTACAAACTGCTGAAACATACCTTGGGGATCAACGACAAGTTCCTATCCACGGACTCAACCATCCGCACGATCCGGGAACTGTACTGTCTGAATTACATCCGCCAACACACGAACAAAAGTTTCGAGGAACTATTTGGTTTATTCCAAATCAGTCCCGAAATCACGAAAAACGATTCCCCTCAGCTGCACAAGATTCTGGAGTTCCAAAAACTGTGCTACGACTTGGCCCAGATAGCGGTCGAAGACCGATTGAAAGCCATTAACGAGATCATCTTCAAGGGTCAGGGCTATAATGTCACCGATGAAGAACTGCAAACCGCCTTCCGGAACCAACGGCAGCAGCTGTTTAACGATCTCTTCGGGCCGGATAACCTCCTGGTGCGGTACGGGTATGCCGGCGGTTACGGCATGTTCGGCGGCATGGGGATGATGGGCCCCATGGGCATGGGGATGATGGGCCCCATGGGTATGGGCATGATGGGCCCCATGGGCATGGGGGGCATGGGAATCGGCATGGCCGCCATGATGGGGCCACTGTACGATCCGGACAGCGGCAGAGAACTTTCCAAAAAAGAAGTGGAAGAGTTGCTCCAGAAAATCGAAGACATGAAGCAAAAGTTGAAGGTCTTCAATAAGTACATGAAAGATGGGCTTATTCCCCCTGAAGTGATCGAAGAATTCAACAAACAAAAAGAGCAATCCAACGAAGATTACTATATCAAACGCGCCGTTACCTTGAATTTGGACGCTGATTACCGGTCCGTCATGAAATACATGTACGATTTGGAATACGGCCCCCGGATTATCACTATTAACAGTATTAAAATCGATAACCGGGACAACGACTTGGTTAACGTGGTGATGGATGTGGAAAGCCACTCCTTGAAAAACGTTTTGGAGGAAGAAGAAACTCTTGAATCACCGGAAACCGCGGCCGCGGCGGCCACCGTGGGCTTGAACCGGTAATCGCGGCCGGGTGGATCCGGGGCCGTTTGTTCGGTGCCAAACCTGCAAGCCGAAGCAGAAATGGGTGTACCGCGCGCAAGGCAGAAGCGAAGACTGTCTCTAGAATTTCCGATTCTCAACGGGATTCGATGGCCATGGGAGGGGTCGTCAGAGGAGAATCATTTCGTTTTCCCTTTCCCGCCGGGAAAAGGGATGAGTTGAGGGTAATCCTAACATAAGCGCCGTCTATACCGGCCTTACACCAACGGGGTGGTGGAAAAAGCCGATTCATCTCAGACAAAAGTCCTGCCGCCACTGGCTTCTTCTGGATTGACTGGGATGAAATGGGTTTTTTCCTTCGGATGCCGTGGCCGGAGGGGCCGCCGATTGGAAGGAGAAAAAATGCCGATATTCGTGTTTCCCTGGTCAATTCGTCTGATTCTCTTTGGCCTGGCAAGCGTTTTCGCTATGCCCTCCGCTTCCGCCTCCCTGGAATCGGATCTCAATGCCCTGTTCACGAAATCTCTTCCCCAAGCGGTATGGAGCATCCAGGTGGACAATCTGGAAGAAGAAGAGAATCTCTTCGCCCTGACTCCACAACGCAGCTTAATTCCCGCGTCTAACATGAAAATCGTGGTTTGCGCCGCCGCTCTATTGCGGTTGAAACCGGATTTCCGCTATCAAACCGGCCTGTGGGTCAGCGGGAAGCAATCCGGTTCCACTCTGGAGGGCGACCTGATCGTGGTGGGTTCCGGCGATCCCAGCATCGGGGGCCGTTTCAACGGGAACGATGTCACCGCCCTGTTCCGCCAGTGGGCGGGAGTGCTCAAACAGAATAATATTCTTCGCGTCACCGGGGATGTCATCGGCGTCGATGATGTTTTCGACGATATCCGTCACGGATTGAACTGGCATCCGGACAACTTTCTGGATTGGTTCGCGGCTGAAGTCAGCGCCCTCTCATTCAACGACGCCTGCGTGGATATCATCGTGGAAGGAGCGGCGAAAGCAGGAACGCCGGCAACGGTCCGCACCAATCCTCCCACCCAGTATTTGTTTTTATCCCCCTCGGTCATGACCGTGGCCACCGCCAAAAGCGAAAAGGGAGTGGCTATCCGCCGTTCCAACGACGATCTCGGACTCACCATTCAGGGATCGATCCGGACCAACCGTTCCTCTCTTCATTACGCGGCGGTGCCCAATCCAACTCTCTATTTCGTTTCCGTGCTGCGCGAAGTGCTGCAAGCGGAAGGCATCACCGTGGAGGGCGCAGCCAAAGACGCCGATGACGTGCCGGCACTGCCCGCGCAAAAAACCTGGCGCCTGCTCCATGTGCACGAATCCCCCCCCTTGAGCGCGCTGGTCAATGTGTGTCTCAAGAACAGCCAGAATCTTTACGCCGAGCATCTGCTGAAAACTCTCGGCTATCACGAATATGGGACGGGCAGTTGGGAAATGGGCGTGCTGGCGATGAAGGACATTCTGAACGAACACGGCTGCAATCTGGATTCCCAATTCATCGCCGACGGTTCCGGCCTTTCGCGGGAAAACCGCTTGAGCGCCCAATCGTTGATTCAGGTCCTGCGCGTGATCTCCAATTCGCCGTACAAAGATTTGTTCCAGGAAGCGCTGCCCCGTTCCGGCGTCGATGGCACCCTCAAACGGCGGCTGAATGGCCCTTCCACCAACGGCCGCATCTTCGCCAAAACCGGCACATTGAATGGAGTTCGCTCGCTTTCCGGGTATCTCAACGCCAAAAGCGGGAAAACCTATGTTTTCTCCATGTTAGGCAATTCAACCCGGGGAGCGCAGCAGATGAGCGGCATGATGGACCAGGCCCTTGAATTGATCGCTTCCCAAGGCTGAACCGCCGGTTCCTTCGTTTACGGCGTGGCGCTGCCCAAGCGCTTGAGAGACTGGACAAAGTCGATGGCGGCGGTTTGGATCAATTCGTCCCGTTTTTGCGCGTAGTCTCGCATCTGGGGCTGAATAACCCGGTGAAAGGATTTGAGCAATTGGACCGTGACATCTTCGCAGAAGCGGCGGAGGAGGGCCTCGACGCGCAGATGGTACTGCTCCCCGTAGATTTTCTTCTGCTCGGTCCCGCCTGTGAACAGGGCTTGGTGAAACCGGTCCCAATGCTCCGGAAAATCATCGAGCAAGCGGAGGATTTTGAACTTGGTGATTAAATCCCGTTTCAAGGGAGCGCCGTCGATCATAAAGGATTCGTTGTTTTCATAGGGATAGACGATGTCATCGATCAGACGGGCAAAAGGAAGATGGGTCATGATCAAAGGCCGCCAGTAACCTTTGGCCTCGGCATAGATGGCAAACTTTTGGATTTCCTTTGTTCTGGGCATGGCCGGCTTTCTCCCGTTGATTCATTATTCCTCGAATGTGGATACGCTCAAAGACATTCCGGAATCCCAGCAGGGAAATTCATGGAGTCTCTTTTTGCGTGTGATACAATACCCGAATTCATGATCCTTTGCCGGATTGGCTCCAGACTTATTTTGACAATCCGCGGAATGATATCTGGACGATATGGCATCGTGGTTCACTATATTCTTTGCAAGGGCGGAATCCGGCCCCACACTGGCGTTCTGCCTGTTTTTTCCTGCTTTGAATTGTTTCGCTGTACCACTTGCCGCCGCAGGCGAAATCGCGATCCCCTATGAGGTGACAATCGAGGGAGTCGAAGAGAAAGACGTACTCGATCAACTCAAGGAATATAGCCGGACCTTGTCGCTGCGGGACCGGCCGCCCGCCACGCTGGGACTTTTAGAGCGCCGGGCGGAACGGGACATTTCCCCCTTTTTGAATATTCTGAAATCCCACGGGTATTTGGCAGCCACGGCCGAGTATCAAGTGAATCCGGATTCCCGGCCAGTGCGGGTGGTATTTCGGATCAATCCCGGGCCTCCGTACCGCCTGCGCTCCGTGATCGTGGAAGCAGCGGGTGAAACCGGAATCCAACTCCCGGTTCCCCCTCAGGAAGCTTTAGATCTGGAAAGCCACGAGCGGATCAACGCCCAAAAGATCGCCACCGCGCAAACTAAGATCCTCCGCCATTTGCAACGCCATGCGTATCCCCTGGCCCGGGTCACGGAACGTGTGTTCCGCCCCGATCACGCCGCAGCCACGGTGGACTTGATTTACCGGATCGATCCCGGCCCGCGGGCGGTCTTCGGAGAAACCACGTTCGAAGGCTTGGAGACGGTGAAAGAATCCTTTGTCCGCAACCGGTTGTGGTGGGAGGCGGGAGAGCCGTTTGACATCCGCCCAGTGGAAGAAACCCAGAAACGCCTGATCAAAACCAACCTTTTTTCGGTTGCCCAAATCCATTCGGCCACCGAAGTGCAACCGGACGGCGCCCTGCCCATGTGGGTCACACTGGCCGAACGTAAACCTCAATCGGTGATAGCCGGCGCGAACTACCGGACCGATTACGGTCCGGGCGGCAAACTGGGGTGGGAGCACCGGAATTTATGGGGAGGCGGCGAAAGCCTCTCCGCCAATGTACAGTTATCGGGGATTGAATACTCCGGTCACGCGGCGTTCCGCCAACCCGATTTTTTAACGGCCGACCAATCGCTGATCCTCGGATTCGGCGCCGCGTATGATAATCCCGATCCCTACATCAGCCGGAATCAAACCACTTCGGTGATGCTCGAACGGCTTCTGCAAGAAGAGATGCTGGTCCGGGCCGGGATATCCTACCGCTTGGCGCAAGTCAGCCAACTGGGAGTGGACGAAACCTTTGGGCTGCTCTCGCTGCCGGTGGAGTTCGAATGGAATCCGGTCGACGATCTTCTCGATCCCACGCAAGGTGGGCGGTTGAAATTACAGGCCGAGCCATTTTACGACACCCTGGGAACGAACATCACCTTCATGAAGAGTTACGCCAAGTACAGCCAATACCTTGCCCTGACGGCGGACGCGGACTGGGTGTTGGCGGGCCAGTTCGGATTGGGAGCGATGACCGGAGCGCCGTTGATGTCATTGCCCGCGGACGAACGCTTCTACGGAGGTGGAGGAGGATCCATCCGCGGTTATCCCTATCAGTCTGTCAGTCCCTTGACCGGCAACCACCCCATCGGCGGCCGCTCGATCGTGGAACTCTCGTTCGAACTGCGCACGCGGATCACGGAGACCATTGGCGTGGTGGCGTTTCTCGACGGCGGCGCCGCCTTCGAATCGCAGTTCCCAGATTTCAGCGAAGACCTGCTCTGGGGCGCCGGTGTGGGATTGCGGTATTTCACCCCGATCGGCCCCGTGCGGTTGGACGTGGGCTTTCCCCTCAACCGCCGGCCGGGCATCGATGACGCAGTGCAGGTTTATGTCAGTGTAGGTCAGGCGTTTTGAATGATGTCATGGCGCTCGAAATGCAAACGATGGAGTAAATGGCTGGCCGGGGGAACCGTGGTTTTAGCGGTTCTGCTGGCGGTTCTGTTTGCCTTGATTCAAACACCTTGGACTAAACGCCACATCGCGCGAATTCTTTCCGCCCAACTCACACCGGGAATTCATAATCCGGTCGCGGTGGGCGAAATCCGGGGATGGATTCCATTCATCTTTCAGTGCGAACAAATCACGGTAGCCGACCGGGAGGGCGTATGGTTAGCGGTTGAACATATCCAGGCGCGGATCTCACCCCTGGAACTGCTCCGGGGACACGTGGCGGTTTCGAACCTGGCGATCGAATCGATTCATCTCGCTCGCTTCCCGGTGAGCCAGGAAGTTGATGCCGAGCCTCATCCACTCACTTTGCGCCTGATCAGCCAATTTCAGACGGTAACCATTCATCGGATTGCCGTGGGCCGTATTGTTCTGGATCCGCCGGTCCTCGGCAAAAGCGCAGAGTATACCTTGCGTGGCGGGCTGCGCCTCGACAGTA
The DNA here is from genome assembly GCA_013177805.1 of Candidatus Omnitrophota bacterium. Classification (GTDB taxonomy): domain Bacteria; phylum Hinthialibacterota; class Hinthialibacteria; order Hinthialibacterales; family Hinthialibacteraceae; genus JABLXU01. Next base: position 65,526 of record JABLXU010000012.1, read on the forward strand.
CGGACGAACCTCTCCACGCGGAATTGGTCTTGCAACCCGTATCCGGCGTGCAATCCGAAATCGATCTGCAAGCCTGGATCAAAGGTTATCCTCCCCGCCTAGTCATCGATGCTGATATCCAGGACGAAGAAAACGGTCTGCTGCTGACCTTGTTAGGGCTTCGCGATGCGGGGAATTTGCATGCCAGATTAAGGGGAGAGGGTCCATTGTCGGATTGGCGGGGAGAGCTGCAAGCCGGAATCGAACGATACGGATCGACCGATTTACATCTAGTGCTGCAAGCGGAAACTGGAATCGCTTTGCAGGCCGAGGGAGAGATTCAGCCGGTGACTACCCAGATTCCGGTGGAGTTGCAATCCCTGGCCGGGGATATTCTCCGGTTAGCCATTTCAGCCCGCTGGGACGGGGCTTCGCTGTGGATGCTGGATCATCTCCGCCTGGAAACGCAAGGTCCGGTCATCGAACTCAGTGGGGACTACGATTCAGAAACACATTCGTTGGCCTCGCGCGCCATAGTTCATATCGGCGACTTCTCTTTCCTGAACCGCCTCACCGGATTGAACTTGGCGGGCGCGGCGGTCCTCTCCGCCACGATTTCCGGGCCTTTTCAACAACCGGAAGCCGATATTCAGATTCATATGGATAAACCTCGTGTGGAGGATGTAGCTATGGAGCATTTGTCGCTATCGCTGCAGGCGGCTGTGCTCGAACCTTACGAAAATACTTTCCCTCCGCTGCAACTAACCGCCACCGGTCACGGGACGGATCTGATTTACCATGCCACTCCTGCCTTCCGCGAAAATCATCTTTCTTGGGCATTTCATGGTGTCGCCGGTCCAACCACGTCCATCACGATCCAACAGATGGACTTGCGGGGAACCAGCTTCGAAACACGAATCGTTGGTACCGCCGATTATGCCATTCCCTCGGTCTCTCTCACGGTTGATGGACAACTAAGCTCAATGCGGCACTTTGCGAAACTCGTCAACGTCCCGCTGGATGGTTCCCTGCGGTTCCAAGCGGATCTCGAAGGCAATGCCGGTACCCATTCCTTGGTGTCCACTTTCAATGGATCGGTCAAAAACCTGAAGGGTTTGTCCGGTCTTCCCGCGGCGCTGACAGGCTCGGCGGTTGACTGGAACGGCCGCGTCATCCTGAATCAAGGAGAAGAACTTACGCTTGCTAATTTTCAATTGAAAAGCGCGGCCCTCCAAGTCACGGCCAGTGCCACGGCCGATCTGTCGAAGCGGAGCCTCGGCGTAACGTGGAAATTCAATCTCCCCCAATTGGCCAGATTTTCATTGTGGCCGGGACACCCAATCACCGGATCGTTATCCGGAGACGGCCAAGCTGGAGGTGTATGGCCTGACCTGGCCTTTGAAACCGGACTGCAAAGCGGGGATCTGACCTTGGACGGGATTTCTCTCGGACGGGCCGCCGCCTCATTACGCGCCAAAAACCTTGCGCAACATCCTCAAGGAGATCTGCGATTCACCCTCAATAATGACGAACACTCGCTGGCGTTAACTACCGAATATTTGTATCAGCATCCCCGCATGGAATTGAACGGTTTCTCTTTGAACAGTCCGTCTCTGGAAATCCACGGCGATGCGTGGGGCGATCTGCAGAGCAAGCTGGTTCAAGGCCGTCTGCGAGGTGGGGCCCAGGATCTGGCCAAGCTGGGTGAATGGTTTCAGGAACCATTACGGGGGGCCCTCACTTTCGAGGCGGAAATGAATTCCATCCAGGGCCGGCAAGGCTTCCGGCTGCGAGGCAGCGCGTCTGGGCTGGAATCCCGCTGGGGCCGATTGGATGCCGCGCAATGGGACGCCCGGCTGGAGGATGTCTTCACGGCTCCCCATGGCACGCTGGCCTTCTCTGCCACGGCCTTGCAACGGGACGTGTTGATGGTGGATTCTTTCAACCTGACCGTGCAAAGAGAAAAGTCGCGGAGTTTGTGGGAACTGGACGGCCATGGAACATGGCATGAAGCATTCCAATTCGCCGCGAAAGGAGCCCTTGAGATTTCCAAGGTCTTTGCCCTGGAATTCCACTCGTTCGACGCCGCGTATGGTAAAATCCCCATCGTCTTGGATCAACCCGCCCGGTTGGAATGGCGGGGAAACAACCTTATCCTGGATTGGCTCCGGCTGCGCGCCGAATCCACCACGCTGTCCTCTTCGGGTCAGATGGATCCGGGGCGTATTGCCTGGGAACTCACTTTGGATGGTTTCCCCTTGGAATGGCTTTCCCGCGCCGGTTGGGGGGAAATTTCTGGAAATCTTGAATCCCGCGTCCACATCAGCGGTTCCCCCGGCACACCCATCCTTCAAGGCCGGGTGTCAGGATCTCATGTCCGGTTATCCTCCTCTGCGCTGGAGCCGGGTCCTGAAGCCTCCTTGGAAGCCAAGGTCTCATACGCGCTGGGGACATTGCGGACGGATATGCAGGTGACCCATCTTGTGGACAAGCCGATTACCGCAACGCTGGAAATACCCCTTGATTTGTCTCTGAGTCCTTTCCGTTTTCTGATGATCCCTTCGGGAGCCGTGCAAGGACACATTGCGGGCGAGGCGGATATGGCCGTCTTGCCGGATTTACTGTCTCTGGCGGATCAAAAACTCGCTGGCCGTCTGGCCGCACAATTCACTATTTCAGGTACAGTGGAACAACCCGTCGTGTCCGGGGCCTTGACCGTAGAGAAGGGATCGTACGATCACTTGGAATTCGGAACCGTGCTGCGCGATCTCCATTTCCGCATCGAGGCCAATGGAGATAAATTGCGCGTATCGGATGGCCGGTTTACTGATGGCGGCAGCGGTAGGGGAATTATCGGTGGACAAATCCAAATGCTGCCGGATTTTCCCTTTTCTCTTGAAGTCATCCTAAAGCAGGCCACCTTGGTGCGCCGCGACGATGTCACCGCCACGATATCTGGCTCGGTGGTGGTATCGGGCAATCCCCGCCAGCCTGTGATTACGGGTTCGCTGACCGTGGATCCAGCCGAAGTCCGCATTGATGAACCCTTGCCCGTGGAAATCCGCCATATGGAGATTATTACGATAGAGGAGCCGAATCCGGGATCACCTCCCCCACCTCCCCCCGCCTTCCTCTCTCCCGGGATTCAGGCCGATCTCGGACTGCAATTGGATTTTCCCAACCGCTTGTTTGTTCGCGGGCGCGGCCTCGATTCCGAATGGCAAGGCAATTTGACCATCAAAGGTCCTCTTCAGAAACCAGTCATCCAGGGTCAATTTTCTATTGTCCGGGGCAATTTTCAGTTTTTCGGCAACCGCTTGAATCTGCCGTCCGGAACCGTGGCGCTTACCGGCGCGTACCCGCCGGATCCCTTTCTGAACCTGACCGCGGAAACCACGAAGAAGAACACCTCCTTCATCTTGGGGATCACCGGTCCGGCCTCGTCTCCGGAATTCATCTTGCGATCGAATCCGCCGTTGCCCTCCGATGAAGTGTTGTCATATTTGTTGTTCGGCCGCCGGATTCACGAGATCACGCCGCTGCAGGCGATCCAATTCGCGCAGGCGGCCAATACGTTGCGGGGCGGCCGGGGGGTATTCGATATGATGGGCAAAACCCGCAGCCTGTTGGGGCTGGCGCAGTTGGAATTGCGGCAAAGCGACGAGGAAGGATTAACCAATACCATGGTGGGGATTGGAAAATACCTCACGGATGACATCTACGTTGATTTTCAGCGCGGATTCCAGAACGACTCCAGCCGGGTAATGGTGGAGATCCAATTAACCCCGAACATCGCCATCGAAAGCGAGATGAGCCTCAACGCGGCCAGTGGCATCGGCATCGTGTGGAAATTAGATTTTTAATGGTTCTCTTTAGTTCCTCAAACTGTTGATCGGCGCGGGGATATGCCCCCCATGTTCAACGAATGCTTGGCTGCCATCCGGACAGGCCACTTGTGTGATACGGGACGATCCGAAGAGCCCGCCGAAATCCACGAAGTCGCCCGCCTTTTTGCCGGGCACGGGAATGACGCGCACCGCGGTGGTTTTATTGTTGAAGACGCCAATGGCCGCCTCATCGAGGATGAGGCCGCTGAGAGTAGCTGGGCTGGTATCGCCAGGGAGGGCGATCATGTCGAGGCCTACGGAACAGACCGCGGTCATGGCCTCGAGTTTTTCCACGGTCAGCCAGCCGTTCGCGGCGGCTTCGGCCAGGGCGTGATCTTCCATCACGGGAATGAACGCGCCGGACAACCCTCCCACGGAAGATGAGGCGAAGATCCCGCCTTTCTTGACGGCATCATTGAGCAGGGCCACGGCGGCGGTAGTCCCTGGCGCGCCGATTTTGGCGATCCCCATGGCCTGGTAAATTTCGCCGACACTATCGCCGACCTTAGGCGTGGGCGCAAGCGAGAGATCCACCACGCCGAAACTGACCTTCAGCGTGGCAGCGACTTCGCGGCCGATCAGCTCACCCGTGCGGGTGACCCGGAAAGCAGTGTGTTTGACCACCTCGGCAATCTCGTCGAGTGTCACTCGTGCGTGCGACTTGACCAAAGTCTCCACGGCCCGTTTGACCACACCCGGCCCGCTGACTCCGACGTTGATTACGCACGACTCCTCGCCGGAACCCAAAAACGCCCCGGCCATGAAGGGATTGTTCTCGGGGATGTTCGTGAAGATCACCAGCTTGGCGCAGCCGAATCCGTCCCGGGCGCGGGTGGCCTCGGCGGTCTGGAGAATCATCTCACTGACCAGCCGGACGGCGTCCACGTTGATCCCGGCCTTGGTGCTGCCGATATTGATGGAGGAACAAAGGCGCTGGGTTTGGCTCAGCACCTCCGGCAGGGAACGGATGAGGATTTCTTCCCCCCCGGTCATTCCCCGTTGCACGAGCGCGGTCCAACCACCGATGAGATCCACGTTCACGTCGGCAGCCGCGCGGTCGAGCGCGCGGGCAATGGGCAAGGCGGCAACCGGTTTATGGCCTTCCAGCAGCCGGCTGGCGGGAGAAACCGCCAGGCGCTTATTCACGATGGGCAGTCCGTACTTGGTGGTCAGACGGTCACATAACGAGACCAAATCCTTGGCGTAGGAATAGATCTTCTTATACACCGCCAATGACGATTTGGCGATGTCCGGATTGTGGCATTCGTCGATATTGATGCCCATGGTTACGGTCCGGACATCGAGGTTGCCTTCTTCCAACATACGGACGGTGTTGAGAATGTCATCTATTTTTCGCATGGTTCCATTTTGAACAACTGCCGGATGCAAAATATGTCGTTGGCCGCGCGGAACAAAAATTCATGCTGCAAGGTCGCCACCAGGCCGATAGAGGACACCAAAAACTGCAACTCCTTCTGCAATTGCTTGATGTCGGTATCCGCGGGAACGGAGAGTTCACCGATGTGCGTCACTTCGTCTCCCTGGATCGTGAAATAATAATCTTCGATGTTGATGCGGCTGTCGGCCAGATAACCAGTTACCAATTTCAGGATGCCGGGACGGTCCTTGCCGGTGAGGGTAAGGATGTACCGCTCGCATCGGGCGTCCCGCGCCGGTGGCAGGGTATCCACGTAGGGCCGGATCACCACGGATACTTCGCCAGGCGCGAAATTATTCAAGATCGCCTCCCGGATTTGTTCTTGCGAACCCCCGTCGTTGAAGGAGACCGTCAGGATCACGGTGAAATAGCCGTGAATGACCGTTTGGCTCATGCCGTCGATGTTTCCGCCCAGATCCGACACGGCGGACGTGATGGCCTTGAGGATCCCAATCCGGTCGGGCGCCAAGACCGAGAGAACCCATCGCGCGGGTGTAGAAGTGGAAGAACGGGAGGGCGTATCCTGCATGGGAATGACCAGAACGGATGTTTCGATTGGATCATCTGTGATGGTGGATATTCTGGTCTACCCACTCGACAGAATCAATGCTTCGAGACGGCTGGCCGAAACGGGATCCAAACATTAGGATCCATTGGTATTTGGATCCATTGGTATAAGGCGGATGGGTACACGCGGCGTTCCCCTTCATCCAATGGCTGGGCGAAACGCCTGCCGACGGATTTAGGACCTCTTGTATTTCCCCATCAGCTGGCCTTGGGCGAGGATATGGCCTCGCATGGCCTTCTCCACCTGGGGTTTCGTCGCGCCGGGTTGGAGGTCCAGTTTGGTGTCCAGGGCATACAGTTTGAAATAATACCGGTGGGTTCCGCCGGGAGGGCATGGACCACCGTATCCCAACTTGCGGAAATCGTTCGTCCCCTGCGCGGCCCCATTGTTTAAGGTTTTGCCGGGAGGCACGTGCTCCGGCAAACCAGTTTCGGTGGGAGGCAGATTGAACAACACCCAGTGCACCCAGGTTCCCGCCGGGGCGTCGGGATCATCCGAAATCAACACCAGGCTCTTGGTCTCCGGCGGGACCGGCCCCCATTGCAAGGGCGGCGAGACATTCTCCCCGTCGCAGGTATATTTTTTGGGGATCATCGCTCCTTCCTGAAATGCGGAACTGGTAACGGAAATTGTCGTCATGGGCGCGCCTCCTTCGTGTTGGGATTCCACCGGGGGGATGAATTCGGATTCCGGCTGACAAGCCAGGCTCATCATCCCCACCAGACTCAACAGCCAATACCGGCGAGTGATTGCGATCACGATTGACAAACTCCTCCGGTTTCCCAATGGAACCCGGCAACCCGTGATTCGTTTGCCGAGAAAGGATGAAAAATAGTTCCTTCCAGGGTTTCCCTCATCCTGACCCTCTCTCCATGAAAGAGAGAATGGTTTCGTGTCCTTCAATCGTACTCATGCCATAAAAAAACAGGATCCTTCTTCATCCGTCTTCGGACCAGGAATCATTTCTTCATATCCAATTATATCAGGATTTCATTCCCTTACTCCTTCTCCCGCTGTTTCATTTCGTTGATGTACTGATACAACCGTTGCAACGCGTCCGCGGCCAGTTCGTCCCGGATGGCGGGTGGAAGTTGGGGGTATGCGCAAGCCTCCAGATCGGTGAGGGCCTCGTCGAGTGGCCCTGGCTCTTCCTGGCACCCGGTGTCGAACCGCTGCAGATGCCGCAATTCATGCGCCAGCGCCGCCCGCCAACGCATAGACGAATTGGGATCGGTTCCCTCTCCCGGATTGATATCCGCTCCCACGTAAATGACTCCCTCCGCTTCATCCAGCCGGCACCGGCTGCCGGAAGAGCAGTCGATCACCAGCCGCTCCGGATCGCCGCCCAGTTCGTGCCACCATGCCTTGATTTTTTCCGCCTGTTCTTCAGGAATCGGCTCATACGCCCGTTTCCCAGGGAATAGTCCACGTATCGGAACTCGCATGATCATTCCTTTCTGGATAATTGTTCGTGCGGGCAACACCCGCTTCTTGTACAATAGGATTATTATGAAGAAACAATTGCTATGGCTGATTTTCAGCCTTCCGGTTCTATATTATGGCATCGGGTTGGGCCTGGCGGGAAAATCGGATCCGTCCGGTCCGGATGCGGCAATGGAGGGTGAGCCTGTGCCTTTATATACGTACAAAATCATCCACCGTTATCCACACGATCCCGGCGCGTTTACGCAAGGTTTGGAATACGAGGATGGATTTTTGTATGAGAGCACAGGGCTTTACAGGTATTCCACACTCCGCAAGGTCGAGCTGGAAACAGGGGAAGTAGTGAAAATTCTCCGCCTGCCCGATGAATATTTCGGAGAAGGAATCACGATCTTCAATGGACAAATCTATCAACTGACCTGGCTGTCGAAACGCGGCTTCGTGTACGACCTCGGCACGTTCGCGCTGCGGCGCGAATTCCAGTATCCCACCGAAGGCTGGGGAATCACCCACGACGGCCAACGGCTCATCATGAGCGACGGCTCTTCCACCCTCTATTTCCGGGATCCGGAGACGTTCGAGGAAACCGGCCGCGTGACCGTGCGCGACGCCACCAGCCCCATCGCCCGCCTCAACGAGTTGGAATACGTCCGCGGCGAGATCTTCGCCAACATTTGGGAAACCGATTTCATCATCCGAATCTCGCCGGAGAACGGAAAGGTAACCGGTTGGATCGATCTGAACGGCCTGCTTCCCCCCGAAGACCTGGACGATACGGTGGATGTGCTCAACGGCATCGCCTATGATGAGGCCAACGGCCGCCTGTTCGTAACCGGAAAATTCTGGCCGGCCTTATTCGAAATCGAACTGGTTCCCGTTCAATCCCGCGTCTCCGGCTGGGAGCGGACCCGGTGAAGTCCATGTTTATTTCCCCGTAACTATTTACCCGAATGCAGAACTTCCTCAGGGCTTAATTCGGGGTATGAGCGGGGTACGCGTATGGATGGGAGCGTTAAACCATTCCCTCTCCCTCTGGGAGAGGGTCAGGGTGAGGGAAACCCTGAAGGGCGAAATGCATCCTCTCTCTGCAAGCGAGTAAATAGTTGCGTTTCTGTTCAGGAATCAGGTTCGCTCCAGAGTAGCATGCAACCGTATGCCAAGTGCTTGAATGACTTTCAGCACCGTCGCGAATTCCGGATTGCCTTCGGGAGACAAGGCTTCACAAAGACTTTCACGTCCAAGGCCCGTTTCGCGTGAGATTTGTGCCATCCCCTTGGCGCGGGCGATATCACCTAAGGCAGCGGTCACCAGGGCGGAATCTCCTTCATCCAATGCCGCTTCGAGGTATGCCGCCATGTCCTCCTCGGTTTCCAGGTGCCGCACAATATCCCATGGCCGGGTATGATTTTTCACCACGATTCTCACTCCTTTAGTTTTCTTGCAAGATCCAGGGCGATCTTGATATCGCGATCTTGCGTATGCTTATCCCCGCCAGCCAGCAGAATCGCTAAATTCGGTCCCCATTGTGCATAATAGATCCGATAGCCTGAACCATGGTCGATCCGTAATTCGGAGACACCCTCTTCCACCGGTTTGACGTCTCCCGGATTGCCCAACGACAAACGGCGAATACGAGCATTGATACGAGCGCGAGCTATCCGGTCCGACAAGCTGTTGAACCAATGAAAATATACATCAGTCTGTCGAATCTCGATCATAAGTATATTCTAAATAATATGACAGCTTTAAATATATAATTTAATAATATGATTTATTTCATTTTTTATATTGAATTTAATAATAATATAAGCTCATCCGGGAAGTGCGTACATAATGAGGAAAAATCGATTCCATTCACTCCGGGATGAGGGCGGACACCAAGGTCCGCCCCTACAAAAATACCCTCACCCTCGCCCTCTCCCAGAGGGAGAGGGAATTTTGGGGGCGGTTTTCATCGATCATTTCGAAGAGATGCGAACCGGCGATCTGAAAAAAAGTACGCCCATGCCGGATGAACCATAATATAATATCACCAAAATCATCTTGAGGATGTCACCTCTATCTTAGTATCAGAACTCAAAGTAGGCTCACTTCCTCCACAGCTCGATCGGCCGTTGCACCCCTTGCGGGCGGAAGGGCAGGTTGATCTTGCACCCCGTTCCCGCCGAGTGGTAGCCGGCGTAGAGGGCTTCCATCACTACGCGGCCGTCCTCGCCGGTGGCCTGGGGTTCCTCCTTGCCCCGGACGCAGCGGGCGAAATGCCGCATCTCCTGGGGGAATCCGTAATTCCACAGTTCCTCGTACACCGGGTAGCTCCACCCTTGCGTGCTGGGCGCTTTCTCGACCGCGTAGCCGTAACCGTATTCGCTGTAGGTCTCCAGGGCGTTGCCCATGTGCAGGTTCGCGTAGGTCACACCGCCCTCGCCATAGACTTCCACCCGGTCGTCCATTCCCCCGCGCCGCGCCCAGCTGTTTTCCACCAGACCCACCGTGCCGTTCTCGAATTCCAGGATACAGAAGCTGTTGTCCTCGCCCCGGGTCTTGTCCGCATGCACATAGGTTCCCATCTGGCAGAGAACGCTTCGGATCGCCGGCCGGCCCAAAAACCAGTAGCAAAACGCGATCCCGTGGCAGCCCATGTCCATGAACACCCCGCCGCCCGATTTCTCCACGTCCCAAAACCAAGGCGAATGCGGCCCGAAATGCTTCTCGCTCTGCTTGACCAGGTACACCTTGCCAAAGGCCCCTTGATCGGCCATCTCCTTGGCTTTGACGTATTTGGGTGTGAAAAAGAGTTCCTCCGCGTACAACAGCAGCACGCCCTGTTTCCGGCAGACCTCGATCATCTCGTCCGCCTCGTCCAGGGTCATGCACAGTGGCTTTTCGCACACGACATGCTTGCCCGCCCGGGCGATGTCGCCTGTCATGCGCGCGTGCAGGTAGTTTGGCGCGGCGATGGTCACCATCTCGATGTCCGGTTCCTTTAGCATCTCCCGGTAATCGTGGAACACCCTCGGGATTTGATACCGTTCCGCCAGCGTTTCCGGATGGCCGGGCGTAGGAGAAGCTACGGCCACCACTTCCGCTTCCTCGGGCATGATTTGAAACGAGGCGGCATGGATATCCGCCTCGAAACCCGATCCGATGATCCCTACCTTGACTTTGCCTGGATTGCTCATTGCGCCTCCCCATGGATGAGTAATGATCATTCATTCTACTCAAGAACAACCGGTCAACATTCAATCCTTGGCTATGTAATGCGGGATAGACCTGGGATCGAGTCCCATGGTCTGCACTTGTTCCAGCAACTTGGCATAATCCTCCGAATCCACGGCGTTGGAAAGCAGAAACTCGGCTTTGAGCTCCGGAGTGTAGAGTTCAATGGCCGTGCGGATCAGCACGCCATCCTCATGTTCTTCCGCAATGACCAGGCTGCCTTCCCGCAAGCCAAATCGTTTTCGCAACGCCGCCGGTATGATCAACATGCCTCGCTAGCCGATTTTACATGTTTCTTGAATCATGAGATTGAACCTTTTTTGGATTCATCCACTAAGTGCGTATCTGCTGGTGAAAAAGGCATTCCATTCACTCGATGATTCGGGCGGACACCAAGGTCCGCCCCTACAAAAATCCCCTCACCCTAGCCCTCTCCCCGAGGGAGAGGGGATTAGGGGGTTGATCTCCCCAGCCAGCCCGATTGAAGAGCGGCCGGACACGCTTGATAAAAAGTACGCACTTACCGGATGAATCCTTTTTTGTATCGTTCTCCAGATCCCTCACATGTCGTACAGCGTGTCGTCGTAGTTCCAGCCTCCTCCGCCGCCCATGCCGCCGGGACCTTCCTCCATATCGCCAAACAAGGGCCCCATCTCCTCCTCGACTTTTTCCGGATCCTCGCCGCTTTCCAGGCGCCGGATGGCCTCGCGCATCTCCGGTCCCAGGTCCATGCCGGTGGTTTCCGTCAACCGGCGCATGAAGGCCCCCATCTGCCGTGGATCATTCTCATCCAGGCTATCCACCTCACTCATCATGCGCATCATCTCCCGCTCGGCATAGGCCTGCTGTTCGGGGCTCATCTTGGCGAAGGGATCAAAATCCCCGCCGCCCAGGTCCGGTTCTCCTCCCGGCCCTTCCTCCGGTTCGCTATTCTTTCCGGAATCGGACGAAGCCTGCTTCTTCCCGATCGCGAAGGCGGAGACCAGCTTCCTCATCCGGTCCGGTTTTCCACAATGAGGACAATCGGGAATCTTGGTTTCTCCAATCCGTTGGGTCCAAAATTGATACACTGTCCGGCAATCCGAGCACGCGTATTCGTAAATCGGCATGATCCAGAATCCATTCCTCCCTACTTCGTCTGTTCTGATTCAAGAACCAGCCGCTTTTTGCCTGATTCTTCCCTTTCATCATATCACTGGATTGCGGCTCTCTCCAGAATGAAAAACAGGGCGCGTTCCAGGCCTTGATTTATCCCTTCGGCGATTTTTTCCGTGCGAGATGGTTCCGTTTATCAGATTTTTTCCGTATCCTTCTCTGTAAATCCCTGTTACCGGGAATTTACGAACTATCATGATGGACGAAATAGAACTGCGAGAAAAAATCCAGAAGATCGAAACCCTCTTCGCCCGCGCGGGAACCGAAGGCGAACGCCTGGCCGCCGAACAAGCGCTGGAACGAATCAAACGGCGGTTGCAGTCCACATTCCAAAATGAAAAACCGGCCGAAATGAGATTCCGTCTGCAAAACCGGTGGTCGCAACAATTGTTTGTCGCGCTATGCCGCCGTTATTCCTTGAAACCCTACCGGTATGCGGGCCAGCGCTATACCACGGTGATGGTCAGAGTTCCCCAATCATTCGTTGACAACGTCCTGTGGCCGGAATTCATCGAATTGGACGATCTCCTGCGATCCTACTTCAATTCCGTTACCGAACGAATTATCCATGAAGAAGTTTTTGGTCACACGGAAGAGGTGGAGGAAGTTCCCGAACCGCTTCAACTCCCTTCCTGAATCCGGTGCGGAGGGCAATCCATCGTCAAGCTAAATCACCAAGCCCTATTTTCCATAAAAAACCCCCCGTGAGGCAGCGGGAGGTTTTTTTCCGTGATCGGGACTGCTGAGGAATCCCAATTAGGTGGAATCCCAATTAGGTGCTGCGGCGGGAACGCGGAAAGATCCGGCTTCTCTTGATCTGGGCTGGTCCTTCCTCTCCGCCGGTGTCGAGGCTCACGTGCCGCTTGCCTTTACTTATTCCCCCGGTGATGTATTCCAAGAACGGCTGCCATTTGAGCACATTCACCGTGTGATTATACGCCTTGCGCAAGACGGACAGCCATTCGCTTCCCGTGGTCAGAGAGAACAGGAAGAGGGCGAGAATCACGAACCAAAACAGGATCCATTCATAATCCATCATGGCTTTTACCTCCTCTGTCTCATTCATCCCTCTCAGTTGAATTATATCATACAATGTTGGGTGGAGAAAAAGATTTCGTTCCCCTTGCGGAGGGAGTGGATGAGCTTCTTCCGCACCGGTCCAGGTTTTGAAAAAGAAAGGAGAGGAAGGTCATGAGCGCACCGCTGAACACTACATGCCGGACGTGTGGCCGGCCTTTACCGGAAGGGATCAAAACCCCTACGTTTCCCTTCTGCAGCAAACGGTGTAAGATGATCGATCTGGGACGCTGGTTTACAGGAGAACACCGCATCAGTGAGCCTCTCATATTGGAAAACAAAGATAATCCGCCTGAATCCCGGAATGACCCGGAATGACTGGTGGATTTGTACTGTTTCCGGATTTGGTCTGGCCCTCGCGTATCCCCCTTGGAATGTGTATCCACTAACCGGTGCCGCCCTGGTTCCCCTCTTCTCCGGTTTGCGGGTAGGCCATCCCGGGAAGAATGCGAGGCTTGGTTTTTTCACGGGATTGATTTTTTATGTTGCTTTGTTGTATTGGCTCGGCCACGTGACGATTGTGGGAACCGTACTGCTGGCCGCGGTCCTGGCCGGTATTCTGGCGCTAGTGGCCGTCCTCATCGGCGAATGCAAGCGATTTCGGATGTGTATTCCCATCGCCGCGCTGATCTGGGCCGGTGTGGAATATCTCCGTTCACTCGGCCCATTCTCGTTTGCCTGGGGATATCTGGGGCATGGGCTGTACCCGGCGCGGGAAATGATCCAACTCGCCTATTGGGCAGGCGTGCCGGGGCTTTCCTTTATCCTGGCAGGATTCAATGCTTCACTAGCGGCGGTGTGGGAGCATTTCCACCATGTCTGGCGGCCGGCCTCTCCGTCTTCCTTACCCCGGGACCACCTGATTTACGATGGAACCGTCCTCCTACTTTTCACGGGAATTTTAGCCGGTGACTGGTTTTATGGTAAATCAGTGATGCTTCAGCAACAGGCAACCGCCGAATCCTCCATGCCTTGCCGTATTGCTGTAATTCAGGGGAACTATGAACAAAACCGGAAGATTACGGCATCCATTGAAGAGACCTTGGCGGATTACCTGGATTGGTCCCGGCAGGCATTGGCCGAGTCGCCTGACTTGATCGTATGGCCCGAAAGCACGATTACGTATCCGATCAATTTCTGGCCCGAAGGTGTTGCCGATATTCAAAAGTTTGTCGATCAGTCGAATGTTGAAATATTAACAGGTGCGGTTGGCGGATATTTCGACTCCCGCGGTTCTCTCACCTATTTGAATCAAGCCATTTTGTTCACCCCGGGTAAATTGGTGGATTGTACCGGTTCGGAAGTGGACCTGAGCGGGCTTCCCTCATACAGCAAAATGCACCTGGTCCCTTTCGGCGAATGGGTTCCCTGGGGAGAGCATTGGCCGTTTTCGATGATCGAAACCCTCATCGAAGAAGCCGGGGCGGGGATTTTCAAACGAGGCAGCCGGCAGACTTTGTTCATTACGCGTGGCGGGGCGCGCTTCGCGGTGGCGGTATGTTTTGAATCCACCTTGGCCTGGATGTGGCGGCAGGCCAAAAACCAAGGCGCGGACTTCATTATCACCATCACCAACGATGCCTGGTACAAACGGTCGGCAGGCTTGGAGCAGCATTTTGTTCAATCCGTTTTCCGGGCGGTGGAAAACCGGATTCCCGTTGTCCGCGCGGCCAACACCGGCATCTCGGGATTCATAGGCCCCACAGGAGAGATCCAACGGCTCCTGCCCCCTCACCAAGCCGGCTATCTCGTCCATGAATTGCGCATCGCGCGGAAATGATGGGATGGAAACCATTGGAATGCAGGACCAGTGGCAGGAACATACCTGGCAGCAAGGGCGTATAGAGGCCTCTAGAAAGAAGCGAGACACACTTGTCCGGGCCGGAAGACGTGTCTATACTTTTTCCATGACTCTTGAGTATTGTTGTGGGAATACCCTGCTCGGAGAGGATCTATTGGATACGCCTCTTATTCGTACGTTACGGATGGACGCATTGGGGGAGGATCCACGGTCTTCAAGGTCCGGCGCCCCACGCAATGGGATGTATCGAGCACCCTCCCTTTCCACCTTGTCCCGCCCGGCGGACTCCGGTTACAAAGTCAAGATTCCAGCCATTTCAAAGATATCCAATATTTGTGTTCACACTGGGGATTCAGGTATCCTGTCCCGGTTATGAACCCAGGGGAGAAACCATCCATGGAGAAAATAGGACTCTCGGATGATCGTCAACAAAGCGCCAAGTTCCAGAAACTCATCGAGCTAGGCGAACGCAACGGCCGGCTGACGTACGACGACGTGAATCGGATGATCAACGATGAATCCATGAGTGTCGAGGAACTGGATGACATGTTTATCGTCCTGAACGATCTCGACATTCCCGTCGTGGAAGAATACACCACACTGCCTGATTCCGCGCCGGACAAAAGCCTGCCAATGGCGGAGGAAGAGGAAGAGCCGGATAGCGAAGAGGCGGTTCTCGAAGCCGAGCGGACCCGCGTGGATGATCCGGTGAGGCTTTATTTGCGGGAAATGGGGCGTGTTCCGTTGCTGAACCGGGACCAGGAGATCGAGCTGGCCAAAAAAATTGAGTCGGGGCGTTTTAAAGTATGCCGGGCTTTGGCCCTGAGCAATACCGCCTTGAAAGAGATCGCCCGGCTAGTGGAAAAACTGGAGCAAAATCACTTGCGGGTGGAAGATGTCATCCAAAATTTCGACATAAAGGAAAATTTCGACGAAAAAGACCGTCAAAAAATCATTCGTGACCTCCGGCACAAACTTACTCAATTGGAACAAGAATTCGCGGAAGTCCAAAAACTGGAAAAACGCGTCACCAAAAAGAACCGGCCGAAACTGATTGGCAAGAAGGTTCATCTAGGCAACTTGCTGATCTCGATGAAAATCGACCACGAGGTGATCGGCCGGATCGGCAAGAAAATCCTCACGATCCATCAGCGGATCTACGACGCCAAAAAAGACATCCAGGCCGTGGAGAAAGAACTGAAACTCCGCTCCCGCAATGTCAAAGATCTTTACAAAAAGTTGCGTTACACCAGCTTCGGCAAAAGCGAACTGGAAAAACGCACCGGCAAATCCCGTGACGAATTGATCCAATATTGCAAACGCCTGATCCGCGCCCAGGACCGCTTGTCCAAATGTGAGAAAGAGTTGGAGGACAAGCCGGACAAGCTGGAAAAGATCGTGGAAATGATTAAGGAGGGCGAGAACATCGCCCACTTGGCCAAGATGGACGTGGTGAAAGCCAACCTCCGCCTGGTGGTGTCGATCGCCAAGAACTACACCAACCGGGGATTGCAGTTCCTGGATCTGATCCAGGAGGGCAACATCGGCCTCATGCGGGCGGTCGACAAATTCGAATACCGGCGCGGCTACAAATTCAGCACCTACGCCACCTGGTGGATCCGCCAGGCGGTCACGCGGGCCATCGCCGATCAGGCGCGCACCATCCGCATCCCCGTGCACATGATCGAGACCATCAACAAGATGACCCGCATCTCCCGCCGCCTGGTGCAAGAACTGGGCCGGGAGCCGACCCCCGACGAAATCGCCTTCCATATCTCCATGCCGGTAGAGAAAGTGCGCGGCGTGTTCAAGATCGCCCAGCAACCTATCTCCCTGGAAACCCCGGTGGGTGAGGAAGGCGACACCCATTTCGGGGATTTTATCGAGGACAAATCCGTCACCTCCCCTTCGCACAGCACGTCTGACCATATCATGAACGAGCAGATCGAAACGGTCCTTAAGACGCTGACCGAACGCGAGGAGACCGTGTTGCGCCTGCGGTTCGGCATTGGTGACGGTTACGAGCGGACTCTGGAAGAAGTCGGCAACCGTTTCGGCGTGACCCGCGAACGCGTGCGGCAGATCGAAACCAAGGCGTTGCGCAAATTGCGCCACCCCATCCGCAGCCGGAAACTGCGGGATTTTGTGGATTGAGGATTCGCTCTTTCAAGAAATGAAAGGGGCTTATCAAACGTCCCGAAAGTCACTAGTCCGGGACGTTTTTTTGGTTCATCTGGGAATTGCGCACTTTTCTTCCGAAAAACGCTGGCGGTCTTAATCAGACTGGTTCGAGAAATCAACCCCAAATCCCCTCTCCCTCCGGGAGAGGATTAGGGTGAGGGGTTTTTTTGTAGGGGCGGACTTTGGGAGGCGGACCTTGGTGTCCGCCCACATCCCGGAGTGAAGGAAATCGATTTTACCTCATTATGTACGCACTTCTCGGATGAACCTTATTTTTCATCATTGCGTGATGAACTGACCCCATCCTGAAATTCAATCCGGAATGGAATCAAAAAGATTCTCGATTCCAAAGTAAAATCTCGATTTTGGCGGGGTATATTTTGTTATGCAATTCTCTAAAATAAAAACTCATGAATGGATTTTCAGCATGTATTTTCCGATGTATTGATCAATACTCAATTGGCAGATAGGGAAAAGAATGGCTACAAATATTTCCGGCACCACCCGGGTGTGCGCGGTGATCGGGGATCCGGTTGAGCATTCCCTGTCCCCCCGCATGCATAACGCCGCATTCCAGGCCCTGGGGCTTGACTATGTGTATGTGGCCTTTCACGTCAAGGACGTGCCAAAAGCCGTGGAAGGATTGGTCGGCTTCGGTATCCGCGGCCTGTCGGTGACCATTCCCCATAAAGTGTCGATCATGCCTTATCTGGACGAGATCACGCCCCTGGCCCGGCGGATCGGCGCGGTGAACACGGTCATCAATGAGAACGGCCGCCTCATCGGGACCAATACCGACGGCGTGGGAGCGTTGCGCGCCCTGGAAAGCGTGGAAACAGTGGACGGCCGGACCATCGCCTTGCTCGGTGTGGGCGGCGCGGCGCGGGGCGTGGCCTTCACTCTGGCCAGCGAGCGGAAACCTAAGCGGATTTACCTGCTCCACCGCCGCGAAGACCAAGAGATGGCGCGCTCCATGCTCTCCGATCTGGTCTCCCATAGTTCCGTCCCGGTGACGACGGCCGAGTTGGCGCCCGATGATACACGGGAGATTTTCAAGGAAGCCGATTTCATCATCCACACCACGCCGGTGGGGATGTCGCCCAAGGTGGATGAATGCTTGGTGGAGGAAGCCTGGTTTTCTGAACGCCACATCGTCTTTGATTTGATCTACAATCCTGCCAAAACCCAGTTGCTCCAGCGGGCGGAACGGCGGTTCGCGCGGATACTCAACGGCGTGCCGATGTTCGTGAATCAAGGAGCGGAGCAGTTCCGGCTGTGGACCGGCCAGGAACCGCCGGTGGAGATCATGCGCCAGGCGGTGGAAAGCGGATTGGGATATACATGAACCTGGTGCTCATCGGATACCGGGCCACGGGCAAAAGCACGATCGCTGATCTGCTGCATCGGCGGCTGGCGATGCCTGTGTACCACATGGACAGCCTGTTGGAAGAGCGGTTCGGCGAGCGGATCGCGGATTTCGTCGCCAAACACGGATGGGATGCGTTCCGGGACTCGGAAGAATCTCTGGTTAAGGAATTGGCTCTGCTAGACCAAGTGATTATCGACACCGGCGGGGGCGTGGTCACCCGCGAGGCCAATGTGCAAGCCTTGCGGCGGAATGGATTCCTCGTTTGGCTGCGGTCGGATCCGGAAAAAATCGCCGAACGGATTTCTTGGAACACCGACCGGCCATCACTGACCGGCGCGAAGTCCGCCGTGGAAGAAGTGATGGATGTCTTGCGGATTCGCGAACCGCTCTACGAAGCCGCCGCGGATTTTCAACTGGTGACCGACGATTATTCTTTGTCCCGATGCGCGGAGATCATTCTGGAGGCCTGGAGAGATTGGAATGAAGCCCTGGAAACTCCTTGAAACCAACTATCATTATGTTAAAAGCCATCCGGTTGAAGTGGTAGTGCTGCCGGTGGGGGCCACCGAACCGCACAACCTCCATCTGCCCTACGGCTCCGATGCGATCACAACCGAGCGGATCGGGGATCTGATTTGCGAACGGGCCCACGCCCTGGGCGCCAAAGTGGCTCTCCTGCCTGGCATTCCCTTCGGCGTGGATAGCAATCTGCTGGGGTTCCCCATGACTGTGTCGCTTAATCCCTCCACCCTCGACCGGGTCATCGGCGACGTGATCCACTCCATGGAGACCCACGGCATCCGGAAGATGGTTTTGCTTAATGGCCATGGCGGGAACAACCTGAAGAACACGCTACGGGAATATTTCGGGAAAACCGGCATGTTTCTTAGTTTGGTGGAATGGTGGAAAGTCGCGGCCGACCGGTACGCGGAGATCATCGAACACTCAAACGGCGATCATGCCGACGAAATGGAAACCAGCGTGGTGATGTATCTCTTTCCCGAACTGGTGGATCTGGCACTGGCGGATGACGGTGCCGTGAAAGCCTCGCGCTTCGAGGCCATCAACCGGGGATGGGTTCAGGTGACGCGGCCGTGGCACATCGTTACCACCAACGCGGGTGTCGGTTACCCCAAAAAAGCGTCCCCCGAAAAAGGCAAGAAAATCATCGATATCGTAGTGGAGCGGATCGGGCAATACCTGAAAGAATTATCGGACGCGGAAATCAACGAGACGTTTCCCTACTGATTCCCTCCCGGTTCGTTTGGCATCCCCCTATCATTAGAAATCCACATACATGCCAGGAATCCTGGAGGGATTAAAAAAATATAAAGAGCCGGGAATGACAATCCAGGGAACCATTCCAACGATGACAACCCCGCTGGATCGAATAGAACATTCAATCCCTTTGAGATTGAAATGCCTTGCATAAGATGCCGCAGGCTGCCGCCTGCGGCAATTCACTTACATCCCCTGCGGGAATAGGATTTATATTCTATCCAAGGCCACTCAATCCCGCGCCACCTCCCATGAAACCGGCAGCCTCTCATTTCTGATCTCCCTCTCCCCTTGGGCCACTCTCAGTACACAGCCGGAGATGTATATAATTCTACCGGAAAGCAGCCGTCTCGAGCGCGAAGGATTGACCTGATCTTATTGCCAATTCCGAACTCCAGGAAGCGATTTCCGCCTGGTGCCAGCAGCAAGGGAAGGGGAAGTGGTGTTGGGTCTCATGGACGACACAGAGATGAATTATCAACCCCATTCTGGGCGGTTGTCGCAAGACGGCCCGTATCTGGGGCCGGTGGGCAACGGCCGCGACCGCGGTTTTTTCCTGCACGTCGTTCTGGCGGTGACGTGGCGGCCGGATTTTCCTTGGGTTTTCCGGCGATCCAGAGGTGGAGCCCGGAAGTGGGAGCCGGACGGGGTGCGGGACTACAAGGGCCTGCCGTGGAAGAGAAGATTGGACCGTTTTAATCAACTGTTCCAGGGCTGGAAAATCGCCCTGGCGGTTTTCTCATAGAAAAATAAGTACGGAGAGTAGCCCAGAGGGAGAGGAAAACGTTTCGCGTTCTCACTCGGAGTCATACCGCGAATCAGCATTGAGAAAATTCCGTATTAAGATATTTCGTTCCATTTCATTTGTACATATCCAACAATTGCATCCGGGTGGCTTCCAAGCATTCCACAATCACAGGGATGAAAAGATTGAACATTTCATAAGCCAAATCATGGTCTTGCGCGAATTTATTCCGTAAGCATTCGCCGTCCAACGCAAAGGCACGGGTCAACTCTGTGGCGCGGGCGCTGAAACGCCAAGTATACGGCGGTATCAGCCAGGACCAGCCCAAGACATCCCCTTCCGAAAAGGTTTGAATGATGACGACTCCTTTGGGAGGGCAGTACAGTTCCATCGAGACTTTCCCTTGCCGGATGAGATAAAATTGTTTGGCTTCTTCCCCCTCCTTGAAAATGAAATCCCCCGCGTTGAATCGGGCGTGGGAGGCACAGCTGGTCAGGAGTTCCAAAAAACGGGGATTGACCTTTTGAAAAAACGGATGATCGTTCAGCAGAGGTTCATGGATCTTCATGGCGCGCAGGCTCCTTTCCCGGGTGAAACAATCAAATAAGGGCAAATAAGTGCCATTTATCTCCTCGAAACGAACCTTACACTCATCCTGCCGAGACTACTTTTTTCATTCGCGAAACAGCCTGATTTCCGCCGGTCTGTGGCGGATGGACTGCGAAGCAATCCCCACCGCCCCATGTCCGTACGGAATTAAGGTACCACAAATCGATTAAGAGGGTAAGCATTTTTTGTAGAAGAGAGAGGCGGAATTTAACCGGGCAGGGCGGATTGCCCACCCTCTCCACCAGCGAATGGCACACTATCTTGCCCTCAGGAAAGCGCTTGCCGGACGAATCAAAATATATTGACAAAGCCGGCTGTTTGATGGGAGGATACTTTAACATCGAGCCAAAGCGACCGGTTTGCATTCAATCGGAAAGGGAATGGAACCTCTCATGCCACAAAGAACGCTTGGCCTCCCATCCGCCTTCACCCTCATTGAACTATTGATCGTCGTTGCCATTATCGGGATCTTGGCCGCCATCGCCGTCCCCAATTTCTTGAATGCGCAACTGCGGGCCAAAATCGCCAAAAGCGTAGCGGAAATGAAAACCATCGACACCGCCTTGGAATCGTATCACATCGACCGCAACAAATATCCGCCCTTCATCGATACCAACGGCGTGAACATCAATCCCGTCAACCGCCGGCTGATTCCGCTCACTACGCCGGTCGCCTACATGTCCGTAGTCCCCCAGGATCCCTTTCTGGCCAAAATATATGGAGAGCAATTTTTCAAGGATAATGATCCCGCGTATGTCACCTACGATTATGTGGACGCCTGGACCATCATCCATAACGGCAAATCGGCCTCCTTGAGTTTCAAAATGCGGTGTTCCGAATGGGTGTTGGTCGGGGCGGGGCCGGACGGTGACGCCAATACGTATGGCCGGGCCTGGCCGTATGACATGTCCAATGGCCTGCATAGCAAGGGGGACTTGGTCCGGACCGGGCCGAGGACTTCCTTCCCGTGCGACCCCGTTTTCATTGGGATCTGATTACACCGTCCGCAGGAACAATGAAAAAAAAATCCCCCCATCCCGCGGGGAGGAGGGGATTTTTGGGGTAACATCGTGCCGGATCAACCCAGCCCGATGTTGGATTCATTATTCGGGCTTCGGTTCGCGGCTGATCAAAGGGTATACGATGCCCGCCAGGATTGCGCCAGCGATGGGCGCTACCCAGAACAGCCACAGTTGAGCGATCGCCCAGCCGCCAGATATCGGTCCAGCGGCTGCGTTTAGTCCAAACGGAGTGTACCGCCATCGAAGCCTTTCGCGACGATCCCTTTTCTATACAGCCTTACACCTGTCGCAGGGACCAGTCGCAGCCACCCTGCGGCAATGCCGGGACAGTACACGCGGGACGTTTGTCATCTTTCTCAAGGAAGAAGCGGTTCGCATGATCGCTCGCCCCGCCTCCTGGATCGCCACAGGGCATACGAACTTCGTGCCTATCGATCCTGGAGACCAAGCGCAGTTTTCGTGATAGAAATTCCGCCATGATTTTTGGGGAATCTTTGTTCCCGGATTCTGGGAGGAGATCCATGCCTCGAGAGAATGCCGGGATGTAAATCCGCCGGATAGAGAAAAAAAATATTACGGCTTGATCGCAGCCAGATTGATGCCCAACCGGACCGCGAGCAAGCCTGCAAACAGGCTGGCCAAGAGATTGGTCAGGCCCAGCATCCAATTGCCGTTATCAAATAAAGCGTGGGATTCAAACTCAAACGTCGAGAAGGTGGTAAAAGCACCAAGAAATCCAATCGAGACCGCCAGACGGATTTCTTCTCCGAAGAGAATGACGCGTTGCGCCAAAAGGGTTCCAATCAAACCCAGGAAAAAGGAACCGGTGATATTGATGATGAATGTTCCATAAGGAAAAGCGATTCCCAAATACTGCGCGCTCAGCCGGGCCACAATGAAGCGCAGGTTCGCTCCCAGAAAACCACCGAGGCCGACCAGCAAATATGGATAAAAACCACGCATCAATTTGTTCTCAATGAATCCTTAAGATTTATGGCATGAAACTGAACAGAAACCGGACAAACCGTCTCAAGCCCCGGGGGAGGGTGAGGAGGGTCCGTATTTAATGACCGTCACTTGTTCAATGGTGACCAAACCTTCGGTGACCATCTCATCGACGGCCGGCAAAAAGGCATGAATTTTCTCTTCTGAATCAATGAGTTCGATGACCACAGGCAAGTCGGTGGATAAAGTCAGCAGACCGGCGGTATGGATCCGGCTGTTTTTGCCATATCCCATCACTCCGCGCAGGACCGTCGCCCCGGCCAGTTTCAGTTCACGGGCCTTTACCACGATTGCCTCATAAAGCGGCAGGCCCTGATACTTATCAGAAGAACCGATGAAAATGCGCAGCAATGTGCCCGTCTGGAGAGTTTTCATGAGCGCGTATTTTCAGGACGGCGGTAATAAATCACGCATGCCCGCTCCAGAGTCACAATCGCGTCCTGCAACATGGGTTCGATGAGGGTTAAAAACGAATCGATCTTCTCTTTCGTATCCACGATCTCCACGATTACTTCCCGGTCGTTGGCAATCCGCCATGCTTTTTCTTTGAGAATCACCCCGTTCTGGCCGAATCCTTCCAAACCTTCCAGGACGGTGGCTCCAGCCATATGGGCTTTATGCGCCATTTGCACGATCGCCTCATAAGCCGGATAATGATGCCATTTCTGAAACACGTTGATAAAAATCCGCAGGAGTATGTTTTCCCCTTCGAGCTTCATGGTCCGCTACCTCACTATCGTCACCGAACAAGGAGCGTAACTTAGCACCCGTTTGGAAACCGAACCCAACAACCAGCGTTGGACCAGGCTTTTCCCGCGGTGTCCCATGACTATCAAATCCGCTCGTTCGTCGGTGGCGTGATGGATGATTTGTTCCGCGGGATGCCCAGCGACAATCAAGGTTTTCAGGGTCACACCGGCCTCGTCGGCCGCTTTTCGGAACGTATTGAATTGTTTTTCGTAATGCTCGGTGGCCGATTCCAGGAACGCTTGCGTTTCTTCCATGGTGGGAGGTTCCGGTGGCCGTGCCACCGCGAGAACCGTTAATTCCGCGTTAAACTGTTTGGCCAGGAGCAGGGCAAAGTGAAAGGCGCGCTCCGCGGACTCCGAGCCGTCATATGCGATCAGAACTTTCCGAATCATGAGTTTCACCTCGATTCATTGTGTCTGAAATGCTTTCCGGTTTTAGGATTTCCACGTCTTTTCGTTTCGGCAAGAGATAATAGGGAATGAAGAACTTATTGGCGATAAGGGTTGGGATCACCGCGCTGGCAATCACCGTGGCCACGAGGTGGGAGTATTGGGCCTGGGTGATCACCCCGTGGCTCAATCCAAACAGGGCGGATATGGTACCGAAAGTCAGGCCGGTGGACATCAGCAAGGTAGTATACACGCGTTCCCGCCGCCGGTATTTTAAAAAATAAGCGGTCGGAAGGACTCCGAATGATTTGGTAATCATCTTCCCCAGAAACAGGACCAAAAAAGTAACCGGGGCGGCCAGCAAGGCCGGCACGGACACAAACGAACCGGCCCGGATGAAGTAAAACGGGGTCAACATTCCAAAGGTTAAGGTTCGTAACCGGCGAATCAACGCGTGATCCTTGCCCACGGTGCCCGCCAAAACCATGCCGACCAAGTAAGCGGGCAGCACGGCCTCGCTCTCTGACCAGGTGGCCAGGGCCCCCAGACCGAACAAAAGAAACAACAGATATTTGGCTTCCAACTCCGATGGCCGGCCGCCGAAACGGCGGAAAAAACGGGGTGTCAACCATGGAATCACGGCAAACACAGCCACGCTCACACCGATAAAGATCAAAGTCCGGATCGTAAAAGGCGCGAAAATAAGGCCCAAAGCCACTACCGTCCCCAAATCGTTGATAAAACAAGCAGCGAGGACCACCTTCCCGAATTCGGTCTTGTTGAAGCCCAATTCCAGCATCACGGCATAAACCACCGCGACGGAGGTGGTGGAGAGCGCCACGCCGGCCAGCCAACTGGCTTGGAGGCTCCAAGCCAGCCCATAATAGGCGACAACGGTACAGCCCAGAAACGGTGCGAAGAAAGCCACCAAACCAATGATCGTGGCTTCTTTCCATTTCATTCTGAACACCACCGGATCGAGTTCCGCCCCGGCCAGAAACGTGAGCACGATGGCCCCTGTTCCGGAAAGAAACCTGACCCACGATTCATCCGCTCCCAAGGCTACGGTGCCCGCCAGCGCCCCAATGAGCAATTGGGCTACGGTCCCGACCACGATTTCCGACAAAGCGGTTGCGATCCCTAACCAGATCGAAAGAAGCGTAGCGATTAAAGCCAGGCCGATCCAGAGCGTGGCTTGTGTCCAAACTTCGGTCATTCCTTGTTCTCCTTGCTTTTTAACCCTTCCGGGCAGGAATCGCGGGCTGCCGGGACTGGTATGCCATCATCAGAATCCCTGCCAGCATCCAAGCGATCGCGTAGCCAAAAGCCACGGCGAGGCCCAAGCCCGCCCACAACCAGCCTACAACAAAACTGCTCAGCCAATCGCCGAGGCCCGTGACCACGGCGAGCGCGCCATAACCCTGGCCCCGGATTTCGTTGGGAAGTAGATCCGCCGCGAGGGCGTCTTCCACTGCTTCGTAGAGACCTACCCCCAGCCCGCCCAGAGCAAACATCAGTGCCAGGCCCGCGAGGTTTTCGACCCCCCCGATGAGGCATAAGGCGGCTCCGGCGGCCGCGGAATAGCCGGCCACGAGCAGCCACCGCTTGTTCACGTAATCCGCGCACCATCCTCCAAAATAGGAAAAACTCGCGTAAAAAACGTTATGCAATGTATACAAGGCTACGGACAATGTGGCGGCCGACGCGGCACCCTTTAAAGGTTCAAGGACCGAAACGGCATAGAGGATGTAAAACGTATCAGCGAAATCGCCTAATCCGAACACTCCTACCGCCATCAGGTATCGTTTGAATCCAGCATCGAAATGCCCGAAACTGGTAAACAAGGGGGTTTGGACGGGAACACGGCCTGGGGTTTCCTTCACCCACAAGACGATAGCGCCCACAGCCAGGACCGCAGGGATCGTCGAGCACAAGATCACCGCGCGATGACTCCATCCGGTGTGAAGAAGCAGGAGGACCAGCAGGGGCGCCAGGATCGCCCCGGTCGTATCCATAGCCCGTTCGAGCCCAAAAGCCCGGCCGCGCAGTTCCGGGGGCACGGCCTCGGCCAGTAACGCTTTGCGGGCGGGTGTGCGGAAGCCCCGCGAAATCCAGGCCAGGACCCGGCCGCCTAGCACCGTGAACCAATGGCCTGCCGCGGCGATCACCACCGGCGCCAGGGCCATGAAGGCATATCCGCCCGCGCAGAGGGGTTTGCGGTGTTGACGGCGGTCGGCTAACCAGCCGCCGATCCACTTGGCCATCGTGGAAAGGCCGTCAGCGAATCCCTCGATGGTGCCCAGAGCCCCCGCCGCTGCTCCCAGGGAAGCCAAATAAACCGGCAGCACCGCCGTAACGGTTTCATGGCTCAAATCACTGAAGAGGGACGCTAGGCCGATGCCCAGCACCGTACTGGTGAGCCAGGGCCGGCGGGTTGGGTTCGTATGGGGTTGCAATCGCTTCACAATTTACCTGTGGGCCTGAAATGAGGAGAAATTCATCTCTTGTCACTATCCGCCAAGAGATCGGATAAACGAAGAAAATTATCAGCGATTTGTTCGATTTTTGGATTCAAGAAGGCAGCCGTCTCGGGCGGCAATTCACCGTATCCCCGCAACTGCCGGCTATGCAGCGCCAAGGTTTGTTCCCAAGCGGACGAGCAATAACTTCGTATTAACTGCGCTGTAAAGACGACTTGTGGATCGAGGCCGAAAACCTCCCGTAGTTCCCCAATGACGGCTTGGATTTCGTTCAGAAAGGACGCGACTGATATCCGGTGCGGGGGCGGGAGGTTATTGTGTTCGTGATACAGAACCGATACCATCCCGCGCCGCTCAGCCAACAACCGTAATTCACATGCCGTTCGATCGAGCAGCCTCAAGGTGGCCGTGAGGCAACGCTTGTGGTTCTCATTGAGAACGAGAGACCGGGGTTTATCCATGTTCCGTGCTTTCAGGGCGGCAGCCGTCAAGGATGGCGGCCCGCACGCGTTGGCCTTCGGGATTGTCTGGATTTTGTTGAATGGCCTGATCGATCCACTCGCGGGCTTCCTGAAATTTCTGCTGTTTGTAGAGACACCATGCCAAATGGACTTTGAATGCCGGTTCGTAGGGATTGAGCCAAACGGCCCGGCGCAATTCCGGTTCGGCTAGGGCATATGCTCTCCGGCTGATCAAGTAGAGCGCCAGGGTGTCTCGCCCGTATCCTAAATGGCGGCTGGGGCGTAACGCCTCTTCCCGGAGTTCTTGCCTGTCTTTATGCGGATTGGGTTTGCCTGCCATGCAAATTAAGAATACGAGGGGCCAGGGCATTCCCCGGCCCCTCGGTATTTCAGCCGGTTCACTCATTCCCTCAATGGACCCCGAACTCCGAATTTCCCGCCCGCCAGTTTACGCGAACGGATTCGTGAAGACGGCGGCCCGGCCGAGTTCCGCTTCGATTTCCAAGAGGCGGTTGTATTTGGCGATCCGTTCGCTCCGGCACGCGGAACCGGTTTTGATCTGCCCGCCATTCATAGCCACGGCGAAATCGGCCATGAACGCGTCCTCGGTTTCGCCGGAACGGTGGGAAATGACATACCCCCAGCCCGCCTTCTGGCATAGTTGAATCGCTTCGATGGTCTCGGTCACGGTGCCGATCTGATTGAGTTTGATCAAAACGGCATTGGTGGCTTTTTCTTGAATGCCGCGCGCGATGAATTTCGTGTTGGTCACATAGAGATCGTCGCCTACGATCTGGATTTTGCCGCCCAGAGCGGCGGTATGTTGGACGAATCCATCCCAATCGTTTTCCGCCAGGCCGTCCTCAATGGAAACGATCGGGTATTTTGCGATCCAATCTTGATACAGGGAGGTCATTTCCGTGCTGGTCTTTTTCCCCTGGCCGGACTTGGATAAGTGATAAATGCCGTTCTCGTAAAAAGAACTGGCGGCCGGATCGAGCGCGATGGCCACGTCTTTTCCAGGTTTATAGCCCGCCGCTTGAATGGCTTCGACGATCACTTCGCACGCCTCGTCATTGCTTTTCAGATTGGGCGCGAAACCGCCTTCGTCCCCGACACTCGTGGCGTACCCTTTTTGGCTCAGAATTTTTTTCAGCGCGTGAAATGTTTCCGCCCCGTAACGCAAGGCCTCGGCAAAGGTCGGCGCGCCAATGGGCATGACCATGAATTCTTGCAGATCGACGCTGTTGTCCGCATGCTTGCCGCCGTTGAGGATGTTCATCATGGGAACCGGCAGCCGCACGGCTCCGGGACCGCCCAGGTAAGCATACAGCGGAAGACCGGCGGCTTGCGCCGCGGCGCGCGCGACGGCCATGGAAACCCCCAGGATGGCGTTTGCCCCCAGTTGGGATTTGTTGGGTGTGCCGTCCAGTTCGATCATAAGGCGGTCGAGCTCGGCCTGGCGGCTGGGATCTTTTCCGGTCAAGACCGGCGCGATCCGGCCGTTGACATTGGCGACGGCTTGCTGAACGCCTTTGCCTCCATACCGTTTTTTGTCGCCATCCCGCAGTTCCACGGCTTCATTTTCACCCGTGGACGCCCCGGAGGGCACCGACGCGGTGGCGGTGACGCCATTGGTCAGCGTGACTTTTACCCGGACCGTGGGATTCCCGCGGGAATCCAGAATTTCCAGCGCTTGAATGGATGCGATAGGGTTCATGAAGATTACCTGCTTTCCAATGGAATAGAGTGAATGATTTGGGTATGAAGCGATTCTAATTCAATGCGGATTTCTTCCAAGCGCTCCACACTCTGGGCGATTTCTCCGGCTTGTTGCCGGCGTTGATCCAGGGCGGCTTGAATAGCCCCTTCGGTCACCCGGATGGTGTTTTCGAATCGCTCGCTCAGGGTGGTGTTGAAAAAACGGAAGGTTTTGTTGAGATTCTGCAGGGTGGCCCACCGCAGATTTTCCACATTGTTCAAAGCCAGCTGGTGTATCTGATCGGAAATGCGCTTCGTGACGCGGGAACGGACCCAGCGGGCCGGCAGGAAACGCTCCACCCACCCGATGGGAATCAGCGAAAAGGTGGAATCCCACTTATGAGTCACCCAGTAGGGTTGCCGCTCCATCTTAAACCACTCGGACGAAGACGTGGGTGTATAAGGAATTTCGAAAATATTCGCGGCGGTTTTCTTGACCGATTCAATGATCTCCTCCAGCCGGGTTTGGTAGGGCTGCAAGCACGCATCCACGCGGCGTGAAAACTCGCTGGAAACCACCCCCAGTTCCCTTTCAAAAAAAACGGGAATGGCGTCTTCCAACAAATCGTGTAACGTGGCTTCCCCGATTGTGGCGCCGGCCTCCTGGACTGCTGGCCGGCAAATGGCCGTGAAATGCTCGACGGCTTTATCGCGCAAAGCCCGTGCCTGGGATTCCAAGACCTGCAAGAGCCGCTTTTGCTCGCCCGCCAGCAAATCGCTGGTGATAATCCGCTGATGCCGGGCTTTGTCCAGTTCGGTTTTGAAAACCGCCAATCGCTTTTCCAGATCCTCCAGGGGCATCCGCAGGGCCCGCAGAGTCAACTGAATGCGCATGAGGAT
Source organism: Candidatus Omnitrophota bacterium (assembly GCA_013177805.1). GTDB lineage: Bacteria > Hinthialibacterota > Hinthialibacteria > Hinthialibacterales > Hinthialibacteraceae > JABLXU01. The sequence continues at coordinate 94,980 of JABLXU010000012.1, forward strand.
TCCCGCGAGAATCTCGCTTGCTTTCCGCAATACCGAGCCGCGCAAGACGTTGTGTTTTTCGCGGACAAGAAATTGCAGGAGATGGGATTCAATGGTTTCCAGCCCGCTGTCCTTCCATAGTCCAGCATCGCGGCTTTGGCGGGCCTGGAATCCCCGACGGGCTGAAACGGGGAAAACCGGGGTGGACTCGGGCAATCCGATTTGACCGGCCAGCACTTTCCGGAGAAAGGCCAGCGCGTGCTGTTTTTCGGATTCGTTCAAATAATCCACCTTGTTGAACAAAAAAAACAGATGAGGAATCTTGGTATGGACCAGTTTCAGAAATTGCAACTCCACTTCGGTGATCGGCGGATCGGCGGAAACCAAAAACATGGCCGCATCACATTGCGGAAGGAACTGAATGGTGGTCTCGGTGTTATGCTTAAAGGTGGAACCGATGCCCGGCGTGTCGATCAGCACCACCCCTTCCCGTAACAGCGGAGCCGGATAGAACACCTCGGCCTTTTCGACTCCTTTGCGGTTTTGGGGATTCTCGTTTTCGGTCACAAAGCGGGAAAGCACTGCCGAAATGTCCTGGGCGGATTTCACCGCGCATTCCTCCGGAGGCCGTTGATCCTGAAACGAAATCCGGACGCTGGGCTGGTTCCCCGCCGCGATAAACGTGGGAATAGCCGTCAAAGGGACCACCGACGTGGGCAGGATTTCTTCGCCGAGAAGGGCGTTCAATATCGAACTTTTGCCCCGCTTGAATTGGCCTACCACCGCGAGGTGAAAACGTCCCTCTTCCAAGCGGTTTTTCAACTGGGATAATTGTTGGATATCATCCTGGACAATGCCATCCAGCCGGCTGGCCTGATCGATAATGCGGTCCAACAGAAAACCAGGATCCTGATGGTTCCCCACCGGCGGCGGGAGCGGATTTTCTCCCCCGATTTCTGAACCTTCCCAACTGGCCTGCCACTCCACGTTTGATTCTGCCCGATGATTCATGTGGACCTCCCACACACCGCCCGGTGGGAGTGTATAGATATAAAAAATCCTACCGGGCGGAACGCTGGTAGGAGTTATCAGCCGGCTGAGCGGCGGTTCGCGGGGAACTCCATCCCCTCTCGTTACATCTACTATGAAAAGATAGTTCTTATTCCCAATAAGTCAATACTCTCTCCGGACAAGGCTTGCTTCGGGAATCCGGCCCGATTGGGAATACAAATTGGTAATACGAAAATCAGGCTTCCTATACGCCTTGATATGGTTCCTTTTTATTCTACTGCCAGGCAGGATGAGACTCTTTTCCCTTTGCTGTGGGAAAAACGAAGGAAGTTTCGGTTTCCATTATTGACTGGCCATGAATATTGCCCACAATGGATGTCCCCTTGCCAGGTCACACGGGAGAACGGCAGATACCTTATTCGGCAAGTGCATATTTTACATTCATTTTCTCAAGAATGATTTCAGACAATGACTTCATCCCGGTTTGCTTGGAGTATCCGCAACACCATACCCTGGATTCTCTCATGGCCCGGATTCCCATTCGTCCTCATGCCGGCGGCCGTTCTCCTGGCCTGGCCGTGCCTCTCGGCGGGGTGGTTTGGCGATGACATTCTCCACCGCGCGGCGCACAGCGATGACCCCGCCGCGGACGCGCTGTTCCTTCAGGACGGCCGCCTGAAAGGCCCCATGCGGATGTACTCCTTTTTTACGGGAGAACAAGAACGGCTCCGCCAGGCCATGGATCTGGGAGGCATTCCCTGGTGGTGCGATCTGGATATCCGCGCCGCGTTCTGGCGTCCCCTGACAGCCTGTTTCAGCCTGTTGGATTATTGGTTGTGGCCGGATTCGAGCGCGATGATGCATTGTCACAGCCTGGCATGGTTTATCGGGCTTCTGATTCTGGCCGCCGCCACCTATCGGAACCTGATGGGCGCAGGCTGGGCGGCTGGGCTGGCGCTCCTGCTGTACGCGTTGAATGACACGCCGGCGGTTCCTCTCGCGTTTTTGGCCAACCGCCACATTCTCCTGGGCGCTGGATGGGGATTGTTCGCCCTCTGGGCCCATGACCACGGGAGACGGTTTCATCGTCTCCCCTTTGTCATTTTGGCTTCCACGGCGTATGTCCTTTCTCTGCTTTCATCGGAATCGGGAGTCGCGGTTTCAGCCTATCTGCTGGCTTACGCGGTATGGCTCGATCGAGGACCGGCCCGCTCCCGCGCGCTCTCGATACTTCCTTATATTACACTTACAATAATTTGGAGAATACTTTATATTTCCCTGGGATATGGTATATCCGGGTTGGAATTGTACGTCGATCCGGGAATCGATCCAGCGCGCTTCGGGATGGCCGTGGTGGAACGGCTCCCAATTTTGCTGCTAGGCATTCTTGCGCTGCCCTCTCCGGAACTCTACGTCCTCCTCACGCCGTTTGCCGTCCGGATCTACTGGATGGCGGCCGTTAGTCTCCTATGCGGATTGACCTTTCTATTTTATCCGGTATGGCGGGGATGCCGGATATCCGGTTTTTGGCTGACCGGCACGGTGCTGGCGTTGGTTCCGCTCTGCGCCGCCTGGCCGGGGGGACGCTCGCTGGTCCTGGCCGCGTTCGGAGGCATGGGACTCCTGGCGCAAACCACCCATAATACCTTTCAGGTGTCTTTCACCCCGGACCGGCCGGCGCCTGCCTGGACCCGGAGAATTCTGGTTTTGTTGCTGATCACCCGGATTTTGAGCGGCGCGGTTCATTTGCAGTGGACCCCTGCCGCCCTGGACCGTTTGCAAAAAGGAATCGACCTGGTTTCCATGGCCAAGCAATCCGTTTTGGAGCAAGCCGGGAAAACGGTGATCTTTGTCAATCCCCCCGTTCCCCTCCTCGTGGCTTACTTGTTTCCCATCCGCCTGCTGAATGGCGATCCCCTCCCCTCCCGGGTGCGGGTTTTAACGCCCGGTTTAGATCCGGCTGCGCTGGTCAGGATCGACGCCAAGACTGTGGTGGTCCGACCTCAATATGGTTACGCCGGTCCCCCGCGCTGGGTGGCCGATTCCTGGCTGGATCCCAAGACTTATGTGGATCCCGCCAACAGCCTGAGGCGGATCGAGCGATTGCTGCTGGGCAAGAAATCGCCTTCTCAACTTGGCAAAAAACTTTCTTTGACCGGAGTTTCCATCGAGATCACCCAGTTAACCGGCGACCAACGCCCTGCTGCAGCCAAATTCGTGTTTGATGTACCCTTAGAAGATTCATCCTTGTATTGGGTGCAATGGAATCCGCGGACTTGGGAGTACCAACCCTTTCCCTTACCCCCGATCGGCGAAACCGTCCATGTGGAATGAATTTCATACAACCAAGGAATCAGCAATGGTTGTATAAGATTTGGATGCCATACATTGGTATACATGAATGCATAGCAAGGACGCCATTCGCCCTTTCGATTGAACCACGGATGGCACAGAAGGTGGCTTGGATCACAATGCGGCCAGGAAGGTTTGCCCAGGATTAATGGTCCAAGGTTGAGACAACCTCCAGCAAGCCGTGGCATAGTGAAAAAGGTTTCCCTCTCCCTATCCCCAAGGGAAAGGGAATGGTTTAGCGCTCTCATCCACACACCTTACTCATATCCCGAATCAAACCCTAGGAAACTCTGCGTTCAAGTACACAGATAACCTTTTTTAACCTTGAACGCACTTCCAGATTGACCCATTTATTTTTCTCCAAGAGGGCGGTATATAGCTGCTGTCTATGGTTCACATCGTATCCGTATACCGAACAGAGGGCTCCATAATGTCATCATTCAATTTTCGCAAAACAATTTGGTTGTTCGGCTTATCCGTTTCACATTTCATATGGCTTACAAGCTCCTTGGCCGTGCCCCTGCGGTATATCCCCAAACTCCCTGGAGATGTGATTATTGATGGAAAATTGAATGAACCTTGGTACCGGGAAACCCAACCTATCGAAAACTTCAAAATCGCCGGTCAGCCAGGCATGAAGGCCCCCGCTACCCAAGCCTGGATGTTTTGGAATGAAGACAAAATGGTCTTCGCCTTCCATTGCGCGGATTCGCAGATCATCGCGAAACCACCCAGCTGGGACGACATGGCGGTCGCCGCGCAGGACCGTGCGGAATTCTATTTGGGATCGGGAAATGAAGAAGATCCTTTCATCTGTTTTGAAATCGCCCCTCAGAGCGCCGCGCTCACGTACCGCGCGCGGTATTACCGGTACCTGAATTTTGCCTGGAATCCGGAATCGCTCCGGTATGCGGTTTCACTTACTCCCCAGGGCTATATTGTGGAAGCAGAAATTCACAATGAAGATTTGCGGGAAGCCAACATCTCACTCCATCCCGGCGCCCGCTTCCGCGCCGGCTTGTTCCGCTCCGAAGTCCAGGCCGCGGAGCAAGAAACGGAACCGGTCTGGATCACCTGGATCGACGCGAGTGAACCATTCCCTGATTTTCATATCCCCCGGTCTCTCGGCGAAATCGTGCTGGAAGACAAAGATCATCCCGCTCCCAGTTTGGGACGCTTTGCGTATTGGGAAGTGGGCGGAGATTTCGTGAAACTCCGCCCGCGCGGATTCGGAGAGCCGGTATATATCAAAATCGATGAATCGTCCGAGGGTTGGAAACTGCTGTGGAGGGGCCGGCACGATGACAATCCTTGGGCGTTATTGGAAAATGCCGATGAATTCGCGCTAATCAGCGATGAATGCCGGATGGCGCAGTTGGCCAAACCACCCCACGCGACACTGGATGCGGATTCTCGGCTTTGGTATGACAGTAAGAGCGCGGAGGAAATATTATCCTTCTCCCGGGATATCCTGGGCGAGAAATTCCTTTCATCTCCCTGGATTGATCCCTCCGCCATCGCCGCCCTGCTTCCTCCCATCACCAATGGCTATCAAATCCTCGGCAGCCCGCTGACCGGCGGCGGGAGTCCCATTGTCACGCGGGACGGGAAGATCAGGCTCGCTGAAACGGTCATTTTTGATCCGGCGGCTCAGGAGAACCGCTTATCCGGCCAGGTCTGTCATCCCGGCCTGCTGGATGGGTGGATGCCGATGGCGCATTATGAATACACCGATACGCAACCGGCTTATGTCTATAACGCGTTTGTTCCGGTATGGGAACGTGGAAATCAGCCATCTGTATATATCCGTCTGGCGGAACCCGGAGCGGCGGGATCCTCCCCAAAGGATCGGTTTTGGATCGCCCAAGGTCCTGAAATTCGAATCGTAGACCGCCATGTATTTTGGGGTGATTTTGTTCAAACGGTTTTCCATTGGAGGAATTTCGAGACCTCTCTTTCCCTTCCTGATATTCCGGATCCCGGCATGATGCGCGTGGTAAAAGGCAGCCTGGCGCTGTCTCATGTCATTTTCGCCGGTGAACATCCCCATTATGGCGCGCGGGATTACGGCGCGGACGTGCATGACACCTTCCCCCCCGCCTGGATCGCCGTGGTGGAAACGGCCTTCCAATACGGCGAACACGATTGGGTGAAAAAACTGGTTGACTATTGGTTCACCTATTGCGTGAATGACGACGGCACGATCCGCTATTGGCAGCGCGATGTCCATCCGGCCGCCTCCGCCTCGGAATATGGAATGATATACCGGTTGATCGAAAAGCTGGATCGCGCGTATGGGAACGGGTGGAACATTCAGCATCATTTCGCCAAGCTTGAAGCCTCCGCGCATTACTTACATTCACTTCGCCGGCCGGTCCTACCGGGAGGGTACCGGTTGATTCACCTGGGCGCGGAAGCGGATAACGCGGAACTACGCCAGGCGTATTTCAGCAACAACCTCTGGGCCGCACGGGGATTGGAAAGCCTGTCTCAACTGTTCGAACGGTATCACCGTCCCGGAACGGCGGCCCAACTCCAGCACATGGCGCAAGATCTGATGAAGCAAACCCGGGACGCGCTGGCCGCGTTGGCGGTTCAAACACCCTATGGATTGCTCCCTCCCATTTACCCGGGATACGCCCCGCTGCCCTTGACCCTAAGCACGGGAATACAAAAACCCGCGGATATCGAGGAGAACGTCTGGCAGGATTACCTCCAAAACAATGCGGTATCCATCCCGGACGGTCCGCGACAGCAGCCTCCGCAAAATCAGCGGGAAAACACCTACGCGAATTACCGCTACTACTTGGAAATGCTCTCCTCGGGCGGATTGCCTCGCGGCATGGCGGATGCCATCGACAATTTACGGGCGGACCGGGGAGGCGAGCTGCTGAGCATGACCCGGTTTGCCGGCCATCTCGATGACTGGCCGGCCGCGGAATGGGCTTCCTATTTGCTGGCATCCGACCAGCTGAAAAAATACTGGCTGCTATTCCACGCCCATGTATCGCATCATCAAGACCGGCATACGCTGACGGCGTTCGAGCAGGTGGGAATCGATGGGAAATACCGTGCTTCGGACTGCCTCCCCTCTCAACTTCTCGCGCCGCGCATGCTGGCCTGGGCGTTCGCGTTTGAATTCCCCGGAGACGAAAACCTCTATTTGCTTCGTGGAATTCCACCCGTTTGGTACCAGCCGGGCACTCAATTCGGCTGGGCGGATTTACCCACCAGCGCCGGAACGATCGATCTGCATGTCCAGTGTGGCGCTCGCGAAGTGGAAATCAAAGCGGATTGCTCACGGCTTCATCCGGACGCGCGGCCGGTGATTCAGGTCAATGCGTTTCCGGAATTTCGGAAATGGACCATTCTTGAAGGAACCTTCGGCGTGGAAAAGATGGAAGGCAACCGGATCTATCTCCTAAAAAACAATAAAAGCAGCCTCCATCTCCGGCTGGCCTATTGAGGCAGACAGTCAAACCTGCTTGAGGCGAGGATTCTCCCCTCACTCCCATTCATATCCGAGAATCAGGAGAAGATCCTCCATTTCCATGACTTTCTTCACTGGATCTTCGATTAGGTTCCCGCCGCCTGGACGTGTAACCTTGATCCTCCAGGCAAGCGGGGGGGCATACGGCACGATTTCCAGATCCGCCGCGCCGACATTCTTCTGAGCGAAATGCAGGCCGCCGTACGTGTTGCTTTTGGCCAGCGTCATGGTGTTCGATCCCGCGGGGGGCGGCACGGGCAGGGGCGGTGTGAGGGTGACGCCATAGTTCCCGGCGTCCGTACAACGGGCCAACAAGAATACCGTGTTGATTTTGAGCGTCTTGCCCGCGTCCCGTATGGGAAAACGGTCCAGCGGCAGGTCGAACTCCAACACATTGCCCTGGGCCGGATTCGTGGGA